>DAIMZW010000010.1:0-27318 GCA_036733765.1 Steroidobacteraceae bacterium
AAGACGCAGCTCATGCACATCGATGAGAGCTTCCTGGGCCGCTCCGTCAACGAGGGCTTCTCCGGCGGCGAGAAGAAGCGCAACGAGATCCTGCAGATGCTGGTGCTCGAACCGAAGCTCGCGCTGCTCGATGAGACCGATTCGGGGCTGGATATCGACGCCCTCAAGGTGGTCGCCAACGGCGTGAATTCACTGCGCTCCGCCGAGCGCTGCATCGTGCTCGTGACCCACTATCAGCGGCTGCTCGACCACGTCGTGCCAGATTTTGTGCACGTGCTGGCGCGCGGCCGCATCGTACGCAGCGGCGATCGCACGCTGGCGCTCGAGCTCGAGCGGCGTGGCTACGACTGGCTCAGTGAGCAGGCCGCAGCGTGAGTGCCACGATGAGTGCGCCAGCCACCGCAGTGAGGCCCAGCGTCCTCGATCGCGTGCTGCGCGACTACCAGAGCGTCGCCGAGGGCTTGCCCGGGGATGCGTTGGCACAGGCCGCGCGGGCGCGGGCGGCCGCGCAGTTGACTGCACTCGGCTGGCCCTCCGCGCGCGATGAACAGTGGCGCTACGCCAATCTGCGCGCCTTCGAGCGCCTGGGCGGGTATCGACCGGCATCAGGCACGGCCGAGGATGCCGCCGCCGCGCTCAAGGCGCTGCGGCAGGACACCGCGCTGCCTGCGCCGGTGCCGGGTTTTGAGCGCCTGATCTATGTGGATGGCATCCATGTCGATGGCACGCAGCGCCTGCAGGGCGATGCGGGCGAACGCACCGCGGGTTGGGATTGGCCGGCGGAGCAGCGCCTGGGATTGCTGTGCGACATGTTCGCGAGCGATTCAGCGCGACTTAGGGTGCGCGGTGAGGCGGCGATCGAAATATTGTTCATCACCAGCGAGCGCGCAGCAGGGGCCGCGGTCTATCCTCGGCTGCAGCTGCAACTCGAGCCCGGCAGTCACCTCAAGCTCATCGAACGCCACCTCGGCGCCGCGGCGGCACCGGCACTGGTGGCGTGCAATGTCACGATCGAGCTCGCGCGCGCCGCGGTACTCACGCACTACCGCCTGCAACAATACGGCCGCGACACGCTTTTTGCCGATACGCTCGGGGCACGGCTGGCCGATCAGGCTCGCTATACGCATCGTTCGGTTGCGGTCGGTGCCGGCACGGCGCGCACCAGCGCGCGCGTGCAATTGGCCGGACGCGGTGCCGCCCTCGCCTGGCAGGCGATTGCCGTCGGCCGCGGCGAACAGGTCCATGACACGACGCTCAAGGTCGAACACAACGCCCCCGACACCAGCACTGAAGAGCTATTTCGCGGCATCGCCGATGAGCGTGCACGCATTGCCTTCAGCGGCCATATCCACATCGACACCACCGCGCCCGGCTCGCAGGCGCGCCAGTCGCTGCGCGGACTGATCGAGGGCGCCGGCGCCGAAATCGATTTGCGGCCGCGCCTGGAGATCCTGACTGACGAGGTGCGCGCGGCGCACGGGGCGACCACGGGCCGGCTCGATGAAGATCTGCTGTTCTACATGCTCGCCCGCGGCATAGATCGCCAGACTGCGCGGGCGTTGCTCAAATGGGCGTTCCTGAGCGATGTACTGCGCGAGATCGACCTGCCGGGTCTGCGCGCCGAGGCTGAGCGTCTGGCTGCCGGCCAGCTGCAGGATGTGCAGGCCATCGGAGCACTGTCATGAACGCAAGCCCCGCCGTGATGAGCTCGCGCTACGATGTCGCGCGCGTGCGCGCCGATTTCCCAATCCTCGCTCGCAGCATCCACGGCAAGCCTCTGGTCTATCTCGACAGCGCAGCCTCCTCGCAGCGCCCACTGGCGGTGTTGCGCGCCGTCGAACACTACGAGACCACGCTGCACGCGAATGTGCACCGCGGCGTGCATAGCTTGAGCCAATGGGCAACCGACGCTTATGAACGCTCACGCGAGACGGTGCGGCGCTTCATCAACGCGCGCTCGAGCCGCGAGATCGTGTTCGTGCGCGGCACCACCGAGGCTATCAACCTGGTCGCCAACAGCTGGGGCCGCGGTCAGCTCCAGGCCGGCGATGAGGTGCTGATCACCTACCTTGAGCACCACTCCAACATCGTGCCGTGGCAGTTGATCTGCGCCGCGACCGGCGCCAAGCTGCGCGCCGCGCCGATCACGGCCGCCGGCGAACTCGATCTGGATGCCTTCAAAGAGCTGTTGACGCCTCGCACGCGTCTGGTCGCCGTCGCGCATGTCTCCAACGCGCTCGGCACCGTGCTGCCGGTGCAGGAAATCGTGCGGCTTGCTCATGCGCATGGCGTACCCGTGCTGGTCGACGGCGCGCAGGCGGTGCCGCACGAAACGGTCGACGTGCGCGCGCTGGATTGCGATTTCTACGCCTTCTCGGGCCACAAGGTCTACGGCCCCACGGGCATTGGCGTGCTCTACGGCCGCGAGTCGCTGCTCGCGGCGATGCCGCCCTGGCAGGGTGGCGGCGAGATGATCCTTTCGGTCAGCATCGAGGCGTCGACCTATAACGAGCTGCCCGCGAAATTCGAGGCGGGCACGCCCAACATTTCCGGTGCGATCGGTCTTGGCGCGGCCCTCGAGTATGTCGAGAGCTTGGGACGCGAGGCGATTGCCGAGCACGAGCACGGGCTGCTCGAACTCACCAATGAAAGCCTCACGGCGCTGCCCGGCGTGCGCCTGATCGGCACCGCTCCCGGCAAGGCCGCGGTGGTCTCCTTCACGATGCAGGGCATTCATCCGCACGACATCGGCACGATTCTAGACAGCGAGGGCATCGCCATTCGCACCGGCCATCACTGTGCGATGCCGCTCATGCAGTTCTACGGTTTGCCCGCCACCGCCCGCGCATCATTCGGCTGCTATAGCAACGCGCAGGACGTCGAGCGGCTGGTCCAGGGTGTGCGCAAAGTGCGCGAGCTGTTCGGCTGATGCGCGAGGAGCTGCGCTGATGGATCTCAAAGAGCTGTATCGCGAGGTCATCCTCGATCACAACCGCAGCCCGCGAAATTTCGGCCGACTCGATCCGGCAGACGCCACGGCCGCTGGCCGCAATCCGCTCTGCGGCGACGTGCTCGACATCACGCTGCGCATGCAGGGCGAACGCCTCACCGACCTGCGCTTCGAGGGACAGGGCTGCGCGATCTCAATGGCCTCGGCCTCGCTCATGAGCGAGGCGGTCAAGGGTCGTCGCCGCGATGAGATCGAACGGCTCTACGGCGAGGTGCACGCGCTGCTTACGGGACGCGAGAGCGTGGGCGAGCGCGAGCTCGGTAAACTGGCGGCGCTGGGCGGTGTGGTGCAATTTCCTGCGCGCGTGAAGTGCGCGAGCCTGTGCTGGCACACACTGCATGCGGCGCTGGCTGATGCGAAAGCCCCTGTGTCGACCGAGTGAGCCATGCGAGCCTACGAAAACGAACCGGTCGTCATCCAACGCGACGTTGAGGCGGTCATGGTGCCCGGAGGCCAGCCGATCACGCTCAAGCTGGGCCTCGCGGGCTATATCACGCAGGCGCTCGGCGGCAGCTTCACACTCTACGTCGAGGGTAACCTGTACCGCCTCGCCGGCGATCAGGCCGATGCCATCGGCAAGCAACTCGTGCGGCCGCCGCAGCTACCGCCCAACGCGACCGAAGAGGACGTGCGCGAACTGGCCTGGCAGCAGATGCGCAGCTGCTTCGATCCAGAGATTCCGATCAACATCGTTGATCTGGGACTCGTCTACGAATGCGAGGTCGCGGCCGGCGCCGATCAGGCCCGCGATATCCGCGTCACCATGACGCTCACGGCGCCGGGCTGCGGCATGGGCGATGTGCTGGTACAGGATGTCAAAGAAAAGCTTGAAATCATTCCGACCGTCGGCCGCGTGGAGGTCAACCTGACCTTCGATCCGCCCTGGAGCCAGTCCATGATGTCGGAAGCCGCGCGCCTGCAAACGGGAATGACCTGGTAGGCCTTAAGGGGACGCATGAAGCAGCTGCTGCTGTTGCGGCATGCACACGCCGAGGAGACACGCTCGGGTCTGGCGGACATCGATCGAGCGTTGAGTCCGCGCGGCCGTGCCGAGGCGCTCGATGCAGCGCGGAGCATCGGCGGGGCGGGGCTGCAGTGCGAGGCAGTGCTGGTCAGCCCGGCGGTACGCGCCCGGGAGACTGCGACCATCGTCGCAGCTGAGCTCGATCTCGTCGTTGGCTTGAGTTTCGAGCCGGCGCTATATCTGGGCAACCCCGATGCGCTGCTGGCGCCATTGCGGCGCTGCCCGAGCGGGCTCAAGACCTTGCTGATGGTCGGCCACAACCCGGGCTTGAGCGAGCTCGCGCAGCGCTTCAACGGCGCTGCGCCGGCCATCGAGCTGCGCACGGCGGGATTGTGCGCCATCACATTCGCGGCCGAGGCGGTCTGGGGCGAGCTGCGGCCGCAGTGGGCCACAGTCATCACGCTGCTGCGCTGAGCGGCCCGGCTACTCGACGCTGCAGAAGCAGTAGGCGTAGAGCGTATGGGGCGCCGTGAGGCGCGCCCAGCGCGAGAGCTCGCGATCCAGCGGCGCAAGCCGCTGCGCGAGCGCGCCGATGCCGCCGTGCAGTAAGCCGATGCGCTCGAGCACGCGCTCGCCGCTCGATCGCACCTGCAGCAGCAACTGCTGCGCCCAGCTCAGTTCCGGCTCAATGCGGCGCACGCCATAGGAGCCTTGAAGCCCGGCGCGCTTCGCCGCCGCCTTGACCGCATCCTGGTAGCCGCCGATTCGATCGACCAAGCCGATGGGCACGGCATCGACGCCGGCCCAGACGCGACCCTGGGCGATGGCATCGACCGCATCGCGGGTTTTGCCGCGCCCGGAGGCGACCCGGGTCAGGAACTGCTCATAAGTATGGTCAACCGTGCTCTGCAATAGCTTGTTGGCACCCTCCGACAGCGGCCGATCCAGACGCGTCGCACCCGACAGCGGCGTGGTGCCGACCCCATCCACGTTGATACCGAGTTTGGCCAGACCTCGATTGAAGGTCGGGATGCTCGCGAACACGCCAATCGATCCGGTGATGGTATTGGCACTGGCGATGATCTCATCGGCGGGCGCCGCAATGTAATAGCCGCCGGAGGCGGCGAGATCGCTCATGGACACCACGACCGGTTTACCGGCCTCCTTGAGCGCGCGCACCTCGCGGTAAATCTGCTCGGAGGCCAACACGCTGCCACCTGGGCTGTCCACGCGCAGCACCAGCGCGCGAATGTCGTCGTCCTGGCGTGCCTGGCGCAGCAATTGCGCGGTCGACTCGCCGCCCACGAAGCCGGGCGGCTGCTTGCCGTCGAGGATCTCCCCGCTCGCAACGATCACACCGACCGCCGCTCCCTTGCCGCGCAGCTTGTCCTCGGCGCGCGTGGCGCGCAGATAGTCGCTGACCGAAACCTGTCGATAGGACTTGCTGCCGCCGTCGGCCCCGACCAGCTCGATCATGCGCTGTTCGACCTGCTGCGAGGTTTTCAGGTCGGTCACGAGGCCACTGTCCTTGGCTACCTTGGCCGTGTCCCCGCCGGCGGCGCCGACCGCCTCGACGAAGCTGGTGGCGTATTGCGAGATCGCCTGGCTCTTCAGTTTGCGCGCACTGGCGATCGCCTGGCAGTAACCGCGCCATAGCGCGCCCAAGTAGGCCTCGCTCTCCTGTCGGTCCTCGCTCGACATGTCGTGGCGCGTGTAGTTCTCGGCCGCGCTTTTGAATTTACCCGCGCGGAACAGATGCATGTCGATGCCGAGCTTATCGAGCGCGTCCTTGAAAAACATGCGATAGCGGCTGTAGCCGTCGAGCAGCACGAAACCGAACGGATCGAGATAGATCTCATCGGCCTGCGCCGCGAGGTAGTACTGGCTTTGCAGGAAGTAACTGCCGTGGGCGATGACCTGCTTGCCACTGCGGCGAAACTCGCCGATCGCCGCAGCCAGCTCCTCGAGCTTGACCTGGCCGGTAGTGTCCATGTCATCGGTATCGATCAGCAGCGCGCCAATGCGCGCATCGCCGGCCGCTGCGCGAATCGCCGTGGTCAGATCCCAGAGCAGTGTCTGCGGCTCGCCCGAGCCTTGCGCCTCATTGATGGCGCGCTCGAACGGCTCGCCGCTGATCTGCTCGACGATATTCCCCGAGGGTCGCACCACGAGCGCCGCCTTCTCAGGCACTCGAGGTGTCTCCTGGCGCAGTACGCCTAGACCTAAAGCGAATATCGCCAGCAGCAACAACAGGTGCAGGAAACGGCGCAGCGCATCGAGCCCGCGCCATAGTCCCTGCAGGAAACGGCCGAGAGAGTACATCGGCGTCGTGCGCTTGAGGCGCTAGACTTTTTCCTCGATGCGCGCGGCCTTGCCGGTGCGCTCGCGCAGATAGTAAAGCTTCGCGCGCCGCACGCTGCCGCGGCGCTTGACCGCAATCTCGCTGATGCTCGGGCTGTAAGTCTGGAAGGTACGCTCCACGCCCTCGCCGTGCGAGACCTTGCGCACCGTGAAAGAGGAGTTGAAACCGCGGTTGCTGCGCGCGATCACGACGCCTTCGTAGGCCTGCACGCGCTCGCGATCGCCCTCGACCACTTTGATCTGAACCACGACCGTATCGCCGGGTTTGAACTCGGGCAGCGTGCGCGTCATGCGCTCGGCTTCGAGTGTGCGGATGATGTTGTCCATAGTCGTTTTCCTCTTCACCGTTGCGCGCCGTCGCGCTGCTCCGTCAAAAATTCCTCAAGCAATGCCCTGCGCTCGGCATCGAGCGGGGTGCGGTTGATCAACTCCGGCCGTCGCAGCCACGTGCGCCCGACGCTCTGCTTGAGCCGCCAGCGCTCGATCGCAGCGTGATCGCCCGAGCTCAGTACCGCAGGCACCCGCTGGCCCTCGAACACTTCCGGCCGCGTGTAGTGCGGCCAGTCGAGCAGTCCCTCGCCAAACGAGTCCTGAACGCTCGAACGCTCATCCCCGAGTGCCCCGGGCTGCAGCCGCGCCAAGGCATCGATCAGCACCAGCGCCGGCAGTTCCCCGCCCGAGAGCACATAATCGCCGATCGACAGCTCCTGGTCGACCGCGAGCGAGAGCACCCGCTCGTCGATCCCCTCGTAGCGACCCGCAACCAGCACCATTCCCGGCAACCGTGCGAGCCCTGCCACGCGCGCTTGCGTCAGGGGATCGCCCTGCGCCGAGAGCGCAATGCGCGGACTGCCGGGCGGCACGCGCCGCCGCGCCGCATCGATGGCCGCGCACAGCGGCTCGGGCTTGAGCACCATCCCCGGGCCGCCGCCATAGGGCCGATCATCGACCGTGCGGTGCGCGTCCAGCGTGTGCGCACGAGGGTCCTCGGTCCCCACGCTGAGCAGCCCGCGCTCCAGCGCGCGCGCGAGCACGCCATAGCGCAGTGCATCGGCGATCAGCGCCGGGAACAGCGTGACGACTTCGATCCGCACCGCGCCCTCAAAAATCCGCCGGCCAGTCGACCTCGATCTCGCGCCGCTGCAGATCCACGCGCTTCAAGTGCGGTGGCCCGGCTGGCACCGCGTATTCGCGCTCGCCGCGCACCACCATGACCGCCGTCGCCGGCGCCGTCAGGAAATACTGCAGCGAGCCGAGGACCACGCCGGCCGTATTGCGCACCGTGAAGCCCAGCAGGTCCTCGCGGTAGTACTCGCGCTCGGCCGCCGCCGGCAGCGCCGCACGCTCGATCAGAATCTCGCACTCGCGCAACGACTCGGCGGCATCGCGATCGCCGATCCCTTCGAGCGCCGCGCGCAGCGCGTGGCCGTCCCATTGCGCGTGCAGCACCTCCAGCACCTGCCCCGAACCGTCCTCACCGCCGCCGGGTCTGCGCAAGCGCCAGTGGCGATGCGTTAGCAATGAATCAGGCGGATCGGTGTAAGAGAGCACCTTCACCCAGCCGCGTAGCCCAAATGACGCGACGATGCGGCCGAGTACGAGGTAGCGATTCAGGCGGCCGCGGCCGTTGGGGCGGCTTCCCGGCGATGTTTCGCGACCAGGGTACGCACGCGATCGGATTGCTGCGCACCTAGGCTAAGCCAGTGATCGATGCGCTCGAGATCGAGCTTCAGTCGCGTGTCTTTACCGCGCGCCACCGGGTTGAAATAACCCACGTTTTCCAGGCTCGAACCACCCTGCCGTTCCCGGCTGTCCGTGACTACGACGTGGTAGAAGGGCTGATTCTTGGCGCCGCGGCGCGTCAAACGAATTGTGACCATAATCGATGTTCGGTAAGAGCCCAAAAAAGAGCGCGGATTCTACGCAAAATGGCCAACAGATGAAAGGCTTATGGAATGCCTAGCGCCCGCGGGGCAGCCCGGGGGGCATTCCGCCACGCAAGCCCGCCATGAGCCGGCCCAGCTTGCCGCCCTTCATGCCCTTCATAAGCTTCTGCATCTCCATGAATTGCTTGAGTAAGCGGTTGACGTCCTGGACCTGTACCCCGGCGCCAGCCGCGATGCGCCGCCGGCGCGAGCCATCGATTAGCCCTGAACGCAGTCGCTCCTGGCGCGTCATCGAATCGATGATGGCAATCTGACGCTTGAGCTCGCGGTCGGCCTGATCGCGGGGCATGGCTGCGCGCCGGCCAGCGAGCTGTGCCGGCAATTTATCCATGACCGCGCTGAGGCCCCCGAGCTTGCGAACCTGCTCGAGCTGTTCGCGCAAATCGAGCAGGTTGAAGCTCTTGCCCGAAGCGACCTTGCGCGCGAGCTTCTCGGCCTGATCCACGTCCACGTTGCGCTGCACGTCCTCGACCAGCGAGACCACATCGCCCATGCCGAGGATGCGCGAGGCCATGCGCTCGGGGTCGAAGGGTTGCAGCGCATCGAGCTTCTCGCCCACCCCCAGGAACACGATCGGCTTGCCGGTCACGGAGCGCACCGACAGGGCCGCGCCGCCGCGGGCATCCCCATCCGCCTTGGTCAGGATGATGCCGGTCAGCTCCAGCGCGGCACCGAAGGCGCGTGCCGCATTGACCGCGTCCTGGCCCGCCATGGCATCGACCACGAACAGCCGCTGATGCGCACCGGCGGCACGATCGATGGCCTGCACTTCGGCCATGAGCTCGGCATCGACGTGCAGCCGTCCGGCCGTATCGATGATCAGCGTCTCATAGACGCCGCGGCGCGCCGCCTCGAGCGCTGCAAGCGCGATCGCCGCCGGCTCTTCGCCGGCCGAACTGGGGAAGAAGTCGGCCTCGACGCTCTGTGCCAGACGTTCGAGCTGCAGGATCGCCGCCGGACGGCGCACGTCGGTGCTCACCAGCAACACCCGCCGGCGCTGGGTCTGCTTGAGCCAGCGCGCGAGCTTGCCGGCCGTGGTAGTTTTCCCCGCGCCCTGCAAGCCCGCGAGCAGCACCACCTGCGGCGGCTGCACATTGAACGCGAACCCGGCGGCGTTGGCGCCAAGCAGCGCCACGAGCTCGCGATGCAGGATGCCGATGAAGGCCTGCCCCGGTGTCAAACTGGTGGCCACCTCGGCACCCAGCGCCCGCGCCTTGACGCTGTCGGTGAAGCTCTTGACCACGGACAGCGCCACGTCGGCCTCGAGCAGCGCCATGCGCACCTCGCGCAGGGTCTCGGCGACGTTCTCTTCGGTTACGCGGCCGCGCCCGCGCAGCCCCTGGACGGCAGCGGCCAGGCGTTCGGTCAGTTTGTCGAACATTGTGCAGCAGTGCGGCCGCGCCGCCCTATACAGCTATCTGATGACCCATTATAAGGACCAGGTGGACAACGCGCCGACGATCGTTCTGATCCTGATCCTGCTCGCGCTGCTGTTCGTCATTGCCTTCTCTGCCGGCACCGAAGTGGCGATGCTGTCAGTCAACCGCTACCGCATCCGTCATCGTGCCAGCCTCGGCCAGCGGCGCGCGCGGCTGCTCGAGACGCTGCTCGCGCAACCCGATCGCTGGCTCGGCGCCAATCTGGTGATTCTGGCGCTCGCGAGCGTCGCTGCCACGACCGCGGCGACGTTGCTGGCGCAACGCACCGGCGAGCCGCTGGCGCTACCGCTCATGATGATCCTGCTGACGGTCGTCATGGTCGTGTTCTGCGAGCTGGCGCCGAAGATTTTTGCCGCCGTGCATTCAGAGGGCGTGGCGCTGGGGTCGGCCTACATTTACCTGGTACTGCTCTGGATCAGCACGCCGGTCGTCTGGGTGAGCAACCATATTGCTCAGGGCTTCCTGCGCCTGGTCGGTGTCACGCGCCGCACCGACGCCACCCAGGCGCTCTCCACCGACGAGCTGCGCATGGTCGTCGCCGAGGCCAGTGCGCTGGTGCCGCAGCGCCATCGCCAGATGCTGCTCTCGATCCTCGATCTCGAACGCGTCAGCATCGATGACATCATGATTCCGCGGCAGGAGATCTCGGCGATCGACATGGCGATGAACTGGGAGGACATCCTCGACCGCTTGCGCCAGACGCCGCACTCGCGCCTGCCGGTCTACGAGGGTACGCTCAGCAATCTGATCGGCATTCTGCAGATGAAACGCGTCGCTCAGGAGTTCGCGCGCGGCACGCTGAGCCGCGAGCGCCTGATGGAACTCGCCGCAGCGCGCGAGCCCTATTTCGTTCCCAAGGGCACGTCGCTCACGCAGCAGCTGGCGCAATTCCAGCGCACGCGCCGCCGCCTCGCCTTCGTCGTCAACGAATACGGCGACATCGCCGGGCTGGTCACCCTCGAGGACATCCTCGAGGAGATCGTGGGCGAATTCACCACCGATCCGACCGCGGTCACGCACAAAGATGTGAGCCGCGATGCCGCCGGCAACTGGCTCGTGAATGCGAGCGCCACGATTCGCGCGCTCAATCGCTCGCTGGCCTGGCAGTTGCCCGCCCTCGGGCCGCGCACGCTCAATGGCCTGCTGCTCGAGAAACTCGAGACCATTCCGACGCCGGGCACGGCACTGCGCATCGGCGACTACGAGTTCGAGATTCTGCAGATCGCCGACAACGCGATCCGCACGGTGCGCGTGCGAAAGGCGCCGACCGCGCAACAGGAAAGTACCTAGGGGAAGGCTTGCGCGAGCGCCTCAGCAATGCTCGAAACCCCCAGCAGCGTGAGCCCGGCTATCTCCGCGCGCGGCAGGTTTTCACGCGGCAGTAACACTTGCGTGAAACCGAGCTTGGCGAGTTCGCGCAGCCGTTCCTCGCCGTAGGCCACGGGCCGCACCTCACCGGTGAGCCCGAGTTCACCGTAGGCGACCAGCGAGGGCGGTAGAGAGCGCGCGCGCAGGCTCGAGGCCAGAGCCAGGGCCAGCGGCAGATCCGTGGCGGTCTCGGTGATCTCGATGCCGCCAACCAGGTTGACGAACACATCGTAGTCGGCGAGCGGCAGCTCGGCATGGCGGCTCAGGATGGCCAGCAGCATCGATAGCCGGTTGACATCGACCCCCTGTGCTACCCGGCGCGGCGTATTGGAGCGACTGCGGTCGACCAGGGCCTGTACCTCGATCAGCAGCGGCCGCCCGCCATCGCGCGCGACCATCACGATGCTGCCAGGCACCGGCTGCGGATGCCGCGAGAGAAAGATGGCCGACGGATTCCTGACCTCCTTGAGCCCGCTCTCGCTCATGGCAAAGAAACCCAGTTCGTTGACCGGCCCGAAGCGGTTCTTGGTCGCGCGCAGCAGTCGATAGCGGCTGCCGACATCGCTGGTAAAATACAGCACGGTATCAACCAAATGCTCGAGCAGCTTCGGTCCGGCGATTCCGCCGTCCTTGGTCACGTGGCCGACGAGAATGACCGCACCGCCGCCGCTCTTGGCGTAGCGCACCAGCGCTGCCGTGCATTCACGCAGCTGCACAACCGATCCGGCACTGGAATCGGCCGCATCGAGCCGCATCGACTGGATCGAGTCGATCACCAGCAGTGCGCAGCGACGCTCGCCGGCAAGCTGCAAGATGGCGTCGAGTGAGCTGTCAGCAACCAGTTCGAGTTGCGCCCCCACCAACTTGAGGCGTTGCGCCCGCAGCGCCACTTGCGCCACCGATTCCTCGCCACTGGCATAGACGATCGGCAGTTCCCGAGACAGGCTCGAGGCCAGCTGCAACAGCAAAGTTGATTTGCCTATACCCGGCTCGCCGCCCAGCAGCGTGACCGAGCCGGGGATCAGACCGCCGCCGAATACCCGGTCCAATTCACTCAGGCCGAAGGACATGCGCGGCAGCGCCGTAGCCGTAAGTTTCGCAGTCTCGAGCGGCGCGGCCTGCGCCGCCTCAAGGCGCTCCGGTACCGCGCGGACCGCCGAGACGCGCTCGAGCGTATCCCAGGCCTTGCAGTGGCCACATTGGCCCTGCCACTTCAGCGCCTCACCGCCGCATGTTCGACAGACGAAAAGGGTTTGGGTACGCACCACGGATGGGATTTGGATCTGAGTTGAACGACGGATTGCGCCCGACGGAATGCTACACCCCGCAGCGCAATTGTGATCGGAGCCGCGCATTGGGCTTGCCGCGATGCTAAGTTATAGCCTCAGTGCACTGCATCCGAGCGCCATGGCCTTGAGGACAATCGGCGCGGGACGCCCATGGAAGACACGGATCGAAGTGTGACGCAGTTCAAAATTCATCGAAGAAGCAATATATGCCGCGTTTCAGGGGCCGTATGAGCCTCAGGGGAAAACTGCGTTGCGTGGGCCAGACCGACACCGGTCGGGTGCGCGAGCACAACGAGGACACTATCGCCTATGATTCGGACATCGGGTTGCTGGTCCTGGCCGATGGCATGGGCGGCTACAACGCGGGCGAAGTGGCCAGCGGCATCGCCGTCAAGACCATCGTCGGACTGGTTCGCGACGCCGTGGAGCGCGAGGATCTTCGCAATCACGACTCCGCGGCCGGCCTAGCGCGCGCCTCCATCATCCTGCGCGATGCCATTTTGCGGGCCAATAAGATCATATTTCAGACCGCTCGCACGCAACCGCAGTGCGAGGGCATGGGCACGACCGTGGTCGGCGCCTTGTTTTTCGACAACCGCGTATCGATTGCGCACGTGGGGGACTCGCGTCTCTACCGCATGCGCAGCGCCGGGTTCGAACAGCTGACGATGGACCACTCGCTATTGCAGGAGCTGGTCGATCGCGGATTCTACTCCCCGGAAGAGGCCCAGCGAGCGGCGAATAAGAACTACGTCACCCGGGCGCTGGGCGTGGAACCTAACGTCGACGTCGAGGTGCAGGAGCACCCGGTGCAGAAGGGTGATCTGTATCTCATTTGCTCCGATGGCCTGTCGGACATGGTCGAGGATGACGACATTCACTTAACCATCAGCACCTTTGGTGCTAACCTTGAGAACGCCACTAAACAACTGATCCAGTTGGGTAATGACAACGGTGGCAAGGACAATATCTCGGTCGTAGTGGCGGAGATCATGGAATCGTTCCCCGCACCCCGCGGCATAATTGACAAGATGTTGGGCTGGTTCAGCTCCACCTGAGGCTAAACGCACATGGCTAGGTTGATTCTGAGTCTCGATGGCACCGTGCTCGCGGAATACAACATGAACAAGGAGCGCTACACCATTGGGCGGCTCCCGGACAACGATATCCGCATCGACAACCCGGCCGTCAGCGGGCATCACTCGCTGATCATCAACATCCTCAACGACTCGTTCCTTGAGGATCTCAACAGCACCAATGGCACCTACGTCAACGGCAAGCTGATCAAAAAACACGCTTTACAGCATGGCGATGTGATCACGGCCGGACATCACCAGCTGCGCTTTGTCGAGGACGACGAGGCCCAGCAGGACGAGTTTGAGAAGACCATGGTGATTCAGCCCTCGGCTCGGCCGGTGGAGCGGGTCCGCGCCGCGGTCAGCGAGGCAGGCACCACCGCCTCGCGCCGCGCGCTCGCTAACGGCGCGCCGGCAATCAAGAAGGCCAAGCTGCAGGTCCTGTCCGGTGCTTTTGCCGGCCGCGAGCTCGAGCTGACCAAGGCACTCACGACGCTCGGGCGTCCGGGGGTGCAGGTCGCGGCGATCACGCGCCGCTCGGAAGGCTATTTCATCGTGCACGTCGACTCCGAGGGCGAGGACAACTTCCCGCTCGTCAACGGCGCCAAGATCGGCGCCCAGGCGCGCAAACTCTTCGATAACGACGTGATTCAGCTCGCCGGCGTAAAGATGGGGTTCTTCGAGGGCTAGCGCGACAGGCGTCCGGCTTAGGCCGCGTTGCCGCGCTCGGGCCGCTCGGTCATCCGATCCTGCAGTGCCAGCAGGACATCGTGGCGGGACACCTCGCCCAGCAGTACCGGACTCCAATGCCCGGACACCACCGGCAGGCGCTTGCAGCGGTGCGCGATGAACACGTCCAGTGCATCGCCGAGCAGCATCTCTGGTGTCAGCATCGGCGGCGGCGGTTCCATGGCCTGTCCGACCGTCAGGGATGGCGCCAACGATTTCGTTCCTGCCTCCCGCGCCAGCAAAGCCGGATCCAGTTGGCCCACGAGCTGCTTTTCGCTATCGACCACGTAGGCCAGGCCGCCACCGCGCGCCAGGGCCTCTTCGAGCGCTGCGCCGAACGGCTGATCACGTTGCAGCAGTGAGGCCGGCGGCCGGATCAAGGCTGTGATCTGCCGCAAACGCCATTCGTCCTCATCGCCTGGTCCCTTGGAGCTCAGCGAGTGCGTGTAGACGGACTCGCCACCGCGATAGATGCGTGCAACGTAGTGTCCGGTGACACAGGCAAGCATGAGCGGCAGCACCACTTCATAGTCCAGGGTCATTTCAAAGATCAGCAGAATCGAGGTCAGAGGCGCGTGCGTCGTGGCGGCCAGAAAGCCACCCATACCGACCACGGCGTAAGCCGCCAGCTGTGAGCCCGAGCTCGGCTCGATCAGATGCACGGTGTCGCCGAACAGGGCACCCATCGCCGCGCCCATGAACAGAGTCGGCGTCAGAATACCGCCCGCGGCGCCGGAGCCGACCGTCGCCGCGGTGCTGACCAGCTTGGCGATGAGCACCAGAGCGAGCAGATCGAGCGGGATTTTGTCGTTGAGCATGTCGTTCACGACGCTGAAGCCGTTGCCCCAGACGCGCGGCACTTCGACCGAGATCACCCCGACGATCAGCCCGCCGAGCGCAAGCGTCCACGGTGGACTCCAGTGCAGGCGGCGGAAGACAACGCGCGCGCGATCGAGCAACGCCAGATAGGTTGGCGCCACATGCCCGAGCAGAACGCCGAGCAAAGCATACAGGGCAAGTTCCCACGAAGCGCCGAAGTTGATGTGCGGCACCTGGTAGACCGGCCCATAGCCGAGAAAGTGGCGACTGGTCGCATCCGAAACCACCGAGGCGACGATCAGTGGGCCGAAGCTCTCCATCGCAATCGAGCCCAGCACCACTTCAGCCACGAACAACGCGCCGGCAATCGGCGCGTTATATGCCGCGGCGATGCCGGCGGCGGCGCCGCAAGCCACCAATAAACGCAGCCGCGGCACCGGGGCTTTGGTCCATTGGCCGATCTTCGAGGCCACGGTAGCGGCGAGTTGCACCAGCGGGCCCTCGCGCCCGATCGAGCCGCCCGATCCGATCGTGAAGAATGAGGACGCGGCCTGCAGCAGCGCAGCGCGGCTGCCTAGCTGGCCGTTACCGACGGCAACGGCCTCCATGTAGTCGATACTGCGCGTCGAGCGCAGCATCCGCCGCGCAATCCAGAGCAGCACACCGGCGCAGGCCCCGCCGATCGTCGGCACCGCGATGCGCGCCCACCACGGCAGCAGCTCTGCAGTCTCGACCAGGCCGGCTGCATGACCGGTCAGCGCCTGCTGTACCAGGCGCACGCTGGCGCGAAAGGCCACACCGGTAAACGCGCCGCAGATACCGATCAACGCGGCCCAGAATATGATGCCGCTAAGCTGTCCCTGCTTCGCCCCGGTCAGCGCCGCGCGCGCCATTCGATCGGCGCGCACGAACAGGCGGGAACCCAATTGCGCCAAGGCTTCCACGGCTGAACTGTACCACCCGCGCTCAGGCCCTTCACCGGCGGCGCGCATCAGCCTCGTCACCGCAATATGCCCTCGGCATACGCATCGGGCGCGAAGTTGACGAAGCGCGTGTACTGCCCCTGAAAGGTCAGCAGGAAGGTGCCGATCTCCCCGTTGCGGTGTTTCGCCAGATCGATTTCGGCGATGCCTTTCTTGGTGGTGTTCTTGTCGTACACCTCGTCGCGATAGATCAGCAGAATCATGTCGGCGTCCTGCTCGATGGCGCCGCTCTCCCTCAAATCCGACATCACCGGCTTCTTCTCGGCGCGCTGCTCGACGCTGCGATTGAGCTGCGAGAGCGCGATCACGGGCAGCGCCAATTCCTTCGCCAGCGCCTTGAGACCACGCGAAATCTCGGCGATCTCGGTGGCGCGATTCTCCTGCGTGCCGGGAACCTGCATGAGCTGTAGATAATCGACGATTACCAGATCCAGGCCATGCTCGCGCTTGAGGCGACGCGCTCGCGCGCGCAGCTCGGTCGGCGTCAAACCGGCCGATTCGTCGATGAAGATCTTAGCCTCGGAGAGCTGGCTGGTCGCGGCCGTGATGCGCACCCAGTCGTCATCGGAGATGCGTCCAGTGCGAATACTGTTTAATGGCACGTGCCCGATGGAGGACAGCATGCGCGTGACCAGCTGTTCCGAGGGCATCTCCATGCTGAAGATCGCCACCGAGGCCCTGATGTCCGGGTTGACGGCCGCGTACTCCGCCATGTTGACCGCCAGTGTGGTTTTGCCCATCGACGGACGACCGGCGATCACTACCAGATCACCGGGGCGAAGCCCACCGGTCTTATGGTCGAAGTCGCTGAAGCCGGTCGCCAGGCCGCGCAGCTTGTTCGGATTCGTGTGCCACTCGTCTATCTTGTCGATCAACGGCGGCAGCAAGACACTGACCCGCACCGCACCGGAGCCCAAGCGAGTGCCCTGCTCGGCGATTTCGAACACCCGGGCTTCCGCGCGATCGACCAGATCGCGGGCTGGCAGGCCTTCGTCACTGAATACCGAGGAAGCAATCGCGCGCCCGGCCTCGATCAGGGCGCGCAGCAGCGCTCGCTCGCGCACGATGTTGGCGTAGGCGCGGACATTAGCGGCAGTGGGGGTATCGCGCGCGAGCGTGCCCAGATAGGCCAGCCCACCGGCATCCTCGAGCCGCGCACGGCGCTCGAGCTGCTCGGACACCGTGACCACATCGCCCGGCCGACCGGTCGCGATCAGTTCTGCGAGCGCTTCATAAATGAGCCGATGATCGGGCCGATAAAAATCCTCGGCCGTGACGATATCGGCGACCTGGTCCCAGGCGCTGCCGTCGATGAGCAACGCGCCGAGCACCGACTGCTCGGCTTCGACCGAATGCGGCGGGGTCAGCCCTTCGGTGCCCGAGTTGCCGCCGTCGCGTCGCGAACGCAGCGGCATGTTGCTCACGCGCTCTCCCCGTTACGCTGCGCTGCCACGTCAGCGGTGCCAGCCGGTCGCAGGCCGCGAACCGTCAGGCCGCTTCTTCGGCGACGATTACGACCGGCAGATCGATGTTGACGTCGGCATGCAGATGCAATTGCACGCTGTGCTCGCCAACCACGCGCAGCGGTCCGGCGGGCAGGCGCACTTCACTGCGCGCTAACCGCTGGCCTGCCTTGGTGCTCTGCTCTGCAATGTCGGCGGTACCGATCGAGCCGAACAACTTGCCCTCGGTGCCCGCCTTGGCCGTGATGCTGAGCTTGAATTGCTTGAAGGCTTCGGCACGTTGCTGTGCCTGCGCCAGATCATCGTTCGCACGGGCCGTAAGCTCGACGCGGCGTGCCTCGAAGCGCGCAATGTTTTCCGCCGTCGCCAGCGTTGCCTTGCCCTTGGGCAGCAGGTGGTTGCGGCCGTAGCCGGACTTCACGCGCACGCGATCGCCGATGTTGCCGAGATTCGCCACCTTCTGCAGCAGAATGAGTTCCATGGCGCTCGCTCTCAGTGCTGATCGGTATAGGGCAGCAGCGCCAGAAAGCGCGCCCGCTTGATCGCCGTGGCCAACTGGCGCTGGTAATAGCTCTTGGTACCCGTGATCCGACTCGGCACGATCTTGCCGGTCTCGGTCACGTAGTTCTTGAGCGTCGCCAGATCCTTGTAGTCGATCATCGCCACGCCGTCGGCGGTGAAGCGACAGAATTTCTTGCGTCGAGTAAAACGCGAGGTGCTCGGAGTACGCATCAGCCACCCATCGCGATTGGTTCGTCATCACCATCATCGTCGCGCTCGCGACGACCGGCGTCGCCTTCCTCTTCGGCCTTGGCCATCGGTGAGGCGTCGGTGATCGCCGTTTCAACGCCTGTCACGAGATGGCGCAGCACGGCGTCGCTGAAGCGAAATGATCCGGTCAGTTCCGTGAGGGTCTTCTGGTCGACTTCAATGTTGAGCAGCACGTAGTGCGCCTTGTGGACTTTGGCGATTGGATAGGCGAGCTGGCGGCGGCCCCAGTCCTCGACCCGATGCACGATGCCGTTGCCGGCCGCAATCATGCCCCGATAACGCTCGAGCATGGCCGGAACCTGCTCGCTCTGGTCGGGATGCACCAGAAATACGATCTCGTAATGCCTCACTCATGTCCTCCTTATGGGTAATGCCGCCCGCCTGGGATGTAAGGCTTGAAGCGCGGTGCGGCAAGGAGATCCGGCGGCCCCAATGGCAGCCGGGTCGTGGTAGAAAGGCCGGCAAGAATACAAAAAGCGGCTCCGCGAAGCAATGGCAGAAAGGCACGACCGGCGCTGCGTTCACGGCGCGGCCGCTCCGGAGGCCTCGCGCTGGCGCAGCGCCTCGTACAGCAGCATGCCGGCCGCCACGGAGACATTGAGGTTTTCGACCGCACCGCGGCTCGGCAATCGGGCGAGCCAGTCGCACTGGCGGCGCGTCAGGGCACGTAGCCCGCTGCCCTCGGCGCCCATGACCAGGACCCGCGGCCCGGTTAAGTCGACCTCAGCGGCGGTCTGCGGCCCCTCGGCATCGGCACCGACGATCCAGAGGCCAGCTTCCTTGAACAGACCCAGGGTGCGGGCAAGATTGGTCACCGTGACCACGGGCGTGGTCTCGGCCGCACCCGAGGCGATTTTGCGCGCCGTGGCGTTCAGCGGCGCGGCACGGTCGCGCGGCACGATCAATGCCAATACCCCGCAGGCATCTGCCGTGCGCAGACAAGCGCCCAGATTGTGCGGATCCTGCACGCCGTCGAGCGCCAGCACTAACGGGTCCTGGCTCGCCGCGATGGCCGCCAGCAGTTCCTCTTCCCGCCATGGTGTTAGCGGCACGACCTCGGCCACGACGCCCTGGTGCACCACATTGCCGAGCCGCGCGAGCAGACGACCGGCATCGATGCGCTCGACCGTGCGCCCGGCCGCGCGCGCGAGCTGCTCGATCTCCGCGGCTTTGGCGTCCGAGCGACCCTGCTGTAGATAGACGCGCAACACGCGCTCAGGATGGCGCCTGAGCAGTGCGCGCACCGCGTGCAGACCGTAGAGGACCTCAGTCCGAGGCGAGCTCAAGATCGATCAGCCCTTCGACCGGCTTGACCGCAACGACCACGACGCGCAGCCGCACTCCGGGAGCCAGTCGGCGCTTGCTGCGCTGGCCGAGCCACTGGCCGCCGTCGCGTGCCATCTGGTAGGCGTCATCGCGCAGCGACGCGAGCGCCAGCAGGCCGTCGACCCCCAAGGCGAGCAGTTGCACGAAACAGCCAAATTCCGTGACGGTCGTGATCAAACCATCGAAAGTTTGTCCGACGCGATCGCGCAGATACACGCACTTGAGAAAGGTCGCAACATAGCGATCGGCCTCATCGGACCTGCGCTCGAGCCGCGACAGATCCGAACCCTGGGTTACGAGTTCCGGGCCCGACGGCAGCGATGTCGTCGGCAGCGCACCCAAGCGCGCGCGCAAAGCGCGGTGAATCATGAGGTCGGGGTAGCGCCGAATCGGCGAGGTGAAATGGGCGTAGTCCTCCAAAGCCAGACCAAAGTGCCCGATGTTGTCGGGCTGATACAGCGCCTGTGCCATGGAACGTACGACCAGGGACTCGATGAACGGGCGGCTCTGTGGATCGCGCACGCGCGGGGCAATCGCCGCCAGATCGCGCGGTTTCACGGGGTCGGGCAACTGCAGCTCGATGCCCAATACCCGCAGCGTGGTGCGCAGCTGATCGAGCTTGCGCGCATCGGGCGCGGCATGGACGCGAAACAGCGCCGGGACGCGCTGCTCGCGTAATTCCTGCGCGACCGCGACGTTTGCGAGCACCATGCATTCCTCGACCAGGCGGTGCGCGTCATTGCGCGAAACGAATTCGATCGCACGCACGTGCTCGCCTTCGAATACGAATTCCGCCTCCGGAGCGTCGAAGTCGAGTGCACCGCGGCGACTGCGCGCCGCGGACAGCGCACGATAGACGTCGACCAGCGGCAGTAATCTCTCGAGCAACTCGCCCAGTCGCGCGCGCGCGGCCGGCGTGCCGAGGAACAGCGCCTCGTGCGCCTGGGTATAGGTCAGGCGCGCAGCCGAGCGCATCACCGCCGGGTAGAAGCTGCTGCCCTCGAGCAGGCCGCGCTTCGAGATCCGCATGTCGGCGACCATGCATAGCCGATCCACCTGCGGCTCGAGCGAGCACAAATGGTTCGATAACGCCGTCGGCAGCATCGGTAACACACGCGTCGGAAAGTAAACCGAGGTCCCGCGCGCGCGCGCCTCAATATCGAGCGCCGAACCCGGTCGCACGTAGTGACTGACATCGGCGATCGCGACCAGCAGTCGAAATCCACCATCCGCGAGCCGTTCGGCGTACACCGCGTCGTCGAAATCGCGCGCGTCCTCGCCGTCGATCGTGACCAGCGGCAGCGCTCGCAGATCCACGCGTTGCGCGGCCTCGGCCGGGTCGACGGTCTTGCCCCATTGCACCGCTTCGCGCAGCGTGGGCGCTGAAAATTCCACCGGCAACCCAAAGCGCGCGATCGCCGCCTCGGTGGCCATGTGTACCGGTCGATCGGGATCGAGCTTCTGCTCGATGCGGGCCTCGGCCTCCTGGTGCTCCTGCGGATATTTCAACAGCCGCGCAATGACCCAATCGCCGGCCCGCGCCTGTGCAACGTTGTCGACCACCTTGCAGAGCAGACCCAGACGCTGGTCGGCGGAGCGAACGCTGAGCCCCCGTGCGTTCGGCTCGACGGTGGCGAGAAAGGCCTGCACGCCGTGCTCGAGCACGTCCAGCACCCGCCCGACGTAGCGTCCTTGCCCGTCGGCGCGCACTTCGATGCGCACGCGATCCCCGTGCATGAGTCCCTGCATGGCCTGGGGTGGCAGAAACACCGAGTCGGTCAGCGCATCGGTGCGCACGAAACCATAGCCGTTGCGGTTGGCGCTCAGTGTGCCCTCAGCCTCCATGAGCACCGCGGCAGGAGCGCGCGTGGACTGGCTGCGGCGAGTCCCGCCAGGCGCTGCGCTGGTGCGGCGCGCGCCGTGCTTCGGGGAGGGCTGGGTCGTGGCAGTCGGGGCACGCGATGGTTGCTTGGATCGAGCATCGCTCTTTGGCGGCCGCTGCTTTCCGCTACGTCTCAATTGACAGTCCCCAACCCCTTCCGTACATTGCGCCGCCCACCCGATGCCCAGGTGGCGGAATTGGTAGACGCACTAGTTTCAGGTACTAGCGGGGCGACCCGTGGAGGTTCGAGTCCTCTCCTGGGCACCATACAATCAAAGACATACGACGAAATATTACAGTATCGCATTAAGTAGTTTTAGCGTTTGAATTCACAGCTGCACAGCCTAGCAGCTTTGTGAATCAGGCCGCACGGTTACTCGTGCTCACGCCCAAGTGGGATCATCACTTGCGTCATAGGCAGTGGGGGGATGGGTAATGAGGAACAAGTGCACGGGTCTCGCACTCTGCAGCGCTTGGGCACTGGGGAGCGGCCTGGGATTGGCACACGCGGCCGCGGACAGTCCGTTTCACGACCGCGCGGCATCCCCGCGCAGTCTTCCGGCCGACAATGTGCCGCCATTCGCCATGCTCGATGACAACGGCAATCTGGTGCCGGCGCCACCGGTGCTGCCCAGCGTCGCGCGTCGCGGTCCGAATGCGGAACCAGAGTCCACGGCGCCCGGCCCATCGTTGTCGCAGGCAATCGAGGCCGCCCGCGCGGCAGTCGACACCTGCGCTGCGTCCGGGTATCGAATCGGCGTCGCGGTCATCGATTCGGTCGGTGAGGCGCGCGCCCTGCTGACCGCCGACGGTTCGGACGGCAGCCATGTGTTCGTGGCCATGCGCAAGGCCCTGGTGGCCCTGCGATTCGAGATGCCGAGTTCCAAAGCCAGTGAGCTGGTGCCCAAAGACCCGGAACTGCTGGCGCGGGTGACGCCGAATATGTTCGTCGCAAGCGGCGCGGTCCCGATCATGGTCAGCGGCGAGACCATTGGCGCCATTGGCGTCAGCGGCGCTCGCGGCAGCGTGATGGGGCAGCAGGACGAGGTGTGTGCGGCCGCGGGGCTGCGCAAGATCACCAAGCAGCTCAAGTAATCGCGACCTTCAATTTATCATTTTGCGCGTCGGCGGCCGGGCGGCGCTTTGACCGACTCCGCCGTGGCGATGGCGCGCAACCGCGCTTCGACGAATTTCGCCAGTGCCGCGACCGCCGGCGGAATCTGTTGGCGGCTCGGGAACACGACGTGGAAACCGCCACCCTCGCGGCGATAGTGGGGCAGCACATGGACCAGATGACCGGCCGCGACATGCGGAGCCGTGATCACGACCGGCAACAGAGCAATGCCAAGCCCGAACAGGCACGCTTGCAGTAAGGCACGCATATCGTTGGCGCTGAATCGCCCTGCGACCTCGACGTCCTCGCTGCCGCTCGGCCCCTGCATACGCCACGTCATGCGGCCCTGTTGGCTCGAGAAGCTCAGACAGTCGTGCTGCGCGAGCTGTCGCAGTGTCTGCGGCGCGGCGCGGCTGGCCAGATAGGCCGGACTGGCCACCAGGCTCGTGTAGTTCGGAAAAATCTGGCGGCGGACAAAGCCCGGGTTGTGCACGGTTCCGGCGCGGAATGCGACGTCGATATGTTCCGCGATCAGATCGGCCGGCGCATCGTCGAGCACGAAATCGAGCCGCACTCGAGGATGCCGCGCAAGAAATTCCGCGACCCATTGCGTACGAAACAGTTCGAGGAATCCTGCCGGGGCCGCGACGCGCACCGAGCCGCTGGGCGCCTGACTGCCATCGACCAGTTCCCGACCGGCTCGCAGCACAGTTTCAAGCGCGGGGGCACAGTGGTCGAAGAACGCCTGCCCCGCCGAGGTCAGTGTGAGCTTGCGCGTCGAGCGCTGCATCAGCCGCGTATTGAGCGATGCCTCGAGCTGTCGCACGCGCCGGCTCAATGTATTGGGCGGGATCGCCAGCCGCCGCGCCGCCTGCGCAAAACTGCCGGCGCGGATGGTTTCCACGAACATGAGCGCTTCGTTCAGATCGAGCAGACTAGTTCACCAGTGTCGCGACGAATTCATCGACCCGCATGGCTTCGAGCTTAGGCCGATCCGCGCACAGGCCGATGATCGCCTGGGCTTGCCGCTGTTCGAATTGGGCGCTGACGCTGGATTCGAATTTCCTGACCAGCACCGGCATGCCTTCGGCGCGTCGCTTGCGATGACCGATCGGATAGTCCACCGCAACCCGGGGACTGACGCTGCCGTCCCTGAAAAGCAGCTGTACGGCGTTGCCGATGTAGCGCTTGTCCGCGGCGTAGTATTGCTTGGTAAAGGTCGGGTTTTCCCTTACCTCCATCTTCTCCCGCAGCGCATCCACCCTCGGGTCGTGGGCTATTTCGTCTTCGTAATCGTGCGCCGTGAGCCGACCGAACAACAACGGGATGGCCACCATGTATTGAATGCAATGATCGCGGTCGGCCGGGTTGGCGAGCGGGCCGGTCTTGTCAATGATTCGAACGGCCGGTTCCTGGGTTTCGATCACTATCCTTTCGGTCTGATCGAGCTTGTCCTTGACCTGGCTGTGCAAGCTCATGGCCGCCTCGACCGCGGTCTGGGCGTGGAACTCGGCGGGGTAAGAAATCTTGAACAGCACATTCTCCATCACGTAGCTGCCAAGGGCCTGTGGCAGATGAATGGATTTGCCATGGAACAGCGCCTCCTCGAACCCCCAGGTTTTCGCCGTCAGCGCCGACGGGTAACCCATCTCGCCCTTGAGGGCAAACAAGGCGTGGCGCACCGCGCGACTGGTCGCGTCACCGGCGGCCCAGCTTTTGCGCGAACCCGTGTTGGGCGCGTGACGATAGGTGCGCAAGGCGCCGCCGTCGATCCAGGCGTTGGATACCGCATTGATGATTTGCTCGCGCGTACCGCCAAGCATGGCTGTCACCACGGCGGTCGAAGCCACGCGCACCAGCAGCACATGATCGAGGCCGACGCGGTTGAAACTGTTCTCCAGCGCCAGAACGCCCTGGATCTCATGCGCCTTGATCATACTGGTCAACACGTCGCGTACGCTGAGCGGCTTACCGTTGCGTGACAGATAATCAGCCACCGCCAGGATGCCGCCGAGATTGTCGGACGGATGACCCCATTCCGCCGCGAGCCAGGTATCGTTGAAATCCAACCAGCGAATCATGGTACCGATGTTGAATGCGGCATTGATCGGATCGAGCTCATAGGCGGTTCCGGGTACGCGCGCGCCAGACTTCAGCGTCGCGCCCGGCACGACCGGCCCAAGCAGCTTGGTGCAGGCCGGATACTGCAGTGCCTGGAAGCCGCAGGCCAAGGTATCCAGCAGACAGTAGTAGGCGGTCTGATAGGCCGCCTCGCTCTGGACAGAAAAGTTCAAAGCGTAGTCGGCAATGGCGATCAGGACGGCATCGGGCGCGGGGCGCTCGGCGGATTTGGCGTCGGCAGACATGATGGCTCAGGGGCGTTGCGCCAGCGGTACGAACTTCTGAACCTCAGGACCGATGTAGTTGGCGCTGGGGCGGATGATCTTGCCGTCCAGCCGCTGCTCGATGATATGCGCCGCCCAGCCGGTGGTACGCGCAATCACGAACAGCGGCGTGAACATCGCAGTCGGTATGCCCATGAGGTGGTAAGACACCGCGGAGAACCAGTCCAGATTCGGAAACAGGTTCTTGGTGTCCTTCATCACCGCCTCGAGACGCTCAGCAATCGCAAACAGATTGACTGCGGCCGGCTCGCGCGCCAAACCTCGCGCGACTTCCTTGATTACGACGTTGCGCGGATCGGCAATGGTGTAGACCGGATGGCCGAAGCCGATGATAACCTCCTTGTTGGACACGCGCCGTCGAATGTCCGCTTCCGCCTGGTCCGCGCTGCTATAGCGGCTCTGTATCTCAAAGGCAGCCTCGTTGGCACCGCCGTGCTTCGGGCCGCGCAGCGCACCGATCGCGCCCGTGATCGACGAATAAAGGTCTGAGCCGGTACCGGCAATGACGCGGGCAGTGAAAGTCGAGGCATTGAACTCATGCTCGGCGTAGAGAATCAGCGAGGTATGCATGGCCCTTACCCACTCGGCCGAGGGCCTGCGGCCGTGCAGCAGATGCAGAAAATGGCCGCCGATCGACTCGTCGTCCGTTGCCACTTCTATGCGCCGGTGCTCGCGGCTGAAATGATGCCAATAACACAGCATCGATCCCAGGCAGGCGAGCAACCGATCGGCCAGATCGCGCGCGCCTTCGAGCGGATGGTCGGGCCGCTCGGGCGCAATGCATCCCAACGCCGACACCCCGGTCCGCAACACGTCCATGGGTTGGCTGGATGCCGGCAGATTCTCGAGGATGCTCTTGAGCGCAGCGGGCAGGCCTCGCAGGGCCGCGAGTTTGTGGCGATAGGCCGCCAGCTCGCTGACATTGGGTAGCTTCTCGTGTATCAACAGGTGAGCGATTTCCTCGAACTCGCAGGTGGTGGCGATCTCGAGAATGTCGTAGCCGCGGTAGTGCAGGTCATTGCCACTACGCCCCACCGTGCACAGCGTCGTGTTACCGGCGACGACACCCGATAGCGCTACGGATTTCTTCGGTTTGTGAGCGGTTGCGGCTTCATTCATCGGACGGTTTCCTTGCTGGCTGCGAACAGCCGATCCAGTTTGTCCTCGTAGGCGTGGTAGTCCAGATAGCGGTATAGATCCGCGCGGGTTTGCATCGACGCCAGGACATTTTTTTGCGTGCCGTCGCGGCGGATGGCCTGGTAGGTGGCGAGCGCCGCGGCATTCATCGCGCGGTACGCCGAGCAGCAGTGCAGCACGATATCCACGCCGACCGAACTCAATTCGTCCCGCGTGTACAGTGGAGTCTGCCCGAATTCGGTGATATTGGCCAGGATCGGCACTTTGACGGCGTCTTTGAAATTCCGATACATCGCCAGTTCAGTCATCGCTTCCGGGAAAATCATATCCGCGCCGGCTGCCACACAGGCGATCGCGCGTTCGATAGCCCTGTCCAACCCGTCGACCGCCATGGCATCGGTGCGCGCCATGATCACGAAGCTCGAATCGGTGCGTGCATCCACCGCCGCCTTGATGCGGTCGACCATTTCCTCCTGGGAAACGATCTCCTTGCCCGGCCGGTGACCGCAGCGCTTGGACTGGACCTGATCTTCGATGTGCAGGCCCGCCGCACCAAATTTGATGAACGATTTGACGGTGCGCGCGATGTTGAAGGCGCCGCCCCAGCCGGTGTCCGCATCGACCAACAGCGGCAAGCCCGAGACGTCGGTGATGCGGCGTATGTCGGTCAGGACATCGTCCATGGTGCTGATGCCCAGATCCGGCAGACCGAGCGAGTTCGCGGCCACGCCCCCACCGGATAAATAGATTGCGCGATACCCACAGGCCTGTGCCAGGCGCGCGGTATAGGCATTGATCGTGCCCACGATCTGCAACGGTCGCTCGGCGGCGACTGCGGCCCGCAGCATCGATCCCGGAGCGGCCGAAACAGCCATGATCTTCTCCAATTGAATCAACTGCGCAAACAGTGACATGCCGCAACGGCAGCGTCACTGAGAATAGTGTGCCGAATAAATCCGGCGTTGCGGCCGAGCACTAGATTACTTCCATTTTTGGATTAGTCTGATCTGATTATGCCATCTATTCACTGAATAGGGATTCTTCTATGCTGCCTTCGGTTGCAGACCTCGTGCCGCGGTGGGCTGGCTTCCTTAATTCCGGCATCGCTACGATCACACTCGCTCTCAATCTACCTGGAGCTTATTAATGCTGATCAAGCTCTGCGTCCCGTTCGCTCTGCTGCTGGCGTTCGATGCCAGCGCTGCGGTCGAGCACTACACCATCGACCCCAACCAT
>DAIMZW010000010.1:27418-53518 GCA_036733765.1 Steroidobacteraceae bacterium
GCTGGCGTTCGATGCCAGCGCTGCGGTCGAGCACTACACCATCGACCCCAACCATACCTATCCCAGCTTCCAGGCACCGCACATCGGCGGTATTTCGTTCTGGCGCGGCAAGTTCGACCGATCCAGCGGCACGGTAACGCTGGATCGCGCGGCCAAAACCGGTAGCGTCAACATCACGATCGACACTACCTCGATCGACTTCGGTCACGAGAAGCTGAACCACCACGCCAAGAGCCCCGAGATGTTCGATGTCGAGCAATACCCGACGGCGACCTACCAGAGCAGCAGCTTCGACTTCGAGGGTGACACGCCGGTTGGCGTCCATGGCAGTTTGACGTTGCATGGCGTGACGAAACCTGTGTTCCTCAAGATCGCCTCCTTCAAGTGCATCACGCATCCGATGTTGAAGCGGGAGGTGTGCGGCGCGGATGTCATGGCGGAGATCGACCGGACGGACTTCGGTATCGGCTTCGGCGTACCACAGACGATTCCGACCGGCAAGGTCAGCCTGGCCATCCAGGTCGAAGCCATCAAGGACGATCAGCCAAGCCCGTAGCGTGCGGCGCAAACAGGCGCGGCGCCCATGGGACAACGCCTAGCGAGCCCCGCATTTTTCGGTGCGCCCTAATGGCCAGAGTCGGCATTGCTTGGTACATGGCGAGCATCATCTGTTCGTCGCCTTCGACGCCGGTAGCTTTTCCGCTCGCCGGTTCAGTGAGATCCGTGCGCCAAACCCGTGCGCCACCCGGCCGTACCAACGGGCTAACAGAACGCCTGTATTCCGGTCTGAGCGCGCCCGAGGATCAGGGCATGAATATCATGAGTCCCCTCGTAGGTATTCACGACCTCGAGATTGACCAGATGCCGGATCACGCCAAATTCGTCGGAGATGCCGTTGCCCCCTAGCATATCGCGCGCCACGCGCGCGATTTCCAACGCCTTGCCGCAGGAATTGCGCTTGAGCAATGAGGTGATTTCCGGCGACGCGCTGTGCTCGTCCTTCATGCGACCGAAGCGCAGGCACGCCTGCAATCCGAGGGTAATTTCCGTCTGCATGTCGGCGAGCTTTTTCTGCACCAGCTGATTGGCGGCAAGCGGCCGGCCGAACTGATGCCGATCGAGCACGTACTGCCGCGCGGTATGCCAGCAGTATTCCGCGGCGCCCAAGGCGCCCCAGGCGATGCCGTAACGCGCCGAATTCAGGCAGGTGAAGGGACCCTTAAGACCCGCGACACCGGGCAGTAGACTCTCTTCGGGCGCCCAGACCTCGTCCATGACGATCTGACCAGTTACCGAGGTCCGCAACCCCACCTTGCCATGCAATGCCGGTGCAGACAGGCCCTTCCAGCCCTTTTCGAGTAGGAAGCCGCGGATCTCACCGTCATCGGTCTTGGCCCAGACCACGAACACATCTGCGATCGGGCTATTGGTGATCCAGGTCTTCGAACCTGTCAGCCGGTAGCCATCGTCAACGCGATGCGCACGCGCCACCATGCCTCCCGGATCGGAGCCGTGACCCGGCTCCGTCAGCCCGAAGCAGCCGATCAACTCGCCGCGCGCCAGCGGCGGCAGCCACTTGCGTCGTTGCGCCTCGGTGCCAAAGGCGAAGATCGGCAATATCACGAGTGAGGACTGAACGCTCATCATCGATCGGAAGCCGGAGTCGATGCGCTCGATCTCGCGCGCGACGAGCCCGTAGCTGACCTGGTTCAGCCCCGCGCCGCCGTACTCAGCGGCCAGTGTCGAGCCGAGCATGCCAAGTGCGCCCATCTCACGGAAGATAGCCACATCGGTGCGCTCGTGACGGAACGCTTCAAGCACGCGCGGGGCCAGTGCGGACTGCGCATAGTCGCGCGCGGCATCCCGCACCATTCGCTCTTCGCCGGTCAGCTGCTGCTCGAGCTGCAGCGGATCATCCCAGTGGAAACTCGCGTCTGTCATGTCGCGCTTATCTTCAGCGCCTTGATGGCGTTCTGCTTCAGAATCAGCTCATGCACCTCGGGCTTGAAGCCCGCGTCGTTGAAGTCCTTGAGCCAGCGATCGGGCGTAATCAACGGATAATCCGAGCCAAACAGCATCTTATGCTTGAGCTGCCCGTTGGCGTACTGCACCAGCTGCGGCGGGAAGTACTTCGGGGACCAACCGGAGAGGTCGATGTAGACATTCGGCTTGTGCAGGCACACCGACAGCGCCTCGTCCTGCCACGGCCACGACGGATGCGCGATGATGATGGTCATGTCCGGGAAATCGACCGCGACATCATCGATGTGCATCGGATTGGAATACTTGAGGCGCAGACCGCCGCCACCCGGCATGCCGGTGCCGATGCCTGAATGCCCGCTGTGAAAAATCGCCGGCAGCTTGTGCTCGGCGATAACTTCATAGAGCGGATAGGCCAGCCGATCGTTGGGGAAAAATCCCTGCACCGTGGGATGAAACTTGAACCCCTTGATCACGCCATCGGCAATCAGGCGCCGGGCTTCGAGTACACCCATGCGGCCCTTGTGCGGATCGATGCTGGCGAAGGCCAGCATCATGTCGCTGTTTTCGCGCGCTGCATCGGCGACTTCCTCGTTCGGTATGCGTCGCGAGCCGATCTGCGACTCCGAATCCACGGTAAACATGACCAGGCCGAGCTTGCGCTCGCGGTAATAGGCCACGGTTTCCGCGATGGTCGGACGCTTGCCGGCCTTGAAGTATTTGCCGGCGGCATCTTCGTAGCGCTGCCACTCGGTATCCGCGGGCTGCCGACAGGACACCTCTGCATGCGTGTGCACATCGATGGCGATCATGTCATTGAGTTTCATGGCTGCGCTTCCCTGCGTGCGCTTTCCCACTCGGCAATGCTGCGGCCGCTTCCGACCAGCTCGACCAGAAGCGGCGCCGGCTCCCAGTGCATTGGCCCGAACTCGCCGCGAAAGCGGTTGATGCCGGCCAATAGTCGACCCAGACCCATTGACTCGGCGTAGAACATCGGGCCGCCGCGATAGCGCGGGAATCCGTAGCCTGAAGTCCACACCACGTCGATGTCGCTCGAGCGCTGAACCACGCCCTCCTGCAGGATTCGGAAACCTTCGTTGAGCAGCGCAAACAGGCACCGCTCCAGAATTTCCTGATCGCTGTGGGATCGAGCTGGTACGTGGAGCGCGCGCGCCCTGGCCTGCAGAATCGCGACCGCCTCGGCATCATCGTGGCGGGTGCGGTCACCGCGTTGGTAGCGGTAGTAGCCCTTGCCATTCTTCTGCCCCAGACGACCGGCCTCGACCAGCGCGAAGTCAGCCTGATAGTAGGTCGGGTCGGGCGGATAGCGATCGGCGTTGGCCTTGTGCACGTTGACGCCGACATCGACACCGGCCATATCGAACACCGCCAGAATTCCCATGGCCATGCCCCAGTGCTCCAGCACGCCGTCGATCTGGCGCGGGCTCGCGCCTTCCAGCACCATGCGTTCGGCCTGGGCAGCGTAGCCTTCCATCATCCGATTGCCGACGAATCCATAGCACACGCGTGCCAGCACCGGGGTCTTGCGCAGCGGTTTCGCCAGTTCCATCGCCGTGCGAATAGTGACCGGCCCGGTCAACTCGGTCCGTATCACCTCCAGCAACGGCATGACATTGGCTGGAGAAAAGAAGTGCATGCCGATGACCTCGGCAGGCCGGGAGGTTGCGCGGGCAATTTCCGTCACATCGAGCGTGGAAGTGTTGCTGGCCAGCACGGCGCCCGGTTTGGCGCTGCGATCCAGCTGCCCGAATATTTTCCGCTTCAGCGCCATGTCCTCGTACACGGCTTCAATGATGAGGTCGGCCGAGGCCAGATCATCGTAATGCAGAGAGCCGCGGATCAGGGCCAGGCGCTGCGCCTGTTCCGCATCGCTCAAGCGGCCGCGCTTGACCATGGAGGCGTAGTTGCCGGCGATCACCCCCAGTCCGCGATCGAGCGCATCCTGGCTCGAGTCGATCAGGGTCACCGCAATTCCGGCATCGGCGAAGCACATCGCAATGCCGCCGCCCATGGTGCCCGCGCCGATAATGCCCGCGGTCCGCACCGCCAGCGCCGCGCCGGCCGCGAGACCGGGCACGCGCCGGGCGGCGCGCTCGGCAAAAAAAACATGCACCGCGCCACGACTTTCCGCCGTCTGCTTGGCGTGGTTGACCAATTGTTCCTCATAGAGCAGACCCTGCACGAACGGCAGCCGGACAGCAGCCTCAACGGCCTTGATGGCGGTCAAGGCCGCCTCACGGTTCGGGTATTGTGCCCGCGCCTGCGCCGTGAGCCGCTCGATCTGCGCGGCCGTGGCGCTATTGGGATCCACCGCCCGTTCGCTCGTGCGCCGCGGGCCGCTGCCGGCCGCCAGCAATGCGCGCGCAAAGCCCAGCCCCGCGGCGCGCAGATCTCCTGCAATGACTTCATCGATGAATCCGAGTTGCAGCGCCTGCGCCGCATCGACCGGTTTGGCGCTGATGATGAGCTCGAGAGTCTTTTCGACTCCGATCAAACGCGGCATGCGCTGCGTACCGCCGGCACCTGGAATGATGCCCAGCGTCACCTCCGGCAGACCGAAGCGCGTGCCCGGTGCGGCGAGCCGGTAATGACAGGCGAGCGCGATCTCCAGGCCGCCGCCGAGCACCGTGCCGTGCATAGCGGCCACGACCGGCATGTCCAGAGCCTCGATTCGGCGAAACAGCTCCCGGTATTCGGCTTCTTTGGGCGATCCGTCGAACTCGCCGATATCCGCGCCTGAAAAGAACGTACTGCCCTCACAGCGCAACAGCACGGCGCGGATTGCCCTCGCGGTGCCGATCTGCTCGAGTGCCGCACGCAGGCCGGCGCGCACGGCTGCCGTGATGGTGTTGGCGGGCGGATTGTTCACCGTCACCACGGCGATCTCGCCGTCGGCTTCCACGGTGACCACGCCCGATGTGCTCACGGCGCCTCCGCCCCCTGGCGCCGCGTCGCTGTCAATAGACAACGACGCTGCGGATGGATTCGCCTTTCGTCATCAGATCAAACCCGTCGTTGATGCGCTCCAACGGCAGGATATGGGTGATCAGATCGTCAATGTTGATTTTCTTCTCCATGTACCAGTCGACGATCCTGGGCACGTCCGTGCGGCCTCGTGCACCGCCGAACGCCGTGCCCTGCCATCTTCGGCCGGTCACCAGCTGGAACGGCCGGGTCGAGATCTCCTGGCCGGAAGCCGCGACGCCGATGATCGTGGAGACACCCCAGCCTCGATGACAACACTCGAGCGCCTGACGCATGAGCTGCACGCTGCCCACGCATTCGAAGCTGTAGTCGGCGCCGCCACCCGTCAATTCAACCAGGTGAGGCACCACATCACCTTTAATTTCCTTGGGATTCACGAAGTGCGTCAGGCCGAACTTTCGAGCCAGCGGTTCGCGCGCCGGATTGAGATCGACACCGATGATCTTGTCGGCGCCCGCCATCTTGGCGCCTTGAATGACGTTCAGGCCAATGCCGCCCAAACCAAACACGACCACGTTGGCGCCCACTTCTACCTTGGCGGTAAAGATCACTGCTCCAATGCCGGTCGTGACACCGCACCCTATGTAGCAGATCTTGTCGAACGGCGCATCCGCGCGCACTTTGGCCAGCGCGATCTCCGGCACCACGGTGTAATTGGCAAAGGTGGAACAGCCCATGTAGTGCAGCACCGGCTTACCCTTGTACGAGAAGCGGCTGGTGCCATCGGGCATCAGACCCTTGCCCTGCGTGGCGCGAATCTGGGTGCACAGGTTGGTCTTGCGGCTGGTGCACGACTTACACTCCCGGCATTCGGGCGTGTACAGCGGAATGACGTGATCGCCCACCTTCAGGGATTTCACGCCGGCACCGACCTCCACCACGACGCCCGCACCCTCGTGCCCGAGGATGCACGGGAACAGTCCTTCCGGATCGGCGCCCGAGAGCGTGTATTTGTCGGTATGGCAGATCCCGGTGGCCTTGATCTCGACCAATACTTCGCCGGCCTTGGGGCCAGCGAGCTGCACGGTTTCGATCGTCAACGGCTTGCCAGCTTCAAAGGCAATCGCGGCGCGGACATCCATCAGTGTGCTCCTTGGGAATACTTGCAGCACAGCATGCTGCCGTTGCCTGGAAAATCAAGGGAAATGCCCTCCGCTCAACGGCCAGTCATCGCTGCCCAGAATGAGGTGGACGGACGCCGCTCGCTGCAGGCCATACCGCCGATTTATTCGATCTAGCGTGCGACGACCGCGCAGAATTATGACAGCCGCTGCGCCGAGATTCCAGCTGCAGCCCGAGCCTCGCGACTGGCGCGGGACCTGGAGCGCTTCAAAGGGCATATAGATCTATTTTTCAGCAGCTTAGCTGACATTTGGCGCGCGCTGTGAGCGGTTGCTCACTTCCTGCATGCGACGGCGACTACACTCGAATCGATCGAGATGCTGCCGATAACGTGAGCGTGAGGCGCAGCGCACGGGCGGCCCTCGGTCATTCCCGCGTCATCGCCGCACAGGCAATGAGGCCATAGTCCGAAGGAGTATTGGAGGGGTGGATAGAGCAACACGACCTGCGCCATCCGACGATGCGATGTTCGCCTCCTACGCGCAGTTGGCAAACAACCTGCTGCAGCATGTGACCGGAATTTGCCTGCTCGACAGCAGGCTGCGCGTTCGCGGGCAAACCGGAGACCTGAAGATCGAGGCAATCGCCAAGTCGCTGCGAGGGCTGGGGTGGACCGGGACCATGCAGCGCGTCGCAAGCGTGATCGCGCAGGCTGGCGGGAATTGGTTGACGGCCATCCCGCTCGAGCAGACCGACGGCGGCCTGCTGGGCGTATTTTGCGTGCGGCAGCCGGCGTCCGAGGCTGCGGGCGGTGCGGCTCAGCACGCATTAAGCAATGCCCGACGGCTCAATCCGCTGCTGGATTGCGTGCGTCGCGAGCTGGCCGCGATTCAGCCGGAAAATCAACGCATCCACACGCTGACCGAGCGCTCCTCGGAGCTCGAATGGCTCTTCAAACTCACCAGCTCGCTCAAAGGCGCAAGCGATGACCGCCGCATTCTCGAGGAATTGCTCAGCGCTGCGATGCAGCGGCTCGACAGTGCGTTCAGTGTTCTGATCGTCCCGGACAAACGCATTCGCGTGGAACGCGACGTCTCCGGCTCACACGCCTTGCACGACAGCTGCGCGCAGACCCAACAGCACCTGATTACCTGGGCGCAGCGTCAGAATCGCCCCTTGATCGTCAATGGCAACGGCACGGGGCGCGCCGCAACGGCGGTGGCTCGCTGCAAAATTCTGTCGGTCCCTGTGGTGCGCGACACGGGACAGGTCATCGGTGTGCTCGCGTTCTTCAATCCCCCGCAGGCCCCCGACTACGGCTCGCGTCACGTTTTCCTGGCCCGACATCTGGGCCGGCAGACGGCGGCCATCGTCGAGACGCAGTTCGATCTGATGACCGGTTTGCATACCCGCGACGGTCTGGAGCAGATGTACGGTCGCCTGTCGGCCGACGCGCAAGCCTCGATTTGCAGCGTCATCTACGTGGATGTCGATCACATGCAGGTGGTCAACGAGCTGCATGGATTCGAGCTCGGCAATGAGCTGATCGTGCGCATTGCCGAGCTGATGGCGCCGCCGTTGCTGCCGCCGGGCGCCCTGGCGGCGCGCATTGCCGGAGATCGCTTCGCGATCATCCTGCCCGACACCGACACTCACGCCGCAGCGAAAATCGCGGCGCAACTCCAAGCCGCCGCCACGCGCGTGGCCATCGGTCCTGCGCAGGAAGCCGTCGACGTGTCCGTGAGCTGCGGCGTCGCCGCACTGGTCAGCATGCCGCAGGGTCTGGCGCGCGCGCTGGCCGCGGCTGAGCTCGCCTGCAAGAGCGCCAAAAAGAGGGGCCGTAACCGCGTCGAGCTCTACGCCTGCGAAGACGACAGCATGATGCGTCGTCACGACGATGTGGTTGCAATCGGGCAGCTGCGCTCGGCCTTCAAGACCGACCGGCTGCTGCTGTATGCGCAGCGAATCGTACCGCTGCAGAACTCCAGCCTGCCTTGCGGTTACGAGATTCTGCTGCGCCTGCGCGGTCCGGACGGCAGCATCATCGCCCCCGGTTCGCTCATCAATGCCGCGCAGCGCTACCAGCTGCTGCCAACCGTCGATCGCTGGGTCGCGGAGCGGGCGCTGCAAATGCTGACCCCTTACCGCAGCATGCTCAAAAGCCGCGGCATCAGCATCTCGATCAATGTCTCCGGTCAGTCGATCGGTGATGAGGCTTTCATTCGACGCTTTACCGATCAGCTCAAAGCGGCCGACCTGCCGCACGGCAGCATCACCGTGGAGATCACCGAACAAGCCGCGCTCACCAATCTTGCCCGTGCCAATGAGATGATCCATCAGCTCAATGCCATGGGCTGTCGGCTCGCGCTGGATGACTTCGGGACCGGCGCGAATTCACTGACGAACCTCAAGAGCCTGGATATCGCGCGCGTCAAGATCGACGGCAGCTTCGTGCGCGACATCCTGACCGATCAGCGCTCGCAGGTTACGGTACGCGCCATTGTGGAATTGGCCAAAGGCTTCTCCATCGATACCGTGGCGGAGTTTGTCGAGAATAAAGCGATCGCCGATGCCGTGCGCAAACTCGGCGTCGACTATGCGCAGGGCTACGCATTCGGCAAGCCCGCGCCGCTGAAGGACACTTTGGCGAGCCTCAGCCGCGATGAATCGCGGCGGCTGCACAAGGCGTTTCTCGAGATGTGATCCGCGTTGCCGGCCACCCGAGCGCGGGCCGCTCGCTCAGCTATCGAACGGGTGGCGCAGCACGATGGTTTGGTCCCGATCCGGTCCGGTTGAGATCAGATCCAGCGGCACTTCGACCAGCTCCTGGATACGCTCGAGGTAGCGTCGCGCATTGAGCGGCAATGCGCCGTGTTCGCGCACCCCAACAGTGCTGTCCTGCCATCCCGGCATCTCTTCATAGACCGGCTCGACATCGGCATAAGCGTCGGCGAACAGCGGCGGCCCGGGCAGCGTCTCCCCGCGCACCCGATAACCGACGCAGATGCGGATGGTTTCGAGGCCGTCCAGAACGTCGAGCTTGGTCATACATAGACCGGAAACGCTCGAGTGCACGATCGAGCGGCGCAGCGCGACGGCGTCGAACCAGCCGCAGCGCCGACGGCGACCGGTCACCGAGCCGAACTCATGCCCGACGCGTGAGAGATGCTCGCCGTAGTCGTCGAACAGCTCGGTTGGAAACGGCCCGGCGCCGACGCGCGTGGTGTACGCCTTCACGATTCCGAGCACATGGTCGAAGGCGCAGGGCCCGAGACCGGTGCCGGTCGCGGCTCCGCCGGCGGTTGTATTCGAGGAAGTGACAAACGGATAGGTACCGACATCGACGTCGAGCATCGCGCCCTGCGCGCCTTCGAACATGACGTTCGCGCCCTGCGCGCGCAGCCGTGCCAGCGCGCCGGTGACGTCGAGCAGCAGCGGCCGCAGGCGCTCGACGAACTCCAGCTGCTCATCGAGCGTGCGCTGGAAGTCCACCGGCGGCAGCGCGAAATAGCGCTGCAGCACAAAATTGTGAAAATCCAGCACCTCGCCGAGCTTGGCCGCGAAGCGGTCACGCTGGAACAGATCGGCCACGCGCACCGCGCGGCGCGCGACCTTGTCTTCGTACGCCGGACCGATGCCGCGACCGGTCGTGCCGATCGCGTTCAGCCCGCGCGCCGCCTCGCGCGCACGGTCGAGCGCCACGTGCGAGGGCAGTATCAGCGGACAGGCCGGAGAGATGCGCAGCCGATCGAACACCGCCAGCCCCTGCGCGCGCAGCATTTCCGACTCGCGGAACAGCGCCTCGAGCGAGAGCACGACGCCGTTGCCGATCAGGCATTGCACGCCCTCCCGCAGAATGCCGGAGGGAATCAGCGACAGAATGGTCTTGTGACCGTCAATGACCAGCGTATGGCCGGCATTGTGTCCGCCCTGGAAACGCGCCACGGCGGCGGCGCGCTCGGTCAGCAGATCGACCACCTTGCCCTTGCCCTCATCGCCCCACTGCATGCCGATGACGATGACGAAGCGGCCCATCAGGAGCGCACCAGGAACAGGATGGCGAGTCCCACAGCCATGCTGAACAGACCGCCAAGGCGCAGCTCGCGTTCCTCCATGGCCGCGAGTTTGGCCAGCAGTCGCTTCATGCCCTGCGGGTTGATGAACGGCATTACGCCCTCGATGATGCAGACGATTGCCAACGCGGCAAAGAAATCAGTCCAGTCGAGCCCCACGGTCCACCTTGAAGAGCAGCTAGCGCCCGCTGGCGCTGTGCAGATATTTGAAGAACTCACCTTCCGGCGAAATCACCAGAATGTCCCCTTCGCGGCCCAAGGAACTCTTGTAGGCCTGCAAAGTGCGGGAAAAGGCCGCGAACTCGGGGTTGGCGCGGTAGGCTTTGGCATACGCGTCCGCCGCCGCTGCCTCAGCCTCGCCGCGCAGGCGCTGCGCTTCGCGCGTCGCATCGGCCAGAGTCTGGGCGCGCTTGTGTTCCGCGTCGGCGCGGATCTTGTCGGATTCCGCGCTGCCCTGTGCGCGCAACTGCGTTGCCTGTACAACCAGGCTCTGCTGCATGCGCTGATACACCGCATTGGTGAGATCATCGGGCAAGTGAATACGCTGCAATTGCGCATCCACGAGTTCGACCCCGAGCAGTGCCGCTGGCGCGCGCAGCGCGCTGGCGCTCAGCGCGCCGGCAGCCAGATGCCTATCGGCGATGTCCGCGGCGAGCGGTGCGGCGGCCAGCGCAGTCTTGATGTGGCTGCGCACGATGTCGGCCAGCCGCGCCGCCGTGGCCTCTTCATCGCCGCCGGTAGCCGCAAAATAGCGCGCCGGATCCAGCAGCCGCCATTTCACATAGAAATCTATATTCAGCGCCTTTTGATCCTGTGACAGGAATCCTTCACCCTGGTAGGAGCGCGAGATCAGTCGGCGTTCGAACTCATGCACCTCATCGATCGGGGACTTCAGGTGCGCTCCAGGGCCGTAGTCACCGGGCTGGATCTGTCCCAAGCGCGTGACCAGGGCCACCTCGCCCTCATCGACCACGAATAGCGAGCGCCACAGCAACACGGCGACGAGCACGATGCCAAGCGCACTGAGCACACGCACGGCCATCAACGCTCCGGCCGCTCGCGGTTGCGAGCGTCATCGGCTGCATCGGCTGCGGCACCCGGAGCCGCCGCGCCGGCAGCTGCCGGCGCGGGAGATGGGACAGCCGGCGGCGCTGGCGGCGCGCTGCTGCGTACCGCCTCGGCCAGCTTGTCGAGCGGCAGGTAAATCATGCTGCCGCTGCCGCTCTTGGTGTCGATCAAGATCTTGTGTGCGTGCGAGAGGATGCTCTCCATGGTGTCGATATACATACGGCTGCGCGTGACCTCGGGGGCGCGGGCGTAGGCCTGTGCCACTTGTGTGAAGCGCTGCGCCTCGCCCTCTGCCGCGGCCCGCGTTTGCGTGGCGTACACCTGGGCGTCGGTCATCTGCCGCTGCGCCGCGCTTTGCGCCTTGGGCACGATGTCGTTGGCGTAAGCGTTGGCCTCGGCCACGGCGTGCTGCCGATCCGCCGCGGCTTTTGCGGCATCGCGCTGCGCTACCTGCACCGCTTCGGGCAGGCGTACGTCGGCCAAATTCACGCCCGCGAGATTGATACCGGCGCCATAGCCATCGAGGGCTTTCTGGATACGCGCGCGCGCTTCGGAAGCGACGCGGGAACGCGCTTCTCCGTCGAGCAGCGCGCTGAGACTGCTGCCACCGATCAGTTCGCGCATGACCGTCTCACTCACCTGGCGCAGGCTCTCTTGCGGCTCGCGCACCTGAAACAGGAATCGCAGGGGATCAGCGATGCGGTACTGTACCGACCAGCTGATGTCGATCAGGCTCTGATCGTCGGTCAGCATCAGCGCCTTGGAATCCAGGGCCTCGACGGTCACCACATCGAGCTTGGTCAATGTCTCGATCGGCCAGGGCCAGTGCCAGCCGTGACCGGGCTGCTCGATGGCGACATAGCGGCCGAAGCGCTGCACGACGCCACGCTCGGAGGGGCCGATCTGGTAATAGCCGCTGATCAGCCACACCGTTGCGATCAGCAGCAACAGCGCCAGCGCTGCACTGCCGCGGTTGCTGCCCGGGCGCCAGAGCCGCTGCACCTGCCGCTGCAGGCGCCGCAACAGATCATCCAACGATGCGTTGTCCAGCGCGCCACGCGGCGCCGGCCGCTTCTTGTCTTCGCCGGGTTGATTCCATGCCATATCGAAGAAGCCTGTCTGCTTCGGTGCGGTCAGCGGCGCACCGTCGCGGCCTGCGGCTCCGATTCTAGGTACGGCTCGAGATCGGCACAAGCCGCGAGGCCGGGCAGCGGCTGAGCTTCGAGCAATCGTACCCCCGGCAGCGCAGCCAAGGTGAGCAACTCCGCCGCCGGCAAGTCCACCAGCAGCTCGAGCGCACCATCCTCAAGCGAACGCTCATCGCGCACCACGCCACCGGCGTACAGGCGCGCCCGCAGCGCGCCAGCGTCGGGTGGCAGATGCAGCCACAAGCGCTGTACTTGCAGCTCCAGACGCTCAGAAATCGCATCACGCAGCAAGTCGAGCCCAGTCCCCGCGGCAGCGCCGATCCAGACGGCAGCGGCACGGCCGCAGCGCTCGCGCTCGAGTCGCGCCTCGACACCGACCCGATCGATCTTGTTGTACACGCGCAGCTGCGGAATATCGCCCGCACCGATTTCCTGCAGCACTTTATCGACCTGCTCGATGTGCTCGTCGCGGCGCGAGTCGCTGGCATCGACCACGTGCAGCAGCAGATGAGCGCTGCGCGCCTCCTGCAGCGTGGACTGAAACGCGGCGATCAGCTCATGCGGCAGCTCGCGTATGAACCCGACGGTATCGGCCAGCACGACTGCGGCGCCGCCGGGCAGCCGCAGCCGTCGCACGGTCGGATCGAGCGTCGCAAACAGCTGATCGGCCACGTAGACCTCGCTGCCCGTCAATGCGCGAAACAGCGTCGATTTGCCTGCATTGGTGTAGCCAACCAGGGCCACGGCCGGAACCGGAATCTCAGCGCGGGCACTGCGGCCGGTATCGCGCTGCTGCTTGAGCCGCTCGAGGCGGCGCGTCAGCGAACGCACGCGCGCGGCAAGCAGCCGCCGATCCGTCTCGAGCTGCGTCTCGCCCGGACCGCGTAATCCAATACCGCCCTTTTGCCGCTCCAGGTGCGTCCAGCCGCGCACGAGGCGGCTGGCCAGGTGTTTGAGTTGCGCCAGTTCGACCTCGAGCTTGCCTTCGAAACTGCGCGCGCGCTGCGCGAAGATATCCAGGATCAGACCGCTGCGGTCCAACACGCGCAAGCCGCTCAGGTGCTCGAGATTGCGCTGCTGGCCTGGCGAGAGGGGGTGATCGACCAGGATGAGCTCGGCCTGCTGCGCGCGCGCGGTGCTGGCGATTTCCTCAGCTTTGCCGGTGCCGACGAAATAGCGCGAATCCGGCCGCGCGCGGCGCCCTGTTATGGTTGCGACGGGTTGCGCACCGGCCGAGCGCGCCAGCTGTTCGAACTCCTCGAGATCCTCGGGCTTGACAGCGGTGCCAAGCCCAAGGCGCACGAGCACGGCGCGCTCAGCGGCGCGCGGGCGCTCGAACATGCCTCTGTCCGTTTCGTCGCATCAGTCCGCCGCAGTCTCCGCCGTTGCGCCCTCTTCGACAGCCAAGCGCACTGCGCGCGCCGGCACTACGGTGGAGATCGCATGCTTGTAGACCATCTGGCTGACGGTGTTCTTGAGCAGTACTACGAATTGATCGAAGGAATCGATCTGGCCCTGCAACTTAATGCCGTTGACCAGGTAAATCGACACCGGTACGTGTTCCTTGCGTAGAGCGTTCAGAAAAGGATCTTGTAAAGATTGGCCTTTGGCCATTGGTTTCTCCTTATTTTTCAACCGGGTCGCCTTTTAAATTACAGCTGTGCAAGACCGGGCGGGGACGGCCACTTCGGCACAGCCCGTGGGGATACCACACATCAAGAACGATTCTAGCACCCCACGCCGCAGCGGTCATGCGCGTGCGGCGGCACAAATTTCAGTGGCCAGAGCTTCCAAAGCTCCTACAGACGCGCCGCTAAGCGGCGTGATCTCGCGGTCGCGACGCAGCCACGTCAGTTGGCGCTTGGCCAGCTGCGCGGTGGCGGTTACCGCCCTCGCCGATGCCTCTTCGAGGCTCGCCTGGCCGGCACAATACGGCCATAGTTGCCGGTAACCGACCGCGCGCATGGCGGGATGCTGCGGCGTCAAATCCCCGCGCGCGTACAAACCGCGCACTTCATCGACCAGGCCGGCGCCCAGCATCGCGGCGAAGCGTGCCTGCAAGCGCTGCCGTAAGTCCTCGCGCGAACTGGGCACTAGCGCGTAGCGCATCCAACGATACTGCTTGCGCGTGCCCTGAGTGCGATCCTGCCATTGTGAAATGGGCACGCCGGTGAGTCGGTAGACCTCGAGCGCCCGTTGCAGGCGCTGGGCATCCTGGGGCGCGATGCGTGCCGCTGCGTCGCGGTCTACGCGGCCCAGCTCAGCGTGCACCGCCGCCCAGCCCTGCGCGCCGGCCAGTGCATCGATCTGGCGCCGTATCTCGGGCGACGCGGCCGGTAATCTTGCCAGACCGTCGCGCAAAGCGTGCAGGTACAGCATCGTGCCCCCGACCAGCAGAGGCAGCGCGCCGCGCGCATGAATGTCAGCGATCGCCGCGCGCGCTTCGCGCACAAAATCCCCCGCCGAGTACGTCTGCGCCGGATCGCGGATATCGATCAGATGATGCGGCACCCGATCGCGTATCGCGCGCTCGGGCTTGGCCGTGCCGATATCCATGCCGCGGTAGACCTGCGCCGAATCGACGCTCACGATCTCCACGGGCAGCTGTGTGGCGAGATGTTGCACCAGCTGCAGGGCGCAATCGCTCTTGCCACTGCCCGTCGGTCCGGTCAGTACCACCAGCAGCGGCGCCGCCGCTGCACCGGGCATCAACGTCCCCGCAGGAACAGCTGATCGATCTCGCGCAGCGACAGTCGCATCCAGGTCGGCCGTCCATGGTTGCACTGACTCGCGCGATCGGTCTGCTCCATCTGCCGCAGTAAGGCATCCATCTCGGCCAGACTCAGCGAGCGCTGGCCGCGAATCGCAGCTCGACAGGCGATGCTGCCCAGAATGCGGTGCGCGGCCCCATCCAGATGCGGTGCAGTGTCGCCACCGGCGAGTTCGCGCGCGAGCTGCGCCAGCAGGCTCGCGGCATCGGCACGGGCGAGCAGCACCGGCACGCGTCGCACGAGCAGGCGCTCGGGCCCATCGCGCTCCAGTTCGAAGCCGAGCCGCTCGAGATCGGCGCGCTCGAGCAATAGGGCCTCGATTTCATGTTCCGCTGCCGCCACGTGCAGCGGCTCGAGCAATAGCTGCGCAGCCGGCGTCACGGCATCGTATTGCGACTTGAGCTGCTCGTACAGCACGCGCTCATGGGCCGCGTGCGTATCGATCACGATCAGGCCCTCGCGGTTCTGCGCCAGGATGTATAGCCCGTGCAGCTGCGCGATCGGCACACCGAGCGGCCGCGTCTCGCTCTCGGCCTCACTGACCGAGAGCGCCTGCACCGCCGCGAAGCTGCTGCGGGCATAGGCGCGCGCGCTGGCCCACGAACCGCTGCCGCCGGGATCCGCCGCGGACTCAAAGGCAAATCTGCCGGCCGTGGGCGCCTCAGCCAGCGCGCCACCGGTATCGATGCGAGTCGCGGCGGCCAGAGTCGCCGCCGGCCTGGTGTTCGCGAGCGCGGCCTCGATGCTGCGAAACACGCCCTCGTGCACCGCGCGGCTGTCGCGGAAGCGCAGCTCGAGTTTGGTCGGATGCGCATTGACGTCGATCTGCCGCGGATCGAGCGCCAGGTACAGCACGTAGCTCGGATGACGGCCTTGATAGAGCACATCCCGAAATCCGAGCCGTACGGCGTTGCCGAGCACGCGGTCGCGCACGGCCCGTCCATTGACGAACCAGAACTGCAAGTCCGGCTGTGCGCGCGCCGCGGTGGGCAGCCCGAGCCAGCCCGATAGGGTGAGCGGGCCTGCCTCGCGTTCGATGCGCAGGGCGCGGCTGCGAAAGTCGGCCCCGACAATGCGATCCAGGCGCTGCTCAATCGCTTGCCTCTGATCCGCGGCAGGCAAATTCAGGATCTCCCGGCCGTTATGACGCAGTCGAACCGCCACCGAATTGGCGCCGAGCGCGAGGCGCTCGACCTGGCGCAGGATATGGCCGAATTCTGTGCTCGGTCTGCGCACGAATTTGCGCCGTGCGGGCACGTTGTAGAACAGGTCGCGCACTTCGAGGCTGGTGCCGACCGGATGTGCCGCGGGCTTGAGCGGCGACTGCGCGCCGCCTTCGACCGCAAGCTCCCACGCCTGCTCGACATCGGCGCGCCGCGAGACCATCCGCAAGCGCGCGACCGAGGCGATCGATGGCAACGCCTCGCCGCGGAAACCAAAACTGGCGATGGCTTCCAGATCCTCGAGTGTTGCGATCTTGCTGGTGGCATGGCGTTCGAGCGCCAAGGGCATCTCTTGCGCCGTCAGACCGCAGCCATCGTCGCGCACGCGAATCAGACCCAGGCCTGCGCGCTCGACGTCGATGTCGATGCGGCGCGCGCCGGCGTCGAGCGCATTCTCAAACAGTTCCTTGACCACCGAGGCCGGACGTTCGATGACCTCGCCGGCCGCGATTTGATCAATCAGGTTGGGAGGAAGGACCCGGATCGGCATGCCGGCCCCGCGACTGCAAAGTGCCGCAGTGTACACGCCCGCGGGCCTCAAGCGCGGCGAGGCGGTGGGTTCAGGAACGGCTGCGCGCGAGCGCCTCCGTGGTCATACCGTCCTCGGCATGCACGTGCGCAAACAGGCTGCCTTCAGGCGGAAATTTTCGAAAATAGCCGCCGATGCCGCTGAATATGGCGTCCGCCAGGCGCAGCTGCTGCGAGGGCGTGCGTAGTGAGCGCTCCTCGGCAGGATTGGAGATGTAGGCGGTCTCGACCAGCATCGAGGGGATATCGGGTGATTTGAGCACGACGAACGCGGCCTGCTGCACTTCGCGTTTGCGCACCGCCCCAACGCCATCCAATGCGTTCAAGACCCGGTCGGCCGCCTCCGAACTCTCGCCGATACTCGCGCTCTGCGAGAGATTCAGCAGCACCGAGCGCAATTCCGGTTTTTGATCCGCCAGGGAAATGCCGCCCTTGAGATCGGCAGCGTTCTGCTCATCGGCCAGAATTTTCGCCGCCTGGCTTGAACCACCACGTTCCGAGAGAACATAAACCGACGCGCCCGAGACCTCGCGGTCGCGGATCGCATCAGCGTGAATCGAGACGAACATATCGGCGTGTGCCGAATGCGCCCGCTTCATGCGCTCGACCAAAGGCACAAAGTAGTCGCCGTCGCGGGTCAGTACCGCGCGCATGCCGGGTTCGCGATTGATGCGCCCCGCCAGTGCGCGGGCAATCGCGAGCGTGACATCCTTCTCATGCGTGCCGCTCTGCCCGGTCGCACCGGGGTCATCGCCACCGTGGCCTGCGTCAACGGCGATGACCACAGCGCGTTCGGAGCCGCTCGGGGCATGCGCGGCGCGAACGCCGAGCGCCGGCGCCTGACGCTCGCGAGCTGACGACGGCAACGGCGACGCCGGCACCGGCACCGACGACGGCACTGCGGTCGATTGCAATGCGATGCGCAGCCGCCAGTCGCCGGATTGGAGCTCCTGCTCCTGCTGCTGCATCTGCATCGGCGAGCTCAAATCGAGCACCAGTCTGAGGCCGCGCTGCTCGTTCTGCCCCGAGCGCATCGCGCTCACCACGCTTCCGGCCGGCGGCGAGGGCAATGGCGCGAGACGGCGCGTGTCAAGCAGGTCGACGACCAGGCGCTCGGGATCGTGCAATCGGAAAACGTGTTGCGCGACGCGGCCCGAGAGCGACAGCGTGAGCACCGCACCCCCTGGGCTGGACTGCAAAGCAACGTGCTGCAATTGAACCGTGGCGGACCCGGGATGGGTGCCGGCAAGGGCCGTGCCGCTCATGCACAGCGCACTGAGCAAGCCAGCCCCCGCTGCCAGGTACACCGGCAGCGGTCCATCCATCCTAAATCGGCGCATCACCGGCACTCTCCCATTAGCGCTCAGGAATTTAAGGCGATCTCAACAGTACTTCAAGCTTTATTAGTCAGATACGTCACTAAGCTCATTTCAGGTCTGGCTTGGCAGTTCGCGTTCGACGAGCGCGAGCCACCCCTCCCCGAGGCTCGTTCGTGCTTCGATCAGCCCGGATCGCCCGTCCCCAGTGAGTTCCAGACGCAGCGTCAGATCGGGCACCGGCAACGCAGCGCTGACGTGCTCGGGCCATTCGACGAGCCATAACGTCCGGGCAGTGAAGTAGTCGCGCAGTCCGAGCTGCTCGAGCTCTCGGGGCTCGCTCAAGCGGTAGCAATCGACGTGCACGGCAAGGCCCGCACGCAGGCTATAGGTCTCGATCAGGGCGTAGCTGGGACTGCGTACTGTCTCGTCCGCGCCGAGCGCCTCGAGCAATGCGGCCGCCAGCGTCGTCTTGCCGGCGCCGAGTTCGCCGGACAGAAACAACAGCCGTGGCCCTGCGTCGCCCCAGGGACAAGCGTGCGCCAGCGCCGCTCCGAGCCGCGCGGTGTCCGCTGCAGTGCGCAGCAGCCATACGCTCCTCACGCTACAGATTGACCCAGCGGCTTATCGCCTCGGCCAGCTCGAGTGCCAGGATGCCGCGACTGCGATCGCGCGCGAGCTCATCGCCACCGAGTGCATGGGCGAGGACTCCGGCGCAGGCGGCCTGCCAGGGATCACGGCATTGCGCCAGAATCCCAGCAATGACTCCGGTCAATACATCGCCCATACCTGGCGCCGCCATCGCGGGATTGCCGCGCTCACAGATGCCCGGAATCTGCCCCTCGGCGCCGATCAAGGTTCCGGCGCCTTTCAGCACGATCACCGATCCGGGATGTCGCGCCTGCAGCGCGTGTAAGGCGGCCATGCGGTCGGACTGGATCGCCGCCGCGTTGCTGCCCAGCAGGCGCCCGGCCTCACCCGGGTGCGGCGTGAGCACCGAGCGCGCCGGCGCAGGCCGCGCGCTCTTTGCCAGCAAATTCAAAGCATCGGCATCGATGAGCAGCGGCTTGCCACAGCCCAACACGCCCTCGAGCATCGAAGCCGCCCAGGTTGACTGGCCGAGTCCGGGCCCGACCGCCACCACATCCGCCGAGCCCAGCAGCGGCTCGAGCGCGGCCGCCTCCTCCACGGCGTGCACGATCAGCTCCGGCCGCCCTGCGACGACCGCGTTGAGATTGTCGCGGGCGGTGGCCACCGTTACGAGTCCGGCGCCCACTCGCAGACAGCTCTCGCCAGCGAGCCGGACCGCACCGGGCATCCCCGGGCCGCCGCCCACGATCAAGACTCGGCCGAAGTCACCCTTGTTGGCCGCGCGCCCACGTGGCGGCAGCGCGCGAGCAATCTCGCCCTCGCTGAGTCGTTGCAGCAGCGGACGAAACCGGAGCTCATCCGGCGGGGACAACTCGAGATCGTCAAATATCAGCCGACCGACGTGGTCGGGACCGGCCCCCAGGAACAAACCGGTCTTAAGCGCCACGAAGCTGATCGTGCAATCAGCGCTGACGGCAGCGCCCATGACCGCGCCGCTATCGGCATTTAATCCCGAGGGCAGATCCAGAGAGAATACTGGACGGTCACAGGCATTAATGGCGTGAATGGCTTGCGCCAGATCCGGCCGCACCGGCTCGTGCAGACCGGTTCCGAGCAGAGCGTCAACGATGACGTCCGTGGCGCCAAGCAGCGCCGCCTCGTACGCGAGGATGCGTCCGCCGCTGGCGCGAAAATCCTCGCATGCTCGCAGCGCATCACCACGCAGTGCCTCCGGCGCAACCGCGGCCAGCACCGCAGCCGAAAGTCCCGCCGCCTGGGCGAATCGCGCCAGCACGTAGCCATCGCCGCCGTTGTTGCCCCCGCCGGTGACGATCGCAATGCGCATCGCCGTGGGCCAACGGCTGCGCATCGCGCGCAGCGCCGCCTCGGCGGCACGCCTCATCAACGTGTAGCCGTCCGTGCCTTGCGCGATCGCGTAAGCATCGAGTGCGCGCACCTGCGCGGCCGAATACAGCACACTGGGGGAGGACATCGCCCGATTATACTGGGCGTACCGAGGCTCCCATGCATCAGATAACCCCTGCAGCGCAGGCGCTGCGTACCGCGATCGAGGATGCGGCGCGCTCATTCGGTTTCGATGCGATCGGCATTGCCGATGTTGAATTGGCCGACGACGAGCGCCACCTCGAAGACTGGCTGGCGCGCGGCTGGCATGGGCAAATGCACTACATGGCCCGGCATGGCCGTCGGCGCAGCCGTCCGGCGCAACTCCTGCCCGGCACGCTGCGCGTCATCTCCACGCGCATGAATTATTGGCCCGGCGCAGCCCGCCCGGCCGAGCAGGTGCTGGCGCAGACTGAGGCGGCCTACATTTCGCGCTATGCGCTCGGCCGCGACTACCACAAGCTCATGCGCAAGGCGCTGCGCGCGCTGGCAGAGGCGATCGCGAACCTCGCCGGTCCGCACGGCTATCGAGTATTCGCCGACAGTGCGCCGGTGCTCGAGAAGGCCCTGGCTCGCGACGCCGGCCTGGGCTGGATCGGCAAACACACCAACCTCATCGCTCGCGATGCCGGATCCTGGTTTTTTCTCGGCGAGATCTTCACCGATTTGCCGCTACCGGTCGATGCGCCAGCGAGCGCCCACTGCGGCAGCTGCACGGCCTGCATGCCGGCGTGTCCGACCGGCGCGATCGTGGCGCCGTATCAGCTGGACGCGCGGCGATGTATCTCATACCTGACCATCGAGCTCGAGGGCTCGATTCCCGAACCCCTGCGCGGCGCCCTCGCCAACCGCATCTATGGCTGCGACGACTGCCAGCTGGTGTGCCCCTGGAACAAATTCGCACGCGAGGCGGCGCATCCCGACTTTCGCGTTCGCCACGGCCTGGATGCGCCGCGGCTGGCCGAGTTGTTCGGCTGGAGCGCCGTGCAGTTCGACCAACGCATGCGCGGCTCGGCTATCTTCCGCATCGGCTACCAACGCTGGCTGCGCAATATCGCGGTGGCCCTGGGCAATGCGCACAGCACCGCAGCCGTGCTCGCAGCGCTGCACACCCGCCGCGAGGACGCCTCGCCGCTGGTGCGCGAGCACGTGCAGTGGGCACTCGAGGCACATCGGACGCGCGTCGCTACCGCGGCCCCGTCCGCCGTTGCCCACGGATTGTGTCGGTGAAGGCCTGGCCATAGCCGGCGGAGCCGTGAAAGTCGATCATGATGACGGCATATCCGGCCACGTCGCCCGCCATGCTGAGACGCACCTTCGAGTGTCCCGCATTCATTCTCCTGGGGTGCGCAGATTGTCGATCAGTCGAGCCCGGCCCAGCCGCGCAGCGGCCAACACGATCAAGTCCGCCGAGTTCGCGTCCGGTTTGGATAGATCGAGCGCGGAGAGAATCGTAAAATAATCGGGCCTCATGGCAGCGCGCTCGAGCGCGAGCCAGCCTTCTTTTTCGAGCGCAACGTAGTCCCGATTGCCCCCGGCGATGGCGTCCACCGCCGCGCGCAGCGCTTGATAGACTGCCGGCGCGCGCGTGCGCTCCTCCGCGCTGAGGTAGCGGTTGCGCGAGCTCAGTGCCAGCCCGTCGTGCGCGCGCACCGTCGGCGCATCGACAACCTCGACCGGCAGTGCCAGATCGAGCGTCATGCGGCGGATCACCATGAACTGCTGATAATCCTTTTCACCGAATACCGCCACGTCCGGCGCCACGATGCCGAACAGTTTCGCCACCACGGTCGCCACGCCGTCGAAGTGGCCGGGCCGAACTCGCCCGCAAAGGATGTCCGCCAGACCGCGTACGCTCACCAGCGTGCTCTGGCTGCCACCGCAGGGATAGATTTCCTCCACGCTCGGCGCAAACAGCAGATCGCAGTGCGCCTCGCGGAGCAGGCGTTCATCATCGAGCGGCGTGCGCGGATAGAGCGCGAAATCCTCATTCGGTCCGAACTGCAACGGATTGACGAAAACACTGGCGATGACGCGTTCGGCACGATCGCGCGCGGCCGCCAGCAGACTGCTGTGACCGTCGTGCAGATTGCCCATGGTGGGAACGAAGGCGATGCGCAGTCCGGCGGCGCGCCAGGCGCGCACGTGCGTGCGCACCGCCTCGATCGTCGTGACGGTCTGCATGTCGACTCGTGACTAGAAGCAGTGTTCGGGGGCCGGATAGTCCCCCGACTTGACGGCTTGTACGTAGCGCGCCGCTGCCTCCTGCGGCGAATCGGTGCCGGTCATGAAATTGCGCACGAAACGCGGTTTGCGGCCCGGGGTGATGTCGAGAATATCGTACAGCACCAGGATCTGGCCGTCGGTGTCGGGGCCGGCGCCAATGCCGATAACGGGCACTTTGACCGCCTCGGCGATCGTGCGCCCGAGGTCCGAGGGAATACATTCGAGCAATACCAGATCGGCACCGGAGGCCTCCAACGCCAGCGCGTCCTCGAGCATGCGCTGCGCGGCGACCGTCTCACGTCCCTGCACGCGAAAGCCCCCGGTCTTGTGCACCGACTGCGGCTTGAGACCCAGGTGTGCGCACACAGCGATGTCATGGCCCGCCAGAAATTCCACGATGTCGGTCTGTCCCTTGCCGCTCTCGAGCTTGATCATGCGCGCGCCGCCCTCTTGCATGAGGCGCACAGAGTTCGATAAGGCGAGCTCGCGCGAGGGATAGCTCATGAATGGCAAATCGGCCATTAGAAAGGGCCGATGCAGACCGCGCGCCACGGCGGCGCAGTGATACACCATGTGATCCATCGTCACCGGCACCGTGGTGTCATGACCCTGGATGACCATGCCGAGCGAATCCCCGACCAGCACGACATCCACGCCGGCGGCATCCAGCAGTACCGCGAAACTGGCATCGTACGCGGTCAGGCAGGCGATCTTCTCGCGGCGCTCCTTCATCTGCTCGAGCGTACTGAGCGTAACCGGCGGGCGATCGGAATCGCGCAACTGTAATTGCGAGTACATGGCGGGTCAGAATGAAGTACTTGCCAGCGCCACGCAACCTGCAGGACCCGGGGCAGCACTACAGCGCAGCATGACGCAATGGATTGTAGTAAAGCCGTCCACGGCGCATGCGGCGTATGGCGGCGAGCAACTCGGCGAAATCGGCCTCGCTGTTGACTGGATCGATTGCCGCGGCGTTGACGATCAGCAACGGCGCGGCCTCGTACTCGTGAAAAAACCGCGCATAGGCGTCGTTGAGCCGCTCGAGATAGCGGCGGTCGATGAACTGCTCGTAGGCAATGGCGCGCCGGCTGATGCGCCCGAGCAGCACATCCACCGGCGCCTGCAGGTAGATCACCAGATCGGGCTTGGGCGCATCGATCGCCAAACGCGTATAGACCTGCTCATACAACCGGTATTCCTCGTCTTCGAGCGTCGTCCGCGCGAACAAGCTGTCTTTGTCGATCAGGTAATCGGCAATGCGCAGCGGCGCGAACATGTCGTGCTGTTGGAGTCCCGCGAGCTGCTGGGTGCGCTGGAACAGGAAGTACAGTTGCGCCGCCAGGGCGCCGGCACGCGGATTGCGATAGAAGCGCTCGAGAAACGGGTTGGCGTCGGCACGTTCGAGCACCAGCTCGGCGCCAAGGGTCTCGGCGAGCTTGACCGCCAGCGTCGTCTTACCGACTCCGATCGGTCCCTCCAGCACGATGAAGCGGTGCGGCGGATGCTCTGGCATCATTGTTGTTGAGTTTCGTTGTGGAGACGCCAGATGCCCTCGGAACTGACTCGAGCGACGAGTTCGGCGATCCGCCCGCAGCCCGGCACCGGCAGCTCGGGAGCCACTTCGGACAGAGGATACAGAACGAAATTGCGCTCCACTATCCCGGGATGCGGAAGCTGCAGCTCGGGGCCCTCCAGCCGCAGCTGCGCGAACATCAGCAGATCCAGATCGATGCGGCGCGGCCCCCAGCGCTCGCGCGGCGGACTTCGGCCGAGTTCGCGCTCGAGTTTGCGCAGTTCACTGAAGAAGTCTGCCGCATCGAGCTGCGTGAGCAGGCCCGCCACCGCGTTGACGAAATCGGGCTGCACCACCGGCCCGAACGGCCTGGAGACATACAGGGAGGATCGCCGGAATAGACGCGTGTGGGGCAGTTCGGCCAATGCCGCGAGGGCACGGCGTACCTGTATCGCCGGCTCATCGAGATTGCTGCCCAGACCCACGTAGGCCGGATGCCACAGCATTCAAGCCGGGCCCCGAAAGCGCCGACGTCGCCGTCGTCGGTGCGCAGCGCGCTGCGGGGCGGCAGTACCGGGCTCGGCCGGGTTGTCGTCCTCGGCCGCGCTCGCAGCTTGACTCGCGCTCGGCTTGGGGCCGTGGGGCTTGGCGAGCGTATCGAGCATCGCCAGGCGCTGCTCGGGCGCTGCCTCCTGCAGTCGCGTCCACCAGGCGGCGATCTCAGCGGGCGCCAGACCGAGTTGCGCGCGCAGCATCAGCAGGTCAAAAGCGGAGCGGAAGCGCGGCTGCTCGAGCAACCGCAGCGCACGCTTGCCGCGCGGCTGCTCGAGGCGCGGCTGCAAGCCGTACATCTCGCGCACACCGAGCGCCACTCGGCGCGGAATCGTCACGCGCGTTGAAGCCACGCGCAGCGTGCGGTCACAGGCCTCGACGATGGCGCCCAGTTCGTGCCAACGCTGCGGCGGCAGCGACTCGATCGCATTGGCGATCGGCCCATAGAGCAGCAAGGCAAACAGAAACGTCGGCGTCACCGGTTTGTCGACCGCCACCCGGGCATCGGTGTTGCGCAGGCCCTGGCGCAAGAGCTGCTCGACCAGACCGTCGGGATGCGCCGCCAGATAGCGCTCGACCGCCGGAAACAGCACCTCGAGCAGCTGCCGCTGCCGCAGTACCTCGAGACTGCGTTCACCGTGACCGGTCAGGAACAGCTTGAGCGTTTCATCGAACAAACGTGCCGCCGGGACGCCACTCAACAGCGTACGCAGGCGCGGGATGGGCGCCGCGGTCGAGGGATCGAGCACAAAGCCGAGCTTGGCCTCAAAACGCGCGGCACGCAGCATGCGCACCGGATCCTCCCGATAGCGCGTTTCGGGATCGCCGATCAACCGCAGGCGATGCGCCGTGATGTCCTCGGCACCGCCGACGTAATCCCACAGGGAAAAATCGGCGATGTTGTAATAAAGGGAATTGACCGTGAAATCGCGCCGCCATACATCTTCGTCGATGCTGCCGTAGACGTTATCGCGCAGCAGGCGGCCATGGGTGTCCAAGACGCGCTCATGGTCGATACCGTTGAGTTCGGCCTCATCATCGAGCTCGGATTCCTCATCGAGCTCCGGCGCCTCGCCCTCTTCCGGATCGGCTTGCGGCACGGGCTCCTCGCTGGGCAACGGGGCGCTGGCGGCCCTGAATGTCGCAACCTCGATGAGCTCGCGGCCGAACACCACGTGCGCGAGTCGAAAGCGCCGCCCGACCAGGCGGGAGTTTCGAAACAGCTTGCGTACCTCATCGGGCAGGGCGTTGGTGGCGACATCGAAGTCCTTCGGATGCCGCCCGATCATCACGTCGCGCACGCAGCCGCCGACGAGAAACGCCTGGAATCCAGCCTCTTTCAGCCGGTAGAGGACACGCAATGCATTGCCGGAAATATTGGAACGGGAGACGTTGTGGTCGGCACGGGCGATGATGCGTGGCGGCGCGCCGATCGGTGTGGCCGGAAGGGTTTCGTTCAAATCGTCATACCCGCTTGAGCAATCAAAATGGGCGCCTATAATACCGCGCCTTTTCGACGCCTCCTGCCCTGACCGCTCCCTTCGTCTAGAGGCCTAGGACACGGCCCTCTCAAGGCCGGTACACGAGTTCGAATCTCGTAGGGAGCGCCAATAAATCAGGCACTTAGCGCCATCACAGG
>DAIMZW010000011.1:0-25874 GCA_036733765.1 Steroidobacteraceae bacterium
GTCTCGTCGGTGAACATCGGATCAGTGAAGGCGGTAGTCATGGGACTCTCAATGCTTAATGCTTGGATGAACCGGGCGGACGCTCAGATGCGTCGAACGGGAAAGGCCCTGATTTCTGCTGGAAAAGAAATAAGGCTACGTAGATCGCTTCGCAGACTCCACTGCCAAATTCAATCGAGAACTGCTGACCAGTTAGTCCTTCGACACAGGTCAGGGTCACTGATCGTGTCGTCTCGTTGTGGACGATTGCCGGAAACGATGTGACGATCAGATTTCGGGTCAGTTCGGCGGTAGCCATGGCGGAATTCCTCAGCGAGTGAGCGAATTCTGGCCTAAACCTTCACTTTTGTCAAGTATATAAGCGCCGCCATGAGTCTCCTAGTCTGCCAGCTTCGCGCGCATCTGCTCAAAGCGTCGCCCGAGCAGCGAGGCGACCACGCCCCAACCCAGGCTGGCGCCGACCCCCAGGGCGATGGCGGCGTGGAAGCCGAAGCCAGCCGCTCGCAGACCGGTCTGCATCCAAGCCGAGCTCAGATCGCCGAAGCGGTACACCACGGTGTCGATGACATTCTTTGCTTTGTATCGACTGCTCTGCTCGACGACCGTGAAGCAGATTTCCCGGCTCGGGCGGGCGATGGCGTATTGCGCGACGCGCCGCACCACCTGCAGCGTCTGGATCATGAACAAACTCGGCGACAGCGCGAGGCCGAGGAATGCGAGCACCATGATGACAGGGTTGAGCACCAGCCCGGCGGTCACGCCGAATCGCTGCACCAGTCGGCCCAGACCGAAAGTCAGGATGGCGGCGCTGCACAGATTAACCACGAGGTCGATGTCGGCGATCGCCTGAGTGCGGCTTTCGATGGCCTGAAAGCTGCGCGCGACCAGATCGGTCTGAAAGAAATAGGCCACGGTGTTGACCCAGGTCATGAGCAACATGAACCCGGCCTGTCGGCGCGCATAGGCGGATTTGAACAGCTCACGGAAACCGTCAAAGGGATTGCCGGAGAGCCCATGATCGAGGGTAGATTGCTGCGCCTGATCGCTGCTCGCTTGTAGCGTCTGCTTCGCGCGCATCAGCAGATTGATCAGCCCGATGACGAGCAACAAGCCCGCCGCCGCGATCAGCAGCAGCCCGACCAAACCCAGCCGGCCGACCAGCAGCCGGGTGAGCAGCGGACCGGCGATCGCCCCGATCTCGCCGCCGGCAGCGATCAACGCGAACAACCGCGTGGCCTGGGCCGCGGAAAACACGTCCACCATCAGGCTCCAGAACACCGAGATCATGAACAGGTTGACGACACTGAACCAGACGTAATAGGCCCCGACGATCCAGCGGTTGTGCGGCGCCCACCTGAACAGCGCCGCGAATATCAGCACGTTGAACAACCAGAACCAGAACACCCCCGGCAGCAGGCGCTGCAGCTTCACTCGTGAAGCGAGTGCGGCATAGATCGGCGAGGCGATCAGGGTGCCGATGAACGTTGCAGTGAACAGATCCTGCAGCCGGCCGGTGCCGAGCACGGTCGCCATCGTGTCGCGCACGGGCCGCAGGATGTAATAGCTGCCCAGCAGTATGAAATAGCAACAGCACGCGAGCGCCAGGGCGCGGCGCTCCCCGGGGCGTATCTGTGCGGCAACTGCACCCAAGGGCCGCGCCGCCGCGCTAGCGCACGCGCCAGATCAGCAACAGCGCGGCGACCGCCAGCAGTCCGGTCGGCACCCACGCCAGCAGCAGCGGATTCAAGTTGAACACCAGCGTGCCGCTCTCGACCAGTCGCTGCAGGAAGAAGTAGACAATGCCCAGAGCAAAACCGAGGGTCGTGCGCGCGGCCAAAGACGCCGCGCGCAGCAGGCCGAATCCGAACGGCAACGCAAACAGCAGCGCCGCGAGAATGCCGGCGGTACGCGCCAGGCGCGACCAAAATGCGAATACGTACTGCTTGGCGTCGAGGTTGTTGTTGCGCAGATAGCGTATCGCCGTGTACAGCGTGTGCAGCGCCAGTTCGCCGGGGTCGCTGATGGCGAGCTGCAGCAGATCGGCGCCGGCGGCGGTGTGCAGCGCGCGCTGTGAGGATTGCAGGCTGGTCACCGAGTGATCCGTGAAGCGCGACTCCGCATAGCCCTGCAATTGCCAGGACTGCGCGCCCACGGCGGTGGCGTGCTCTGCATGGCCGATCGCGGCCACGCGATTGTCGCCGGCGAGATCGAAGATCAACATGCCGCCGAATTGGGCGACACTGGAGCGCCCCTGCACGTTCAGTATCGTATCGCCATCCCGGATCCAGGCCCCGCCCGCGCCGGCGAAGCTGATATTGGCGTATTTGGCGAACGCCTTGCGCTCATCGGCCAGCTGGCCGAGCGGTTGCGCCAGAAACTCCCCGATCAGCAATGAGACACCGATCAACAGGCCGGCGCTGATCAGCGCCGCGGCGCTCAGGCGCAGCTTTGACATACCCGAGGCGCGCATGACGGTTATCTCGTGGCTGCGCGCCAGCACGCCGATACCGAGCAGTGCGCCGACCAGCGCACCGGCCGGAAACGACTCGAGCGCGAACTGCGGCACCGACATGGCCGAATAGGCCAGGGCGTCGAGCATGCCGTAGTGACCGACGCCGACGTCGCCCTGCTCGCCGATGAACACGAACAGCATGCCGAGCACCAGCAGCACCGCCATCACCAGCGCGATGGCCGATAGCAAGGTCCCGGCGATATAGCGATCCAGCAGCGTCACGGCGCGCCCCGACGCGCGCGCCACGTGCGCTTGAGTTTCGGCAGCGTCAGGATTGCCGCGCATCCCATCACAAACAATCCGTGCACCCACCATAGCCCGAATTCCGGGGCAATCCTGCCGCGCTCGAGCCAGGTTCGGCCCGCGAGCGCGAGGTTGGCATAGAGCGCGAAGATCAACACGGCAATCCAGACGTGTGCGTAGCGGCCCTGGCGCGGACGCAGTCGGCCGAGCGGTACCGCCAGCACCGTCAGCACCAGCGTCATGATCGGCAATCCGAGGCGCCACTGCAGTTCGGCGCGCAGCTTTGGATTGCCGCCCGCAAGCAGCTGCGCGGTACTCATCTCGTCCACACGCTGCGCGCGCCGGGCGCTGTCGGGCGTGCGGATGGGAATCAGCTGCTCGTCGAAGCGCATGATGCGGTAGCGGGTGCTGCCGGGTATACCCTCGAGCCGCTGGCCATCGTAGAGCGTGATGGTCTCGCTCTGGCCGTCGCTCGACAACGAATAGTGGGCACGGCGGGCCACGGTGGTCTCGATGATCGGCCCGTCGCTGCGCTTGACGAACACGCCGGCCAGATCGCCGCTGGGATCGGCTGCGCGCGCATACACGACTATGTGGCCGCCGGCAAAGCTGCGGAAGTTGCCGGGCGTCAGCGGCGCCGTGACGCTGGCGCGCAGCGCCTCATCGCGCATGGCCGCCTCGGCCGCCGCAGCGCGCGGCGCGAGCTCGAAATTGATCAGGACGATCAGCGCCGTCACCGGCAGCGCCAGCACCCAGACGGCGGCCGCGACCCGGCCGACCCCGACGCCGCAGGCCTGCGCCGCCGCCATCTCGCTGTCGTGATAAAGCCGCCCAAAGGCGAGGACGATGCCCAGCAGCAGTCCAATCGGCAACAGAATCGCCACGTTCTGGGCGGCGCCGAGACCGATCAGCTCGAGCACGAAGCCGCTCTGGTACTGCAGCTGCGCCGCACGCGCCAGCACCGCGCCGACCTGGTTGACAAACAGGATGGCGAACAGCACGACCGTCACGCCGATAAAGTTGACGGTCATTTCCCTGAGCATATAGCGCTGCAGAATTCGCAACAGGCCCTCATCCACAAGCTAAGCTTCGGCTACACTTCCGGGCGACCATCCCCGCAGCGCTATGCGCTGCAGCAGCCGCTAAGTTATACGAATATTTCGCAGGCAAACAAGGATTAACAAGATGCGATTCGAAGCTTTTAGCCGAAGAGCGGCCGAACAGCGCTGCGACTGCTTGGTGATTGGCGCGTTCGAGCGGGCTGAGCTCGGCCCCGAGGCGCTGGCGGTGGATCGCACGATGCGCGGACGCGTGCGCGCCCTGCTCGCGCGCGGCGACTTCTCGGGCCGCGCCGGTGAGACGCTGCTGATTTCAGAGCCCGTCGGGCTCAAGAGCGCGCGGCTGCTGCTGGTGGGTCTGGGCGGCAAGGCACAATACAACCGCCGCGCCTGGCGGCGGGCCGTAAGCAATGCGATCGCTGCGCTCGCGCGCACGCGCGTGGTCTCGGCCGCCCTCGCACTCGAGCGACCCGCGGCACGCGAGCTGGACGATTACTATTTTGGGCGCGCGATCGCCGAGGGCACGGGCGCCAGCCTCTACCGCATCAACGATCTGAAGTCGGCGCGAAAGCCACGCCCCCCCGCGCTCGCGCGCGTGCTGTGCGGGCCGATCGAAGGCGCCGCACTGGGCGCCGTGCGGCGCGGGCTCGCCGCCGGGGCCGCGCTTGCCGAGAGCGCGCGGCTGCTGCGTAATCTGTGTAATCTCCCGGCCAATGTCTGCACGCCGCGCTACCTGGCGGCGCAGGCGCGTGAACTCGGACGCACCTACCGCCGGCGGCTGCGCGTGCGCATATTTGATGAGGCCGGCATCCGGCGCCTGAAAATGGGCTGCTTCCTGGCCGTGACGCGCGGCAGCGAGGAGCCGCCGCGCTTCATCGTGCTCGAATACCGCGCTGCCCGGCGCAGTCACGCACCGCTGGTGCTGGTCGGCAAGGGTGTCACCTTCGACACCGGCGGCATCTCGCTCAAGGATCCGCCCAACATGGACGAGATGAAATTCGACATGTGCGGGGCGGCAACGGTTTTGGCCGCCATCGATTACGCCGCACGTAGCGAGCTCAAGATCAATCTGGTCGGCCTCGTGCCCACTTGCGAGAACATGCCCGACGGCCGCGCCGTCAAACCCGGCGACATCGTCACGAGCGCCTCGGGCCAGACGGTCGAAGTGCTCAACACCGACGCTGAGGGACGGCTGATCCTGTGCGATGCCTTGAATTATGCGCGCCGTTACGAGCCCGAGGCGGTGCTCGACTTCGCCACCCTGACGGGCGCCTGCATCATCGCGCTGGGCAATCATTTCAGCGGCGTCATGGGCAACGACGATGCCCTCGCGCGTGAGCTGGTCGAGGCCGGGGCGCGTACCGACGATCGCGCCTGGCAGCTACCGCTGACGGAGGAGTTTGGCGAGCAGCTGCGCAGCAACTTCGCCGACATGGCCAATGTCGCTGGCCGCGAAGGCGGGGCCATTACCGCGGCCGCCTTTCTGGGCAAGTTCACCCAGGGCCTCAAATGGGCGCACATGGACATCGCCGGAACCGCTTGGACCTCGGGTGTCGCCAAGGGCGCCAGCGGCCGTCCGCTGTCGCTGGTGGGGGATTTCCTGACCCGCCGCGCCGGCGGCTGAGCCGGTTCATGACGGCCGCTCAGCGTGTGGATTTTTACGTGCTGTCCGGCACCGAGGAGCGCTCACGCTTCAAACTGGGCTGCCGAATTGCGGAGCAAGCCTATCTGGCCGGCCAACGGGTATTTGTCTGGCTCGATGAACCCCAGTCCCTCGAGCGCTTTGATGAGCTGCTTTGGACCTTCGCCGATCGCAGTTTCGTGCCGCATGAGCTCTATGCCGAAGCACAGCAGTGGCAGCACACGCCGGTGCTGCTCGGCTGCAGCGCCCAGCCGCAGCAGCCGTACGATGTGCTGGTGAATTTGGGCAGCGCGATCCCGGCCACAGCCTCTCACGCCGCGCGCGTCGCTGAGCTCATCGATGCCGACGAGGAGCGGCGGCGCGCCGGCCGCAACCGCTTTCGCCAGTACCGCGACCGGGGCGTGGCGCCCGAGACCCGCAACATCGCTGCCGAGGATTCCCCTTTGGCGCCTTGACGCCTTAAGGACGGAGTTTCCTCGGATGGACAAAGTCTACTCGCCCGCCGAAATCGAGCAGCGTTTGTATCAGCGATGGGAGGCGGCTGGCTATTTCGCGCCGCGGCCCGCGCAGCGCAGCTATTGCATCATGATTCCGCCGCCGAACGTGACCGGCACGCTGCACATGGGGCATGCATTCCAGGACACGATCATGGATGCGCTGACGCGCATGCATCGCATGCAGGGCGACGCCACGCTGTGGCAGCCGGGTACCGATCATGCCGGCATCGCCACGCAGATGGTGGTCGAGCGTCAGCTCAACGCGGCCGGCCAACGGCGCACGGACATGCCGCGCGAGGCATTCATAGAGCGGGTCTGGGCCTGGAAGGAGCAGGCGGGCGGCACGATCTCGCGCCAGCTGCGACGCCTCGGCGCCTCGGTCGATTGGTCGCGCGAGCGCTTTACGATGGATGCCGGCCTGTCGCAGGCGGTCATCGAAGCCTTCGTCCGCCTGCATGAGCAGGGCCTGATCTACCGCGGCGAGCGGCTGGTCAACTGGGACCCGGTGCTGCGCACGGCGCTGTCGGATCTGGAGGTCCTGTCCGAGGAAGAGGACGGCCAGCTCTGGTATCTGCGCTATCCTTTGAGCGACGGCGACGGTCATGTCGTGGTCGCGACCACGCGCCCTGAAACCATGCTGGGCGACGCCGCCGTGGCCGTCAATGCCGAGGACCCGCGCTATCGCCATCTGATCGGCCGCCGCGTAAAACTGCCGCTGACCGAGCGCGAGATTCCGATCATCGCCGACAGCTTTGTGGATCCGGCCTTCGGCAGCGGCTGCGTGAAAATCACACCGGCGCATGACTTCAACGACTACGCGATCGGCCTGCGCCATGGCTTGCCGTTGATCAACATCTTCACGCCCGAGGCGCGTCTGAATGAGCTCGCGCCCGTGCGGCTGCGCGCTCTGGATCGATTCGAGGCGCGGGCGCGCATCGTCGAGGAGCTGCAGCAGACCGGCCTGGTCGAGCGCATCGAGCCGCACAAACTCATGACGCCCAGGGGCGATCGCAGCGGTGCGGTCATAGAGCCCTATCTGACCGATCAATGGTATGTGCGCATCGCGCCGCTCGCCGCCGAGGCCATAGCGGCGGTCGAGTCCGGTCGCGTACGCTTCGTGCCCGCGAACTGGGACAAGACCTACTACCAATGGATGCGCAATATCCAGGACTGGTGCATCAGTCGCCAGCTCTGGTGGGGCCATCGCATCCCCGCCTGGTACGACGAGCAGGGCAATATCTATGTCGCTCGCTGCTGCGCGCAGGCGCGCGTGGCCGCGCGCGCGCACCACGGCCGGGACGTGCCGCTGCGACAGGACGAGGACGTGCTCGATACCTGGTTCTCCTCCGGGCTGTGGCCATTCTCGACCCTGGGTTGGCCGGCGCAGACCCCGGAGCTCGCGCAGTTCTACCCGACCGACGTGCTCGTGACCGGCTTCGACATCATCTTCTTCTGGGTCGCACGCATGATCATGCTCGGGCTGAAGTTCATGGCCGACGTGCCGTTCCGCGAAGTCTACGTGCATGGGCTGATTCGCGATGCGGAAGGCCAGAAGATGTCGAAGTCCAAGGGCAACGTGATCGATCCGCTCGATATCATCGACGGCATCGAGCTGCCGGCGCTGGTGGCCAAGCGCACCAGCGGATTGATGCAGCCGCATCTGGCTGCGAGCATCGAAAAGGCGACGCGCAAGCAATACCCCGAGGGCATTGCGGCCTATGGCACCGATGCGCTGCGCTTCACCTTCGCCTCGCTCGCCACCCAAAGCCGTGACATCCGTTTCGATCTGGCGCGCGTGGCCGGATACCGCAATTTCTGCAACAAGCTCTGGAACGCCGCGCGCTTCGTGCTGCGCGCATTCGACGGCGCCGCCCCCGAGGCAGCGTCGAGCCACGGCGCGCAGTCCGCTGCGGGCGAAGCGGCTGCAGCTCCCGCCAGCGAACGCTGGATCCGCTCACGCCTGGGCGCGACGATCACCGCGGTCGATGAGGCATTTCGCGACTACCGCTTCGATTTCGCCGCCAGCGCACTGTATGAATTCACCTGGCATGAGTTCTGCGACTGGTACCTCGAGATCGTCAAACCGGTGCTGCAGTCCCAGGATCTGACAGCATCGCTCGGCGCCCGCCGCACGCTGCTGGCGGTACTGGAAACCCTGCTGCGTCTGCTGCACCCGCTGATGCCCTTCATTACCGAGGAGATCTGGCAGCGCGTCGCGCCGCTGGCCGGTGTCGCCGGCGACAGCATCGTGCTCGCACCCTGGCCCAGTGCGGGCGAATTTCCCGCCGACGCAGCGGCGGAAGAAGAGCTGCGCTGGGTCATGCAGGCCGTGCTCGGCATCCGCCAGATTCGCGGCGAGATGGACATCGCCCCGGCGCGACGATTGCCGCTGCTGCTGCAGCATGCGAACGAGCGCGACCTCGCGCTCATCCGGCGCCATGAGGCCCTGCTGTCACATCTGGCGGGACTTGCGAGCCTGCGCGCTCTGCATGCCAACGAGGCGCCGCCGCCGGCCGCCGCCGCCATGGTCGGCGCGCTGACACTGCTGGTGCCCATGTCGGGTTTGATCGAGCCAGCGAGCGAACTGCAGCGCCTGGAGCGGCGTGTGCAGAAAATCGAACAGGAGCTGATCAAATCTCGCGGCAAGCTCGCCAACGATCATTTCGTGCGCAATGCGCCGCCCGACGTGGTGGCGCAGGAACGAGCGCGCCTGGCCGAGTTCGAGCGCACGCGCCACGGCCTGGCGCGGCAGATCGAACAAGTCCGCGCGCTGGCCCTGACATGAGCAGCCTCGACGCAACGATCGCGGCCATCGAGCGCGTGATCCTCGGCAAAGGGGCCCAGGTGCGGCTGTGCCTGGCGTGCCTGCTCGGGCGCGGACATCTGCTGATCGAAGACGTCCCCGGAGTCGGCAAGACCACGCTGGCGCAGACTCTCGCCCGCGTGCTCGGGCTGGAGTGGTCACGGCTGCAATTCACCAGCGACATGTTGCCGGCCGATATCGTCGGAGTATCGATCTTTGACCGCAATACGCACAAGTTCCAGTTTCGGCGCGGCCCGGTATTCACCCAGCTGCTGCTGGCCGATGAGATCAATCGCGCGAGCCCCAAGGCTCAGAGCGCGCTGCTCGAGGCGATGGAAGAACGTCAGGTCAGCGTCGACGGCATTACCTACGCTTTACCCGAGCCGTTCTTCGTGGTCGCGACCCAGAACCCGCATGAGCAGATCGGCACCTACGGGCTGCCCGAATCGCAGCTCGACCGCTTCTTGATGCGCGTGAGCCTGGGCTATCCGGATCCGGCCGCCGAGCGCCGCGTGCTGTTGCAGGGCGAGCGCCGCGAGCTGCTGCATGACACCCCGAGCGTACTGGGACCGGCTCAGGTGTTGTTGCTGCAGCGAGAGGCCCGCAGCGTACATGTCTCACCTGCGCTGCTGGATTATGTGCAGGCACTGGTAGCGCGCACGCGCGCGCAGCTGCCCCTCGGATTGTCCCCGCGCGCCGCTCAGGGTCTATTGCGCGCCGCTCAGGCCTGGGCCCTGATCGAGGGCGAGTCGGCGGTGCTGCCGGAGCACATTCAAACCGTGTTCCCGGCGATCGCGGCGCATCGCCTGGTGGCGCCCGAGGGTGAAGCCGCCGAGCGCGGCAGCGAGATCGCCGATGCGCTCATCCGCGCCGTCCCGGTACCCGTTTAAACCGCGCGCCCGGCTCAAGCGCGCGGTCTCCGCCTGGGCGCGCTCGCGACAGGGCGAGGATCGCGCCCCGCTGACGCTGCAGCCGCGTCGCGTGTACATTCTGCCCACACGCGCCGGCATGGCTGCAGCGCTGTTACTGTTTGTGATGCTGCTCGCGGGGTTGAACTACGAAAACAGCCTGGCACTGCTGCTGTGCTTCCTGCTGGGCGGCGTCGCGCTGGTATCGATGTACCAATGCCACCGCACGCTGAGCGGACTGGAGATCAGCAGCGCACAGGTCGAGTCGGCCTTTGCGCATCGCTACGGCGAGCTGCTGCTCGGGTTCCAGAACACGGCGTCCGCCGCGCGACGCTCGCTGTGCCTGCGCGTCACCGACGTGGCACCGAAATGCTTCGAGCTCGCGCCGCACAGCGCCTGCCGGGTGCGCGTGCGCTACCAGGCGCGCGCGCGCGGCCGCCAGCGTATCGACCGGCTGCAGCTCTCGAGCAATGCGCCGCTGGGCTTATTTCGGGCCTGGACCTGGCTGCATCTGCCTCTGCAGGCACTGATCTATCCGGCGCCGATTCGTCTGCGGCCGTTGCCGCCGCCGGTGGGTCTGCCGCGCCGAAGCGAGCGCGAGCGCCGATTGAGTGGCGAAGAGGAATGGGCGTGGCTGCGACCGTTCCACGACAGCGACCCGCAGCGCCGGGTAGCTTGGAAAGCCTACGCGCGCGGTGCGCCGCTGATGGTGGCCCACTACGATGCGCCCGCCGGCGCGCAGCGTGTGCTCGCACTGCAGCCCTTGCGCGACCTGCCGCTCGAGAGCGCGCTCTCGCAACTCGCCGATTGGGTGCTCGAGTGCGAACGTCGCGGCGAGAGCTATGCGCTGGAGCTGCCGGGCCGATCGGTGCCGGCAGGGCACGGGCTGGCGCAGCGGCGCCACTGCCTCGAAGCTCTGGCGCTCTACGAGGCCTGATGAGCGCCGATGCGCCCCCGGAAATTGCCGCACCGACGCAGCGCTGGGCGCTGGCGGGATTACTCGGTGCGGTGCTGCTCAATCTGCACCACACCGCCCCGTGGTGTCTGCCGGTGGCATTGGCCGGCGCCGCCTGGCGCATCTGGGCCGCACAGCGTCCATCGCGACTCATGGGGCGCGCGCTGCGCGTTGGGGTCGCCGTGGTGCTCACGCTCGCCGTACTGATCGGCTTTCGCACGCTCAACGGTTTGGACGCGGGCGCGAGCCTGCTGGTGGCGATGGCGGCGCTGAAGCTCATGGAAACGCAGCGCGTGCGCGACTGGCTCATTGTGGTCGGCGCATCGCTGTTTCTATTGCTCGCAGCGTGCCTCGCGGCGCAGACCCTGTGGCTCATCCCGTTCTATGCCGCCGAGCTGTGGCTGCTGTGCACGGCCCTGTATGCGCTCGGCGCCGGCCCGAATGTTCCGGCTCCCGCGCTGCTGCTGCGCACCGCGGCACGCAGCCTGTTGCTCGCGCTGCCGCTCGCGATCCTGCTGTTCCTGTTCTTTCCGCGCCTACAGGGCTCGCTCTGGGCGGTGCCAAGGGAGGACGAGGCCGTGACCGGATTGGGCGAGCAGATGAGTCCGGGCAGCATCTCGCAGCTGACCGAGTCCGACGAGCCCGCGATGCGCGTGAGCTTTGATGGCGCGCTGCCGCCGCGCGCGCAACGCTATTGGCGCGGACCGGTGCTGCACGAGTTTGATGGCTATACCTGGCGTCGCATTCGCGCGGACTTCGGTTCGCCACCGCCGCTCGAATTCGCCGGCCGCGGCTACCGCTACGAGGTCACGCTCGAACCCAATACGCATGGCGTGCTGATCGCGCTCGAACTGCCTCGCGGCGTTCCGGTACAACCACCGTCGGTATTCGCGACTTTCGATTACCAGCTCATCGGCTCAAAGTCGGCGAGCAGCGCAATCAGTTACCGACTCGAGTCGTTCCCGAAGCATCGCAGCCTCGAGGCGCTGTCCCCGGACGTGCGGGCGCTCGACCTGGCATTGCCGCGTGCACGCAATCCGCGCAGCCTGGAGCTCGCGCACAGCTTGCGCGCAGCGGCGAAGGACGAGCGAGCGTACGTCAAGGCAGTACTCGACTACCTGCAACAGGGCGGCTTTGAGTACACCCTTACGCCACCGCGGCTCAACCTCAATTCGATCGACGATCTGCTGTTCAATACACACGAGGGATTCTGCGGCCACTACGCCTCGGCGTTCGCGATGCTGATGCGGGCCGGCGGCATACCGGCGCACGTCGTGACCGGCTATCTCGGCGGTGAATGGAACCGCTTCGGCAACTATCTGCTGATCCGGCAAGCCAATGCGCACGCCTGGACCGAGGTGTGGCTCGACGGTCTGGGTTGGCTGCGGATCGACCCGACGGCGGTCGTGGCGCCCGATCGACTCAACAGCGATCTCGACGATGTGCTGACGGGCGCAGGCGTAGCGAGTCGGCGAGCGAGCGCCGCGCCATGGATTGCGGCCACGGTGCAGGCCTGGCAGGCCATGAATGCCTGGTGGCAGGATGAGTTCATCAACTTCAACATGACCAAACAGCTCAATCTGCTGGGCGCGCTGGGCTTGAAGGACCGCGACCTGGAGGCGCTCGTGGTACTGCTGGCCGTCGGCGGCACGCTCTGGCTGTCGCTGCTGGCGTGGCGCGGACGCCAGACCTCGGTCGCGCTGCCGCGCGATGCCTTGAGCCGGAGCTGGCGCACGCTCGAGCGTACGCTGCGGCGCGGCTCCGCCGCACGAGCGCCGTACGAGGGGCCCATAACCTACAGCGAACGAATCGCGAGCGAGCGTCCCGAGCTCGCTGCCACGCTCAAGCCCCTGGCGCGGCACTACGCGCACCTGCGCTACGGCCGCCATTGCAGCGCCGCACAGCTGCAGCGATTTCGTCGTGCCGTGCGGTTGTTCACGGCTCGAATTCCGCGTTGAGCGGTTCGCGCCCGCCGCCCGGCACACGCGATAGCAGCCACGCACCGAGCACGAAAAAGACCGTCAGGGCAAGTATCGACAGGCGCTGATTGCCGCTCGTAATCGCCACCACGCCCATGACTAGCGGTCCGAGCACTGCGGCGAACTTTGCCAGCATGTTGTAGAAGCCGAAGTACTCCCCGGCGCGCTCGCGCGGTATCAGGCCCGCGAAATACGAGCGTGACAGCGCCTGCACACCGCCCTGCACAGTTCCGACTATGGCGGCCAGGACATAGAACTGCCATTGCGAGCGCATGAAGTAGGCATAGACGGTTACGGCTAAGAATACGGCCAGGCCCAGATAAATCGCGCGCTTGGTGCCGATACGATCGCCCAACCGCCCGAACATCACAGCGCAAGGCCAGGCGATGAACTGCACCAGCAGCAGGGCCTGGATCAGAGTGTTGGTGGGGAAGCCGAGTTTGATCCCGTAGTCCACTGCCATCTGCTGCAGCGTCGCGATGCCGTCGATATACAGCCAGTACGCGAGCAGGAAGTTCAGCACCGGCTTGTCGCGCAGCACGATGCGGATTGTGGCCCACAGCTCGCGCCAGCCGGCGAGCTCGTCAGTCGCCGGGGGCTCGCCGACGTACCAGAACATGGGCAGCGTAAAGACGACCCACCACACTGCCACATCGAGAAAGGCCACGCGGGTTGCGGCAGCCGCGTTCGGCAGGTGAAACCACTGCGGGTACTGGACCATCACTACATTGAACGCAAACAACACACCGCCGCCCAGATAGCCGAGTGCGAACCCCAGCGCCGAGACCCGGTTGCTCTCGCGCCGCTCGGCGACCTGCATCATCAGCGCATCCTGAAATGAGGATCCGGCCCAGAAGCCCAGTGAAGCGAGCCCGAACACCACCAGCGCCAGGACCCAATGCCCGGCACCGATCGGCGCCAGCAACGCGGTGGCCAGCGCGCCGAGCACGGTGCATAGCCCGAACCAGCGCTTTTTGCGCCCGCGCACATCGGCCAGCGCGCCGAGCCAGGGCGCGAGCAGCATGACGATGAAGCTGGCGGTGGAATTGGTCAGGCCGAGATAAAAGGTCGAGGTCGTGCCGGGCAGCGTCGAGGCCCAGTATTTGTCGAAAAAAATGGGAAACAAACCGACCAGCACGCTAGTAACGAAGCCGTGGTTCGCCCATGCCGTCAGCGCCCAGGCCCATTGCGCGGCGCGTCTCGGTGTCACGCTCTAGCTCCTCATTCGCTCTGATGCTCGCGCGTCTCATGAAAGCGGATATCCGGGTTTCGCTCGAGCGTGAGCTGCAGGTTCACGCGCGAGCTCGCCAGGTACACCAGTTCGCCATTGTGATCGAGCGCCAGGTGCTCGAAAGCCCGGGTGCGGAACTCTTCGAGCTTGCGCGGATCCTGCGCCGTCACCCAGCGAGCCGCGTGCACCGCAATGTTGTCGAACACGCATTGCACACCGTACTCGTCCTGTAGCCTGAAGGCGACCACCTCGAACTGCAGTTGGCCGACCGCGCCCAGGATCAGATCGCTGTTGCGCAGTGGCCGGAATAGCTGGGTTGCGCCTTCCTCGCACAACTGATCGAGCCCCTTGCCCAGCGCCTTCATGCGCAGCGGGTCCTTGAGCACCGCACGGCGAAAGATCTCGGGCGCGAAGTTGGGGACGCCGGTGAAGTGCAGCGGCTCGCCTTCGCTGAAGCTGTCGCCGATATTGATCGTGCCGTGGTTGTGCAGGCCGATGATGTCCCCGGCATAGGCCTCCTCGGCCTGCGAGCGGTCGGCGGCCATGAATGTCAGCGCATCGGCGATCTTCATTTCCTTGTTCAGACGCACGTGCCGCACGCGCATGCCGCGCTGATAGCGCCCCGAGCACAGGCGCAGAAAGGCGATGCGGTCGCGATGGCCCGGATCCATGTTGGCCTGGATCTTGAACACGAATCCCGTGAGCTTCGCTTCGGTGGCCTCGACGGTGCGCTCCCGGCAGGTGCGCGGCAGCGGTGCGGGCGATTCGCTCACGAACGCCCGCAGCAATTCCTCGACCCCGAAGTTGCTGATCGCCGAGCCGAAGAACACCGGGCTCTGGCGGCCGGCGCGATAAGCGACGCGGTCGAAAGCCGCGGTTGCGCCGCGCACCAGCTCGACCTCGGCCGTGAAGGCTTCGGCCTGATCGCCGAGCAGCTCGCGCGCCTGCAGCGACTTCAGGCCTTCGATGACCCGATTGTCGCCGACGCGGCCGCGCTCTCCGGCCTCATAGACGTAGATGCGATCCTCGAGCAGGTGATAAATGCCCTTGAGCTCGCGGCCCATGCCGATCGGCCAGGTCACCGGGGCGGTTTGGATCTTCAGGACGCGTTCGATTTCATCGAGCAGTTCGATCGGTGCGCGGCCGTCGCGATCCAGCTTGTTGATGAAGGTCATGATCGGCGTGTCGCGCAGTCGACAGACTTCCATAAGCTTGACGGTGCGCTCTTCCACGCCCTTGGCGCAATCGATCACCATCAGCGCGGAATCCACCGCGGTCAAGGTGCGGTAGGTGTCCTCCGAGAAGTCCTCGTGCCCCGGAGTATCGAGCAGATTGATCACGTGTTCGCGGTATGGGAACTGCATGACCGAGCTGGTCACGGATATGCCGCGCTGCTGCTCGAGCCGCATCCAGTCCGAGGTCGCATGACGCGCGGCCTTGCGACCCTTGACTGTGCCGGCCATGGCGATGGCGCCGCCAAACAACAGCAGCTTTTCAGTCAGCGTGGTCTTGCCGGCATCCGGATGCGAGATGATGGCAAACGTACGCCGCCGCGCGATTTCCTGCTCGAGCGTAGTCATGAGGGCGCGCGAGTCTAATCGATGTAGCGTTTGAGCACGATGGCGTCCTCACGGCCGCCGATCGCCTGGTAGTAGCCACGACGCACGCCGATCTGCATGAAGCCGAGCGATTGATACAGGCGGATTGCCGACAGGTTCGAGGGCCGCGCTTCCAGAAAGGCCGCGGCCGCCCCGGCCGCGGCCGCCGCCCGCAGCAGGTGATTGAGCAGGCGCCCGCCTATGCCGCGGCAGCGATAGGCTTCCTCGATACACACGTTGAGCAGATGCGCCTCGGCCGCCCCGACGCTCATGACAGCGTGGCCGACGATCGCGGCGCCTATTTCGACCACGCGACAGAAATAATTGACGCGCAGGCAGTCGCGAAAAATCCCCTCGGTCCAGGGAAAAGCGTAGGACGCGCGCTCGATGCGCACCACCTGGGCGATATCCGCCTCGTGCATGCTGCGGATCGTCACCTCGGGCAGCCCGATAGCGTCTTGTCTTACGACAGCCATAGCACCCGTATCGGGAACTGTACCCCTCGCTTAGCTAGCCCGCCGCCGCCATGGGCTGCGAGCGCAACCGCGCCAGCTCATCGCGCGCGAACTTCAGATCGACCCAGGCCTTGCGCTTCTCGCCGGGGCTGCGCAGCAGGTAGGCCGGATGGTAGGTGACGATCAAAGGCGTTGCGCGTTCACCGAAGCGATGCACCTGACCGCGCAGACGGCCGATCGGCGTGTCGGTCGCGAGTAGATTCTGCGCGGCGATACGGCCGACGGCCACGATCAATCGCGGCTGCAGCAGCTCGACCTGGCGCTGGAGATACGGCAGGCAGCTGGCCACTTCCTCGGCCTTTGGGTCGCGATTGCCCGGCGGGCGACACTTGAGCACGTTTGCGATGTAGACACTCTCGCGCGGATTACCCATGGCGCGCAGCATTGCATTGAGCAGCTGTCCGGCGCGGCCGACGAACGGCTCACCCTGGCGGTCTTCTTCGGCCCCCGGGGCTTCACCGATGACCAGCAGCTCGGCCTGCGTGTTGCCGACCCCAAATACCGTCTGCGTACGCCCGCGGCTGAGCTCGCAGCGTGTGCAGACGCTGACCTCGGCACGCAGCGCCTCCCAGGCCGGCGCGTGCGCCGATCGCGGTGCGGGAGCCAGGACCGGAGTCGGTACCGAGCTCAGCGCCGGGGCCCGCGAGCGCCACAGATCGACGCCCAAAGCCTCCAGGTACTGCTCGCGCCTGCTCATTCGGCGCGTTCTTTGCTCAGTGCGGCCCGCTCACTGCGCCGGGAGCGGCGCATGCGCCGCCACAGCCATACCACGGGCGACCAGAGGGCGTAGCCGCCGAATATTGCCAGCAGTACTGCCGGCGGATCCGGGGCAATGATGATGAAACCCAGCGCCACGACTACGAGCCATATGAACCGTACCGGCCGGGTCAGATCGAAACTCTTGAAGCTGAGATAACTGAATCGGCAAACCATGAGCGCCCCGGCCGCGGCGGTGATCGCGAAGGCCAGGATCAATCCGGGCAACCCCGGTTCGCGCCATTCGCTCGATTTCCAGAGGAATGCTGAGACGATGGCGGCGGCTGACGGGCTGGGCAGGCCTTCGAAATAGCGTTTGTCTCCCCCCACGCGCACATTGAATTTGGCCAACCGCAGGGCGGCGGCGACAGCGTAGAAAAAGGCGGCCAGCCAGCCAAAGCGATACCAGAGCTTGCCGTACTCGGCGATCCTCGCCACGCCCCATTGGTAGGAGACGATGGCCGGTGCGAGGCCGAAGGCCACCATATCCGCCAGGCTGTCGTATTCCTTGCCAAAGGCGGTCTCGGTGCTGGTAAGTCGCGCGACGCGTCCGTCCAGGCCGTCGAAGATCATGGCGACGAAGACCGCAATGCCGGCACGTTCGAAGTTACCGTCGATGGCCGCGACAATGGCGTAGAAACCGGAAAACAGGCAACCGGTGGTCAGCAGGTTTGGTAGCAGGTAGATGCCGCGAGGCTGGGTCCGCACGGGTAGGCGCTCTGGATCCATGTTGGGGGCATCATAGGTCGCTTGCGGCGTAAGGCAACAGGCCTGTTAGGATTGCCGACCCCAAACCCGCAACGAGCGCTTCTGCCCCCTTCATGCGTCTGTCCCAATACCCGATCCATACCGTCAAGGAAACGCCGTCCGAAGCCGACGTCGTCAGTCATCAGCTCATGTTGCGCGCCGGACTGATTCGCCGCCTTGCTGCCGGCATCTACAACTGGCTGCCCTTGGGTCTGCGTACCCTGCGCAAGGTGGAAGGCATCGTGCGCGAGGAGATGAATCGCGCCGGCGCCCTCGAGCTGCTTCTCAGCGCCGTTCAGCCCGCTGAGCTGTGGCAGGAGTCGGGCCGCTGGAGTGAATACGGCCCGGAGCTATTGCGCATCAAGGATCGCCACGAGCGTGACTTTGTGATCGGCCCGACGCACGAAGAGGTGATCACCGACATTGCGCGGCGCGAACTGAAGAGCTATCGCCAGCTGCCGGTCAATTTCTATCAGATCCAGCTGAAGTTCCGCGACGAGATACGACCGCGTTTTGGCGTCATGCGCGGCCGCGAATTCATCATGAAGGACGCCTACTCGTTCCATGCCGACGAACACTCGCTGTCGCAGGGCTACGCCTCGATGCGCGCCGCCTACACGCGTATGTTCGAGCGTATGCGGTTGGATTTTCGCGTTGTACAGGCCGATACCGGCGCGATCGGCGGCAGCGCCTCGGAGGAATTCCAAGTGCTGGCCGCGTCAGGCGAGGACGCTATCGCCGTCTCCGACGCCGACGATTTCGCCGCCAACGTCGAGTTGGCCGCGGCGCTGCCGCCCGCCGCCCCGCGGCCTGCCCCGGGGGCGCCGCTCACGCGCGTGCCCACACCCGCTGCGCGCACCATTGCCGAGCTCAGCGCCCTGCTGCGGGTACCGCCCGCGCAGTGCCTCAAGACCATGATTGTGGCCGGCAGCGAAGGGGCGCCGGTGGCGCTCATCGTGCGTGGCGACCACGAGCTCAATGCCCTCAAAGCGCAGCGGCTGCCGGGGGTCGCGAGCCCCTTGCGCCTGGCGAGCATCGCCGAGGTGAACAGCGCTTGCGGCTGCGAGCCCGGCTTCATCGGGCCCGTCGGGCTCGAGGGTGTGCGCGTCTATGCCGATCATGCCGCGCTGGCAGTGGCGGATTTTGTTTGCGGGGCGAATGAAAAGGATGTGCACTGGACGGGCGTCAACTGGGGCCGTGACCTGCCCGAGCCCCTCGGCGTTGACCTGCGCAACGTGGTGCCCGGTGATCCGAGTCCCTCCGGCCACGGGCAGCTCAGCATCGCGCGTGGCATTGAAGTCGGTCATATTTTTCAGCTCGGCCGCAAATATAGCGCCGCGATGAACGCCACGGTGCTCGACGAGGCCGGTGCGCCCGTGGAGATGCTTATGGGCTGTTATGGCATTGGTGTGACGCGTATCGTTGCCGCCGCGATTGAACAGAATCACGATGAACGCGGGATAATCTGGCCGGACCCCATTGCGCCGTTTCATGTCGTGCTGGTGCCGCTCAACATGGAGAAATCCGCGCAGGTGCGCGCCGCGGCCGATGCGCTCTACGCGCAGTTCGGCGCTGCCGGCATCGAGGTGCTCTACGACGATCGCGATGCCCGTCCCGGCGTCAAATTCGCCGACGCCGAACTGCTCGGCATCCCGCACCGTATCGTCATCGGCGAGCGCGGGCTCAAGGCCGGCACGCTCGAATATCGCCATCGCCGCGCCACTGACAGCGAGGATTTTCCGCAGCATGAGGCGCTCGAGTTCATCCGCGCACGGCTGCAGCTCTAGCGGCGCGCGCGCACGCTGCAGGGCGTGGTGGCCGGTAAGCGGGATCGGGCTGATGTGGCTCGCGCTCGGCAGCACGATCAGCGCCGCTGCTACACCTAAGCCCGCGCCGGCCCAGCGATCAGCGCAGCAGGACCCGGAACTGCGGGCGGTGGTGCAGCAGGCTATCGATCAGGCGCAGTGCTTCGCCGACCAGTACGACTCGGCGGTCTGGTACACGCTGATGGAGCCAAAGTTGCGGCGCTACGTAAGGAATGACCCCGAGCGGCTCGAAATCCTGCAGACCGTGTATTGCGAAACCCATCGCAGTGGCGTCTCGGTGCTGCCGGCGGGCTTGGTGATGGCCGTGCTCGATGTCGAAAGCGGCTTTGATCGATGGGCCGTCTCCAGCACCGGGGCCGTCGGACTCATGCAGGTCATGCCCTTCTGGCCCGAGCAGCTCGGCATGCGTCGCTATGAGCTCACGCGCGTCGCGGCCAACGTGAGCATGGGTTGCGCCATCCTGCGTTACTACCTCGACAATGAGCAACGCGACGTGCGGCGCGCACTCGAACGCTACAACGGCAGTGTCGGTCACCGCGACTATCCGGACCGCGTCATCGTGCGGTGGACGAGCTATTGGAATGGCGCCGACGACCTGGGACGAGCTCCGTTCAAGCGGTCCTGAACTCCTGCGGTAGCTCCTCCAGCGCCAGCTCGATCGCTTCGGCCGCGACATCGCTGACCTTCGCGGCCGCCGGCCCGATCCATAACCACGCAATGAACTCGCCGACCGCGCTGTCGGTCCCGCAGACCAGCACCTCGACGCGTCCATCCGGCAGATTGCGTGCGTGGCCGGTGATGCCGGCGGCGCGGGCGCGCTGGGCTGCGCTTGCGCGATAGTAGACCCCCTGGACGCGCCCCGAGACCAGGCAGCGGCGCACGACGAGGCGGTCGGCCGATTCAAATGCAAGGCTCATACGCGATGATACCGCAGCGCGGCGGCGCCCTCCCTGAGCGGTTAGACTGCGCACCGATGGCGCAGATACTCGTGGTCTATTACTCGCGCTACGGCAGCACCGCCGAGCTGGCCCGACAGGCCTGTCGCGGCATCGAATCAGTGGCCGGTGCCAGCGCGACGCTGCGCACGGTGCCGGCCGTGAGCGCGAGCAACGAGTCGGCCGCGAAACCGGTGCCCGACCAGGGCCCCCCCTATGCCACGCTCGAGGAGCTGCGCCGCGCCGATGGGCTCATGCTCGGCAGCCCGACGCGGTTCGGCAACATGGCCGCCCCGCTCAAGTATTTCCTCGACTGCACGTCGGGTCTGTGGCTGGATGCGGCGCTGGCCGGCAAGCCCGCCGCGGTTTTTACCGCCAGCCAGAGCATGCATGGCGGCCAGGAGAGCACGCTGATATCGATGATGCTGCCGCTCCTGCACCACGGCATGTACCTGGTTGGTCTGCCCTACAGCGAGCGCGCCCTCAATGTCACGCGCAGCGGTGGCACACCCTACGGCGCTTCCCACGTGGCAAGCGTACAGCAGGAACTCACCGAGGATGAGCGCACCCTGGCGCAGGCGCTGGGCCGGCGCGTCGCGCAACTCGCGGTCACCCTCACGGCTCCGGCGGCTCCGGGGTCAGCACCGAGCGGATGAACGGCACGGTCAGGCGGCGCTGCGCTTGCAGCGCCGCCTCATCGATCGTATCGAGTAGATGGTAGAGCGTGGGCAGATCTCGTGGGAAGCGCCGCTGCAAGTAGAGTGCGGTCTCCTCCGGCAGTTCCAGTCCGCGCGCGCGCGCGCGCAGCCGTAGAGCCTCACGCTGCTCGCCTTCGTCCAGCGGCCGCAGCGGCAACAGTGTCGCGGCCGCAAAGCGCGAGGCGAGATCCGGCAGCGCGAAGTGCAGCAACAGCGGCGGCTCGACCGCCGCGGCGATCAGCGCCGCGCCGCGCTCCTGCGCCTCGCGGTACAGACCAAACAGCCGCTGCTCCCAGGCGCGTTCGCCGGCAACGAGCGCGAGATCATCGAGTGCGAGCACGCGTGCGGCCTGCCAGCCCTCGAGCGTCTCGAGGCCAAGCGAGCGCAGTTGGCCAAGCGGCAGATAGGCCACGCTAACTCCGCGGCGTTGCGCGAGCGCGCAAACTGCCTGCAGCAGGTGGCTCTTGCCGACGCCGGCAGGTCCGCAGATCCAGCTGACTTCGACGCCGACGCCTTGCGCGATCGCCCGCAAGTGTTCGACGGCCTCGAGATTCGGCCCGGGCACGAAGCTCTCGAACACGGCTCGCTCGCGCAGCCGCATGGCCAGTGGCAGCTGCTGCATCACCATGCGATTCGCTGCCCTGGCGCAGCGCGCCTCAAGCGCGCGCGACCTCGAGTGCGCGGCTCGTGAACTCGCGTGCGTACAGAAAGCCGCTGATCAACAGCGTGGCGTAGGTCAGACACTCAAGGGCAAAGAGGATGCTCGGCGGTGGCAGCTGGAAGCCTGCGTTCGCGACCACGGCCAGCACGTACAACAGCTGTAACAGCGTGTTGATCTTGCTGCTGATCATGGGACGGCCATTGAGCGGACCCCAGCCGATACGGTAGATCAGCGCACCAAACCCGATCATGACATCACGCGCGACCGCGACGATGGTGAGCGGGCGCGGGATCAGCCCGTACCAGGTCGCAACCAGAAACACCGCGATCAGCAACAGCTTGTCGCCGAGCGGATCGAGGACTTTGCCGAGTTCCGAAGTCCAATGGTAGCGCTTGGCCAGAAAGCCATCGAGGCCATCGCTGAACGCCGCAGTGAATAACAACAGCAGCGTGCGCGGGTAGGCGCCCTGCTCGAGCGAGGCGACGATCGGCCAGATCAGCGCGATGCGCAGCAGGGAGATCAGATTCGGCAGGTGGCGCATGCGATGCGTTCACAGTCCGGCTTGGTAGCGGTATTGCAGTGCGCCATCGCCGCTCGCGCCGGTTGGGCGCAGGCGGTCACCGGATAACGCGCGCGCCAGACCTGCGGCACCGCCGCGAGCCTTGAGGTGCAAGGTGAGCTGATCGGCATCGACCGCCCGGACCGTGACTTCGCTGACCCCAGGGGCTGTGCTGACCGAGCCGAGCACCGCGGTAAAGCCGGGCAGGTCGAGGACGCCGGCAATACGGCAGTCGAACTCAGTCAACGGCGCGCCATCGAGTTCGCGGGCGGCGTGTACCAGCTCATCGGTGGCCCCATCGATTGCAGCCACCGCGCCACCGACCCAACGACCCTCCGCGATCGGCGCCACCAGCGTCCATTGCAGTACTTGGGGATCGGAAGGCGAGGATTGCGCCAGCAAGGCCGCCCCCGCGCCGGCTCGCCGCGCGGCGGCCAGCACGGCAGCCGAGCCCGCATTGGCACTGTTGGGGCTGACCGCGCCCGGGCTGTCGGCCGACACCAGTGCGATCGGCAAGCCGCGCACTTGCGCCGCGGCGTTCAGCTGCGCGCGCAGATCATCGGTTGCGGCGCCGCCCAGTGCCGGCAGCACCACCCACACCAGCGGTCGATCCGGATCCCACACGCTGCGCCCGGCGGCCGCGACCGCGGCCCGCAGCGCCGGTCCGTCGAAGATCACCTGAGTCGCGCCGCGCGTAGTGTTGCGCTCGAGTTGCACGTAGCGCTTGGCATCCCCGATCACGCCGGCAAGCGCAGGATCGTCGGCCGCCTCGCGCGAACCCACGAGCCGCACCAGGACTTCGCGCATCGCCAGCTGCGCCGAGCGTTGTGGATCGGCATCCGGCACGACGGCGGCAAATAGTGAGGGCACCGGCGCGGCACTCACGGCCGCCGCCCAAGTGCTCACCAGCAGCGGCAGCAGCGGCCAGGACAGAAAAAATTCGCGCGCGCGATGCATGTTTCGTCGGCCTCCCTCGGCTACTATAACGTGCTCAACAGCCCGCTGCGCACGCGGCGGCAAGTGTTCCCGGGCCAGTCCTCATGAGCAAGCCGCACAGCTACACCTACCGTGATGCCGGTGTCGATATCGATGCGGGTGATGCACTGGTCGAGCGCATCAAGCCACTCGTGGCACGCACCATGCGCCCGGAAGTGCTGGCGGGCATCGGCGGCTTTGGCGCCATGGTCGAATTGCCGCTCGATCGCTATCGCCGGCCAGTGCTGGTATCGGGCACCGATGGGGTCGGCACCAAGCTCAAGCTCGCCATCGAGACCGCCTGCCACGACACGATCGGCATCGATCTGGTCGCGATGTGCGCGAACGACGTTATCGTGCAGGGCGCCGAGCCGCTGTTTTTTTTGGACTACTATGCGACCGGGCGCCTGAACGTCGACGTCGCGGCCCGCGTGATCGAAGGCATCGTTGAGGGCTGCACACAGGCCGGCGCAGCGTTGGTCGGCGGCGAGACCGCCGAGATGCCTGGCATGTACGGCGGCGACGACTACGATCTCGCAGGCTTTTGCGTCGGAGTGGTCGAAAAGGACGCGATCATCGATGGTGCTCGCGTCGAGCCCGGCGATGCGGTCATCGGCCTCGCCTCCTCCGGGCCGCATTCCAACGGCTATTCGCTGATACGCAAACTGATCGCGCTCGCCGGCGCCACGAGCGCCACCGAACTGGCTGGGCGGCCGCTGCTCGAGCAGTTGCTGATGCCGACGCGTATTTATGTCAAATCACTGCTGGCCTTAATGCGCGAACTGCCCGTGCACGGGCTGGCCCACATCACCGGCGGGGGCCTGACCGACAACATTCCGCGCGTGCTGCGCACCGGACTGGAAGTCGTTCTACAACGACGGGCCTGGCCGCGGCCGGCGGTGTTCGAATGGCTGGCGCGAACCGGACGCATCGAGGACGCGGAGATGCATCGCACTTTCAACTGCGGCATCGGCATGATCGCAATCGTGGCGAGCGGACGCGCCGATGAGGCCCTGCGGCTGCTCGCGCACCACGGCGAGACCGCGCTGCTGCTCGGCGAGGTGCGACGCGGTAACCGTGGCGTCGTGATTGAAAGCGATCACTGATCCATGAACATCCACGGCAAGCTCAAGCTCGCCGTACTGATATCCGGACGAGGCAGCAACATGGCCGCCATCGCGCGCGCCTGTCTGGATGGGCAGCTCGCCGCGGAACTCGTGCTCGTTATCAGCGATCGCGGCGATGCCGCTGGCATCCCCGCCGCCAGCGCCTTGGGGCTGGCCACTGCCGTGATCGAGGCCAGAGGATACGAAGGTCGCGCGGTCTTTGAAGCCGCGCTGGGCGAGGCCATCGACCGCAGCGGTGCCGAACTGCTCGTGCTCGCGGGCTTCATGCGCATCCTGTCTGCGGCGTTTGTGCAGCGCTACGCCGGTCGTCTACTCAACATTCATCCCTCGCTGCTGCCCAAATACAAAGGCCTGCATACGCACCGCCGGGTTCTGCAAGCCGGTGAGCGCGAGCACGGGGCCAGCGTGCATTTCGTGACCGACGAGCTCGATGGCGGGCCGGTCATCTGCCAGGCGCGGGTAGCGGTCCAGGCCGACGACACCGAACAAAGCCTGGCCGCGCGCGTGGTGTTGCAGGAGCATAGGATCTATCCGATGGTGATCGGGCTGATCGCTGCTGGCCGCCTGAAGCTCCAAGGCGCCACGATTGTGCTGGATGGAAAGGCGCTGAGCGCACCCATCGTCGAGGACGAACAGCATGCTCAAAGGCCCGTTAACGCCGGCGCTCATGCCTAGCCACACAAGCCGCCTCGCACGCGCCGCTAGGCGGCTCGCCCCGTGGCTGCTGTGCATGATCGCCTCGCTGAGCCCCGCCTCGCCGGCGGCGGCGGCGGCGGCGGCGGCGGCGGCGGCGGCGGCGGCGGCCGGCACGCTCGCGCCTTTTCAAGCCTCTTACACCTGGATCTGGCACGGCGCGGCCATCGCCGTCTCCACGCTCAAGCTCGAGCAGCGCCAGGGCGAAACCTGGGTCTACAGTTCGAACAGCGAGCCGCGCGGCTTGGGTAACCTGTATCCGCTGCGGCCCAAGTTACAGAGTGTGTTGCGCGTGACCGAGCAGGGCGTGCAACCGCTGAGCTACCACGCCACCGACGGCACGTCCGCGAACGAGCGCGGGGCCGACGTGACCTTCGACTGGGATGCGGGCCACGCCAGCGGCGTGTATGAGGGCGTGAAAGTGGATCTACCGCTCAAGAGTGGGGTACAGGACGATCTGTCGATACAGATTGCGCTGTTGTTCGCGCTGCGTCAGGGTCAAGTGCCGGCTAACCTGTCGATGATCGACAAAAATTCCTTGCGCGACTACAGCTACCGGCGCGAAGGCACGGAGACGATCGCCACCAAGCTGGGGCGCATCGAAACGGTGGTCTATGCGAGCCATCATGAGGGCTCACCACGCGTCACACGCTTCTGGTGTGCGCCCGCGAAAGGCTATGTGCCCGTGCGCGTCGAGCAAAAGCGCCTCGACAGCGTCGAGTGGACCATGGAGATCGAAACACTCAAGGGCGATTAGGCGGAGCGCCTGCATGAAGTCGCATTTCCAGCTGCTTGCTGCTTATAACACCTGGGTCAATGAGCGCTTGTATCAGGCAGTCGTCGTTCGACCTGCTGGTGTTTCAGCGCCAGACCGGGCGTAGCATCGTCCAAGGCCAAGGCAGCAGCTTCGGCGTACCTGAGCAACGCGCGATTGGCAGCGGCGCACCGCTCAGCCC
>DAIMZW010000011.1:25974-52377 GCA_036733765.1 Steroidobacteraceae bacterium
GCAGCTTCGGCGTACCTGAGCAACGCGCGATTGGCAGCGGCGCACCGCTCAGCCCCTCTTAGGCCTTTGGCAGCGTGACGCCGCGCTGGCCCTGATACTTGCCGCCGCGGTCGGCGTATGAGGTCGCGCACACTTCATCGGACTCGAAGAACAGCATCTGCGCGACGCCCTCGTTGGCGTAGATCTTCGCGGGCAAGGGCGTGGTGTTGGAGAACTCGAGCGTCACGTGCCCTTCCCACTCGGGCTCGAGCGGCGTCACATTCACTATTATTCCGCAGCGCGCATAAGTCGATTTTCCGAGACACACCGTCAGCACATTGCGCGGTATTCGGAAATATTCCACCGTGCGGGCCAACGCGAAGGAATTGGGAGGAATGATGCACACATCCGCCGAGACGTCGACGAAGCTTTTCTCGTCGAAGCGCTTCGGATCGACGATGGTCGAGTTGATGTTGGTGAAGATCTTGAATTCGCGGGCACAGCGCACGTCATAGCCGTAGCTCGAGGTGCCGTACGAGACGATGCGCCCGGCAGCGTTTTGCCGCACCTGTTCGGGCTCGAAAGGCTCGATCAGTCCGTGCTCCTGTGCCATGCGCCGGATCCAGTTATCCGATTTGATACTCATCGATTCGCGGCCGCTGCTGTGGTCATTAGCTGTCTTCGATCACGATCTTTGGGAACAATGCACTGCGATCACGGGCGCGGCGCGACAGCACCGCAGCGGCCCGCCTGGCGGCGTCGATATAGGCTTGCGCAGCCGGGCTATCCGGCTCGGCGACGACCGTGGGTCGCCCGCCATCCGCCTGCTCGCGAATGCGCGTATCGAGCGGCAGCTCTCCGAGCAGCGCGACGCCGTGCTCGGCGGCCAGACGCGCCCCGCCGCCGGCGCCGAAGATGTGATCGACGTGGCCACAGTGACTGCAGACGTGCACGCTCATGTTCTCGACGATGCCGATCACCGGCACCGAGACCTTCTCGAACATCGCCAGCCCCTTGCGCGCGTCGGCCAGTGCAATATCCTGCGGCGTGGTGACGATAATGGCGCCGGACACCGGCACCTGCTGCGCCAACGTGAGCTGAATGTCGCCGGTGCCGGGGGGCATGTCGACCACGAGGTAGTCGAGCTCGCCCCATTCGGTGTCCGTGAGCATCTGCGTGAGTGCGTGTGTGACCATCGGTCCACGCCACACCACGGCTTGGGCCGGGTCGACCAGAAAGCCAATCGACATCGCGACCAGACCATGTGCCCGCAGAGGGTGGATGAGCTTACCGTCAGGGGAGCTCGGATGCTGCCCCGTAAGGCCGAGCATGAGGGGCTGACTGGGACCGTAAATGTCGGCATCGAGGATTCCGACCTGGGCGCCGCCGGCCGCCCACGCCAGCGCCAGGTTGACGGCGACAGTGGATTTGCCAACTCCGCCCTTGCCGCTGGCCACCGCGACGATATTCTTGACGCCGGCGAGCGGCTTGAGGTTGCGCTGTACGGCATGTGGCAGGATCGCGCTGCTCAGCTCCAGAGTCAGCGGAACAGCGACGTCGAGTGCGCGCAGGTGTGCCTGCAGCGCCAATTGCAGGGAGTGCCTATAACCAAGTGTCGGAAAGCCCAGTTCAATTCGGACCAGCAGCGTGTTTTGCGCGAATTCGACAGCGCGCAAGGCCCCGGCTTGCGCCAGAGTCTGCTGCAGATAAGGCTCGACAAAGCTTTCAACGGCCGCACGAACGCTGGCCTCGGTAATCGGCATGTGCTCTTTTCCTGCAGGCGGCAAGTACGGCGGTGAACCGCAGCAAACATGGCATAATCCACGCTTGCTTGAAGTCTCCTGGCCACCAGAAAATGTGGGCGAACGGCTGGATCAGCGGCCCACATTACAATATTAACACGGCGGAATGAGTTTTTTCACCAACCTGCGCGCCGATCGACTGATCGTACAGATCAAGTCGACCAACGATCTGATGAGCCCCGAGACGCAAAAGGCTATCGGCAAGCTCAAGGACATCGGGCCCGGCGCAATCGAGGCCGTGATCGCCGCGCTGCCGGAAGCGGACAAGCAGGCGACGGTCGCCTTCGTCGATGTGCTTGCGACGCTTGCCAACGCCAAGACTTTCCCGCAATACGCCCAGGCGATGGTCCAGGGCAGTCCCCGCGCGGTCGCCGGTATCGCCTGGGCCTTGACCAGCAGCCGCGGCTATCCGCCGCACCTGCTGCTCGACGCGCTGTCGACGCCGGGCATCGCCAAGTCGGCGCTGCTGGATGTGATCAACGGCCAGCGCCAGCGCTTCTCCGTTCGCGAGCTGCTGACCGCGGCCTATGCGCAGGAGCCGAACGAAAAGGCTGCGCTGTTTCGCATCATCGCTGAAGCGGCCGACGAGGCGGCGCTGCCGGAACTGCTGGGACGGCTGCAGGGCAAGGATCCTATCGCGCGGCTGCACATCGTCAATATTCTAGCGCGCTTCAATAAACCTGAAGTACAGCGCGCGCTGCAGACGCAGATAGCGGACAACAACAAGATGATCCGCACTGCCGCGCTCGCGGCGCTATCCAAAATGGATGGGCCGATCGACGTTGCGCGCATCTGCGCACTGTTGCGTGATCCTGAAATCGAGGTGCAGAACCGCGCGGTCGAGCTGCTGCAACGTGCGCGCGATCCCGAAACCATCCGCCACCTCGTGCCGGTGCTCAAGGACGAGTCTGAGCAGGCGCGGCGTTGCGCGGTCGAGGTCCTGAACGAGGTTGGCGATGCGCGCTCGGTGAAGTATCTGCTGCAGGCCCTGAAAGACGACGACTGGTGGGTACGCAGCCGCGCCGGCGATGCCCTCGGCAAGATCGGCGGGCCCAAGGTCATCGATGCGGTGCTCGAACTGGTGCGCGATCGCGACGAGGACATCCGCCGCGCCGCGGTCGAGATCCTGAATCAGACCAAGGACGAGCGCGCGATCAATCACCTGATCGAAGCCACCAAGGACGCCGATTGGTGGGTCAGTGAACGTGCGGTCGATGCGCTGGCGGAAATCGGCAGCAAGCGTGCCGTGCCGCGCATGTACGAGATGCTGCGCGCAGGCAACGCGCGTGCGGTGCCGGTCGTGGTGCGCGCGATTGGCAAGCTCGGCGACTCGAAGTCAGTGGGTCTGCTGCTGCCGCTGCTCGCGCGCAACGAGAAGGAAATTCGCGTCGAGGTGATCCAGGCCCTGGCGCGCCTGTCCGACGAGCAGCAGGCAGATCAGATCCGCGTGCAATTGCAGGGCCAATCCGGTAATGCCGATGCGACCGTTGCGCGCGCGGCGGTGCGCGCCCTGACCGAGCTGGAGGTGCGCTTTTCGGCCGGCGTCGGCGCCCTTACGGCGCAGACGCAGGTCGGCACCACGCGTCCAGTCCGCACCGGCGTGCGGCCGGTCGAGCCGCCGCGCACACTGTTGATCCCCGAGCGCGAAGTGGCGAAGGTGGTGCAGCAGGTGGCCAATGCCGGCGGCGCCCGCCTCGACATCTCCACGCTCACTCCGGGCGATGTGATCGAGGGCCGCTACAAATACATCGAGCGCATCGGCCGCGGCGCATTCGGCACGGTGCTGCTGATGGAAGACACCGTGGTCGAGGAACGTCTGATCCTGAAGTTCCTGAACCCGAATGTTGCCGAAGATGAGGAGATCATGAAGCGGTTCGTGCACGAGCTGCGCTACTCGCGCAAGATCACGCACCGCAACGTCATTCGCATCTACGACTTCCTGTACATCCAGGGCAATTACGCCATTTCGATGGAGTACTTCAAGTCGCACACGCTGGGCTCGGAAATCATCAACGAGAAGCCATTGGCGCAGAAGCGCGCACTGCAGTTCGGCATCGATATCGCCACCGGCATGGCGGTCGCCCACCAGGTAGGTATCGTGCATCGCGATCTCAAGCCGGCGAATGTGCTCATCAATGACGAGGCGCTGCTCAAGATCGTGGATTTCGGAGTCGCTGCCGCCCAGCGCGAGGGCGATACCCAGCTGACCAAGACCGGTTACGTCATTGGCTCACCCAAATACATGGCACCCGAACAGATCCTCGGCCGCAAGGTCGACGAGCGCGCGGATGTCTATGCCCTGGGCGTCATGCTGTACGAAATGCTGACCGGTGTTCCGCCCTATTCGCGAGGCGATCACATGGCCGTGATGTATCAGCACGTGCAGGGCAAAGCGCGCGCACCCCAGGAGATCAATGCCCAGCTGTCCGCCAACCTGGCCGAGATTGTGGTCAAGGCCATGGCGGTCGACAAGACCAAGCGCTTCCAGACCATGGACGAATTCCGAGGCGCTCTGGAGCGTTTTCTGTAATCCTGCCGCCCCGGGCGGGATCGCCCCCGGACCCCCGGACCGGCGGGATTGGGCCCCGCCGTTGCCAAACTCCGTGCACTGGGTCAAATTTCGCGCTGTAAGGCGTTGATCCGGCTTGAGCGTTTGGGTTAAACATCGGCAAGTAGGACTGTCCCGCCAGGGAAGCCGCTAGGGAAAAATACAGTGGCACGTATCGACGCGTTCCTGAAACTTGGCACGCAGCAGGGCTGCTCGGATATCCATCTTGCGGTCGGGGTACCGCCGATGGTGCGCCAGCACGGCGATCTCGAGCCGATCAAATTCCGCGATCTGCGTGACACGGAACTCGAGAGCTACGTCACTGAGATCCTCACGCCGAATCAATCGGATCATCTCCGGCTCGGCAACGACCTGGATTTCTCCTACGTCTCGGGCGAAGGTGGCCGCTTTCGCGTCAACGTATACCGCAAGGACACCGGTTTGGGCGCCACCTTTCGCGCCATCCCTTCCGAAATCCCAAGCCTCGCCAAGCTCGGCCTGCCGGCGATCGTAACCAAGCTGTGCGACTACCATCAGGGGATGATCCTGGTGACCGGCTCGACCGGCACCGGCAAGTCCACCACGCTCGCAGCCATGATCGATTTGCTCAACACCGGCCGCCGGCTCAACATCATCAGCCTCGAGGATCCGATCGAATTCGTTCACCGCAGTAAATCCAGTCAGGTCATCCAGCGTGAACTGGGCACGCACATCCCGAGTTTCGCGGAAGGCGTGCGCGCCGCAATGCGCGAGGATCCGGACGTGATCCTGGTCGGCGAGCTGCGTGACGCCGAGACCATCCGTATGGCGATGACTGCGGCCGAAACCGGACATCTGGTGCTCGGCACGCTGCACACCACCAGCGCGGTCAAGACCATCGACCGTCTGATCGATGCGCTGCCGGCTCAGGAACGCGAACAAACCAAGGGTTTCCTGTCACAAAGCCTGCTGGCCGTGGTCACGCAGATCCTGGTCAAGAGCGCAGAGGGGCGCAGCCGCCGCGCAATCATCGAGGTCATGGTCATGACCAAGGCGATCGCGAAGCTCATTACCAGCGATCAAACGCATCAGATCCCCACCCAATTGCAGATGGGGCGCGACTTCGGCATGCAATTGTTCGATCAGGCGCTGCAGCAGGCGCTGAACGCGCGCGAAATCGACCCTGACGATGCCTACGCCTACGCCAGCGATAAGCGGATGTTCCAGAAGTTCGTGACCGACACCAGCATGATGCCGCGCCTGGATGCCACGAGCGTCCAGCCCACCGGGGGCTGAGCTCGAACGTCATGGCGCAGATCGATCAGTTTCTTGAGGAGATCGTGCGCCGGCGCGGCTCCGATCTGCACTTCATTGCCGGCGACCCGCCGCGTATCCGCCTGTATGGCGAGCTCTCGCCATTGCGCTCGGAAGCGCTGACTGCGGAGTTTGTCAAATCGAGTCTGTACGAGATCATGCCGAAGAAGGCCGTCGAGCGCTTCGAGCAAAAGGATGGCGCCGACTTCGCCTACACGCTCGAGGGCAAGGGCCGATTCCGCGTCAACGTCATGCGCCAGCTCAATGGCATGGGCTCGGTGATGCGCGCCATACCCTCGCAGGCGCTGACCCTCGATCAGCTCGACATGCCCGCGGCGGTGCGGCAACTGTGCCGCGCCAACAATGGGCTGATCCTGGTCACCGGCAAGACCGGCTCGGGCAAATCCACCTCGCTCGCGGCCATGATCGACGACATCAACAAGCGCATCAAGGGCCACATTCTGACGGTCGAGGATCCGATCGAATTCGTGCATCCGCGCCACAAGTGCCTGATCAGCCAGCGCGAGATCGGCGTGCACGCACCCAGCTTTGCCGCCGCCCTGCACTCGGCGTTACGCGAGGATCCCGATGTGATTCTGATCGGCGAGTTGCGCGACCTGGAGACCATGAGCATCGCTGTGACCGCAGCGGAAATGGGCATCCTGGTCATGGGCACGCTACATACCAATGGCGCGGCGCAGACGGTCGATCGCCTGGTCAACGGCTTTCCCTCCGACAAGCAGTCGCACGTGCGCACCATGCTCTCCACCTCGCTGCGAGGCGTGATCTCGCAACAGCTGCTGCGCAAGACCGATGGCGGCGGACGCGTGGCCGCGCTCGAAATCCTAATCAACACTTCGGCCACCGCCAACCTGATTCGCCAGGGCAAGCTCGACCAGCTCGAGAACAGCATGCAGGCCGGCGGGCAGTACGGCATGCGCACCATGGACACCGCGATTCAGCAGCTGCTCGATGCCGGTGTGGTCAGCGGCGCCGAGGCCTACCGGAAAGGGATCAACAAGGTCAAGTTCGAGCCCTTCAAGGACCAGACCTAAGGCAAGCGGCGCTAGCTCGCGGTCAGCGCCGTGACCAGCCCGTAATACGTGCCATCGCTCGCCGCCTGTCCGGTCACTGCGATGACGACCTGCGTCGGCGTGGGTTTGGTGTTGAGTACCGCGAGACCCGTGAACTGCACGCCGTTCAGATTGACGTACGTGCCCGTGCAGCTCGAGAGGGTATACGAGACCTCATAGATGTCGTAGCTGCTGTTGCCGACCGTCAGGGAGCCGCTCAGCACGCAACCGCTGCTGGAGCCCTGGCCGAAGATGACGCCACCGCTGGAAATCGTAACGCTCGCGCTGCTCATGGGGTCCACACCGCCGACGAAGGCCGTGCCGCTGGTGTAGCTGCCTGCAATCGCATCGAGGGAGGAGGCGGTATTGTAGAGCGAGGATTGAAAGTCCAGGGTCCAAGTGCTGGTCTCGACGCTGCCGCCCGTAGGAGTGAAGCTCAGCGTGCCACTTATCGACGTGCTGGTGCTGACCGTGCCATCGAAAGTGCCGATGCCGTAGCTCGTCGAACCACCGGAAAATGCGGTGCCAAAGTTGGCATAGCCACCTACACTGACCACCAGCGTGCTCCCGGACACCTGGACCGTGCCGACGTATTGCACCCCGTCAGCGCGGATGAAATCGGCCTGACCGGCTGAATTGATGAATGCTTGGAGCGTCAGCCCACTGGCCGAGTCGGTCCCCGACCAGATACCGGCCGCCGAAGCGTTGGTGGGGGTGCTCGAAGTGTCCGAAGCACCCAAACTGCTGCCGCCACAACCTGCTGAAGCCAACGCCAGAGACACAACACCCAAAGCGACATAGGTTTGCCAGCGCATAGGGCCTCCCGTTATAGAACCGTTCGGCGCCTATGGAGGCCAAAAGTTCCCGATGCTAACACTCACAGCGCAGCGGGAGCCTCCGCAGGCTCGGCTTGCCACAGTTCGATCGGATTGCCTTCCGGATCGTACAAGCGGGCGAAACGCCCATTGGGATAGCGCTGTGGGTCGGCCGTGACGCTGATACCGGCCGCAATCAACTGCGCCATCATGGCATCGAGATTCGAGACGCGGAAATTGATCATCCACTGCTTGGCGGCATCCCCGAAGTAATGGGTCGTCTGTTCAAACGGCGCAAACACGGTCGGCCCCGCCTGCTGATACCACGGCGGGTCCGTGTAATTCGAGGGCACCAATCCGATGCCGAGATGTCGTTGATACCAGCGACCCAGCGCTTCGGGATCGCGCGCACGGAAGAATAGACCACCAATGCCCAGGACGGTTTCCCCGGTGCTCATGCCGCCGCTCTCGCTGTTTCGGTCCCTGCCTCGCGAGCGCGAGAGGCGCTGCGCGGCGGAACGGGCGAGGGCGAAGACTCGTTCCCGCGCACGGAGGTCCGACACCTGCACCCGATCAGGATATTCCGAGCCGCATTCTGGTCTCGGTCATGCGACTCACCGCAGTCGCTGCATAGCCATGATCTTACAATCAACCCGTTTACCCCTCGCGGACCACTCAGTGCGCCGCAAGCCGAACAGGTGACGCCTTCCAGGCGCTCGCGCTCGAACACCCGCACGCACTTGCCGGCGAAACGCAGACAGACCCCTTTTCGCTTGAGGCTGGCGGCCTTGAGGCTCGTCTCATTGCAATAGTTGAAGACCTGGTTCACTTCGAGCGCTGCGGCATTGAGCCACGCATAGGCTTCCGAACGAACCTTCAAACGAAGCGTGCGCGTAAAGGAGAGCGGCATGAGCGGATTATCTCTCTTTACCGGCCTTCTTGCTCCACTTCGTTACGCAGTTCACTGGTGGGACGCAAGCTCCGTATTGCTTCGTCGTCCGGGAGCATACCTGAAGCGCCAGCCGCTACGCGCGTCCGCATACGCACGTCGAGCCCGCGTGCGATAATGCTGAGCTTATCTATATCGCCAAGCGGCTTCCATGTCCCGCAAAATTCTCGTCACCAGCGCCCTGCCCTACGCCAATGGCCCATTGCATCTCGGTCACATCATCGAGGCCATGCAGACCGATATATGGGTGAGATTTCAGAAGCTGCGCGGTCATGATTGCCTCTATTGCTGCGCCGACGATGCCCATGGCACGCCGATCATGATCCGCGCGCAGCAGGAAGGTCTGACGCCGGAAGCCCTGATCGAGCGCAGCGCTCTGGAACACCAGCGCGACTACCGTGGCTTCCTGATCGAATTCGACCACTTCCATTCGACCCATTCGGCCGAAAACCGGCGTTTTACGCGCGAGCTGTATGAAGCGCTGCGCACCGGCGGTTTCATCACGCGCCGGGCGGTGCGGCAAGCCTACGATGAGCAGGCCAGTATGTTCCTGCCCGACCGTTACGTGCGCGGCATCTGCCCGCGCTGCAAATCACCCGACCAGTTTGGCGATAGCTGCGAGGTTTGTGGATCGACCTATACGCCGGCGGATCTGATCGATCCGGTGTCGACCGTCACCGGCACCAAGCCGGTGTGGCGCGAGTCGGATCACCTGTTTTTCAAACTCGGGGCGTTCGAGCCCATGCTGCGGGACTATGTGGCCGGGCGCAGCCTGCAGGATGCGGTGCGCGCAAAACTCGGCGAGTGGTTCGAAGCCGGACTGCAGGACTGGGACATCTCGCGCGATGCGCCATATTTTGGCATCGAGGTGCCGGATGCGCCGGGCAAGTATTTCTACGTCTGGTTCGACGCGCCGATCGGCTATATCGCCAGCTTCGAGGCCTGGCGCGCCGCGCACGGCGCCTCGTTCGATGAGTATTGGAAGTCCGAGTCCGCCTCCGAGCTGTATCACTTCATTGGCAAGGACATCAGTTACTTCCACACGCTGTTCTGGCCGGCCGTGCTGTACGGCGCCGGGTATCGACGGCCCAGCGCGGTGTTCGCGCATGGCTTTCTGACGATCAATGGCCAGAAAATGTCGAAATCGCGAGGCACCTTCATCACCGCCCAGCGCTATCTGGAGCGCCTGCCGCCCGAGCCGCTGCGCTACTATTTCGCCGCCAAGCTCGGCAGCGGCATCGAGGACATCGACTTCAACCTCGAGGACTTCGTCGCGCGCAGCAACTCCGATCTGGTCGGCAAGCTCGTCAATATCGCCAGCCGCTGCGCCGGTTTCATCGAGCGCGGCGGCGGACGGCTGGCGCCGGCACTGGCGGATGCGCCGCTCTACGAGGAATTCACCGCGGCCGCCGAGCCCATCGCCGCCCTGTACGAGGCGCGCGAATATGCCGCGGCGATCCGCGAGATCATGGTGCTGGCCGACCGCGCCAATCGCTACGTGGATCAGCACAAGCCCTGGGCGCTCGCCAAAGATGCGGCTCGGGCCGATGAGGTGCGTGCGATCGCCACGCAGGGAGTGAATCTGTTTCGCGTATTGGTGGGTTACCTCACGCCGGTGCTGCCGCGCATGGCGCAAGCCGCGGCGGCGTTCCTGGGAACATGCTTCAGCGATTGGTCCGCGGTCCGAACGCCGCTGCTAGGGAGCGCACTGGCCCCCTACCAGCCGCTGGCGACGCGGCTCGATCCAGCCGCAGTGGCCACGCTGGTCGAACCGAGCGCGCCCGCGACGACGACGCCGACCGCGGGGTCTGCCGCGACGGCTCCAGCGACCATCAGCATCGAGGATTTCGCCAAACTCGACCTGCGCGTAGCGCGCGTTGCCGAGGCCTCGACCGTCGAGGGTTCGGACAAGCTGCTGCGCCTGACGCTGGATCTCGGCGGCGAGCAGCGCACGGTTTTCTCGGGCATCCGCGCTGGCTACCAGCCTGAACAGCTGGTCGGCCGTCAGGTGATCGTGGTCGCCAACCTGGCGCCGCGCAAAATGCGCTTCGGGGTCTCGCAAGGCATGGTGCTTTGCGCCAGCAGCCAGCAGGACAGCGGGGTATTTTTGATTGAAGCTGCCGCGGGGGCGCTGCCCGGTATGAAGGTCAGCTAGCGCTCGGACCGCGAACGCTGCGCCAGTACAGGATCAGCGCCAAGCCGGTCGCCATGCCCCCGAGGTGGGCAAAGTGGGCCACGCCCTGCGCTCGGCCGAAAACACCCAGCGACAACTCCAAAATCCCGTAGAGCGTTACGAACAGCCAAGCCGGCATGGGCACGGGCGGGAACAGCAGCAGCAACTTTCGGTGCGGGAAAGTCATGCCGTAGAACAGCAGCAAACCGAAGATGCCCCCCGATGCACCAATGGTCTCGTACGGACCGGGGGAGATCGCGCGCACCACCCAGAGCTGAGCAAGGCCCGCACCGATCACACAGGCGAAGTAATAGAGCGAGAATCGGCGCCAGCCGAGCGTTCGCTCGACGTCCGGGCCAAACATGTAGAGTGCAAACATATTGCCGAGCAGATGCCAGAGGCTGGAGGTGTCGTGCAGAAACGCATACGTCACGAGCTGCCACGGCTCGAAAGGCGGCGTACCGTACTGTCGGTCGGCCCCCAAGGGCCAGAGCGCGAAGCTCACGAGCAACCGATCGCCTGTCAACCATTCCAGGCCGTAAACGATCAGATTGGCATAAAGGAGCGCCCGGACGGTGGGCGTTAGGTTGTGGAACATGCAATCTCGCAGTGCAGTGGAGTCAAATCGTGGGGTATTTTGCCATCAGGAGAGCCTTGCCATGGATGCTTCTACATTGAGTCGCCGAAGGGCGCGCCAGTTCAGTCTGATCCTGGGGCTCGCATGCCTGCTGAGCTTAAGCGGCTGCCTGAGCACCTCGCTGATCGATCGATGGAAGGATCCGGCCTTTAGCGGGCCGCCGCTGCATAAAGTGCTGGTGGTCGGCGTGCAAAAGGACGACGGCCGGCGGCGCCTCTGGGAAGATGGCATGGTCGCGGCGCTGATTCACCAGCGCGTGCAGGCCACGGCTTCCTACATGGTATTTCCGAACAAGGCGCCCAGCGCCGATGAGCTGGCGGCGACGGCCAGCCGCGAGGGCTTCGACGGCGTCATGGCGTCTCACTTTGTCAGTGCGAGCCAGCGCGACTACTGGATGCCCGGCTATGCGGGGGTCGGCTTCGGCTGGCGCTGGCGCTATTTTGGCTATTGGGACGCCGCCTACGGTCCGGGCTACGTCGAAACCGAGCACCGCGCCGACTTCCAGACCGACGTCTTTACAGTCGATGGTGCGGGCGGCAAATTGATCTGGACCGGCATTACGCGCAGTGTCGACCTGAGCTCAACCCACAGCATCACCAATGACATCAGTCGCGTGCTGGTGCCCGCGCTCACGAAGCAAGGCATTCTGGCAGGCAAGAGCAGCTGAGCCCGACGCGTTGAACGTCGCGAATTTGGTCGAACGCATTGATGCGCTGTTGCCGCAGACGCAGTGCACGCGCTGCGGCTACCCCGCCTGCCGGCCCTACGCGCAGGCGCTGGCGCACGGGAATGCAGCGATCAACCGCTGCCCGCCCGGCGGCCGCGAGGGCATCGTGGCGCTCGCCGCGCTGCTCGGCCGCAGCGTGCTGCCGCTGGACCCGATCTGCGGCCGCGAGGAACCCGCAGCCGTGGCCTTCATCGACGCACAGGCTTGCATCGGTTGCGCACGATGCCTGCCCGCCTGCCCGGTCGATGCAATCCTCGGCGCACGGCATTTTTTGCACACCGTGCTCGAAGCCGAATGCAACGGCTGCGATCTGTGCCTGGCCGCCTGTCCAGTCGATTGCATCGAAATGCGACCCCGGCCGGCCGATCAATGCGCGCCGAGCGCGCCGGCCAACCGCGAGCGCTTTGAGCGCCATCGCGAGCGCGATGAGCGTGCCACGCGCGAGCGCGAGCGGCTGCTGGCCGATCGCAAGCGGGCCGCGCAACCACCGCCGCAGCGATGAGCCCCGAGCACTGCCGCCAGATCTTCCTCCATCTGCGAGCGGCCAATCCCCATCCAAAGAGCGAGCTCGTCTTCCGCACACCGTTCGAGCTGCTGATCGCGGTCATTCTTTCGGCGCAGGCCACCGACAAGAGCGTCAATCTGGCCACACGCGAGCTGTTTCGGCGCGCAGCGACCCCCGCCGCCATGCTCAAACTTGGGTTAGCGGGCCTCAAGCGCCGGATCCGCACGATTGGGCTCTACAACGCCAAGGCGCGCAACATTCTGGGCACCTGCAAACTGCTGGTGGAGCATCATGGCGGCGCGGTACCGCATGAGCGCGCTGCGCTCGAGCAGCTGCCCGGGGTCGGGCGCAAAACTGCCAATGTGATACTCAATACCGCCTTCGGTGAGCCCACGATGGCTGTCGACACGCATGTGTTTCGCGTCGCCAATCGCACCGGTTTGGCCCGCGGCGCGAACCCGCGCGCCGTCGAGGATGGACTGCTGCACGTGATTCCCGCAGAATTCCTCAAAGACGCGCACCATTGGCTGATCCTGCTGGGTCGCTATATCTGCAAGGCGCGCGTCCCGGAGTGCCCCCGCTGCCCGATATCACGCTGGTGCGAGTATGAGGATAAGACACCGCCGTGACGTTATTTGCCGACCAGAGCCGGGAGCAGTTGCGCGGCGCCTATCGCGAAGTCTGGCGCAAGTGGCGTGAGCGCCTGCCGCTGCAGCCGCTCGAGGCGCAGATCGCGGACGTCATCCGCGCGCATCCGGAATACCACGGCCAGTTGCAGGACGAGGCCAGCCTGCAGCAGGAGTTCGGGCCCGGCAGTGGGCGCGAGAACCCCTTTTTGCACCTGGGCCTGCATCTGGCGCTGCGCGAACAAATTGGCACCGACCGCCCCGCCGGCATCGCTGTGATCCATCACCGGCTCGCCGCCCTCGCCAGCTCCGCGCACGAGGCCGAGCACCGCATGATCGAAGTGCTCGCCGGGATGCTGTCCGAGGCCCAGCGCGACGGCCAGCCAGCCCAGGACGCCGTGTACCTCGAGCGGCTGCGCCGGCTGTGAGTGCTGCGCTGACACCCAGCACGGCGCGCATCGCCGCGCTGTATGTGTATCCGGTTAAATCGGCGCGAGGCATTGCACTTCAGGACGCGGCGCTGACCCGCGCCGGCCTGTCGCAGGACCGGCGCTGGATGCTCGTGGGCCACAGCGGGCGTTGTCTCACGCAGCGCGAGTTGCCGCGCCTGGCCCTGTTGCTGCCCTCCCTGTCGGAAACGGCACTGCGATTGCAGGCCCCAAGCATGCCCGAGATCTCTATTGCGCTGGCACGGCAAGGCGAGCGCCGCAGCGTCTCGCTCTGGGGGCATGAGTGCGAAGCCTTTGACGAGGGTCCGGCTGTCGCCGATTGGCTGCGGCAATTGCTCGATCACGACTGCCGCCTGGTGCGATTCGATCCCGCACACCGACGACTGAGCGCGCGCGAATGGACCGGGAGCTTCGAAGCGGAAAATCAGTTCTCGGATAAATTTCCGATCCTCGCCGTGAGCACTGCCTCGCTGGCGGAGCTCAACACCCGGCTCGCCGAACCGCTGCCCATGAACCGCTTTCGGCCAAACATCGTGCTCGAAGGCCTCAACGCCTTCGATGAGGACCACATCGATGAGCTCAGCGATGGAGCCATTCGCCTCAAGCCGGTCAAAGCCTGCACGCGCTGCAAGATCACGACCACGAATCAGGACACGGGCAGCGTCGAGGGCGATGAGCCGCTGCGCACGCTCAACACCTACCGATATGATGCGGCATTGCATGGCGTGTGCTTCGGCCAGAACCTGATCGTCGTCTCCGGTGCCGGCGCGCGCCTGCAGCGCGGCCAGACGCTGCAGTTGCACTGGAAGCAGTAGCCCGAGCGGCTATTCGATGCGGCTTTCGCCGGCGCCGAACAGATTCGAGATCAGCCGCGCGATGATGCTTAAGACCAGCACGAACAGCGTAATCAGCAGCGCGCCGGTCCAGGCCAGTGACTGCCAGTTCTTGTAGGGACTGGTGGCGAACTGGAAGATCACGACCGGCAGGTTCGCCATCGGCTGATTGAGGTTGGCGCTCCAGAATTGATTGTTCAACGCCGTGAACAGCAGCGGCGCGGTCTCGCCGCTGATGCGCGCGAGGGCCAGCAGCACACCAGTCAACAGACCGCTGCGCGCCGCCGGATACACCACGCTCGTGATCGTGCGCCACGGCTGCGCACCGAGTCCGGCCGACGCCTGCCGCAGGCTCGAGGGAATCAGGCGCAACATGTCCTCGGCGGTGCGCACAGTGACCGGAATGACGATGATGCCGAGCGAGATCGCCCCGGCGATCGCCGAGAAGTGCCCCATGCTGAGCACGACCAGCGTGTAGACGAACAAACCGATCACGATCGAGGGCGCGCTGAGCAGCACGTCGTTGATGAAGCGGATCACGGTGCTCAGTCGGGCGCCGCGACCATACTCGGACAGATAGGTGGCGGCCAGGATTCCGATCGGAGCGCCGATCGCGAGCCCGAGCAGCGTCATGACGATGCTGCCGTAGATCGCGTTGATCAGGCCGCCGCTGCTGCCCGGCGCCGGCGTGGTCTGCGTGAACACCTGCCATGACAGGCCGCCCAGACCGCGCGAGAACAGCGTCCAGAGAATGGCCGCCAGCACGGCCAATCCGAGCAGCGTCGCCAGGCCCGATGCGCCGAGCGCCACGGCGGCGGTGATGCGACGGCGTCGCAGGTGACCGGTCATATGTGTGCTCCGCGCGCCTCGAGACGCAGCAACAACAGCCGTGCGGCGGCAATGATGATGAAGGTCAGCACGAACAGCAGCAGACCCAACGCGATCAGCGAGGAGGTGTAGAGCTTCCCGACCGCCTCGGTGAATTCATTGGCGATGCTGGCCGAAATGGTCGTGCCGGGTGCCAGCAGCGAGCCGGAGATGCGATGGGCGTTGCCCACCACGAACGTGACGGCCATGGTCTCGCCCAGCGCGCGGCCCAAGCCCAGCATGATGCCGCCGACCACGCCGGCCCGCGCATTGGGGAGTACCACGTCCCAGATCACCTCCCATTGGGTGGCCCCGATGCCATAAGCGGCTTCCTTCAACGACTGAGGCGTCGACAGAAACACCTCGCGCATCACGGAGGTGATGAACGGCAGCACCATCACAGCGAGCACAAACCCCGCGGTCAGCAGGCCAATGCCGTACGGAGGACCCCGAAACAGCTTGCCGATCGCCGGGATGTCGCCGAGCGTGTCGATCAACCATGGTTGCACCGTGTGCTGCAGCACTGGGGCGAGCACGAACAGGCCCCAGATGCCGAATACGATGCTAGGTACCGCGGCCAGCAGCTCGATGCAGGTGCTGATCGGGCTGCGCAGCCACATCGGGCAGGTCTCGGTCAGAAATACCGCGATGCCGAAGGCCAGGGGCACCGCAAGCAGCATGGCGATCAGAGAGGTGATCACGGTGCCATAGAGCGGTGCGAGCGCGCCGAACTGATCGGTGACCGGATTCCATATCGTTGAGGTCAGGAAGCCAAAGCGGAAGGTCTTAAGGGCGGGCCAACTGCCGTAGAGCAATGCCAGGAGCACGCCGGCCAGCAGCGCCAGCACCAGCAGGGCTGCGGCCATCGTCATGAAGCGGAACAGGTGCTCGGAACGCGCCTCGCGCCGCAATTGCAGCTTGAAGGGGATGATGACCGCAGACATGCGCGCAGTACCTCACGGCGGCAGGAACCTATTGCCGGCGACGCTTACTTCGCCGGCCAGACCGGATTGCCGTTGACCTTAAGCGAATCCTGCCACGTCTTCTCGACCAGCTTGACGACGCTGGCCGGCAGCGGCACGTAATCCAGGCTCTCGGCCAGCGGCTGACCGCTCTTGTACGCCCAATCGAAGAACTTCAGTGCCGCAGCGGTATTGGGATCCTTGCTGTCGGCGTGCACCAGGATAAAGCTTGCACCCGTGATTGGCCAACTGGCCGCGCCGGACTGATTCGTCAGGATCAGGTAGTAGCCCTCGGCGCGGGCCCAGTCCGCATTGGCTGCCGCCGCCTGAAACGCCTTGGCCTCGGGTGCCACAAGCTTGCCGTCGCGGTTGACGAGCCGCGCATAGTTCATGTTGGTCTGCTTGACATAAGCGTACTCGACATAGCCGATTGCGCCGCTGGTCTGCGTCGTCTGGTTCGCCACGCCCTCGTTACCCTTGGCGCCGATGCCCACGGGCCATTGCACCGAAGTGTTGGAGCCGATGTTCTTGGAGAACGTCGGGCTCACTTGTGACAGGTAGTTGGTAAACAAAAAGTTGGTGCCCGAGCCGTCCGAACGATAGACCGGTGCAATGTCGAGCTTGGGCAGCGACAGCGTCGGATTGAGCTTCTTGATCGCCGGGTCGTTCCAGCGCGAGATCTCGCCGAGGTAGATGCTGGCAATGGTGGGGCCATTGAGCACCAGATCGCCCGGCTTGATGCCGGGAATGTTCACTACCGGCACCACACCACCGATGATCTGCGGCCATTGAACGAGGCCGTTCTGTTTGAGGTCTGCCGCCTCGAGGGGCTTGTCCGAAGCGCCGAAGGTTACGGTCGAGGCCTCGATCTGTTTGATGCCCCCGCCCGAGCCGATCGACTGGTAGTTCAGGCCGATGCCGGTCTGCTGCTTGTAGGCCTCAGCCCACTTGGCGTACACCGGGTACGGGAAGGTCGCGCCAGCGCCGGAAATATCATTCGCTACGGCGTGGCTGGCCACGGTGCCGATCAGCGCCAGAGCGCCTACGGCCACAGTCATTCTAAATAATCGGTGCAAAGTATGCTCTCCTGACGTCCTGGATTATCGGGCCTTCCCGGCGGGGCCATTCCCGCCCGTATTCAGCCGTGCTTGTGTTACAAGCAGATGACAAAGCGGCGCTTGGCGCAATCGAGGTTTCGGTGAATACTGTGGCCGTACCATAATAAAGATGCGGGAGGAATCAAAATGATACCGAGCGAAGTCGTCGATTGGGACGCGATCATCCGTGATCCGCGCTTCCAGAGCTTGCACCGGCGCAAGACATTGTTTCTCTGGGGCCTAATGGTGATCTCGGTCGTGTATTACTTTCTGCTGCCGATCGGCGCTGCCTACTACCAGGATCTGTTCAAGATCCGCCTGTGGGGCGTCGTCAACGTCGGACTGCTGTTCGCACTCAGCGAATTCGTCGTGGCCTGGGCGATCGCAGCGGTCTATTCGCGCAAAGCGAGCCAGGACTTCGATCGGATGGCCGCACAGATATCGGCGGACTTCGCCGGCACCAGTGCGCCAGCACGAGTAGGAGCTACACCATGACATCCATCTCCAGAAAATGGTCCGCAGCCGCGCTGCTGGCGGTCGCGTCCCTCACCGCCACGCCGGTCTTTGCGCAGGCCGGCGTTGGCGCAGGCTACCACTGGCTCACCTTTACCGTGTTTGCCGTGGTCATTGCCGTCACGATGTACGTGACCTACCTCGCAGCCAAACGTGTGCGGTCGGCTTCCGACTTCTATGCCGCGGGGGGTGGTGTGACAGGGCTGCAGAATGGTTGGGCGATCGCCGGAGATTATCTCTCGGCCGCCTCATTCCTCGGTATCGCCGGCCTGATCTCGCTCTACGGCTATGACGGCTTTATGTACTCGGTCGGCTGGCTCGTGGCCTACATCACCGTGCTGCTGCTGATCGCTGAGCCATGCCGCAATATAGGGCGTTATACGCTGTCCGACATTCTCGCTTACCGCAATGATCCGAAGAAAACCCGCATAGTCGGCGCGCTCTCGGTCATTACGGTCTCGACCTTTTATCTCACGGCCCAGATGGTCGGTGGCGGTGTGCTGGTCAAGACGCTCATTGGAATCAACTATGAAACCTCCGTGCTATGCGTCGGCGTGCTGATGCTGGGATACGTCTTGTTCGGCGGCATGGTCGCGACCACATGGGTGCAGATCATCAAGGCGGTGTTGCTGGTGTGTGCCTCGCTCCTAATCGTCGCGCTGGTGTGGGCGCCGTACGGGTTTTCGCTGCCAGCCTTTTTGAAGGATGTCGTTGCCGATCCTAAAGTCCAGGCGCGCGTGGCCACGCTGCTCGGCGATCCGGCCAAGACCATGACCGCCGCCGAACTCGGCCAGCGCTTTTTGGAGCCGGGCCTGTACTTCAAGGCGCCGATCGACCAGATCAGCCTCGGCATGGCGCTGGTGTTCGGTACTGCCGGCCTGCCCCATATCCTGATGCGTTTTTTCACGGTACCCACCGCGCAGCAGGCGCGGCGCTCGGTGGTGTGGGCGATGGTGATCATCGGTGGCTTCTACGTGCTGACCCTGTTCCTCGGCTTCGGAGCGGCCAAGAACGTGGGCTCGGCCAACATCGCCGCCGTGGATGCGGGTGGCAACATGGCTGGACCGCTGCTGGCGCAGTTCATCGGCGGCGGCCCGGACTCGTTCTTCGGCAATTTCATGCTGGCGTTCGTCTCAGCGGTGGCCTTTGCCACCATCGTGGCAGTGGTCTCGGGGCTGGTGCTGGCAGCCGCTTCGGCGATGGCCCATGATCTGTACGTGGGTGTGGTGCGCCACGGCAAGAACGTGACACCGGCGGGGCAAGTCAAGGCGGCGCGCGTTGCCACGCTCATCGTCGGCGCCATGTCCATCGGTATCGGCATCGCAGCCAAGGGTCAGAATGTAGCGGTATTGGTGGGGCTGGCCTTTGCGGTTGCAGCGAGTGCCAATTTCCCGTGCGTACTGCTGACCCTGTACTGGAGGCGTTGTAATACCGGCGGCATTGTCGCCGGAATGCTGGTGGGCACGATTGCCGCGGTTGGCCTGACGCTCGTGTCGCCCAACCTCACCTATCCTAAAGCCGTGAAAGCCGCTGCGCACAAGGTGCTCGACGCAGAAGCAGCCAAGCGCGCGGCCGCGACCGAGGCCCTTGAGTCACCGGATGCGAGCCGCGTGTCGCAGGCCAAGAAGGATCTCGGGGCGCTTGATAAGGCGGTGACCAAGGCCAAGGATGACATCGCCAAGTGGGGCGATGCGCAGACCTCGTTCATGGGTCTGGAGAAGCCGCTGATCGAGCTCAAGAACCCCGGGATCATCTCGATTCCGCTCGGGTTTCTGGCGGTGATCTTCGGCTCGCTGCTGTTTCGCGATAAGCGCGCTGAAGCGATGTGGAACGAGGTCTACGCGCGACAGAATACCGGCATGTTGGTCTCAAAGTCCGTCCGGATCTGAAACTGCGGTGGCCACGCAACTGTCCCGTCGGCGCCAGGGTTCACCAGGCCAATCTGAGCGTGGCCAGCCAGGTTTCATCAAAGATTCGGAACGAACTTACCGGCCACTGATAGCCCGCACCGAGAATCAGCCGCGCGCGCGGACCAAGCTCGAAGCGCCCCATAATGATGCCGGCAGTGAGCGCCAGTTGTTCTTTGCCCGCGTGCTCACCGTCTTTGTAGGCCGTGTAGTTCGCTTCGATCTCCGGCCAGAGCTTGCCAAAAATATGCGCCTGAAGGCTTGTGTTCCAATTGATGGGCATGCCGATTACCTGCTTATCGGCCATCGGAATGGCCACGCCGAGCGTGGACTGAATATTGACGCCGGTACCGCGAGTGCCCCAGCCCTTACCTGCGGCAATCGTCGGCGTGACGATCCCTTTACCCGCGGTGAAGGCCTCATTGCCCGAGGGAAAACTCAGTCCTAAGAACCCTGTGACTATATAATTTCCCTGTGCTTCATTTGCGGCGATGAAGCGGTATTTCCCCAGCACGGTTTCGTCGGCGCAGCCATAAGTATTCCCCTTCGGCGTCGCCTTAACCTCGTAAGCCGGCACCCCAACGATGATCTCGGTGTTCGAGGTCGGAATGAACTCAAGTCCCTTGCCGCTGTCGTAGTTGTCCAGCGCCACGCCGCCGGCCCTGGTCTGCCAACTCTGATCGTAACGGTATTCCTGCTCTAGTCGCGGCGTCACTGTCACCAGCGGTGTCATCCAGTGTGGCTGGGATTCCTTGGCGGCGTCGGAAATTGCGAACCAATCGGCAAAGAAATCCGCCGGCGCATGGGTGGTCTCGCCCGTTATGCCCTGGGGCGCCTCCTCGTCCGCCGCCACCGCGCTGATCAGCACGAGACCGAACAGGCACAGCAGGCCGGACGGCAACAACCTGGTATTGGCAAACGTTGAGTCAGGCATGGAATTCCTCGCGCGAAAATCGTTATATACTGAAGCATATAACGAGTTGCATGGCAACTTTAAGCGCAGCGAAGTTTCCGCTGGGCGAACCCGGCGGGAGTTCCGTTTATCGGCTATTGCTTAGGCCGATCGAGTTCACGACCTGCGCCACGCCCCTGGCTTCAAGGGCGACCGATTCCGCCATCTCACGCTCTAATTCCGCATCGACCAAACCATTCAGGTACACCACATGATCCAGCGTCTGCACGCGGAGTATATTTGCAGGCTCCAATGCCGGATGTTGATTGAGCGGCCGCGCCGTTTCTCGCCCTTTTGCAACGGCCGTCGAGCCGTGCCGGTGCGCTTGACGTGGCTCCGGACCAACTCATCCGGATTCAGATCGGGTGCGTAGCCAGGCAGGAAGTGCAGACTGAGTTTCCCGTGCGTCAAGGCCACGTAATCGCGCACGATGCTTCGTTTGTGTGCCGGCAGACTGTCCAGAATCAACCGCACGGGCCTCTTGCGACGGTGCATCAACTGGCGCAGCAGCTCGATGAACAATTCGCCGTTCAGGCCCACGGCATAGGTGCAAAACCAGATTTCCCACGTGCACTGACCGCCCCGCGACCTACATCTTGTACCTAGGCCCAGCGTATAATCCCCATCGGGATGCGCGCTTTTTGCACGGCTGAGACGTGGGGTTAGTATGATACTGCGATCCGTGGGCCGCGTGCTGCGCGTTGCAATCGCGTTTCAAGCGTTGCTCTGGATATATGCATGTTCGACAACACCAACTGACAGGACCGAGGCCGAGCGGGTGGCCGACGACGAGATCGTCGCGCGGGTAAAAGTGGCATTCCTGCGCGATCTGCGTATCTACGAGGAACACATCGATGTTTCTGCCAATCGAGGTGTTGTTCACCTCTCCGGAGTAATTTCTTACGCCGATGATTTTAGTGAAACCTGGCGCGTCGCCAAGTCGGTAGCCGGCGTAAAAAAAGTGACCAGCGATTTGCAACTCGTAGACCGTCGCTAAGCATCGAGGGCTGCGCCCGCTCCGCCTGCTCCCAGTCCTGAACTGCTCGCCGGTCCTGGTGGCCTCGCTGCTCGTACAGTTCATCGGCGCAGTTGAGGATCTGCGGCGTCATGTTGGCCCGCTTCTTAGCCACGGCGCTAGGAACGCGCCATTTGATCATCGCGACTTTCACGGCGTCGTTCAGAATCAGGCACAAATGACGCGGCAATGCCGCGAAGCTTTTACATCATTAATTTTGCTTCGCATTCGTTACTGATACTTGAGTCACCGCGGCGGGTCGCTCGCCTCGCGCGCTGGCGCTCTTGGTCTGCTGCAATGGTATCGATAAGAGCCGGGCGGTATTGACCAATGCCATGTGCGTCAGGGCCTGCGGAAAATTTCCGAGCATACGTCTGGCGCGTGGATCGTACTCTTCCGCCAAAAGACCTACATCGTTGCTCAACGCAAGCAGGCGCTTAAACAGCGCTTCCCCATCATCGGGGCGCCCGGTTAGCACATAACTGTCGGCAAGCCAGAACGAGCAAGGCAAAAATGCCCCTTCCCCCGCCGGAAGCGCGTCCACATCCGTTTCGGTCGAATAGCGTAGTACCAGCCCATCAACCACCAGATTGCGTTCGATGGCATCAATGGTACCTCGAACGCGCGGGTCATCTGCGGGAAGGAAGCCGACCTGGGGAATCAACAGCAGACTTGCATCCAGGTGCGTCGAGTCATATGCCTGTACAAACGAATTGCTGCGCGTGTCAAAGCCCTTCTCGCACACTTGCGCGTGTATCGCATCGCGAACCTGCCGCCACCGCTCGATTGGAGCGTCAAGCCCGTCTGCCTCTGCGTCCCTGATGGCCCGATCGAAAGCGACCCAGGCCATGACTTTGGAGTGAGTGAAATGGCGGCGCGCCCCACGCACTTCCCACAGCCCTTCGTCGGGTTGTTCCCAATGCGACTCGAGAAATTCAAGCAATGCGAGCAGGAAGTCCCAAATCGCTGGGTCCGCCTTCAGGCCGGCAGCCCGCGCCAGATGCAACGTATCCATGACCTCCCCATAGACATCGAGCTGGAATTGTCTCGATGCGGCATTGCCGACGTGCACCGGCGCCGCACCCTGGTATCCGGGAAGCCAGGGAATTTCATACTCATCGAGGCGCCGCACGCCGGTTACCCCGTAGAGAATTTGTAGATCTTCGGGCGACCCCGCCACGGCGCGTAGGAGCCACTCGCGCCACGCGACGGCTTCTTCCTTATAGCCGGCGAGCAATAGCGCATTTAAGGTGAAAGTCGCATCGCGCAGCCAGCAGTATCGGTAATCCCAGTTACGCACACCACCCGGGTGCTCGGGCAGTGAGGTCGTGGGGGCCGCTACGATTCCTCCAGTGGGCTTGTACGTTAGGGCCTTCAGCGTGATAAGCGAGCGCATCACGGGCTCCCGCCATTGTCCCTGATAGGTACAACGATCGGACCAGTCACGCCACGCAGTCTCGGTTTCGGCGAGGGTCGCCTCAGCATCCACGCCCGGCTGTATAGCTAGGTGAGAAGGCCGGTAATTGAGCGCGAATGAGTGTCGATCGCCGGCGCCAACGCAAAACGCGGCGACGCTCTTCATGTTCTCAGGCGCGATCTCAACGGTAGCGGTCAGCTCGAGCGTGTCGGGCCCCGCCGTAAGCAACAGTGCGTTGCCTGCGCGGCGCACCCAAGGAACGATGGAACCGTAGTCGAACCGGACGATAAGTTCCATCCGGACCATGACTCGACCGCTCAAACCCTCGACGATTCGTACGACATCCCAGCGTTCATTTGAAAGTGGCATAAAGTCGATTACCCGGATACTGCCCTCCTCGGTGTCAAATTCGGTTTCCAGAATGAGCGTGCCTTTTCGATATCGGCGCTGCACACGGCTCACTTCTGCGGATGGCGCCAGCAGCCACCGTCCGTGTTCAGGTCCACCCAACAGGCCGGCAAAGCATGCGCCCGAGTCAAAGCGTGGAAAACAAAGCCAATCGATGGAGCCGTCGCACCCCACCAACGCTGCAGTATGACAATCGCCTATGATTGCGTAGTTCTCGATGGGCAGAGGCATCAATTACCTCCGGGTCGGCTTAACAATTGTTTCATAAGCGTTATCCAATGGCGGAGAGGTATCGACTTTTCGGATTAGCGGGCAGCGGAGGCGCCTTATAGCCCCCGTTATCTTAGCTAAACGACGTCGCTATCGGTCCGGGCACATGTTTGCATCAGTCGCTCGAGCTATCTATGAGGCGGAGGGTGCCCGCGCCTGCTGCAAGTCTTCCACTTCTTTGTCGGTGAAGCGCGCGTCGTAGATCTAACGGCGATCGATGGTGCGAGCGACTACCGTGGCCGTGCCCACCGCCAACAGCAGCGGCAGAATGAATTATCGATCTCGGCCAGTCAGCTCCATTATCAGCACCACCGCCGAAATGCGTCCGTGGGTGGTGGCCGCCAATACCGCTGCCGCAGCGATCACGGCGAATAGGCCCGGCGGCACATGGCGGACCTTGCCACCGATAACTTACGCCTTGGTCAAAAGGTGGCCTTTACATTCTATTGGGTCGATACCTGTCGTTGGGAGAGTCGCACCTTTCAGGTCCGGATTGTAGCCGGATCTGTTGAATGCCCCAGGCTGGATCATTGTGACCGCAAGGCCACTGGATCACCATGAGCGTCGCTTGAGACTTCGATACTTTCGCGCGCCGAAAGTCAGTGTCGCACCCCTTGCCGTCAGAGTCGGTCCGCTTAGGCCCCAGTACGTCACGACGGCGCCATTCGGTTTTGCGTCGCGGCGGCGCAAGTCGACTCAGAGGCGATTTGCGCTAGAACGCGGGCCGATGCAAAAAATCGACTTTTATCATCACGATCCTCTCTCTACGCGTGAGACGCAAAATCTGGAGACATTTACTCAATCCAGTCTCCTGAATAGCTCGTCACGGCGCCGCTCGGCAAGCCATAGGCGCAACCAAAGGCGTCCTAATTCTGATTCCTCTCTGTCCGCCGCTCTCAGATGCTGGGCATAGTCTTGGCGTGCGTGCTCGGCTTGAACCATCGCCACGCCCCATTCTGCTTCGACATCGGCCGCCATTTCAGCCCTTGGTGACGCAGCCATGCTGATAACCTCCTGTGCATCTCAATCCGCCATTAAGCAGCGGTACTGGTAGGCTAGACGTAACGGATGGCAACGCCATGAGACCGACGATATTACTGGCTGTCGGTAAGACGACTCTGTAGTTATCGACATACGCCAAGGACGGCGTACGGTGCCATCGCCGCAGAATCTTCGGGAGTTCGCGTGCAGCGCCGTTTGCCAGTAGGAACCCTGCTCCGCGGCATGAGCGCCAGCTGGTGAAGCGCTTTGCGCTTGCCCCGCCGAACAAGGCACTCCAATTCTCATTGACGGAGCTCATTTCATACTCCACAGCCTCCGCATCAGGCCGACGCCGCTACGGATACCAGGAAACCAAATCGCCTTAATAGGAGATTGCCTGAAGGCATCAAGATAGCTGAATTTGATTAAAGGACACTGAACAACGTATTAAAATTCGAAACACCGGGTTGATCTCGATCGGTCAGAGTAGACCTAACCTTTGTCCGGATCCGGAGAACCTCAAATGTGAGCAACGGCATTGATCTGCATGCTCCTACTCTGCGGTTGCTCGTGGATACACTGGCGAGAGAATCCCAGCGGTGAGTCGATGATCGATGCAGGGCCCGAAAAGTCGTGCTCGCTCGAACTAGCGCAGGATCGGAAGAGCCTGCCACGCCGGGTATTGGCTCTTGGGACACCAACGCTCCTTGTCATTCGAGTCGGTACGCAATCGGAGCCCGATAGGCTGGTGCGCAATGGACAAGCAATCTATTTTGCGGCCGGCAAGCTCAATGTGGAAGCGTCTGACTTTAGCCAAGCTCAGCGGACGTGGAAGATTGAGGCGCTCGATTCAGCAGGACGGCGCCTGGCTGATTCCGTGCCCATAGTGGGCAGCGTGGATATGCGCTTGCTAAACCTTCAGGGTACCGGCTACGCGCAGCTACAGGCGGAGGGAACGGTAACCGCCGTAGCCGGCCGCGAGGCAACCGATCTGGTCATTTACAAGGCCGATGCACCGGATCCGAATCGCCCAACCACTTGTGACAGGCACGTGCGAGATGGGGACTATGTATTCGTGCGTGCGCCGAATCAAGACGAGTGGGCGGCCCTGGACCTTTCCGGCGCCCTCTACCTTCCTCCGGCGTCCTCTAAGCCCTGCCCGACCCCTGATTCCGACGCAGAATCGCAACGATGCCCCTGGGACGAAGAGGTCTGCTCCAATGACCAGAGGGGGGCTCTCATCTGTGCGTGGTCGCTGCACTGCAACGATTAGGCGCCGCAAAGCGTTACATCGGCGATTTCTGAGGCGGCAGGATTGGCCGCACGCAGTAAGCGCCGGCACAGTGCGTGTGACCGTTCCCGCATGGCGGTATTCGCGCGCGCTATAATGTTGCCTTCTTAATGTTGCCTTCAGCGCGTTTTAATCTTGGGCGAGTAGGGTTGGATCTGAGGCAGTCCCTGGGTTCAGGTAGTGAGGTGGGCGTCATGAACATTCAATCTACTCTTCGTGCCATCAGAGCCTTAGCAATCTTGTTCGTCGCCTCGTTCGCGGTATCCGCTCCGGCCTATGCGCATGGCGGCGGCGGCGGCGGCGGTGGACACGGC
>DAIMZW010000012.1:0-28586 GCA_036733765.1 Steroidobacteraceae bacterium
CGCCAACGCCGTGCTCGACGGCACCGACGCGGTGATGCTCTCGGCCGAGACCGCGGCCGGCAAGTTTCCGGTGAAGGCGGTGCAGGCAATGGCGGATGTGATCCGCGGCGCCGAAAAGTATCAGCTCGGCTCGACGCGCGTCATGGTGCGGGCCGAGGAGGAATTCGGCAATACCGAGGAGGCGATCTCGATGGCCGTCATGTATACGGCCAATCACATGCGCGTGCGGGCGATCGTCGCTCTGACCGAGTCGGGCTCGACACCGCTGTGGATGTCGCGCATCCGATCCGATATGCCCATCTACGCCTTCACCCGCCATGAGGCGACCCGCCGGCGCGTCACTCTGTATCGCGGTGTCTATGCGGTCCCGTTCGATATCACGCACATCGAGACCACAGCGATATACAGCTCAATCTTCGAACGCCTGCTCGAGTTGGGCGTGGTCGACATCAATGACCTGGTGATTCTGACCAAGGGCGAGCAATCCGGGGTGGCCGGGGGTACCAATTCAATGCAGATTCTGCGCGTGGTCAGCCAGCTCTAGGGCGCTGCTCGCAACGAGACTTCGGTACAGGCAGCATTCACGTCCGGTCCGCTATGCTTAGGCGGTATGGCCGCCGAGCAGCTCCCAAGAAGCCGCGCCCCGATCGGATCCACGGTCGGACTAGTATTGCCTGGGGGAGGGGCGCGCGCGGCCTACCAGGTGGGCGTCCTCAAGGCGATTGCGCAGATGCTGCCGGACTCGCCCAATCCCTTTCCGATCATCGTCGGCACCTCGGCCGGAGCGGTGGCTGCGACCGCGCTCGGGGCCGAAGCCTTTCGCTGGCAGAGGGCTGTCGCGGCGCTTGAACAGGTCTGGGCCGACTTCCATGTGCCGCAGGTGTTCCTGGTCGATCCGGCCACCATGCTGCGCTCGGGACTGCATTGGATGCTGTCACTGCTCTCCGGCGGCGTGCTGCTGCCGCCGCCGGAGGCGTTGTTCGACAACTCGCCATTGCGCCGGCTGCTCGCGCGCAATATCGATTGGCGCCATCTCCAGCGCAGTATCGACGGCGGCCATCTGCGGGCGCTGGCACTGTGTGCCACGAGCTACAGCTCAGCCTCCTCGGTGGCCTTCTTCCAGGCGGCGAACGAGGCTTCGCCATCGCTGCGAACCCAGCGCGTCGGGCGGCGCACTCAGCTGGGACTCGATCACCTGATGGCGAGCCTGAGCGTGCCGTTGCTGTTTCCGCCGGTGCTGCTGGGCGATGAGTACTACGGTGACGGCGCACAGCGTCAGCTCTGGCCGCTAAGCCCGGCGATTCATCTGGGCGCCGACCGCCTATTGGTGATCGGCGTGCGCTCGGAGCTGGGCGCCGGGATCAATGCCAAGCCGCGCAGCCTCATGCAGCCACCCTCGCCCGGGCAGCTGTTCGGTTACATGCTCGATACGCTGTTCATGGATCAGATCTACGCCAACATCGAGCATGTCCAGCGGCTCAACCAGGTGGTCGATATCGCACCGAGCGCAGTGCCGGGGCTGCGCAAAGTCGCCACGCTGTTGATCGCGCCGAGCGCGGACCTGCGCGTCATCGCTTCGCAGCACGTCCGCAGCCTGCCGCGCGGCCTGCGCGCGCTATTGCGCGTCATGGGCGCGCGCGGCGCGGCCGGCGCCCAGCTCGCCAGCTACCTGATGTTCGAATCGAGCTTTACCCGCGAGTTGATCGCGCTCGGCTACCAGGACGCGATGCAACGGCGCGAGGATATCGTGGATTTCCTGACCGGGGCGCCACTCGCAGCCACGACCATACTGCCGCAGCTGCAGGTCGAGGCGCGCTAGCGCGCTTCGCTTCACGCGTGCCACATCCCGGGCTGCTGCACGAGCTCGATCAGATTGCCGGAGTTATCGCGCATGAAAATGTCCGAGCCGTGCTGGAAGCGGCCGACCCAGACGATGTCGGAACGGTTGGATGCGGCAGCATCATGAGCATCGTCTACAGCACCGGCATCGGCGCCATATGCCCCGGTTGCCGCCGCCCGATCGCGCAGTGCGTCTGCAAGAGCGCGCAGGGCAAGCCGCTGCGCTCCGACGCCGGTGCAGTGCGCGTGAGCCGCCAGACGCAGGGCCGCGCCGGCAAGGGTGTCACGGTGATCAGCGGCCTGTCGTTGGCACCCGCGGCGCTCGCGGCGCTCGCCGCCGAGCTTAAACGCTGCTGTGGCAGCGGTGGCACCGTCAAAGATGGCGTCATCGAGATTCAGGGTGAGCATCGCGACCGGCTCGTGGAGGAGCTGATTCGCCGCGGCTTTACCGCCAAGCGTGCCGGCGGCTAAAGCGTCGATGCGGTCAAGGCACGCCGGCGAGGGCGCGAATGGCCTTGGCGGCATCGGGCAGCGCGGAATGGCGCAGTGCCACCTGCGGCCAACGTGCCGCAATGCGCGCGGCCAGCTGCTCGACGATGTACACCGAACGGTGCTGACCACCGGTGCAGCCGACAGCCACCGTCAGATAGCGGCGGTTGGCCGCCTGATGCTCCGGAATCCGCGCCTCGATGAAATTGCCGACATCCTCGATGAAGCGCGCGACGCCGGGTTGTGCCTCGAGGAAATGCACCACTGGCTGATCGCGGCCCGTGAGCGCACGCAAACTCGGCTCCCAGTAGGGGTTCGGCAGCGAGCGGGCATCGAACACGAAGTCGGCATCACCCGGTATGCCGTGCTTGAACCCGAACGATTCGAACAGCACCGACATACGGTCGCGCGGCCGCTTGCCGACACGGCGATTGATCAGTTCGCGCAGCTCGTGCACGCCCATGCGTGAGGTGTCGATGACCAGGTCGGCGACATTGACGACCGGCTCGAGCAGCGTACGCTCGAGGGCGATGGCATCGTGCAGGCTCTCGCCCTGTCGGCTCAGGGGATGTTTGCGTCGCGTTTCGGCGAAGCGCCGCAGCAGCTCTTCATCGCTCGTGACCAGAAACAACAGTTCGCAGTGGATGCCGCTGCGCTTGAGCTCATCGAGCAGCATCGGCACGGTCGCGATATCGGCATCCGGGTTGCGGGCATCGATGCCAACGGCGGTGCGCTGGTACACCGGCGCGCCGCTGCGCACGGTGTGCGAGATGAAGGTCTGCAGCAGCGCCGCCGGAATGTTGTCGATGCAGTAGAAGTCCAGGTCCTCGAGCATGTGCAGGGCCACGCTCTTGCCCGAGCCCGACAGTCCACTCAGGAAGATCAGACGCACGAGCACTCCAACGCAGCGGCCCGCAATGCCGGCGCGGCCAGCGGGGCGAGAAGGCTACAGGCGCGGGCTTTTTTGCGCTTCCTCGGCATGATGGTCAGTCAGCTTTTCCTTGTGCTTGCGCAGCCGTCGTTCGAGCTTGTCGGCCAGCGAATCGATCGCGGCGTACATGTCGCCCTCACTGGCCAGGGCATGGATAGTCTCCCCGCGCACGCGCAGCGTCGCCTCGGCCTTGTGCAGCAGCTTCTCGACCGTCAGCACAAAATGCGTGTCGATGACGTGATCGAAGTGGCGCACGATACGGGCGCATTTTTTCTCGACGTAGCTGCGCAGAGCTGCCGTGATCTCGACATGATGACCGGTGACGCTCAGTTGCATGACCTCATCTCCTTGTATGTGACAGTGCTATGTCACTTGCCGTTAACTCGCCTGCGTTCATTCGACGGGGCGAGACCCATCGTTTCCCGATATTTAGCGACCGTTCGCCGCGCGACCGGGATGCCCTCGCCAGAGAGGATCTCGGCTATCCGGCTGTCGCTCAGTGGTGCGGTTGAATCCTCCTCGCGGATGAGTTTGCGGATCTTGGCGCGGATGGCCGTCGAGGAGGTGCCCGAACCATTGTTGCCTTCGACCTGACTTGAGAAGAAATAGCGCAGCTCGAATACGCCGCGCGGGGTGTGCATGTACTTGCCCGAGGTCACGCGCGAAACCGTCGATTCGTGCATGCCGATGGCCTCGGCGATATCGCGCAGGATCATCGGCCGCATGTGCTCCTCGCCGTGTTCGAGAAACTCCGTCTGGCGCTCGACGATCGAGCGGGCAACCTTGGTCAAGGTGTCGTTGCGGATCTCGAGGCTCTTGAGCAGCCAGCGCGCCTCCTGCAGCTGCGTGCGCATGCTGGCGTGACTGCTGCTGCGTCCGACCAGACTGGCGTAGCCCTGATTCAACCGCACCCTTGGCAAGGTCGCCGCGTTGATTTCGACCGACCAGCCGCGCGGTGTACGGCGCACGAACACATCCGGCACCACATATTCGGCCTCGCTGCCGCTGATCACCGAGCCCGGCCGCGGATGGCAGCCGCGCACCAGCGCCACGGCGGTCGCCAGGTCCTCATCCGAAGCCCGCAACTCGCGTCGCAGTGCGGTGAGCTCACGTTCGGCCAGCAGCTCGAGGTGGTGGCGTGCAATGGATTTCGCGATCGCGAGGCCAGGGGTGGCGGGGGCGAGCTGCTCGAGCTGCAGCAGCAGGCATTCGCTGACTGAGCGTGCACCGACACCCGGCGGATCGAGCATCTGCACGATGCACAGCACACGCTCGACTTCATCGGTGCCGGGGTCCAATTCAGGCTTGAGGCTGGCGCCGATGACATCGAGCGGCTCGCTCAAGTACCCATCGTCGTTGATGGCGTCGATCACGGCGCGTCCGATCGCGAGTTCGCGCGTGCCGAGCCGGGCCAGCTCGATCTGCCAGAGCAGATGATCGCGCAGTGACTGACCCGCGGAGTCGGCAAATTCCTGCTGCCGATCGTCATCGCCGCCGCTCCAGGGGTTTTCGGCCGGTCCCACGGAACGATCGGTCCAACCGTCATCCACCACTTCCACCGGGGCTTCCTCGGGCGGAGCGGCGGTTTCGGGGGCGGTTTCGGCGGTCGACAGCGGCTCGTAGGTGCCGTTTTCCGTGTCGTCATCCTGTTCGAGCATGACGTTGGACTCGAGCAGTTCGCGGATATGCGCCTGCAGCTCGATGGTCGGCAGCTGCAGCAGACGGATGGCCTGTTGCAGCTGCGGGGTCATCGTCAACTGCTGTCCGAGCCGGAGTTGCAGGGACGGCTTAAGCATAAAACGTGCCTGCGGGGGCACACCAGGCAGGCGCCAACGGCCCACGTCTTACGTTAAGTGTATGAACAATAAGGATTAACAGGGCCGCTCCAATCAATCACAGACGGAAGGACTGGCCCAAGTACACCTCACGGACTTGTGGGTTGGCAAGGACTTGCTCCGCGGACCCCGATGCGATAACCACGCCCCGATCGACGATGTACGCTCGGGCGCAGACACCCAGGGTCTCGCGCACGTTATGGTCCGTGATCAAGACGCCGATGCCGCGGGCCGCGAGCTCGCGGATAATGCGCTGGATATCGAGCACGGACAGTGGATCCACGCCCGCAAACGGCTCATCCAGCAGGATGAATCGCGGCTCGGCGGCCAACGCGCGCGCGATCTCGACGCGGCGGCGCTCGCCGCCCGAGAGCGACATGCCGCGGGTATTGCGTACATGGCCGATGCGTAGTTCAGTCAGCAGTTCCTCGAGCCGATTCTCACGATCGGCCCGATCGAGCTCGGTGCGCAGCTCCAGGATGGCCATGACGTTGTCGGCCACCGAGAGCTTGCGAAATACCGAAGCCTCCTGCGGCAGATAGCCGATACCGAGGCGCGCGCGTTGATCGATGTTGAGCGCCGTCAGATCGCGCTCATCGAGCAGTATCGAGCCGCCGTCGGCCGGTACCAGCCCGACGATCATGTAGAAGGCCGTGGTCTTGCCGGCACCATTGGGGCCGAGCAGCCCAACCACTTCACCGGTATGGATGTCGAGCGACAGATCGCGCACGACCGCTCGCGATCGGTAGCTTTTCTGCAGCGAGCGCGCCGCAAGCAGCGTCATGGCCGGCTGGTCGCCGCTGCGCACTGGCTCGCGGGCCCGGTCCGAATTGTGCCGTGCACGCGGGCCGTATCGCCCGGAGCGCTGTCGGCGCGCACGCGCTGGGAGGTAAGGTCGTAGGCGATGTGTTCGCTATTGATCTCGTTGCAGCCATCCGAGAGCCAACCGTCGCCGTTCAATTGCAATTCGTTGTGCTCCATGTCGAAAGTGATCGCTCGTGCATGGCCATGCGCGGTCTGACCGGTGTCGAGTTTGTGTTCGAATTCCGCCGGTGCGCCCTCGGCCGTTATCGAGTCGATGCGCTTGCTCGCGAACTTTATCGTAGCCTCGTCGGCGTGCAGTTGACCCTCGGGCATGAACACCTGCACATGGCCGGTCAGCACCCACTCGCTGCTGCCGAGGTCGAGGCCAGTGGCTTGCGCGCGGTCGGCCTTGATGCGGCTGATTCCGCGGGTGGTGTCGACGATGTCGATGTCGTACAGGATGACGCGGTTGCGCTCGGCCTCGAGGCGTGAGGCGGTATAGCACAGCGGCTCATGGCACGGCGGCTGATCGGATTGCGCCTCGGCGGCCCAAGCGCCGGGCGCGCGCAACAGCGTCGCTACGCTCAACAGCGCGGCCCACAGCGCCATGGTCCGCGGCTTGGGCGCGGCCTCAGTGCAGCAATACACCGCGCACCTTCGATGCCAGCTGCAGCTTGTCGTTCTTGAGGTCGGCCCGCATGCCATGGCCATTGAGGCGGTTGCCGCCCCAGTCCACACGAACATTGGTCGGCGAGGTCGCCAGCTGCTGCGCCATATCGAGATGCAGCTCCTCGGTATCGATCCGCATGACCGAGTCGGAGCCGGACGGCAGGCCTTCGGCATGCACGTCGCCGGTGAGTTCGGCGGTGCGTGCATCCTGCGGCATCTGTCCGTGCTGCGCCGTCAGCGTCCAGTGGTTACCCGCCTCCGGCTGATAATCCAACTTAGGTTCGGTCAGCAAGATGGTTCCCCGCGGCCGCGGTTGCTCGATGCGTTCGGCATCGAGCCGATAGAGCGGCAGGCCATCCTCTCCAGTCTCGATCAACTGGGCACGGACTGCGGCATAGCCGGGTTCGGCGCTTCCATAGTCGCTCGCGGCGCTGTCGCTGCTGCCGTTCTCTGTATACTGGAAATACAACAGTGCGGCCAGAATCGCGACCGAGCCCAGCGCGAACAGCAGCCGCATGATCATCGGCGACCCGGCTCGCGAGCGGCCAGCAGCCAATCACACACTTCACGTACCGCACCGGCACCGCCGGGATGCCGCGTGCGCCGGTGTGCGACCGCAAGCGCGCAAGGGTGTGCATCGGCGACGGCTACGGCGAGGCCTGCGCGCCGCAGCATGGGTACGTCGGGCTCATCGTCGCCGACGCAGGTGCATTGCGCCCACTCAAGCCTAAGCGTCTCGAGCAACTGCGCGAGCTGTGCGCCCTTGTCTTCGACGCCCAGGTGCACGTGACGGATACCGAGTTCCTTACAGCGCCGCAGCACCGCGGGGGAGCGGCGTCCGGAGATCACTGCCACGGCGACCCCAGCCGCGAGCAGCGTCTTGATACCGTAACCGTCGCGGACATGAAAGCTCTTGCTCAGCTCGCCGGATGCGCCGTACTGCAAGCGGCCGTCGGTCAATGTTCCATCGACGTCGAGTACCAGCAGTCGCATCGCGGCGAGCGGGGCGACCCGCGAGCGCGCTGCGCGCGCAATCTTCAAACCACACCTGCACGCATGAGGTCGTGAACGTTGAGCGCGCCGATCAGGTGCTGCTCGGCATCGGTCACGAGCAGCGCGGTAACCCGATGCGCTTGCATAAGCGCGGCGGCGGCGGCGGCGAGCTCCTGGGCCGCGATGCGGCGGCCGCCCGGAGTCATGACTTCGCGCATGGTGGTCTTGTGCAGGTCGATCCGCTTGTCCAGGGCGCGGCGCAGATCGCCGTCGGAGAAGACGCCGACCACGTGCTGCTGCGCGTCGAGCACCGCTGTCAGGCCCAGACCCGTGCGCGTCATCTCCAGCAATGCATCCGACAGCGGCGTCTCGAGTGTCACGCGCGGCAGGCTCTCACCGCGTCGCATTATGTCCTCGACACGCAGCAGCAAGCGGCGGCCGAGACTGCCGCCCGGGTGCGAGCGGGCGAAATCCTCGGCCGAAAAGCCGCGCGCCTCGAGCAGCGCCACCGCCAGCGCATCGCCCATGACCAGCGCCGCGGTGGTGCTGGCGGTCGGCGTCAGATTAAGTGGGCAAGCCTCCTGCGGCACGGCGACGTTCAGATGCACATCGGCTGCTTGGGCGAGGGTCGAGAGCGGGTTGCCCGTCAGCGCGATCAAAGGCACCGCCAGACGCTTGGTGTGCGGCAGCAGCGCCAGCACCTCTGCGGTTTCACCGGAATTCGACAGTGCCAGCAGCAGATCTGCGCGCGTGAGCATCCCGAGATCGCCGTGGCTGGCTTCCCCCGGGTGCAGGAAAAACGCCGGGCTGCCGGTGCTGGCGAGCGTAGCGGCGATCTTGTGCGCGATATGGCCTGACTTGCCCATGCCGCTCACGACGATGCGGCCCGTGCATTGCAGGCACAGGCGGCAGGCGCGGGCAAACACGCCGTCCAACCGGGCGCGCAGCGCCTCGACTGCCGCAGCCTCGATCGCGAACGTGCGGCGCGCGGCCTGCAACAAGGTCTGGTCGCTGGTGGCGCTATGTTCTAAGGCATTCATCATGGCTCTCGCGCTGCGCATGATAACGCCTTAAGGCGGCGCAGATGGCGCCTTCCTCGAGCCGCAATTGCCTTAAGATCACGACCCACTATGACTCCACAACAGATCGCAGAATTGATTCAGGCGGCGATGCCGCAAGCGCAGGTCGAGGTGCGCTCGGACGACAATACGCACTTCTCGGCGCGGCTGATCGGCCCGGACTTCGAGGGTCTGCGGCCCTTGGCGCGCCACCAGCTGATCTATCGGGCGCTTGGCGAGCGCATGGGAAGCGAGATCCATGCGCTCACGATCGCAGCCTATACGCCGCAGGAGTGGGCGGCGCGCGCGCAGCAGGGCTCCGCCGGCCGTGGATAAGCTGCAGATTACCGGCGGCATTGCGCTCGAGGGCGAGGTGCGCATCTCGGGCGCCAAGAACGCTACGCTGCCCATCCTGGCCGGGGCGCTGTTGGCCGATGGTCCGGTCACGATCGGCAATGTGCCGCACCTGCAGGATGTCACGACGACCATCGAACTGCTCGGCCGCATGGGCGTGACCGTGACCATCGATGAGCGCATGCGCATCGAGGTCGATGCCAGCACGATTCGCGAATACTTTGCGCCATACGAGCTGGTCAAGACCATGCGCGCCTCGATCCTGGTGCTCGGGCCGCTACTCGCGCGCTTCGGCCGTGCGGACGTCTCGCTGCCCGGTGGCTGCGCGATCGGCGCGCGACCGGTCAATATTCACGTGGCCGGTCTGCAGGCGATGGGCGCGGACATCCATATCGAAGGCGGTTACATCCGCGCGCGAGCCAAACGACTCAAGGGCGCGAGCCTGGTGCTCGAAACGGTCACGGTTACGGGCACTGAGAATCTGATGATGGCGGCGAGCCTGGCTGATGGCCAGACCGTGCTGGAGAACGCCGCACGCGAACCGGAAGTGGTCGATCTGGCGAATTTTCTGATTGCGATGGGCGCGCAAATCCGTGGCGCCGGCACCGACCGTATCGTGATCGATGGCGTGCAACGCCTGCAGGGTGTGCAATACGAAGTGCTGCCCGACCGGATAGAGGGCGGCACCTATCTGGTCGCGGGCGCCATTACCGCCGGTCACGTGCGCATCAAGAACACCCGGCCCGGGCACCTGGATGCGGTGATCGTCAAGCTGCGTGAGGCCGGCGCAACGGTGCATTGCGGTGAGAACTGGGTCGAAGTCGACATGCGCGGTCGCCGCCCGCGCGCGGTGGATGTACGCACGGCACCGTACCCGGCGTTCCCGACCGACATGCAGGCGCAGTTCGCCGCGCTCGATACCGTGGCCGATGGCGTGGGCACCGTCGTGGAAACGATATTCGAGAACCGCTTCATGCACATGCTCGAGATGCGGCGCATGGGCGCGGAGATTCGGCTCGAAGGCAACACCGCGATCATCCACGGTGTCGACCGGCTCACCGCCGCCCCGGTCATGGCGACGGATCTGCGCGCCTCGGCAAGCCTGGTACTCGCGGGCCTGGTGGCCGATGGGCGCACCGAGATCGAGCGCATCTATCATATCGACCGCGGCTACGAGACGATCGAGGAAAAGCTCGCGCAGCTCGGGGCGCGCATCAAGCGGGTGCCGAACTAGCGCGGCGCGTGCAGCGTGTGCGGCCTTAGCTGGCCCGCGGGCGCTCGGTCACCGCCAGCGTCGTGTCGAGTTCGGCGCGGCCGCGCAGCACGTGCAATTGCACCCGGCTGCCGGGTTTTTTCGCAGCAATCTGCGCCAGCGCCTCCTGCGCGCTGTGAACGCTCTTGCCGTCGACCTTGGTGACGATGTCGCCGATGCGCAAGCCGGCGTCGACCGCTGGGCTACTGCGATACATGTTGGTGATGACTACGCCGCCGCGCGTGAGCCCAAGCTGCTGCGCCTGTTCGTCGCCGACGTCCTCCGGCACAATGCCAGTCCAGCCGCGGATCACCCGGCCGTGATCGAGGATTTCCTCCATGACGCCGCGCGCGAGATTCACGGGAATGGCAAAGCTGATGCCCTCGACGCTGATATCACCGCTATTGTTCTTGCCCAGCACCGCGGTATTGATGCCGATCAATTCGCCCAGGGTGTTGATCAGCGCGCCGCCCGAGTTGCCGGCATTGATCGCAGCGTCGGTCTGGATGAAATCCTCGAACGTGGCGACCCCGAGCTGACTGCGTCCGGTTGCACTGACGATGCCGTGCGTGACCGTCTGCGACAGCCCCAGGGGATTGCCGATCGCGAGCACGCCATCACCGACTTGCAGCTGATCGGAGCGCCCGAACGGCATGACCGGCAATTGCTTGAGCTTGATCGACAGCAGGGCCAGGTCCGTGTCCGGGTCACGGCCCACCACCACGGCGCGCGTCACGCGGCCATCGGCCAGCGTCACCATGATCGTGTCGGCATTGGCGATCACGTGATTGTTGGTAATGATGTGACCGCTCGCATCCACGATGACTCCGGAGCCGAGCGCGCGCTCCACGCGCCGCCGGTAGAGCGGGCGCAGATCGCCGAACAGCTGCGCCAGCGCGGAGGGCCCGATCTGCTCGGTGACCAGGCGCGCGGTGGAAATGTTGACCACGGCCGGCGCGGCACGTCGTACCGCCGCCGCATAGGATTCGGCCGCCAGGCCGGGGGAGCCGCGCAGCACCGGGGCAGTCGCCGCGGGTTCGCCGCCGAATGCGCTCGCCGCGCCCGTGGCGCCGGAGGGGGTTTGGGATGCCAGCCCGCTTGCGGCGGGGGCCGGCTCGCGTGCACGGTCCGGGGGCAGCGTCGCGTTCGGTGCCGCCGCCGCAGCGAGCGCTGGCACCACCGGCGCCACCGGCCGCTGCAGCAGCTGCGGATGCACAAATACAATGATGAACGCCAGGGCCAGACCGCCGATGATGCTGCCGGCGAGAAAGACCGCTGCGCGTCCCAGGCGATGCAGATCCATAGAGTTCGTAGGATGGTCAAGCCCGCAGGCGGGTATAAAGGGTTGTGTATAATGCGACACTTCCCGGGCTTAGACGTAGCGTTCGTAAGCGCGAGGGCCGAAATTTACCGCTTGCGGGCAATGAGCTTGCGGGGAATGAGAGTGAGCAATACATGGGTGACGTCGGCGCGATTATGGATGGCCAGGAGATCGACCATAGTCGCAGAAAGTTTCTCACCATTGCGACCAGCGCGACTGCTGCGGTCGGCACGGTCCTGGCGGCCGTACCCTTCATCGAGTCCTGGCAGCCCTCGGAGCGCGCCCGCGCGCTCGGCGCACCCCTGGTGCTGGATATCAGCAAGCTCGAGAGCGGGCAGATGATCACGCCAACCTGGCGCAAGCAGGTCATCTATATCGTGCGCCGGCCGCAGTCGCTGGTCGATACGCTCGCCAAGAATGATGGCGAGCTCAAGGATCCCAAGTCGGACCAGTCGCTGCAGCCGACGTATGCCCAGAACCAGATGCGCGCGCGGCGCGCCGATGTGCTGGTTCTGATCGGCATCTGCACTCACCTGGGCTGCCTGCCCAAGCAGTTCTTCGATCCGGGCGATCCGGTGCTCGGCGCCAGCTGGCCGGGCGGTTTTCGTTGTGCCTGCCACGGCTCGCGCTTCGACATGGCCGGCCGCGTATTCCACGGCTCGCCAGCCCCGACCAACCTGAGTGTCCCGCCCTACAGCTTCAAAGATCAGCACACGCTGGTGATTGGGCTCGATAGCATTCCGGCCAAAGGAGCCGCCTGATGGCGAATGAGGCCGATCCCAAGCCCGGACTGTGGGGCTGGATCAACCGGCGCCTGCCGGTCGACACATTCGTGCGCAGTCAGCTACTCGAGTACTACGTACCCAAGAATTTAAATTTCTGGTACTTCTTCGGCTCGCTGGCCATGCTGGTGCTGGTGATGCAGCTCGTGACCGGCATTTTCCTGGCGATGTTCTACAAGGTCGGCGAGGCCACCTCATTCGACTCGGTCGAGTACATCATGCGCGAGGTCGACTACGGCTGGCTGCTGCGCTACCTGCATTCGACCGGTGCCTCCGCGTTCTTCCTCGTGATCTATCTGCACATGTTTCGCGGCATGATATACGGCTCCTATAAAACGCCGCGTGAGCTGCTGTGGCTGTTCGGCATGATCATCTATGTGGCGCTGATGGTCGAAGCGTTCCTGGGCTATGTGCTGCCCTGGGGCAACATGTCGTTTTGGGCTGCGACAGTCATCATCAATCTGGTCGGCACCGTCCCGGTCATCGGGCACGCTCTGGTCGAATGGATCCGCGGCGATTACGGTATCGCCGATGCGACGCTGAATCGCTTCTTCTCCCTGCACGTGGCGGCGGTACCGCTGGTGCTGCTGCTGCTGGTGGCCTTGCATCTGGTGGCGCTGCACGAGGTCGGTTCCAACAACCCCGACGGCGTCGAGATCAAAGAAAAGAAGAACGCCCAGGGCATACCGCTCGACGGCATTCCGTTCCATCCCTATTACACGGTCAAGGACATCTTCGGTGTCGGGGTGTTTCTGACGCTGTTCGCGATCGTGGTGTTCTTCGTGCCGACCTTTTCCGACCTGTTGCTCGAGAAGGCGAATTTCGAGCCCGCCAATCCGCTCTCAACACCCGATCCGATTTCGCCCTCGTGGTACTTCACGCCCTACTACGCGATTCTGCGCTCGGTGCCCGATAAGGGCATCGGCGCGCTGTTGACGCTGCTCGCGGTCTGCGCGTTCTTCTTCCTGCCGTGGCTGGACCGCTCGCCGGTCAAGTCGATACGCTACCGCGGCTGGATTTTCCGCAGCTTCTTGGCGGCGTTCACGCTGTCGTTTCTCGGGTTGATGTACCTGGGGCTGCAGCCGGCGCAGGGCATTTACGTGACGCTCTCGCGCGCGTGCTGCGTGCCGTATTTCGCCTTCTTTGTGCTGATGCCGTTTTACAGCCGCATCGATCCGGTGAAGCCGGTGCCCGATAGAGTCAGCTTCCATGCTTAAAATCGCAACGCTCATGCTGGCGATCTGCTGCATACCGCTGGCGGCACTGGCGGCCGAGTCGGGCTCGCAGCCGGCGGCGCCCGTGGATTGGCAGAGCTGGCACGCCAGCAGTTCAGTGACCGATCTGGCGTCACTGCGGCGTGGCGCACATAATTTCATGAACTATTGCAACGGCTGCCACGGGCTCAAGTATGTGCGCTATCAGCGCATGGCCGACGATTTGAAGATTTCTGCCGATGTTCTCGCAGCCGATCTGGTGGCCCCCGGCAGCAATAATCTGGATTACATCACCGCCGCTCTGCCCGCCGGCGATGCCGTAAACTGGTTCGGCAAGGTAACGCCGGATCCGTCGCTGACTGCGCGCTCCAAGGGCACGGACTACATCTACCGCTTCCTGAACACCTTCTATGTCGATGCGAGCAGCGTCACCGGCAGCAACAATCTGGCCTTTCCGAGTACTGCGATGCCGGCCGTGCTGTCCGATCTCGGTGGGGTCAACGAGGCGGTGTTCCGCCAGGTCGGGGACGAGAAGGTGTTCGATCATTTCGCGACCAGCGTTGCTGGCAGCATGACGAGCGCGCAATACGATCACTTCGTGCGCGATACGGTCAATTTTCTGGCCTACGTCGGCGAGCCGGCGCAAATCGAGCGACGCTCGATGGGTATCTGGGTGGTGCTGTTTCTGATGCTGCTGACCTGGCTGAGCTGGCTGTTGCAGAAAGAATATTGGAAAGAGGTGCATTGAGCACCATCAATGCGCGACGCGCGGTCTGAACCGGGACCGCGGTGATCGCTCCTTCCCTCAGGAGAGCTGATTCGTGTCCAGTCGCCGCTCAATCATGACGCTTTTTTCAGCCCCCGATGAGCCGCACAGCCATCGCACGCGAATCGTGCTCGCGGAAAAAGCCGTCGAGATCGACATCATCGACGTCGTGCCGGGACGCTACCCCGAGGATCTGCTCGACCTGAATCCCTATCACAGCCTGCCCACGCTCGTGGACCGTGATCTGGTGCTGTACGACTCGCGGGTGATCATCGAGTATCTGGATGAGCGCTTCCCGCACCCGCCGTTGATGCCGGTCGATCCGATCCTGCGCGCCCAGTTCCGCCTGGCGCTCTATCGCATCGAGCGCGACTGGTACGCACTCGCACAGCAGATCGATGAAGACCACGACAAGAAGCACGCGGCTCGAAACAAGAAGGTCCTGCGCGATGCAATCCTGCAGAGCGCAGACGTCTTCAAGGTCAAGCCGTTCTTTTTGAGCGATGATTTCTCGCTGGTCGATGCCAGTATCGGACCCATCCTCTGGCGTCTGCGCCGTTATGAAATCGAATTGCCGCCGCAGGCGCAGGCGCTGGCGCGTTACGCCAGCACTCTGTTCGCGCGGCCTTCATTTCGCGAGAGCCTGTCGGATGCCGAGATCGAGATGAGGGCGGGCTGATGTCGTCCAAGAACGTGAGCGACGGCGGCGCTGTTTCCAGGCGACCGTACCTGCTGCGCGCGATGCACGAATGGATCAGCGACAGCGGCCATACTCCGCACGTGATCGTCGATGCGCTGCGCGCCGGCGTCGAGGTGCCCTCCGCCTACGTCAAGGATGGCAAGATCGTATTGAATCTGTCGATGACCGCGACCCAGCGCCTGCAGCTCAAAAACGACGGCATCGAATTCGATGCACGATTCGCCGGTATCGCGCATCACGTGCGCGTGCCAATGTCGGCCGTGCTCGGCGTGTATGCGCGCGAGACCGGGGAGGGCATGATCTTCTCGGAGACGGAAATCGACCCGACCCCACCTGAGGGCCCGGTGCCGCCGGAACGGCCGCAGGCGACGCCGGGGGAAGGGCGGCGCGCGAAACTGACCCTCGTCAAGTAGCTCTCTCGCCGGCGTCGCGTTTAGCCCGCCTCGAACGCCGCTTCAATCCATTCGATGGGTCCCGCCGGCGCGCGCAGCAGCAGAGCGTCGAAGCGCACCGTCAGCCGTGCGAGCGACGGCTGAACGCGCAGCAAGTAGCGCGTGGTGCGCACGATGCGCGCGCGCTTGGCGGCGGTGATGCTGGCCGCCGCGCCGCCGAACTCCTGGCGCGATCGCAATCGCACCTCGGCGATCACCAACAGCTGTGCGCGCCGGGCGATGATGTCGAGCTCGCCCATGCGGCAGCGGTAGTTGCGCGCCAGAACCGTAAAGCCCGCCTGCTGCAGCAGCTGCGCGGCCCGCGCTTCAGCCTCGCTTCCGAGCTGCTGGCGGTCGACGGCGAGGCCCTCCAAAGCTTCACGCATGAGCGCGTGGTCGAAGTATCCGTCTGAGCGTGGCGGTGCGTCAGCGCCCCATAAGAACTGCGTTGATGCCAAAATCCCGCGGGGTCATTGGGGGGCGCTGTCCGGCAGCCGCCGCGGCTCACCGTTGTGGATCTGCACCCAGATCAGCTCGCGCAGGACGCGCCGATCGGCATCGAAATGCAGCGTTCCGGTCAGTCCCGCGACCTGCGCATCGGCCGGATTGCGCCCTTTGGCGGACATCGCCAGCATGAGCTGACAGGCGTCATAGCCGAAGGCGAACAGTCGGCTGCGCCAGGCGGCGCGGTTTTCCCAGGCCTGCCCGATGTTGTTGCGAATCTCATCGATGCTGCCATCGCCGCTGACCATCCAGGGCATGTCCGGATACATCAGACCATCGATGTCCTGATTCGATGCGGTGGAGTCCGGCTCATACGCATTGGAGAGCGAATAACTGGGGATGTCGCCGGCGTAGAAATATTTGAGCTGCGGCTCGATCAGCCGCGCGGTGGTGGCGACCGCGGCGGCGATGAACACGAATTCGATGTCTGCGCGGCGTCGCGGCTCGAAATTCAGCTTGCCGCCGAGCACGGTCTGCAGCCGCTGGTGGCGCGCGGCGCTGTCGTCGATACGCAATATGCCCTGCAGCTCGCTGCCATAGTCGTGGCCAGCCGAATCATACGTGGCCACGGCGATCAGGCTGCCACCGCCGGCAGTGAGCTCGTGGGTAAAGGCGTCGCTGACGCGATTGCCCCAATCCCCGCGCGGGATCAGCGCGATGCCGCGGTGATGTCCATCGGCCAGCAACCGGCGCGCGACCAGGCGCGCCTCCTCTTCCGGGGACAGCGCGAACTGGTATAGGCCGTTGGGCGCCGCGCGATCGGGGGGCAGGAAGTTCAAGGCCAATACCGGTATGGACTGGGCGCCGGTAGCGGCCACTGCGGCGACGTCCTCGCGCGTGAGTGGGCCGACCACGAAGCTGCTGCCTGCCGCGCGCGCCTGCGCGATGGCCTCCGGGCCCGGCAGCGCTCCGGTATCGTACAGGCGCAGTTCCGGGCGGGTCGCCGCCGGCAGTAGGTAGTAGGCGCTCAAAAAGCCGTCGCGCACGGTCGAGGCTTGCCCGGCCGCGGGCCCGGTCAGCGGCAGCAGCAGCGCAATACGCGTACCGATCACGGTCGGAGGCAGCGGACTCGGCAAGGCCTGCGACAGCACCTCGAGCGCCGGGTGGTTCGGATATTCGGCGCGCCAGCGTGCGGCATCCGATTCGGCCGTCAGCGACGCGCCGCGCGCCTGCGTCGCGATCGCACCGAGCTCGAGCCAGCCGCGCACCGTCGGGTCGTGGCTGGCTTCAGGATCGAGCTTGACGCCGCGGTCACGGGCGTCACGAAGTAAGGCGAGCAGCTGTGAGCGCAGCCCCGTGCGCTCGGCGGGGCTGAAAGCGAAGCGCTCGGCCGCGATCTCGGCTATCACAGCGTCCACAGGTCGCGCTGTGGCCATCGCGATACGCATCTTGAGCGAAAAAAAGCGCACGGCGCCGCCGGCCGTGGTGGGCTCGGGCAGCGCGGCTATTTTCTGCCAGGCCTCTTGCGGGTGTTGGGCCGCCAGCGAACTCTCGGCGCTCAGTAGCGAGCGCTCGGTACTCTGCGCAGGCGTGAGCCCGACCTCGTTGAGGCTGGTCAGCACGCGTGTGGCGTCGGCGGCGCGGCCGGCGGCGAGCCATTCGCGCACGGCGGCGAGCAGCAAGTCATCCTGCGCCGGTGGCGGCCGCGTGGCCGCCATAGTCTCGTATTGCGCGGCGGCCTTGGCGTGATCCCCCTGGGCGGCGGCGCCTTGTGCGCCCTGCACGCTGCCTTCCGGTGGCGCTTGCGGCGGCCGTACGGGCGGATAGGCGCCGCAGCCCGAGAGCGCCAGCACGGCCATCCCGGCCAGCGCGCGGCGTAATCCTGGCATTTTTAGTTGCGTCATCGACATCATGCCCTAAGCTTGGTTGTCCGCGGCGCCGGCAGGCCCCGCGGTGAAAACGGAGAATGCAATTATCGTGGTTCCGTCGCAACAGCTCTCGTCCGCCGGCAGGCTCGAGGTCGTGGCGACCCCCATCGGCAACCTCGGCGACCTCGCCCCGCGCGCGCGCGCGGCGCTGATGGCTGCGGATTTGATCGCGGCCGAGGATACGCGCCGCACCGGTGCGCTGCTGGCTGCGATCGGGGTATCGGGCACACTGATCTCGCTGCACGAGCATAACGAGACGAGCCGAATTGAGAGTCTGGTGCGTGAGCTCGAAGCCGGCAAGGTGATCGCTCTGGTCAGCGATGCCGGCACACCGTTGCTGTCGGACCCGGGCTATAGCCTCGTGCGCGCTGCGGCGGCGGCCGGCATCGAGATCCGCGCCATTCCGGGCGCTTCGGCGCTGACCGCCGCACTGAGCATCGCCGGTCTGCCCACGGATCGCTTTGTGTTCGAGGGTTTTTTGCCTGCGCGCACAGGCGAGCGCCGCACGGCATTGGCGCGCCTCGCGGCCGAGCCGCGGACGCTGGTGTTCTTTGAGGCGCCGCACCGGATCGCCGCGACGCTGGCCGATCTGACGCAGCTGTTCGGCGCGCAGCGGCGCGCCGTGGTCGCGCGCGAACTCACCAAGCTGCATGAGGCCGTGTATCGCGGCACGCTCGAGGAGCTCTCGGCGGCTGCAATTGCAGAGCCCAATTTCGCGCGTGGCGAGATCACGCTGCTGATCGAGGGCTTGGCTGCTCCGGGTGAGGACGGCGCGGATCGCGCTCTGCTGGCGCGAGCGTTGAAGTTGCTGCTCGCGGAGATGCCGCCGGCACGCGCGGCGGCGCTCGCGGCCCAGATCGCCGGCGTCAAGCGCAGCGAGGCGTATGCGCTCGCGCAGCGCCTGCGCGCGCTCACCGCGGTTGAGGGTGAGCCATGAAGCCAGTATGGTGCTCTGGCGGAGAGTCGGCTGGGCAGCCGCTGCGCTGCTTCACCGCAGCGTGGAGGAAAGTCCGGGCTCGGCGGGCAGGGTGCCAGGTAACGCCTGGGGGGCGCGAGCTCACGGACAGTGCAACAGAAAGTAAACCGCCGAAGCGCCGGTAACGGCGCTGGTAAGGGTGAAACGGTGCGGTAAGAGCGCACCGCGTCGATGGCAACATTCGACGGCATGGCAAACCCCACCTGGAGCAAGGCCAAATAGGGAAGTCGCAGTCCCTCATAAAGACTGCAGCGCGTGCCCGCGCGTGCTTCCGGGTAGGCCGCTTGAGGCCTGCGGTGACGCAGGTCCCAGAGGAATGGCTGCTCTCGACAGAACCCGGCTTACAGGCTGACTCTCCGCCTTTCATTGTGGGCAGCCTGCCCGGCCGTTGGCGGCCGTTCAAAAATCGAATATCGTCGAGCTTTCCGGTTCAAGTCTCTGATCCGCATAGAATCCCCCTTTTGGGTCCTTGCCGCGGGATCCTCGACGGGGCCTCCATGCAGCGCGTAAGTACCTACTGCGCTTCAGAAATTTCCCATTCAAACGTTGACATGCTGGCATCAGCATTTCTATAGTGGCGTCAAGTGGGAAAAAGTGGGGAGAGATGGGGCGATCCCGCCTACGCACGATGTTCCGCGGTGCAGCAAAAGTCACTCTGGATGACAAAGGACGCATGGTGATCCCGGCGCGCTACCGCGAACGTTTGCTTGAGCGATCGGCCGGCCAATTGGTCATCACGGTCGATCGGGACGGGGAGTGCCTGCTGCTGTACCCGTTGAACGACTGGGAACACGTCGAGCGGCGCCTCATGGAGCTGCCGAGCCTGCATGCCCAGTCGCGACGTTTGCAGCGGCTCATGGTCGGACACGCTACGGATCTTGCTCTCGACGGACACGGGCGCATGTTGTTGCCGCAGGAGCTGCGCGAATTTGCCGGTCTGGACCGGCGCGCGATGCTGATCGGGCAAGGCAGTCGTTGCGAACTATGGGACGAGACTCGCTGGTTGGAACGGCGCGATGCCTGGCTCAAGAACGAGGCAGCGACGACCGATCTACCGGCGCAACTCGATTCGCTGTCGCTTTAGGGCGGCGGCTGGGCGATTGCGGGGACTTCAGGGAGTTGGATGAGCACACGCCGGTGCTTGTCGAAGAGGTGCTGGCGGCTCTGGCGTTGCGCCCGGCCGGCCTCTACATCGATGCCACGTTCGGCCGCGGCGGCCACAGCGCGCGCATCCTCGAAGCGCTCGGAGCGCAAGGGCGTCTCGTGGCGATCGATCGCGACCCCGCGGCGATCGCGGCCGGGCGGCTGCGCTTTGCGCAAGAGCCTCGGCTGCTCCTGGTGCATGGCGAGTTCGGCGAACTGGCGGCGTTGGTGCGCGCGCAGGGGCTCAGCGCGCAATGCGATGGCGTCCTGTTCGATTTCGGCGTCTCCTCGCCACAGCTGGACGATGCAGCGCGCGGCTTCAGTTTTACCCAAGACGGTCCGCTCGATATGCGTATGGACCCGACGCGCGGCCAACCAATTTCCGCATGGCTCGCGCGGGCGAGTGTCGATGAGATGCGTCACGTGATCGCCACGCTGGGCGAAGAGCACTTTGCCGGCGGCATTGCCCGCGAGATCGTGCGTACACGCGAGGCGCAGCCGCTGACCCGCACCGGCGCCCTGGCGGCTCTGGTGGCGCGTGTGGTGCGCACCCGCGAGCCCGGCAAGCATCCGGCGACGCGCACGTTCCAGGCGCTGCGAATCTGGCTCAACGATGAGCTCGGACAGATTAAGCGCGGCCTGGCGCAGGCCCTCGAGCTGCTCGGCCCGGGCGGGCGGCTCGCGGCCGTCAGCTTCCATTCGCTCGAAGACCGGCTGGTCAAGGATTTCATTCGCCGGCATTCCGAACCCGATCCGGTGCTCGCCAGCCTGCCGCAACTGCCGCTGGCGGCGCAGCCGCCGCTGCGCCGTATCGGTCGCAAGCAGCGCGCGTCGCTGGATGAAATCCGCGCCAATCCGCGTGCCCGCAGCGCGTTGCTGCGGGTCGCGGAAAAGCTCGACCCCCGCTCTGGCGGTGCCGATCGCCCGACTGCCTCGTCCCGCGCGCGCCGCAGGGCGATATGACAGTACCTCGAAGCCTGCTGGCGCTGGTCGTGGCGCTGTTGTGGTGGGCAGTGCTCGGCTCGGCCGCGGGCGCGGTCTACAGCAAGTACCGCGCGCGCGAGCTGTTCGTCGAGCTCGAGCGGCTCAACAGCGGCCGCGATGAACTCGATGCTGAATGGGGCCGGCTGCAGCTAGAGCAGAGCGCCTGGTCCACGTATGCCTTCGTCGAGCGCGTGGCGAGCGAACGCCTGCACATGATTATTCCCGACTCGCGCGATATCGAGATTCTCTCACCATGAAGCTCTGGGCCCTGCTGCGTGGACGATCGGGCGCGGCTGCGCGCGGCGCGCGCACGCGCAGGCAGCGCGGCGAGCTCGGCTGCCGCAGCGCAGGCCGCGGCGGCAAGAGCGCTGGCCGGTATTCATTCCGCCTGCGGTTGCAGCTGCTGTTCGGGGTGCTGCTGGCCGCGGCCGCCGGTCTGATCGGCCGCGCGGTGGACCTGCAGCTCGTGGATCATCCCTTTCTCGCGCAACAGGGCGATGCGCGCTTCTCGCGCGTGGCCGCCATCATCGCGCATCGCGGCAACATCACCGACCGCAACGGCGAGCCCCTGGCGGTCAGTACACCGGTGGATTCGGTGTGGGTCAATCCGCAGGAGCTGGCCGGAAGCCTCGAACAGCTGCCGCGGCTCGCGACCGCGATTGGCGGCGACCGTCAGGCGCTCATACGGCACGTCAGCAGCAATATGGATCGGGAGTTCCTGTATGTGGCGCGCGGGCTGCAGCCGAGCGATGCCGGTCGCGTGAAGGCGCTCAACCTGCCGGGCGTCAATCTCGCGCGCGAGTATCGCCGCTACTACCCCGCCAGCGAAGTGACCGGGCATGTGCTCGGTTTCACGAGCATTGACGATGTCGGCCAGGAAGGAGCCGAGCTCGCGTTCGACAACTGGCTTGCCGGCGAGGATGGCGCCAAACGCGTGATCCAGGACAGCAAGGGACGCAAGGTCGAGGACGTCGAGAGCATCCGGCCAGTGCGACCGGGCCAGGACTTGGTTTTGAGCCTGGATCTGCGCATCCAGTACCTCGCTTATCGCGAGCTCAAGAGCGCCATTCTCGATAATCGCGCCAGCGCCGGCTCGGTGGTCGTGATCGACATCGATAGCGGTGAAGTGCTGGCGATGGTCAATCAGCCAGCCTACAACCCGAACGATCGCGCGCAGCTGCTGGCCGCGACCTACCGCAACCGCGCAGTCACGGACCTGTTCGAGCCGGGCTCGAGCATCAAGCCGTTCATCGTTGCGGCCGGCCTGGCCTCGGGCAAATTCAACACCAACAGCGTCATCGACACCAATCCGGGTTTCATCCAGGTCGGCGCTACCACATTCGAAGATGAGCACAATCTTGGCCCGATCCCTCTGGCCACGGTGCTCGCGAAATCCTCCAATGTCGGCATGGCTAAGCTCGCCTTGCAGCTCGAACCGCAACAGATCTGGAGTACGTTGAATCACTTCGGGTTTGGCCAGGTCACCAACAGCGGCTTTCCGGGTGAGTCGGCCGGAGTGTTCACCAACTACTCGCACTGGCGGGCGATCAGCATCGCGACCCTCTCGCATGGCTACGGCATCTCGGTGACGCCATTGCAGCTGGCCCAGGCTTACGCGGCGATCGGCGCGCTTGGCGTTCGCCGGCCGATCTCGATGCTGCGCATCGATGCAGCGCCGGCGGGCGAGCGGGTGCTCGACCGGGGCGTCTGCCGCGACCTGCTGGGCCTGCTCGAAGCGGTCACGACCCAGGAGGGCGCCACGGGCGTGCGCGCAAAGATTCCCGGCTATCGCGTCGCGGGCAAGACAGGAACGGCCTGGAAGTCGAGCAACGGCACCTATTCCAAGGATCGCTACACCTCAGTGTTCGCCGGCGTAGCGCCCGCGTCCAATCCGCGGCTCGCGGCAGTGATCGTGATCGATGAGCCCACCGCCGGAAAATATATGGGCGGCGATGTCTCGGCACCGGTGTTCTCAACCGTGGTCGGCGGTGCGCTGCGACTCATGGCAGTGGCGCCCGACGACACGAATGCCCCGACTGAACCGTTGAGCCCCGGTCAGAAGGTGGCGCGGCGATGAGCGCTCCAAGCCCGCAGCGCTGGCGGCCGCTGAAGGCGGTACTCGGCGGCCTCGTCGACGTGCCCGAGTATCTCGAAGTCTCAGACCTCACGCAGGACAGCCGCAGTGTGACGCCGGGCGCAGCCTTTTTGGCCTGCCGCGGCAGCACGTACCATGGGGTCCAATTCGCGCCGGCCGCTGCCGCCGCCGGCGCGCGCGCCATCCTGTGGGAGCCCGCACCGGGCGTACTGGCGCCTTCAGTGGATGCGTCGATCGTCGTCCGAGCGGTACCGAACCTGCGCGCGCAGCTCGGCTACATCGCCGACCGCTTCTTTGACGCGCCCTCGGCCAGCCTGACCGTCGCCGGCATCACCGGCACCAATGGCAAAACCACCTGTGCCTGGCTGCTGGCGCAAGCTCTGGAGCGCTGCGGCCGCCGTGCGGCCTACATCGGTACGCTCGGCGGCGGCGCGACCGATGCCCTGACCGCTCTCGGGACCACGACACCCGATGCCGTGACGTTGCATCGTCTGCTGGCGCGGCTGCGAGCGCAGGCGTTCGAGGCGGTGGCGATGGAGGTCTCCTCGCACGCGCTCGATCAGGATCGCTGCGCCGGGGTGCGCTTCCACACCGCCGTAGTCACCAACCTCACGCGTGATCACCTGGATTATCACGCCGATATGCCGGCCTACGGGGCCGCAAAGGCCAAACTCTTCAATTGGCCGACACTCGCCGTGCGCGTCATCAATATCGATGATCCGTTTGGCCTCGAGCTGGCGCAGGACAGCCGTCGCGGCGCCGATTCAGCGCAGCTGTTCCTGACTTCGCAGCGCCCCTCGGAGTGGCTCGCGCGCGGCGCGGAATTCGTCCGTGCCAGCGCGGTACTCGCCCGCGACATTGGTCTCGAGCTCGAAATCCAGAGCAGTCGCGGCGCAGCGCGCTTGTCCAGTGCGCTGATCGGTGACTTCAACGTCGACAATCTGCTGACCGTCCTGGCGGTATTGCTGGCCTGGGACGTGCCGCTCGTGGCGGCCTGTGAAGCGCTGTCGCGTTGCTCGGCGCCTCCGGGTCGCATGCAGCCCGAGGGCGGCGGCCTCTCGCCATTGGTGCTGATCGACTACGCACACACGCCCGATGCGCTCGCCAACGCCCTGCACGCCGCGCGCGGGCATTGCCGCGGGCGGTTGCATTGCGTTTTCGGCTGCGGTGGGGAGCGCGACCGAGGCAAGCGTAGTGACATGGGACGCATCGCGGCCCGGGCCGCGGACGCGCTGATCGTGACCGATGACAATCCGCGCGGCGAAGACCCAACGCAGATCACTGAAGCCATCATGCGGGGCATCCTGGCAGCCGGTGGCGGCGCGCGCACCCGCGTCATACACGATCGCGCGCTGGCGATTCGCAGCGCGCTTGCGGCCGCCTCGGCCAATGATGTCGTGCTGCTGGCCGGCAAGGGCCACGAGGACTACCAGCTGATCGGCGGCGAGCGACGACCCTTCAGCGACGCGACAGTGACGCGGGCTGCGCTGCTCGATTGGGGTCGCGCATGATTCGCAGCCTCTCGCAGTTTGCCGCCGCCTGCCACGGCCGGCTCATCGGCGCCGATCGAGACTTCAATGAGGTCGCGATCGACACGCGCAAACTCTCGCCGGGCAACCTGTTCGCAGCGCTGCACGGTGAGCGGATCGATGGCCACAGCTTCGTGCCCGCGGCGGCAGCGGCCGGCGCCGCCGGCGCGCTGGTGCTGCGGCAGATCGATGCGCCGTTGGCGCAGATCATCGTCTCCAACGTCGAGCAGGCGCTCGCGAACGCCGGACGTGCGGCGCGCGCACAATTCACTGGACCGGTGATCGGCGTGGCCGGCAGCAACGGCAAGACCACGGTCAAGGAGATGCTGGCCGGGATTCTCACGCAACTCGGTCCGTGCCTGGCCACGCGTGGCAATCTGAACAATCACCTCGGTGTGCCCATGACGCTGCTGCGCCTCGACGCTACGCACCGCAGTGCCGTGATCGAGATGGGCGCCAACCGCCGCGGCGATGTCGAGCAACTGGTGCAGATCGCGCGCCCCGGCATTGGGCTGATCACCAATGCGGGGGCCGAGCATCTGGAAGGCTTCGGTTCGCTCGAAGGGGCAGCGCGTGCCGAAGGGGAGATGGTGGTTGGACTGCCCGCAAGCGGCACTGCAGTCATCAATGGCGACGATACCTACGCCTCGCTGTGGCGGGCGAGCACCGCGGCGCGCGTGTGCAGCTTCGGACTGCGCCATGAGGCCGACTTTTGTGCCGAGGAGCTGCGCTTGGAGGTTGGCGCCCAGGGCTTCTGCACGCGCTTCCGGCTGCGCAGTCCCCTGGGGGCCGCAGCGGTGACGCTGGCGCTGGCGGGTCGCCACAACGTCGTCAACGCACTGGCCGCCGCCGCGGCGGCCGTCAGCGCCGGTGCAAGCCTCGCGCAGGTCGCCTCGGGCTTGAGTCAGATGCAGGCCGTGCGCGGACGATTGCAGTTTCGACGCACTCGCCACGGCGCCTGGCTCATCGATGACTCCTATAACGCCAATCCGAGCTCCGTGCGCGCGGGGCTCGAAGTGCTCAGCGAGCTGCCTGGACGCCGCTGGCTGGTGCTCGGCGACATGGCCGAGCTCGGCGAAGCCGCTGAGGCGAGCCACCGCGAGCTCGGTGAATTGGCCCGCTCGCTCGGAGTCGAACGGCTCTATAGCTTCGGCACGCTCGCGGCATTGGCGGCCGACGGCTTCGGCGCCGGCGCCGAACGTTACCGGGACGCCGCAGAGCTGGCGCGCGCACTCGATGCGACGTTGAGCGCCGAGGTGCGAGTGCTGATCAAAGGCTCGCGCGTGAACCGGCTCGAGCGCGTGGTCGAAGCGCTGCTGGCGCCCGACGACGCACGCAAGGCGGGCTAAAGCGTGCTGTACTGGATCGCCAAATTGCTCTCCGTGCACTACACGGGCTTCCACGTGTTTTCCTATCTGACGCTGCGCGCGATCCTCGCGGTCATGTCGGGGCTGAGCCTGTCGCTGCTGGTCGGGCCGATGATGATCTCGCGCCTGTCGCGCTACCAGATCGGCCAAGTGGTGCGTGACGACGGGCCGCGCTCGCATCTGCCGAAGGCCGGCACGCCCACCATGGGCGGTGCCCTGATCATCGTCGCGGTCGCCGTCAGCACGCTGCTGTGGGCGGATCTGCGCAATCGCTTCGTCTGGATCACGCTCGGCGTCACGGTCGGCTTCGGCATCATCGGCTTCTGTGACGATTACCTGAAGCTCGTGGTCGGCAATTCGCGTGGACTGACGGCGCGTTGGAAATACCTGTGGCAATCGGTGCTGGGTCTGCTCGCCGCGGTGCTGCTGTATCGCACCGCACAGGTGCCGGCCGAGACCGATTTTTTTGTGCCGTTCGTCAAGAGTGTCAGCGTGCCGCTCGGCGCGTTCGGCTTCATCGCCTTGGGCTATTTCATGATCGTCGGCATGAGCAACGCCGTGAACCTGACCGACGGGCTCGATGGTCTGGCGATCATGCCCACAGCAATGGTGGCCGGGGCGCTCGGCATTTTTGCCTACGCGAGCGGCAACGCGATCTTTGCCAATTACCTGTCGATTCCAGCGATCCCGCAAGCCGGCGAGCTGCTGATCTTCTGCGGTGCACTCGCCGGCGCCGGCCTGGGCTTTTTGTGGTTCAACTCCTATCCGGCACAGGTCTTCATGGGCGATATCGGCGCGCTCGCACTCGGCGCCGCCCTCGGCGTGGTGGCGATCATCGTGCGCCAGGAGATCGTGGCGCTGCTCATGGGCGGCATCTTCGTGCTCGAAACCGCCTCGGTGATCCTGCAAGTGGTCTCGTACAAATTGACCGGCCGCCGGATCTTCCGCATGGCTCCGATTCATCATCACTTCGAGCTCAAGGGCTGGGCCGAGCCGAAAGTGATCGTGCGCTTCTGGATCATCAGTTTCCTGCTGGTGCTGGCAGGACTGTCGACGCTGAAACTGCGATGACAGCGCTGCACACCCAAGCCGACCAGGCCAGCGCGCGCGCCGTCGTGGTCGGCCTCGGCAAGAGCGGCTTTTCCGCAGCGCGGTACCTGCTTGCGCAAGGCTTTGACGTCGCGGTGACCGATAGCCGCGCCGAGCCGCCCGAATGGCCGCGCCTCAAAGCGCTCGGCACCGAACTGGGTCGAGAGATCGTCGTGCGCCGCGGCGGCTTCGACGCCTCACTGCTCGACGGCGCCGAGTTGCTGGTGGTCTCGCCAGGGGTCGCACCGACCGGTTCGTTCTTCGATGCCGCCCGCGCCAAGGGTCTCACCGTCGTCGGGGATATCGAGCTGTTCGCGCGCGCCGCGCGGGCGCCGATCGCGGGCATCACGGGTACCAACGGCAAGAGCACCGTGACCACGCTGCTGGCGCAGATGGCCGTGCGCGCGGGCCTGCGCATTCGCAGCGGCGGCAATCTGGGCGAGCCGGCGCTCGATCTGCTCGACGACGCAGCTGGGCTGTACGTACTGGAGCTCTCGAGCTATCAGCTGGAGACCACGAGCTCGCTGTCGCTCGCGGCCGCGGCGGTGCTCAATGTGACACCCGATCATCTGGACCGGTATCGCGACCTGGAGGCCTACGCGGCAGCCAAGGCGCGCATCTACGCGCGCTGCGAAGTGGCGGTGGTCAACCTCGACGATGCCCGGGTCGCGGCCATGGTCGGCCCATCGCGGCGCAGCTTGAGTTTTTCCCTGCGCGCCGCGGCCGGCGCTGACTACACGCTCATGCAGCGCGAAGGTGGGCAGTGGTGGCTCGTGCGTCACGGTGAGCCGCTGTTGGCTTTGAACGCCATGCGGCTCACGGGAGCACACAACGCCGCCAATGCGCTGGCCGCGCTGGCGCTGGGCGAAGCCCTGTCGGTGCCGCGCCCGGCGATGCTGGCGGAGCTGCGTTGCTTCAGCGGGCTTGCGCACCGCTCGCAGTGGGTCGCGGACGTGCGCGGCGTGCACTATATCGATGACTCCAAGGGCACCAACGTCGGTGCGACGCTGGCGGCCGTGGCGGGCATAACCGGTCCGCTGCTCGTGATCCTGGGCGGGCAGGGCAAGGGACAGGATTTCCGGCCGTTGCGCGCCGCCTTTACCGGCAAGGCGCGCTGTGCGTTGCTGATCGGCCGCGATGCCCGCGCGCTCGGCGAGGCGCTCGAGGGCGCCTGCGACTACCGCTATGCCGCGAGCCTCGAAGCGGCGGTTGAAATGGCTGCGACTCTGGCCGAGCCGGGCGATACCGTGCTGCTCTCGCCCGCCTGCGCGAGCCTCGATATGTTCCGCGACTATGCGCACCGCGGCAGCGTATTCGCCGCGGCAGTGCAGAGGCTCGCGGCATGAGCAGCGCGACGCTGACGATGCCGGAAGCCAGGGCGCGCAGCCGCGGTCCGGCTTTGGATAGCCCGACAATTATCCTGGCGCTGAGCATCGTGCTGCTGGGTCTGGTCATGGTTACATCGGCTTCGATCACGATTGCCGGTCGCGACGGCGATCCGTTCGCCTATCTGGAACGCCAACTGCTGCTGGTGCTGGTGGGCACCGCGCTGGCCGGCCTGACTTTCTCGATTCCGAGCCAACGGCTCGAGCA
>DAIMZW010000012.1:28596-49757 GCA_036733765.1 Steroidobacteraceae bacterium
TGGCGCTGCCGTTGCTGCTGATCGCCGGGGCGCTGCTGCTGTTCGTGCTGCTGCCGGGCCTGGGCCATGTGGTCAACGGCAGCCGCCGCTGGTTGCGGCTCGCCGGCGTGAACTTCCAGGTCTCGGAGGCCGCGCGCGTACTGACGCTGATCTACATCGCCAGCTACGCGGTACGCTTTGAGTCGGCATTGCGCACTGGAATGTCCGGACTGGCCCGTCCACTCGCGCTGCTGGGGTTGGTCGCGCTGCTGCTGCTGCTCGAACCGGACTTCGGCGCCGCCAGCGTGCTGTTCATCACCGGCTTCGGCGTGCTGTTCCTGGCGGGTGCGCGCCTGCGCTACGTGCTCGCGATGCTGCTCGCGGCCGGCGGCTCGATGGTGCTGCTCGTGGTGTTCTCGAGCTATCGCATGCGCCGCATGACCGCATTCCTCGATCCCTGGGCCGATCCGTTCAACAGCGGTTTCCAGCTCACGCAGTCGCTGATCGCGATCGGCCGCGGCGAGTGGTTCGGGGTCGGCCTAGGCGCGAGCGTACAAAAGCTGTTTTATTTGCCCGAAGCCCACACCGACTTCCTGTTCGCCGTGTTGGCCGAAGAGCTCGGATTGTTCGGCGTGGCTGTGACGCTGGGCCTGTTTCTCGCGCTGACCTGGCGCGCCTTCGTGATCTCGCGCCGTGCCTATGAGGCCGGTCTGAAATTTCCGTCGTATCTCGCCTCGGGCTTTGGTCTGTGGCTCGGCGTGCAGGCGTGCATCAACATCGGGGTCAACATGGGTGTGCTGCCGACCAAGGGGTTGACGCTGCCATTGATGAGTTACGGCCGCAGCAGCCTCATCGTGACCCTGGCCTGGCTCGGCATCGTGCTGCGCGTACACCACGAGACCGTCCGCAGTGCCCGGCGTGGTACGCGGGAGCTGAGCGTATGAGCGCTGCGCCGCAGCCGCGGACAGTGCGTGCAGCCACACCAACGCCGCTGGCCTTGATCATGGCCGGCGGCACCGGCGGTCACGTCTTCCCCGCGCTCGCGCTTGCGCGCGAGCTGCACGCGCGCAGCTGGCAGGTGGTCTGGCTTGGTACGCGACGCGGACTCGAGGCGCGGCTCGTGCCCGCCGAACACATCGAACTCGAGTGGCTGTCGGTCAGCGGCTTGCGCGGCAAGGGCTTCATGGTGTGGCTGCGCGCACCGCTGCTGCTCTCGCGCGCGCTGCTGCAGGCTCTGGCCGTCATCCGTCGCCGTCGGCCCTCGCTGGTGGTCGGCTTGGGTGGCTTCGTGGCCGGCCCGGGCGGGATCGCCGCCTGGCTGCTGCGCAAGCCCTTGCTGATACACGAGCAGAACGCCATCGCCGGGTTCACCAATCGCTGCCTGGCACGACTCGCGCGCCGCGTATTGACCGCTTTTCCGGGCAGCTTCGACCCGGCTGTCGGCGCGCAAGTGATCGGCAATCCGGTGCGGTCCGAGATCGCGCTGCTGCCCCCGCCGCCGCAGCGCTTTGCCTCGCGCGGCCCGGGCATTCGCCTGCTCGTGCTCGGCGGCAGCCAGGGGGCGGCACGCCTGAATGCGATCGTGCCCTTTGCGCTCGCGCGTCTGGCCGCGACGCTGGTCTTCGAGGTGCGTCATCAGTCCGGCGAACGCTGGATCGAGGTGGCGCAGCGCAACTACACGCAAGCCGGGGTGGCGGTCCGGCTGCAGCCCTTCATCGAGGACATGGCGGAAGCCTATGGTTGGGCGGATCTCGTGATCTGCCGCGCCGGCGCGCTGACCATCTCGGAACTCACCGCGGCCGGCGTGGGCGCGATCCTGGTGCCGTTTCCGGCCGCCACCGATGACCATCAAACGCGCAATGCGGCATTTCTGGTGTGCGAAGGCGCGGCGATCATGATCGCCGAGCGCGAACTCAGCGCCGAAGGTCTGGCCGCGCAGCTCGCGGCGCTGTGCAGCGGTCGCGGCCGCCTGATCGCGATGGCCGAGCGCGCCCGCGCGCTGGCCAAACCGCGCGCGGCCCAGGAGCTGGCCGATGCCTGCGCCGAATTGGTCCGCGACGAGCGCAACGGAGTGGCGGCATGACGGCGAAGACGCCTCCGGCGGCGCGGCTGGCCGCACTGGTCACCCATAGCGGGCGCATGCGCCGTATCGAGACCATTCATTTCGTCGGCATTGGCGGCATCGGCATGGGCGGCATCGCCGAAGTGCTGCTCAATCTGGGCTACCGCGTGCAGGGCTCGGATCTGAAGGCCAATGCCATCACCGAACGACTCAGCGCGCTGGGCGCGACCATCCGCATCGGCCACAAGGCCGCAAATGCCGATCGCGCCGATGTGGTGGTGGTCTCCAGCGCCGTCTCAGCGGACAACCCGGAGGTGCAGGCCGCGCTCGCGCGGCGCGTGCCGGTCGTGCCGCGCGCCGAAATGCTCGGTGAGCTCATGCGTTTTCGCGAATCGATCGCCGTCGCGGGTACGCACGGCAAGACCACGACCACGAGCCTGATCGCCAGCGTGCTGGCCGAAGGCGGCGAGGATCCGACCTTCGTCATCGGCGGCTGCCTCAAGAGTGCGGGCAGCAACGCGCGGCTCGGGGCTGGCCGCTATCTGGTGGCCGAGGCCGATGAGAGCGACGCCTCATTCCTGCATCTGCAGCCGGTAATCGCGGTCGTGACCAACATCGACAACGATCATCTCGGCACCCACGGCGGTGACTTTGCCAAGCTCGCGCGCAGCTTCTTCGAATTTCTGCACAACCTGCCGTTCTACGGCCTCGCGGTGCTGTGCGGCGATGATGAGCAGCTGCAAAGCATGCTCGCGCGCATCGCCCGGCCATTCCTGACTTATGGCCTGCGCGAAGGCGTCGATGTGCGGGCCAGCGAGCTCGCGCGGGAGCGCGCGGGCACGCGCTTTCTGGTCACGCGGCCGGGGCGCGCACAGCCATTGCCGGTCATGCTCAACCTGCCGGGCACGCACAATGTCCGCAACGCGCTGGCCGCGATCGCCGTGGCGAGCGAGCTCGGCGTCGCCGACGAGGCGATCTGCCGCGCGCTGGCCGGTTTCCAGGGCATCGAGCGGCGCATGCAGTACATCGGCGAGGCGCAGATCCCTGGCGGCACGGTCAGCATCGTCGATGACTACGGGCACCATCCGACCGAAATCGCCGCGACGCTCGAGGCGTTGCACCAAGCCTGGCCCGCGCGCCGGCTGGTATTGGTATTCCAGCCTCATCGCTATACGCGCACCCGCGAGTTGCTGGACGATTTTGCCAACGTGCTGGCCTCAGTCGACGTGCTGTTCGTGACCGAGGTGTATGCGGCCGGCGAAGCGCCGATCAAGGGTGCGGATGGGCGCGCGATCTGCCGCGCGGTGCGCAGCCGCGGCAAGGTCGAGCCGGTGTTCGTCGAAAAGCTCGCGAATATTGCCGCGGCGCTCAGGGACGTGCTGCGCGCCGATGATGTGATCGTGACCATGGGCGCCGGCCACATCGGTGCGATCGCGCATGAACTGCCGGCGCAGCTGGCGCAGGCACGCACATGAACCTCAGTATCACGCCTGAATTCATGGCGCGAGTGCGCTGGCACGAGTCGATGTCGGCGCACACCTCCTGGCGCGCCGGCGGCCCGGCGGATATGTTGTTCCTGCCGCGGGACATCGAGGATCTGGCGGCATTCCTGCGCGCGCTGCCCGCCACTGTGCCGGTGTACTGGGTCGGACTCGGCAGCAACCTGCTGGTGCGTGAAGGCGGGATCCGCGGCGTGGTGGTGGCCACAGCGGGCGCGTTCACGCGCATCGAGCGCCGCTCACAGAGCCGGATTCACTGCCAGGCCAGCGTGCCGTGCGCGCGCATTGCGCGCGCCTGCGTGAACTGGGGACTGGCGCAGGCGGAATTCTTCGGGGGCATTCCGGGCACTTTTGGCGGCGCGCTGGCCATGAACGCCGGCGCATTCGGCGATGAAACCTGGCGCCATGTGCTGAGTGTCGAGACCATCGACCGCCACGGCCAGCGGCGCACACGCACGGCGCAGGACTTCCACGTCGGCTATCGCCAGGTCGAGCCGGTCGACTCTGCTGCGCGCGCAGGCGCCGAGGAATGGTTCCTGTCCGCCGAGCTGCAATTCGAGCCGCGCACGGGTGAGCCGAGCAGCAGCGTGCGCTCGCTCACCGAGCGGCGCCGGCAGACTCAGCCTACGGGTCAGTGGAGCTGCGGCTCGGTGTTCAAGAATCCGCCCGGCGATCATGCCGCGCGATTGATCGAAGCGGCCGGACTCAAGGGTTATCGCATCGGCGATGCCGTGGTCTCGGAAAAACACGCGAATTTCATCATCAACGAGGGCCACGCGAGTGCCGCGGAGCTCGAGCAGTTGATCCGCCACGTGCAACACACGGTCGAGCGTGTGCACAGCGTTGCGCTCGAGACCGAGGTGCGCATCGTCGGCGAGAGTGGACCGGCCGGCGCGATCTGCGATGGAGATGCGCGCTGATGCGGTTGCAATACGACGCCAAGGCCTTTCACCGCGTGCAAGAGCCCGCACAGTTCGGGCGCGTGGCGGTGCTGTACGGCGGTTGCTCGAGCGAGCGCGAGATCTCATTGATCAGCGGCCAGGCGGTGCTCGCGGCACTGCAGCGCCGCGGCCTCAGTGCGAGCGGCTTCGATCCGGCCGAGCGAGCGTTGGCCGATCTGCTCGAGCTTAAGATCGATCGTGTCTGGATCGCATTGCACGGGCCCGGCGGTGAAGACGGTACGGTGCAGGGCGCACTGGAATTCCTCGGTATCCCTTACAGCGGCAGCGGTGTCATGGGCTCGGCCATCGGCATGGACAAGCTGCGCACTAAATGGCTGTGTGAGGCGGTCGGCGTGCCGACGGCGCAGTTCGTGGTGCTGCGCGAGGCACAGGATCTGGATACGGCGATCGAGCGGCTGGGTCTGCCATTGTTCGTCAAGCCCGGCTCGCAAGGCTCGAGCGTCGGCATGGCGCGCGTGGAGCGTGCGCAGGATCTCAAGGCAGCCTGGGACAACGCACTGCGCTTCGAACCGGTGGTATTTGCGGAGTCCTTGATTCCCGGCGCGGAATACACCGTGTCGATATTGCAGGGTCAGGCGCTGCCGTCGATCCGCATCGAGACCCCGCGCAGCTTCTACGACTACGAGGCGAAGTATCTGCGCGATGACACGCGCTACTTCTGTCCCTCCGGGCTGTCGGCGCCGGCTGAAGAGCACCTGGGCCGGCTCGCGCTCGCCGCCTACGAGGCCTGCGGCGCGGAAGGCTGGGGTCGCGCCGACTTCATGCTGGATCGGACCGGGCGGCCGCTGCTGCTAGAAATCAACACCGTGCCCGGGATGACCGATCACAGTCTGGTGCCAATGGCCGCGCGCACCGCCGGCATCGATTTCGAGGAGCTGGTGTGGCGCGTGCTCGAGACCAGCTTCACGCGCACGGCGCGCCCGCGAGTACCTTGATGCTCATCCGCAAACGCAACAACCGCCGCAGCGCGCCACGAGCGCGCCGCTTCAGACTACCGTCATTGAATTGGCAGCGCATCGGCTTGAGTCTGGCCGGGATTGCCGTGACGGCGCTGGCCTTCGCCGCGCTCGGTTGGTTGCTCGATCAACCGATCCAGCGCGTGATCGTCACCGGTCGACTGCAGCGCGTGTCGGCGCTCGATGTCGAGCAGGTGGTGCGCGCTCAGCTCAAGGGCGCCGGCCTCGTGACCGTGAATCTCGAGCTGATCAGCACCGGCCTGCGCAAGTTGCCGTGGGTCGACAGCGCCGCGGTGCAGCGCAGCTGGCCGCGCGGCCTCAGGATCGAGATCGTCGAGCAGGCCGCGGTTGCGCGCTGGAACGATACGGGTCTGGTCAACTCGCGCGGGCAACTGTTCATGAGCGAAGCGCATTTCGTACCACCCGAATTGCCGCAGCTCGCAGGTCCCGCCGGTTCCGAATCGGAAGTGACGGCGCGCTACCTCGCGACCCAGGGCCGACTGACCGAGGTGGGCTTGCGGCTGGTGGCCCTCGCGCTCGATGCGCGCGGGGCGTTGAACATCACGCTCGACAACGGTGTGCAGGTGCGGCTCGGGCGGCAGCAGATCGATGCGCGCTTCGAGCGCTTCATGCTGGTGGCCGCCAAGCTCGTGAGCCAGCGCGCCGCGGACATCGCCTATGTCGACATGCGCTACAGCAACGGCTTCGCCGTGGGCTGGAAGGGCAGCGGCGGTCACCTGGCGCAACGCGCGGGGGCCGAAGGGGCGCACGTCAATGGTTAAGAAAGCGGACAAAGACGTGATCGTCGGCCTGGACATCGGTACCTCCAAAGTACTCGCGCTGGTGGGCGAGATCACCGCGGACGGATCGATTGAAGTGATCGGCATGGGCAGCCAGCCCTCGCGCGGCCTCAAGAAAGGCGTGGTGGTCAACATCGAATCCACCGTGCAGTCCATCCAGCGCGCGGTCGAGGAAGCCGAGCTCATGGCCGACTGCGAGATCAATGCGGTCTATGCCGGCATTGCCGGCAGCCACGTGCGCAGTCTCAATTCCCACGGCGTCGTGGCGATCCGCGACCGCGAGGTCACACATGGTGATGTCGAGCACGTGATCGATGCGGCCAAGGCGGTCGCGATTCCAGCCGACCAGCGCATTTTGCACGTGCTGCCGCAGGAGTTTCTGATCGACGGACAGGAAGGTATCCGCGATCCGATCGGCATGTCGGGCGTGCGGCTCGAGGCCAAGGTGCACATCGTCACGGGCGCCGACAGTGCCGCGCAGAATATCATCAAGTGCGTGCAGCGCTGCGGTCTGGTGGTCGAGGACGTGGTGCTCGAGCAGCTTGCCTCGAGTTTCGCGGTGCTGACCGATGATGAGAAGGAACTCGGCGTATGCCTGGTGGATGTGGGCGGGGGCACCACCGATATCGCGGTGTTCTCGGGTGGCGCAATCCGCCACACCGCAGTGATTCCGATCGCCGGCGATCAGGTCACCAACGATATCGCGGTCTCTATGCGCACCCCGACGCAGTACGCTGAGGACATCAAGATCCGCTACGCCTGCGCGCTCTCGCAGCTGGCCAATCCCGACGAGAGCATCGAGGTGCCGAGCGTTGGCGATCGGCCCGCGCGCCGGCTCGCGCGCCAGACGCTGGCCGAGGTCGTCGAGCCGCGTTATGAGGAGCTGTTCAACCTGATTCGCGAGGAGCTGCGGCGCAGCGGCTTCGAGGAAGTGATCGCCGCCGGTATCGTGCTGACCGGCGGCAGCGCGCGCATGGAAGGGGCGATCGAGCTGGCCGAGGAGATCTTCCACGTGCCGGTTCGGCTCGGCCTGCCGGGCCACGTCAAGGGACTGTCCGACGTGGTGCGCAATCCCATCTATTCCACCGGCGTCGGGCTGCTGCTCTACGCGCGCGAGAACGCTGCGCCGGCGTCGCGCTCCGCGGCGCTGACCGGCAACGTCGCCGGCGCACTGGGGCGCATGAAAAGCTGGTTGAAAGGCAATTTCTGATTTACCGACCGGGCAAACCGTAAGGAGCTGACTGACATGTTCGAACTGATGGACGCATACAGCCAAAGCGCTGTAATCAAGGTGATAGGCGTGGGAGGCGGCGGTGGCAACGCGCTCTCTCACATGGTGACGAGCGGGATTGAAGGCGTGGATTTTATTTGCATCAACACCGATTCACAGGCCCTCAAGGCATCGAAGATCAAGACCTCGCTGCAGATCGGGGCCAACATCACCAAGGGACTCGGCGCGGGCGCCGATCCTGAGATCGGCCGGCAGGCGGCGATGGAAGATCGCGATCGCATCATCGAGCTGATCGAGGGCTGCGACATGCTGTTCATCACCGCCGGCATGGGCGGGGGCACCGGCACCGGCGCGGCGCCCGTCGTGGCGCAGATCGCGCGCGAGCTCGGGATACTCACGGTGGCGGTCGTGACCAAGCCGTTTCAGATGGAGGGCAGCAAGCGTGCCATGGTGGCCGATCATGGGATCGCCGAGTTGACCAAGAACGTCGATTCGCTGATTACGATTCCAAACCAGAAATTGCTCACGGTGCTCGGGGCGTCAACCACGCTGCTCGATGCCTTCAAGGCCGCGAACCAGGTGCTGCAGGGGGCGGTGCAGGGGATCGCCGAGCTGATCACGCGCCCAGGCCTGATCAATGTCGATTTCGCCGACGTACGCACCGTCATGAGCGAGACCGGCATGGCCATGATGGGCAGCGGCGCGGCAGGCGGTGAGAACCGTGCGCGTCAGGCGGCGGAGGCTGCAGTGTCCTCACCACTGCTCGAAGACATCAATCTCGCGGGGGCACACGGCATTCTCGTCAATGTGACCGCGGGACTGGATCTGTCGATCGGCGAGTTCGAAGAAGTCGGCAATATCGTCAAGGAGTACGCCTCCGAGGATGCGACCGTTGTGGTCGGCACGGTCATCGACCCCGAGATGTCCAATCAGATCCGGGTCACCGTGGTGGCAACCGGGCTGGGCGGCACGGTCACCGCGCCGCGTGGCCGCGGCGAAGTTGCGCGGGAAGTGCTGGCCGAGCGGGCAAGCCCGATCGGACGTGAAGCGCTATCGCGTGGCGAGGCCATGGCGCTGCGCGAGTCGGTGAGTTCGCGCGCGGAACAGACGGCGCTGCGTGCAGCCAAAGCGCGTGGGCCGATGAGCGCGAGCGACTACTCCGCGCTCGACAAGCCGACCATCGTGCGTCAGCGCGCTGTAGGCGATGGCCTACGCGCAGAAGCGGATGCGGAGGAACTGCTGGACATTCCGGCGTTTCTGCGGCGTCAGGCTGATTAAACGTTGTCAAACAGCCGTGGCGGGCGAGGCGTCGGGCCCGCCGCTGTGATACCGTAATGGCCCGTGTTTGGAAGCGGCACTAGCCGCTGGTGCTTAACGTAATACGTCTTGGGTTCAAGCTTATGGTCGGCCAAAGAACGCTGCGCACTTCGATTCGAGCCACTGGCGTGGGACTGCATACGGGCAAGAAGGTCATGATGACACTCAAGCCCGCACCCGCCGATTCCGGCATCTGCTTCCGCCGTGTTGATCTGCCGCAACCGGTGGACATTCCGGCACGCGCCGAGAATGTCGGTGAGACCACGCTCGGTACCACGCTGGTCCATGGTGCGGCCCGCATCTCGACGGTGGAGCATTTGCTTTCCGCTTTCGCGGGCCTCGGCATAGACAATGCCCTGGTTGAAGTCACTGCGGGTGAAGTGCCGATCATGGATGGCAGCGCCGGCCCGTTCGTGTTTCTGCTGCAGTCTGCCGGCATCGAGGAGCAGGCCGCGCCGAAGCGCTTCATCCGGGTCAAGAAGACGGTGCAGGTCGAAGACGGCGACAAATGGGCGCGCTTTGACCCGTTCGAAGGCTTCAAGGTCAATTTCGAGATCGAATTCGATCATCCGATATTCAAGCGCCGCCTGCAGCGCGCCTCGATGGATTTCTCGACCACCTCGTTCCTCAAGGAGATCAGTCGCGCGCGCACCTTTGGCTTCATGCGCGATCTCGAGACCTTGCGTGCGCACAATCTGGCGCTGGGTGGAACACTTGAGAACGCCATCGTGCTCGATGACGTCGGTGTCATGAACGAAGACGGTCTGCGGTACGAGGACGAGTTCGTCAAGCACAAGATCCTGGATGCTATCGGCGATCTATATCTGCTCGGCCACAGCCTGATCGGCGAATTCAGCGGCCACAAATCCGGTCACGGCCTCAACAATGCGCTGTTGCGTGCGCTGCTGAAGGATCCGGAGGCCTGGGAGGAAGTGGTGTTCGAGCGTTCCGAGCAGGCGCCAATTTCCTATGTGCCGGCCCATTCGAGCCATTCGGGCGCGCCGACGGCCTTGGCCTCCTGAGCATCAGGCCATCGACACCCGCACGCGGGTGTGCCGCACTGCGGCATCGCGGGCCGTGATTTGAGGTTCGAGCGCGGCCACGGCATAGCGCAGGCGCGCGCACCATGCCGGGGAATCAGCCAGCACCACCAGTTCGGGGCCTTTCGGGACGACATTGACGATGTGCGGTGCGAGTTCAGGCGGCACGATAACGCGCAGCCACTCGGACCAGGACTGCTGCTCGGGAATCCGCGCTGCGAGCTCCCTAAAGGCCGGCCGACGCAGCAGTAAGTCATTGATTGACGATGGCATTTTACGGAATCCGGCCTTTGAGGGGCTATTTCGTGCTTGAGTCTTCTTGTCAGCAGGGGGCTTCTTGGGCATAGTCAGGCGCACCGATCGAGGGCAAACCCCGGCGGGCAGGGAAGTTAAGCCACGGATTCGCGGCGCCGAGGTCATGCATTTGTAGTCGACGTGCGCGCGTTTTTTGCGTGCTCGTCGGCAAGCGTGCCTTACCGGCGTTATTTGGACGGGGCTGGAGCGACCATATGAATGTCATTTTCTTCTCGCGCAGCAAGGGTAGCACCCGCCAATTCGACCTATCCCATCCGATCACCCTCACAGTGGTCAGTATTCTAGGCTTGAGTCTGCTCGCGAGCACCTTTGCCGCTGGACTCACGCTCGGCCAGCGCGGCGTGGCGCGCATCGCGCTGCTGAGCCCGACCGCGGCGCTGCGCGCCGAACAGCAGCAAATCGGCGCCCTGCGGGCGCAGGTGCAGGACAAGGTCGATGCGCTCGCGATGCGGCTGGGCTCGATCAACGCCAGCCTCATCCGCTTGAATGCGCTCGGCAAGCAGCTCACGCAGATGGCCAATATCAACAGCCGCGAATTTGATTTCGACCACGATCCGCCCCAGGGCGGCTCGGATTCAGACGGTGTCGGCCGCGGCGCCCAGGTGGCGGACGTCACGGCCATGATCGATGACTTGAGCCGGCGCATCGATTCGCGCAGCGCGCAGTTCGCCTCGCTCGAGAATGTCATCTTAGGCAGGCAGTTGTCGGCGCAGATCAAGCCGTCGGGCCGACCGGTACGCGAGGGCTATATCTCTTCTTACTTCGGCGAGCGCATGGACCCCTTCAATGGCGAGCAGGCCATGCACAAGGGAGTGGATTTCGCGACCGATGCCGGCGCCGACGTGCTCGCCGTGGCCTCCGGCATCGTGACCTGGTCCGGACCGCGCGAGGGTTACGGCTACCTGATCGAGATCAATCACGGCAACGGCTACAGCACGCGCTACGGCCACAACGCCGAGACACTGGTCACGGTCGGGGATACCGTGCAGCGCGGGCAGGCGGTCGCGGTCGTCGGCTCCAGCGGCCGCTCGACCGGGCCGCACGTGCATTTTGAAGTGCTCAGGGACGGCACGCAGATCGATCCCATGGCCTACGTCGGACACTAGCAGCGACGCCAGAACGACTACTTCGGCGCGCTGTCTACCCTTACAATAGTCAGTTCGCGTCCCGCGCGCTGTCCCCAAGCCGCTGACGCGGCTCATTTTTTTCCGAAGGATTGCTTGTGTTACAGGCGCTGACCCGCGTATTCGGGAGCCGCAACGATCGGCTCATCAAGTCTTTTGGCCGCATGATCAGCGACGCGGCGGCCCATGAAAGCGCGCTGCAAGGGCTGTCGAATGAGGCGCTGCGCGACAGGACCGCACAGTTCCGTGAGCGGCTCAAGCAGGGTGCGTCGGTCGATCAGCTGCTGCCGGAGGCCTTTGCAGTCGTGCGGGAGGCCGCCCGCCGGACGCTGCGGCTGCGGCACTTCGACGTGCAGCTGATCGGGGGCATCGCGCTTCATCAGGGCAAGATCTCCGAGATGCGCACCGGCGAGGGCAAGACGCTGATGTCGACGCTGCCGGCCTATTTGAATGCGCTGCCCGGCGAGGGCGTGCACCTGGTGACGGTCAACGAGTATCTGGCGCAGCGCGACGCGGATTGGATGGGCCCGATCTACCGCTTCCTGGGTTTGACCGTGGGCGTTATAAAAAACGCGCAGGATTCGGCCGAAAAGCGCGCGGCCTACGCCTGCGACATCACCTACGGCACCAACAACGAGTTCGGTTTCGATTATCTGCGCGACAACCTCGCTTTCCGGCTCGAGGACCGGGTGCAGCGCTCGCTTAGCTTTGCGATCGTCGATGAGGTCGATTCGATCCTGATCGATGAGGCGCGCACGCCGCTGATCATTTCAGGCCCGGCCGAGGAGAGCACCGAGGTCTATGTTCGCATCAATGAACTGGTGCCGCGGCTCACTCGCCAGGAGACCCAGGGGCCGCAGGAGACAGAGGAAGGCCCCGGCGATTTCTCGGTCGACGAGAAGGGCAAGCAGGTGCATCTGACCGAGGCCGGCCATGAGCGGGTCGAGCAGCTCATGCTCGAGGCCGGCCTGCTGCGCGAAGGCGAGAGCCTGTACGAAACGGCCAATATCCGCCTGATGCATCATCTGAACGCGGCGCTGCGCGCGCACGCGATCTACAAGCGCGATGTCGAGTACATCGTGCGCGGCGGCGAGGTCATCATCGTTGATGAATTCACGGGCCGGACCATGCCCGGACGGCGCTGGTCCGATGGCCTGCATCAGGCGATCGAGGCCAAGGAGCAGGTGCGCGTGCGCGAGGAGAACCAGACGGTCGCCTCGATCACGTTCCAGAACTATTTCCGGCTCTACAAGAAGCTCGCCGGCATGACCGGCACTGCCGACACCGAGGCGCCCGAGTTCCTGCAGATCTACGGGCTCGAAGTGGTCGTGATTCCGACCCACCGGCCCATGATCCGCAAGGATCATGCGGATTTCGTGTATCTGACGCAGAAGGACAAATTCGAAGCGATCATCGATGACATCAAGGATTGCGTGCAGCGCTCGCAGCCGGTGCTGGTCGGCACGACCTCGATCGAGACCTCGGAGTTCCTTTCCGGCCTGATGACCAAGCAGGGCTTTGCGCATCAGGTGCTCAACGCCAAACAGCACGAGCGCGAGGCCCACGTGATTGCGCAGGCCGGGCGCCCGGGCACCGTGACCATCGCCACCAACATGGCCGGCCGCGGCACCGACATCGTGCTCGGCGGCAATCTGGAGGCCGAACTCGCCGGCCTGGGCGATGCCTCCGCTGCCGCCGAGGCCGCGGGCACTGCGGTCGCGGCGCCCGGTGGCGCGGCGCCCGGTGGCGCGCTCGAGGCGCAGCGCGAGGCCGCGCGCACGGCCTGGCAAACGCGCCACGATCAGGTCATCGGCGCCGGCGGTCTGCATATCATCGGCACCGAACGCCACGAATCGCGGCGCATCGACAATCAGCTGCGCGGGCGTTCGGGCCGCCAGGGCGATCCCGGCTCGAGCCGCTTCTATCTGTCGATGGAAGACAACCTGATGCGCATCTTCGGTGATCCGAACCGCACCAAGAAGCTGCTGCAGTTCGCCGGCATGAAGGAAGGCGAGGTCATCGAGAGCGGCATGCTCACGCGTCAGATCGAGAAGGCCCAGCGCAAGGTCGAGTCGCACAATTTCGACCAGCGCAAGACGCTGCTGACTTTCGACGATGTCGCGAACGATCAGCGCAAGGTCATCTATCAGCAGCGCACCGAGATTCTCGGCACCGCCGATATGAGCGTGGCTATCACGGAGATGTTCGAGGATGCTGCCGCCGGCCTGTTCGATGAGTTCGTGGTACCCAACAGTGTGCCGCAGGATTGGAATCTCGAGGGCCTGCAGGAAGCCTTGCGCCGCGACTTCAACCTGGATCTGGATCTCAAGGCGTGGCTGGCGGCCGAGCCGGAGCTCGAACAGGCCCCGTTGCGCGCGCGCGTGCTGGAGGCGGTGCGCAGCGCCTACCAGCAAAAGGTGGAGCGCACCGGCGCGCCGATCATGCGCTACGTCGAGCGCGACGTGGTGCTGCGCACGCTCGACCAGCATTGGCGCGATCACCTCGCGGCCATGGATTACCTGCGACAGGGCATACATCTGCGCGGCTACGCCCAAAAGGACTATCGCTTCGAGTACAAGCGTGAGGCCTACGAGCTGTTCTCGGCCATGCTCGGCCGCGTCAAATTCGATACCGTCTCGACGCTGACCAAGATCGAAGTGCGCACCCAGGAGCAGATCGACCGCGAGGAAGCCGAGCGGCGCGATCGGCTCATGCGCGCGCTGCAGGCCCAGCACGCCGAAGCCCACTCTTTGCTGGGTATGCCTGAACCTGAGGCGGGTCCCGGGCCGAGCGCGGGGCAGCCGCTCGCCGGCATTGCCGCCGGCGCGCCCGGCGCGCCCGGCGAGACCGTGGCGCCTTTCGTGCGCTCGGATCGCAAGGTGGGACGCAATGAGCCCTGTCCGTGCGGCTCGGGCAGGAAGTACAAGCACTGCCACGGCACGCTGGCCGGCAATCAATGAGCGAGCCGGTGCGCGTGGTCGCGGCGGTGCTGTTCGACTCGGCCGGACGGGTACTGATCGCGCAGCGGCCAGAAGGCAAGCACATGGCGGGCTACTGGGAATTCCCCGGCGGCAAGCTCGATGCGTATGAGGCGCCCGAGCAGGCGCTGCGTCGCGAGCTGCGCGAGGAATTGGGCATCGAGTTGCGCCGTTGTCATCCGCTGCTGCAGTTGCGGCATCATTACGCGGATCGCGTGGTGGAGCTCGAGGTGTTCGTCGTCGATGAGTCTCGCGGCGAGCCCTCAGGTCTCGAGGGCCAGGCGCTCAAATGGGTGAGCGTTGCAGAGCTGTCGCAGGAACAGCTGTTGCCGGCCGACCGCCCGATCGTTGAGGCTCTTAATGCTTATGAGGGGATTGCACATGGCGCAGGACACCGGACTGCCGGACATTCAGCTCGATAGCGCCGGGCTGTATCGCGAGGATATTTTCACGGACCGCAAGGCGGGTACGATCCGCCGACTGATCCCCGTGACGCTCGATGGCAGCACCGATGCGAGCCGGGCCGTAGTGTTCTCGGGCCAGACTCAGCTGCTGACGCCGAACGGGGTGCTGCCGCTGGGCTTCGAGATCGAGGCGGCCTCGTTGCAGGATGCGATTGCCAAGTTTCCGGGCGCGGTCAAGGAGGCGCTCGAGCAGGCGATTGAAGAGGCGCGCGAGTTCCGGCGCGAGAGCTCCTCGCGCATCGTGGTGCCGGATGTCGCCGGCGGCATGGGCGGCGCCGGTCCGCTGCCCGGTGGCGGCAAAATCAAGCTCTGAACCGCGGGCTAATCCTCGCGCGGCGCATCGCCGTTGCGGGCGTTGTCGTCGCTGAACTCCGGCCCCTTGCCGGCAATGGCGCGCTGCTCACTGAGCCACGCGCCCAGGTCGATCAGCCGGCAGCGTTCACTGCAAAACGGACGGTACGGAAACTTATCCGACCATTCTATGTAGCGTTTGCAGGTGGGGCAGCGCAACCGCTTAGGCCTCGCGCGCTCAGGTGCAGCAGATCAGCGTGAACGGCACATCCGCTTCGGCCTGAGTGGAGCGCTGCTCGATGCCGTGCCATTCCAGGAAGCGCATGTTGCAGCGATAGTGGCTGCCGCTGATCTCCGGAAACAATGCGAACTCGGGCGGCAGGCTGATGCGCAGCAGCTGATACGGAGTTTCCCGATCGAAGGTGACGTTGAACACTCCGCCGACGGCGAGTTCGTCGCGCGTGCGGCCGTTTTGGCGCGTCAACCACAGCAGTTCGGCCACCGAGTCGCACAGCGGGCGCAATAATGTCAGCCAGCGGGCAAACGCCTCGATGCGGCTCTCAGCCGGTTGGTTGAGCCAGAAGAAATAATCCGGCAGGTCGAACTCACAGGTGCCGCCGGGAATGGCGCTGCGGTGCTTGATCGCGGCCAGGAACGCCGAATCCCGCAGCGGCTGCAGCCATGAGCCGCCGACCCCGGCGAGCTCGGAGCGCAGCCGGACCAGGTTGCTCATCAGCGCGCGCAAGCGCGCGGCGTCGATTCCGGCCCGATTCTGGAATTCATTGAGCAGCGCTAAGTGGCGCTCGAGCTCCTTGAGCACATCGCTGCGCATATCGCCACGGGTCAGGATGGCGAGGATGTCGAGCAGGCTGTCTACCGCGGCACGGCTGCCCCACGGGGTGCCCCTTTCATTGTGGTAGAGCGCCTGGCTGTAGAGGAAGTCGAGGCGCAGAAAAGTCCGCATCCGCTCATTCAGCGGCTGCTCGAACATCGAGCCTTCCAAGGCGGACTCGGGTGTGGTGGCGGGTTCGGCCATTGAGCTATTGTGCTTGAGGCCCGACACGCACGTAAACGCCCTTGCTCACAAGGCGTCCGGCGAGGCGCCGAGCTTGAGGTATTGCGCGTGCAGCGCGGCGACTTGCGGGCCGAGCGCGGCGAGGTCGCCGTCGTTGACGATGACATCGTCGGCGGACAGGAGCCGGGCCGCCCGGCTCGCCTGCGCGTCGAGCATCGCCCGCGCTTCAGGCTCGCTGAATCCATCGCGCGCGCGCAGGCGGGCCCACTGCAGGCTCTCCGGGCAGTCGACCACCAATACCCGGTCGTAGCGGCCGAACGCGCCAGTCTCGACAAGAAGCGGAATGACGTGGAGTTGATAAGGCCCGTTCGCCTGCGATGCCAGCTGCTCCGTGCGCGCCCGGATCGCCGGATGCAGCAAGGCTTCGAGTGCGCGCCGCAGGCTGGCATCCTCGAACACCATGCGGCGCAGCGCAGATCGGTCCAAGTCCCCATTGGGGCGGCGAATCCGCGGTCCGAAGCGGTCGAACAGCTGCGCCAGCAGCGCGGTGCCCGGGGCGACCACCTCGCGCGCGATGATGTCCGCATCCAGGACCGGGACGCCGTGGGCGGCGAACAGATCCGAGACCGTGGTTTTGCCGCTGGCAATGCCGCCGGTCAGCCCGATGCGCCGGGGCGCGGAGCCGGGGGCATTCATCCGGCGGGCGCGCTGTAGAGGCCGAGGTAGCGCCCGACGAGCTGAGGACCCCACATCAGCGCGAGCCAGCCGGCCGCCGCGAGGAACGGTCCAAACGGAATCGGCGTACCGCGCTGGTGGCGTCGCACGGCGATCAGCGCGATGCCCACCAAGGCTCCGACCAGCGCGGCGAGCAGCACGATCGGCAGCAGCATGCGCCAGCCGAGCCAGGCGCCAAGGGCCGCGAGCAGTTTGAAGTCGCCATAGCCCATGCCTTCTTTTCCAGTCAGCAGCCGGAAGGCATGATAGACCGCCCAGAGCGAGAGATAGCCCAGGGCCGCCCCAGCGATGGCGCTGACCGGGTCGACGGGCAGGCTGTGGCCAAGGGAGACCCAGCCCGTGAGGCTCGCCAGCAGCCCGAGCCACAGCAAGGGCAGCGTCAGGGAGTCGGGCAGCAGCTGATGATCCAGATCGATGCAGGTCAGGGCGATCAGGAACCAGGTCACGAGCATTGCGCAGGCGGCGCAAGCGTCATAGCCGAACCTCCAGGCCACCATCGCGGTCAGTATGCCGCACAGCGCCTCGACTGCCGGGTAGCGCGCGCTGATCCGGGCCTGGCAATTCGCGCAGCGAGCGCGCAGGGCCAGGTAGCTCAGCAGCGGGATGTTATGGTTTGCCTTGATGGGCGCCTGGCAGGCCGGGCAGGTCGAGCGCGGCACGACCAGATTGAAGGGCGTTGGATGGGCTCCAGGCACATCGCTCGCTGGCCCGGTCGCGGGGTTGAGCTCGGCGCAATCGGCACGCCATTGCCGATCCAGCATGACCGGCAGCCGATAGATCACGACGTTGAGAAAACTGCCGACCATCAGCCCTAAGACCAGCGCGCACGTGATCAGCGCGGCCGGCGATTGGGCCAGGAGCTGCTGCACGCGATCAGACGACGGAGCCGAGCTTGAAGATCGGCAGGTACATCGCGATCACCAGACCGCCCACGAGCACGCCCAGAATCAACATGATCAGCGGCTCGAGCAGGCTCGACATGCTATCGACCGCGGCATCGACGTCTTCCTCGTAGAAGGTCGCGACCTTAGCCGCCATGGTATCGAGTGAGCCCGATTCCTCGCCGACTGCGATCATCTGCACGACCATGTTGGGAAACAGGCCGGTGTTTTCCATCGCGCGTTGCAGACGCTGGCCGGTGGCCACCTCATCGCGCATTTTCATCACCCCATCCTCATAGACGATGTTGCCGCAGGCGCCGGCGACCGACTCGAGGGCCTCGACCAGGGGTACGCCGGCGGCGAACATGGTCGAGAGCGTGCGCGCGTAGCGCGCGATCGCGGCCTTGTTCAGGATCGGGCCGATGATCGGCATTTTGAGAATGGCGCGGTCCAGGAAGTGCCGCATTTTGCGCGACCGCTTCTTGAAGTAGACGAAGACCCAGCCGGCCGCACCCAGGACGATCGCAATGAACACGCCTTCCGACTGGACGAACTTGGACAGGTTGATGACCATCTGCGTAAAGGCCGGCAGATCGGCACCGAAGCCCTTGAACAGATCTTCGAACTGTGGAATCACGAATACCAACAGAATCACGGTCACAATCACCGCAACCACGAGCACCGCCGCTGGGTAGAACAGCGCCTTCTTGACCTTTTTCTTGACCGCCTCGCTCTTTTCCTTATAGGTCGCGACCTTTTCGAGCAACCCCTCGAGCGCGCCCGCCTGCTCGCCCGCCTCCACCAGGTTGACGAACAGATCGTCGAAATACAGCGGATGCTTGGCCAGCGCCTCGTGCAAGGAAGTACCGCCCTCGACATCCGACTTGATCTCGAGCACCAGCTTTTGCATGGCCGGTTTGTCGTGGCCCGAGCCAATGATCTCGAACGCCTGGACCAGGGGTATGCCCGCGCCGAGCATGGTCGCGAGCTGGCGGCTGAAGATCGCGATATCCTCGGGTTTGACCCTGCCGCCGGACTTGAAGGCCTGAGACTGCTTCTTGATGCGCGTGGCGACCACGCCCTGGCGGCGCAGCTCGCTCTTCAGCGCCAGCTCATTCTGCGCCACGCTGCGGCCCTTGATGCGTTGGCCCTTCTTGTCCATGCCTTCCCATTGGAAGGCCACGTCCCGTTTGATGCTGCGAATCGCACTGGTTGCTTGTGCCATGATTACTTCCCTGCTGACGAGATCATTCGATCGTCACGCTGTTGACTTCTTCGAGGCTCGTCAAACCGTTTCTGACTTTTTCCAGGCCCGAGCGGCGCAGATCCCAGACGCCTTCTTTGGCAGCCTGTACAGCGATGTCTATGGCGTTACCGCCGGCCATGATGATGCGCTGGAGCTCTTCGGTGACTTCCATGACCTGGTAGATGCCGACGCGGCCCTTGTAGCCATCGGTGCAGCTGCTGCAGCCCTTGGGACCGTAAATCCTGATGCCGTGGACGATGTCGGCATCCTGAAAGCCCTCTTTGCGCAGCGCTTCAGCCGGGACATCGAGCGGCGTTTTGCACTGTGCGCACAGGCGCCGCGCCAAACGCTGGGCAATGACCAGACTCACGGAGGTGGCGATGGCATAAGGTTTGACGCCCATGTCGACCAGGCGCGTCAGGGTCTGCGGCGCATCATTGGTGTGCAAGGTTGAGAGCACCAAGTGGCCGGTTTGCGCGGCCTTGATCGCGATGTCGGCGGTCTCGAGGTCGCGGATTTCGCCGACCATGACCACGTCCGGGTCCTGGCGCAGGAACGCGCGCAGCGCCGACGCAAACGTCAGGCCGACCTTGTTGTTGACGTTGACCTGGTTGACGCCGGGCAGATTGATTTCCGCAGGATCCTCGGCGGTGGAAATGTTGGTGTCTTCGCGATTGAGAATATTCAGACCCGTGTACAGTGAGACGGTCTTGCCGCTGCCCGTAGGGCCGGTGACCAGAATCATGCCCTGGGGCTTGGCCAGGTGCTTCATGTACAGGTCTTTCTGGAAGCCCTCGTAACCCAACGCGTCGATGCCCAGCATCGCCTGCGACGGGTCGAGGATACGCAGCACGATTTTCTCGCCGTACAGCGTCGGGCAACTGCTGACGCGAAAATCGATCGCGCGGGTTTTGGACAGGCGCATCTTCATGCGGCCGTCCTGCGGCACTCGGCGCTCGGCGATGTCGAGCCGCGACATGACTTTCAGACGCGCGGCAATTTTTCCCGTGAGCTGAACCGGCGGCTGCGCGACCTCGCGCAACACACCGTCCATACGCAGCCGTACGCGGAAAATTTTCTCGTAGGGCTCGAAGTGGATATCCGAGGCGCCGCGGCGTATGGCGTCCAACAGCACTTTATTGCAGAAGCGCACGATCGGGGCGTCTTCGACATCGTCGCGGCCGACCTCGCTGCCGCCCTCATCGTCGCCGCCCGAGACTTCCAGCGATTCGAGATCGACGCCTTCCTCATCGCTGAGGTTGGGCATCGCCGTGTCGACCTGTTCGATGGCCTTGTCGAGCAGCTTCTGCAGTTTGTCGTCTTCGACCACGATGGCCTCGACGCCCAGGCCGCACTGGAACTTGATCTCATCGATGGCGTGCAGATTGGTCGGATCCGAGACCCCAAGAAACAACCGCTTGCCGCGTTTGAACAAGGGCAGCACGCGATGTTTGGCCAGCAATTTGTCGGAGACCGCGCGCACCGCCTCGAGATCAAGGCTCAGCGCATTGAGGTCAAAAAGAGGAACGCCATATTCGGTCGAGGCGGCGATGGCAATGTCGCGCGCCTTGACCGTGCCGCCCAGCACGAGTTGGGTCACGAAACTGGTCTTGCGGTCGATAGCCGCCTGCAATGCAGCATGCATGCCCGATTCATCGACCATGCCGTCCTGCACCAATCGCTGCGGCAGGCCCCCGAGGTTGGATCGGGACGAACTAAGGGCAAAAGAAGCGTTATCGTTCATGTACTTAGCGCGTCACCCACATATGTAAGAATCGGCCTAGTCTACCTAACTAGTGTGGTTGATCAATGTCAAATTCCCTCCTATGTTTGCATATCGAGGGATTAGGCTACGTGACTGATTTCCCAAAAGACCAACCCCCTCAAGGGGCTTATTCCCGGCTGTCACGGAAGATCAGACCCAAAAAAAAGGAAGCCCCTCAGAAGAGGGGCTTCCGCATCCAAGCGATCAAGCTAGTCTGAAACCAGCATTTATCAGCATTACGGATGGCACGAGGACGGCAGGTACTGTGGCAGCACGGTCGTGGCTGCGGCGCCGGAGAGGGTTACGAGGGGCGGTTTAATGGCAGTGCCGCAAACCCAAATCACATCGCCATTGGTGTCGGTGCCGGGTTGGATGGCGAGGGTGGGCTTGGCGACCAGCTTGGCGTTGGCCTGCGGACCAGCATAAGTGATGATGACGTTGCCGTTCTTATCGACAGTGATAGCGCTCACATACTTGCCGGTCGAGGCACCGGGCATCCCG
>DAIMZW010000013.1:0-45741 GCA_036733765.1 Steroidobacteraceae bacterium
ATCCGGTTGAGTTCGATATGTACTACAGCGTCTGAGGTGAGCGTGGCGCGTGGCGCGGTGAACGCAGCAGGCCGCGCCCATTTTTGTGCGTCATGGCCGCGAAGCGGTATGCTTAGGGCTAATGCCATCCATCGTGTACCGCTGCCTCGTGGCCCTGAGCCTGCTCGCGCTGGGCGGGTCAGGGCTAGCGGCCACCACCTATCGCTGGGTCGATGCGCAAGGCGTGGTGCACTACTCCGACACCCCGCATCCCGGCGCCCAGGAGATTCAGCTGACGGGCGCGCAGACCTATCACGGCACGCCGGCCACCGCGCCGCCCGCCGCACCGCCGCCGGCCGAGCGCGCCAATGCCTATCAATCCTGCGCGATCACGCAGCCGGCGCCCGAAACCTCGCTGTACGCTCCCGACTCGGTCGATGTCAGTGTCCGAGTGAATCCTGCGCTGCGTCCGGGCGATCAACTCGGCGTGCTGGTCGACGGCGTGGCACTGCAACCGGTGGGGGATGGGGCCACTTTCCAGGTCTTGCAGCCCGATCGCGGGACGCACACCGTCAGCGCGGAGGTGCGCGATGCGCAAGGCACGGTCCTCTGCAGCGCCGCCGCGGTCACGTTCTCCGTGCAGCGACCCTCGGTAAACACGCCGACCTCCCCGGTCAAGCCTCACTGAGGGCAGCCGCCATCGCGGAGCGACGCGATGGCCATTGAATATTTCAGCCCTTCGCCGCTGTCGCATTTCGATCCCGCCGATCTGCTCGACGGCCTCTCGACTGGTGTCATCGTGCTCGATGCGCACCTGTGCGTGGTGTACGCCAATGTCGGCGCGCAGGATCTGCTCGCCGTGGGCCTGAACCAGGCCCGAGGCCACCCGCTCACGCAGCTGTTCGACGACTCACAGGCATTGGACCTGCTGCTGCGCCGCTCGCTCGAGCGCGGCGAGCCCTATGCCGGGCACGAGATCCCACTGACGCCGAGCGTCAAGCAGGGCCACCGTGAGCCGGTCGTGGTCGACGTGACCGTGACACCGCTGGAAGGACAGGTGACCGGCACGCATCTGCTGATCGAGCTCGCCGATGCCCGCACGCGCCAGCGGATCTCGCGCGAGAGCGAGATGCTGTCGCGCCTCGACGGCAGCCGGCTCATGATTCGCCAGCTCGGCCACGAGATCAAGAATCCGCTCGGCGGACTGCGCGGCGCGGCGCAGCTGCTCGATCGCGAGCTGCACGACGGCTCGCTCAAGGAATACACCACAGTCATCATCAATGAGGCCGACCGGCTGCGCGCGCTGGTCGACAGCATGCTCGGTCCGTCGCGTCCGCCGCAGAAGGTTTCGGTCAACATCCACGAGCTCTGCGAGCACGTGTTTCACCTGCTGCGCAGCGAGGCCGCCGCGGGCATCGCCATCGAACGCGATTACGATCCGAGCCTGCCCAATGGGCAGTTCGATCGCCACGAGATCATCCAGGCGCTGCTCAACGTCGCGCGCAACGCGCTGCAGGCGGTCGACCCGGCCAGTGGCCGGGTGACATTGCGTACGCGAGTGCTGACCAATTTCAACATTGGTACGGTGCGCCATCGCCTGGTTGCAAACATTCAGGTCGAAGATAACGGACACGGCGTGCCGCCGGAGTTGCAACGCAGCGTGTTCTACCCGCTGGTTACCAGCCGCTCGACCGGTACCGGACTGGGACTGGCGGTGGCGCAGGACCTGGTGGCGCGACATCGCGGCATCGTCGAGTTCGAGAGCCGGCCCGGTCATACGCTTTTTTCACTCTTACTGCCGCTGGAAGGTGCCGAATGACTGCTCAACCACTGCGTGTCTGGCTGGTCGATGACGACACCTCCATACGCTGGGTGCTCGAACGCGCGCTCAAGAACGGCGGCATGGTGCCCAAGGCGTTCGATGCCGCGGAGCCCGCGCTCGCAGCGCTGCGCAATGACACACCGGATGTGTTGATTACCGACATTCGGATGTCCGGGCAGTCGGGACTCGATCTGTTGCGCCGGGTCCATGATGCCCATCCGGAGCTGCCGGTCATCGTCATGACGGCGTACTCGGACTTGGGCAGCGCGGTCTCGGCCTACGAGAGCGGCGCCTTCGAATATCTTGCCAAGCCCTTCGACATCGACCAGGCCGTCGATCTGGTCAAGCGCGCCGCCGCTGCCGGCGTGCGCAGCGTCGAGAGTGCGGTGTCGACGCCGACGATCCCGGAGCTGCTCGGCCGCGCGCCGGCGATGCAGCAGGTGTTCCGCGCCATCGGCCGCCTGTCGCGCTCGAGCGTGAACGTGCTGATCACGGGCGAGTCGGGTACCGGCAAGGAGCTCGCCGCGCGTGCATTGCACGAGCACAGCCCGCGCGCGAACAAGCCGTTCATTGCGCTGAACACTTCGGCGATTCCTGCCGAGCTGCTCGAGTCCGAGCTGTTCGGCCACGAGAAGGGCGCCTTCACCGGCGCCGACAGTCTGCGCCGCGGCCGCTTCGAGCAAGCCGACGGCGGCTCGCTGTTTCTCGATGAGATCGGCGACATGTCGACCTCGCTGCAGACGCGGCTGCTGCGTGTGCTGGCTGAGGGCGAGTTCTATCGCGTGGGCGGTCAGACGCCGATCCGCGTCGACGTGCGCGTGATCGCCGCCACCCACCAGAACCTCGAAGAGCGTGTGCGCAACCATCAGTTCCGCGAGGATCTGTTTCATCGCCTCAATGTGATTCGCATCGAGCTGCCGCCGCTGCGCGCGCGGCACGAGGACGTGCCCGATCTGCTCGAGCACTACATGCGCCTCGCGGCCCAGGAGCTCGGCGTCGAGCCCAAAGCCCTGACCAACGATGCGCGCGACAAGCTCAGCGCCTATGCGTGGCCCGGCAACGTGCGCGAGCTGGTCAATCTGTGCCGCCGCTTCACGGTGCTCGCGCCCGGCAACGAGATCCGCGCCGAGGACCTGCCGCCGGAAATCACCGGCGCAGTCGCCAGCACCACACCGGAGCAGGATTGGACCTCCTCGCTGGCGCAATGGGCCGACCGCCAGGCGCTCTCGTCGCCGCGGGCGCCGCGGCCGCTGCTCGATGATGCGCTGCCGGCGTTCGAGCGGACTTTGATTCGCGTGGCACTCAAGCACACGCAGGGCCACAGACAGGACGCCGCGAAGCTGTTGGGCTGGGGCCGCAATACACTCACGCGCAAGCTCAAAGAGCTCGGCATGGGCGACCTCGACGATCAGGAGTGAGGCGGGGCGGGCAGCCGCCGCCGCCGGAAATCAGCGAGGATCTCGCGCGCGGCGTTGTGGCCGGGCGCGCCCGTGACGCCGCCACCCGGGTGCGTACCCGATCCACACATGTACAGTCCGGGCAAGGGCCCACGATAGTCCGCGTACCCGAGCATCGGGCGCGCCGAGAACAGCTGATCGAGCTGCAGTGCGCCGTGAAAGATGTCGCCACCGATGAGCCCGAAAGTCCGCTCCAGGTCCAGCGGGCTCATGATCTGACGCCCGAGCACCGCGCCCTTGAAATTCGGGGCGTAAGCATTGACGGTGTCGATCATCAGATCCGCCACGCGCTCGCGATGCCTGTCCCAGGATTCGCCGTTCGGCAATTGTGGCGCGACATGCTGGCAGAACAGGCTGGCGACGTGCTGGCCCGGCGGCGCGAGGCTGTCATCCACGGTCGAGGGAATCAGCATCTCGACGATCGGCTGCTTCGACCAACCCAATGAGCGGGCGTCGAAGTAGGCCTGCTCCATGTAATGCAGCGTCGGGGCCATGATGATGCCGGCCGTATGGTGATCGGCCAGACTTTTGCCGGGGCGGCAGCTGAAATCGGGAAGCTCGCAGAGTGCGACGTTCATGCGGAACGTGCCCGAGCCGCAACGCCACTGGCTCATGCGTTCACGAAATTCCGCCGTCAGCACGGCCGGGTCGAGCAGCTGCTGGTACAGGAGCTTCGGGTTCAGATTCGACACCACCGCTCTGGCGCGAATCGCTTCACCGGCCTCAGTCACCGCTCCGACCGCGCGGCCCCGTTCGACCATGATCTCGCGCACCGGGCTCTGCAGACGAATGTCCACGCCGCGCGCGACCGCGCAGCGCGCCATGGCCTGCGTGATGGCGCCCATGCCGCCGACGGCATGTCCCCAGACGCCCTTTTTGCCATTGACCTCGCCGAATACGTGATGCAGCAGCACGTACGCTGAGCCCGGGGTATACGGGCTGGCGTAGTTGCCGACGATGCCATCGAAGCCGTACACGGCCTTGATCGGATCGCTTTCGAACCAGCCATCGAGGTAATCGCCGGCGGAGCTCGAAAACAGCCGCAGCAGCTCGCGCCGCATGTCCAGGTCGAGTCGGCGCAGCCGGCCACCGATGCGGGTCGCCCGCAACAGTTCCGGCAGCGCGGATCGCCAGTTGCCCTGCACGACATTCGGCGGGGTCTGCAGTACCAGATCGCGCAGGACATCGGCAATCAGATCGAGCCGTTCGCCGTAGCCGCTCAGGCGCTGCGCATCCTTGCTCGAGAACTTCGCCACTTCATCTCGTGTGCAGTCCCCGCCGGTGCAGAGATAACGGCCGTCGGCGCTAGGCAGGAAGTTGGACAACACACGCTCGACGATGCGCAGGCCATGACGCGGCAGCTCGAGGTCGCGAATGACCTTTGGATTCAGCAGTGAGACCGCGTAGGCCGCGACTGAATTGCGGAACCCGGGATGAAATTCCTCGGTCACGGCAGCGCCGCCCACCACCGCGCGCCGTTCCAGGACCGTGATCTTGAGGCCGGCGGCGGCCAGATATGCCGCGCACACCAGGCCGTTGTGGCCGCCGCCGATGATCAGTGCGTCGCACTGGGGATCTGCGCGGCCTGCTTTGCTCATATAATTTTGCTCCGTACTCGCAAGGCCATTCACTCAATGTCGAACTGGTTGCAAATGCTCCGGCAGATCCTGGTCCACAATAGCCTCGCCGACTGGCTTGCGGCCGCGCTCGTCTTCCTGCTGACCTTTACCGTGCTGCCTTTACTGCGCGGCTATCTGCGCGCGCGGCGCAGTCACTACGCCAACCGCGATCTGCCCCCGGCGGTGGCGCTGTTCGCCTATCTCATCGAGCGTACCAGCCGGATCGTGCTCTGGATCGTGGCGCTGTACGTGGCCGATCGTATCCTGACACTGCCCAAGCCGGTCGATCGTGGCTTCGAAATCGCCATCATTGCGGGCTGCTGGCTGCAGATAGGCATCTGGGCGGGCGCGGCCGCGCGCTTCGGATTGCAGCGCCAGCAGGCACGCTCCGGCGATCCGCGGCTGGCCGGCTCGATCGACATCGTGCTGTTCGCGCTGCGGCTGATCATCTGGATCGTCGTAGCGCTGCTCGCGCTCGAGAACCTCGGCATCAACGTCGGGCCGCTGATCGCGGGCCTGGGCGTCGGCGGCATCGCCATTGCGCTGGCGGTGCAGACCATACTCGGGGATCTGTTCGCTTCGCTGTCGATCGCGCTCGACAAGCCCTTTGGCGTCGGCGACTCGCTGCGGATCGACAGCTTCGAGGGCGCGGTCGAGCAGATCGGCATCAAGAGCACGCGGCTGCGCAGTGTGACCGGCGAGCAGATCATCATCTCCAATGCCGATCTGCTCAAGAGCCGGGTGCGCAATCTCGGCCGCGCCAGCGAGTGGCGCGCGCTGTTCAACCTGGCCCTGGTCTACGATACGCCGGCGGCGTTGATCGACCAGGTGCCGCTGCTGGTCAAGCAGGCGGTTGCCACCTATGACGGCACGCGTTTCGTTTATTGCCTGCTCAAACTGCTGGGCGAATCGGCGCTGCTGTTCGAGGTGTGCTTCTTTGTCGAGAACGGACCCGGGCGCGACTTGAGTTGCGCGCTCGATCAGGTCAACCGCGAAATCCTGCGCTCCTTCGGGCGGGCCGGCATCAGATTGGCCACTCCGGCGCGCACGGTCTGGCTGCGCGATGAGCGCGCCTATCAAGGCGAGGGGTCGGGCGTGAAGCGGGCCGGTGAGGAGTAGGCCGCAAAGCTCGGCCGCCAGCGCGCCAGAGCGCCGATGCCCGGAAGGCGATCGAGACCGCGCAGCAGCCCGCGCAGTTCGATCCAGCGCGCGTACTGCTGGTAGACCGGATCGAGCGCCAGGTGGCGCTCCTCGGTCTTGGCGCGCAGATAGTAGATACCATTGAGCATGCACAGCAGCAGGCAGCAGCGCAGCGATTGCGCGAGACTCACGCTGAGCATGAACGGCATCGAGATCAGCCACCACGACAGGTTTTTGGCCAGATACGCCGGATGCTTGCTGTAGCGATAGGGTCCATTGGTGATGATGCCGCGATGTGTCAGGTTCGAGAACCGGGCGCCGAAGGCAATCGTGGACCAGACGTAGATGACCAGCATCAGCAGGATCAGCGAGCCCCAGAGCGCATAGAGCCCGGGCGAGTCGCCGAGCCACACTCCCCAGCCGCGGCCATTGTCGTAGGCGATGTACTGCGCGCCGATCAGCGACCAGAACGGTTCGTAGCACACCAGCGCCGCAATCCAGCCGAACACGCTCGGCTCGGTCGAGCGGATATGGGTATCGGTGAGCTTGAGCGACATCAGGTAGGTCATCGATACCAGCGCGACATCGATGAAGTAAAGCGTGAAGTAGGCCCAATCGTAGACGCCCCTGAAGCCATGCAGCTGATTGAGGTTGTAGTGCAACAGCTTGTCGAGGTTGTCGCAGAAATAAGTGAACATCAGTGGCAGGTAGTAGCCTTTGACCAACCAGCCGAGCAGATGCTGGCCGATCACGCGGCCCGAGACATCGTCCCATTGCAGCGTAAGCAGACGGCCCATCTGCCAGAGGGCATCGCGCGGTTCGCGCAGTCGCCGATCCACCCAGTAGATATAGGGCAGCGAGACCAGCGCCCACAACGGCAGCACCACGCGCAGTCCTGCCCAGTAGTTGGCGTAGAAGCCATGGCTGGCGTACTCCGGGAACAGCCAGTACAGCAGCGCGATGAAGCCTACCGAGCCGAGCAAGCCAAGCAACTTGGTCAGGACGCGGGCTGCGCTGCCCGCAGACGCTGCCACGAGCGTGCGCCGCTGCACCTTTTGCCACAGCAGGTCCGGCACGAACACACCCAATGCCGTCGCAGCCATGACGATCAGCGCCAGATGGGCGATCTGGTGTACGGGCGGCCAGAAGTTCAGGACCGTGACGGCCAGCAGCATGCAGATCGCACCGCTCCACGCGACGCCGGCGTGGGTCGCCGAGGCGGGGCGCTCGGGTACGCCCTTTGGCGCTGCGCCGCGCGCCCGGCTCATCGCGGTGCTACCTCGCGCGTGCGCCTACGCGCGTGCCAGGCGAGCGCGATCGCGGCCATGAATATGGGCTCGATAGGCTTGCGGTATCTTCCTTCCATGATGCCTTCGCGCTGCAGCGCCAGGAACAGCAGGCTCATCAGCGCGCAGGCCGGCACCAGCCATTCGCGGCCGCGGTACGCTGCGCGCGCGGCGGCGATCGCCGTCCACAGCACTATGGGCAGCAACAGCCAGCGCGACCATACGCTAAGCCACCCGACCAGTGTGCTGCGATCGTTGTCAGGCCAAGCCTGACCGAAGATCAGATAGCACAGGTTTTCAGCGAAATCGCGCCAGCGCGAGCTCAAGTCCTGGCGGGGGACTTGATGCAGCGCGCGCCGCCAGTCGGCGCGGCCGCGCTGGGGATCAACCTTGATCGCAAGCACGCCCCGCCTGGAAGTCGTCCAATCCGAGAACGGATAAAAAGTCGGGTTGTAGTAGCTCGGGCTGCCGAAGGTGAATACGCCCTGGGAACCGTAATCGATCTGAATGTCTTTGTTGCTGCTGGCGTGGTAGATCTCGTTCAGGTACAGATTCCCGAGCGGTGAGAAGTAACCCAAGACCGCGCGTGCGTGCAGCCCGGCGGGAATCGCCACCGCGGCGCTCAGCGCCAGCGCGAGCATCGCTGCGCGCAGCTTATGCGGCTGCAACGCCCACGCCCAGAACAAGCACAGCACGGCGATCGGCAGCACGACGATGCGAGTGAAGCTGGCCGCCAGCCAGAGCGCGCAGGCGGCGGCGAATGCCCCCCAAGTGCGCTTGCGCACGGCGCGCAGCGTCAGCGCGAACCCATAGCCGGTCAGCGTCAGCAGCAGCGTCTCGGTCATGAAGTAGCCGTACACGCCGAGAAACGTCGGCCACAGCCCGATCAGCACGGCGCTGCCGAGCGCCGACTCGCGCGGCATCAGTTCGCGCAGCGCGCGATACCAGCCGTAGGGCATGGCTGCGCACAACACGCCACAGCCGGTCAGGATCGTGGCGCTGGAGTTGCCGGCGATCTGCTGCAGCAGAAATATCCACAGTTGGTACATGTAGGGATCGCTGCTGCCCATGATCGTCGGATGTAGAAAATCGCGGCCGGTTTCCCAATGGCGCAGCGGGTCGGAGTACAGGTGCGTCAGCGGTGAATCGAAAAACGGATATAGCAGCCGCAGCACCAGCACGCAGCCGAAGAGTGTGCTCCATTGAACGTCGCGCGCACTCAGGGTGCGCATTGCCTAGGGCTCTTGCGGCAGGAACAGCCACAGCAGGATGTAGATCAGAAGCCCGGCGCCAAAATAGAGCAGCGTCAGGCAAAAGATCAGGCGCCAGGCCCACGACGGCAGATCGGTGTGGCGGCCCAGACCACCGCAGACGCCGCCGATGAAACGGTCGCTGCGCGAGCGCGCCAGCTGATGCAGGAATGAGCGAGTGCCGTCGACCGGCGGCGCGCCGTCGAGCGCTTGCGCCTTGGCGCGTGCGAATTCCTGCTCGCTGATCACGCCTCGCTCGCGCAGTGACTGCAGCTTCTCGAGCTCTTCCGCGATGCTCATGCACACTCTCGGTTGATCTGCGGGCCCAATTCGAGTGTGCCCACGAGCTGCTCCACGCACTTGAGCCCCTGGGCGCTCAAGTAGTCGGCGATGCCCTGATTGACGCTCCGGCACACCAGCGGCTGGTAGAACAGCGCCGTGCCGATGCCGACCGCGCTGGCCCCGGCAATGATGAATTCCAGCGCATCGTGCGCGTTGGTAATGCCGCCCTGGCCGATGATCGGAATGCGCTGGGGGCCTGCCACCTCGTAGACCTCCTTGACCTTGAGCAATGCGATCGGCTTGATCGCCGGACCCGACAGGCCGCCCTGGCCGTGACCGATCACGGGCCGACGTGTGGCGAGATCGATCGCCATGCCGGTCACGGTGTTGATCACGGCGAACGCGTCGGTGCCGGCATCGATGCAGCGCCGCGCGTTCTCGCGAATATCGGTCTGATTGGGCGACAACTTGGTGATCAGCGGCTTGTTGGTCACCCGGCGGCACGCGGCGACCACGCGTGCGGACATTTCCGGCACGTTACCGAACTGCACTCCGCCCTCCTTGACGTTCGGGCAGGAAATGTTGATCTCGATGGCGTCGATGCGCGACTGGTCGAACCGTCTCGTGACCTCGACGTACTCCTCGATGGTCGAGCCGCAGACATTGGCGATGAAGCGCGTCTCGGTGAAGTCCAGCGTCGGCAGGATCTCGCGCACCACACGATCGACACCGGGATTCTGCAAGCCGATGGCGTTGAGCATGCCGGCGCTGGTCTCATAGAGGCGGTGCGGCGCATTGCCGAGCCGCGCCGCCCCGGTCGTGCCCTTGAGCACGATGGCGCCCGCGTCGCGGTTCGAGAAGCCCTCGATGCGCGTGTATTCCTCGCCGAAACCGACACAGCCGGACAACAGCACGATCGGGGAACTCAGCTCCAAGCCGCAAAAGCGCGTCGCGAGTGCGTTGCTCATAGGCCAATTATCCCGATTTTAGGGGGTATGGCATAGGCTCGAGAGCCGCGAGACGCGCGGATTGCCGCCAGCGGGGCTGCGCTAATCAAACTCCGGCTTGATGGGACGCAGCATCAGGCCGCGCACCACTTGCTCGGCGGGGAGCTGCTCGTACAGCACGCCGCAGATGCCCTCGGCGATGGGCATCAGCACGCCTTCGCGCGCGGCCACGCGGCGCAGGGCCAGCGCGGCCGGGTAGCCCTCCACCACCTGCCCGATGTTCTGCAGCGCTGCCTCCACGGGCACGCCCTGCCCGAGCGCCAGGCCGAAGCGACGATTGCGCGAGTGGTCGTCGGTACAGGTCAGCACCAGGTCGCCGAGCCCCGCGAGACCCATGAAGGTCTCGCGCCGCGCACCGAGCGCCACGCCTAGCCGCGTCATTTCGACCAGGCCGCGCGTGATCAGCGCAATGCGCGTATTGGCGCCGAACCCTAAGCCGTCGGACAGGCCGGCGCCGATCGCCAGCACGTTCTTGACCGCGCCACCCACCTCGACGCCGGTGATGTCGGTGGAGGTGTAAGCGCGGAAGCTCGCGGAGGACAGGTCGTGTGCGAGCTTCTCGGCGTAATCAATTTCGCTCGAGGCGATGGTCATCGCGGTCGGCAGCCCGGCCCCGACCTCCGTGGCAAAGGTAGGACCGGACAGCACCGCCACGGATCGGCCCGGACCGAGCACTGCGTGGGCCACTTCATTCGGCAGCATGCCGCTGCCCTGCTCGAAACCCTTGGTGGCCCAGCACAGCCGGACCGCCGGCGGCAGCAATGGCTGCAGCTGTTGCAGCAGCGCTCGAAAGCCGTGGCTCGGAACCGCGAGCAGCACGTCGTCGACCCCGTCGATGGCGGCGCCGAGTTCCGGCATCAGATGCAGGCTGTCGGGGAAGGCCGCACCCGGCAGGTAGCGCAGATTCACGCGCTCACGCGCCATGGCCTCGATGTGCGCGCGGTTGCGGCCCCACAGGCGCGCGCGCCGGCCGGCGCGCCCGCACTGGATCGCGAGCGCGGTGCCCCATGAGCCGGCACCGAGCACGGCGATGTCGGCATGCGCAGCGGCGTGCGCCGCTAGGCTCGCCTGCACGGGATACTCCTAATTTTTTGTGGCGCTCGCCGCCTCGGTCTGTGAATTGGCGTACAGCGCGTCGAAATTGACCGGCGGCAGCAGCAGTTGCGGAAACCCGCCCTGGCTCACGAGTTGCGAGACCACGGCGCGCGCATACGGAAACAGCACGCTCGGGCAGATGCTGCCGATGGCGCGCTTGAACTCGTCGGCCGAAAGGTTCTGCATCACGAACGCGCCGGCCTGTTTGACTTCGACCAGGAACAGCGTCTGCTCGCCCTGCTTGGCCGAGACCGTCACGGTCAGCACGACTTCGCGCAGGTCACCGCCGATCGGCTGAACGTTGGTATTCAGATCGAGCGAGATTTGCGGGTTCCACTCGCCGTTGGAGCGCGGCCCCTGGGGCGCCTCGAACGAGCAGTCCTTCAAATACACGCCCTGCAGCACGAGCGTGGTCGAGGGCGCGGCCGAGTCGGTGGCGAGGGAAGTCTGTTCATTAGCCATGTTATGTCAACCTTGGGACTGGAGTAACGGGTCGAGGCCGCCGGCAGAGTCGAGCTCACGCAGGTCATCCGAACCGCCGATGTGACGCGCACCGAAGAAGATCTGCGGTACCGTGCGCCGGCCGCTGCGCCGGATCATTGCCTCGCGCTGTTCGGGCCGGGCTTCGATGTCGATCTCTTCGAAGCTGACGCCCTTGGCCGTGAGCAGTGCACGCGCGCTCGAGCAGTACGGGCACCATGATTTGCAATACATCACGATTTGCGGCGCGCTCATGAGGCGCGCTCAGCTGCGTGCCAGCGGCAGATTCTCGGCACGCCAGGCGGCGATGCCGCCGCGCAGGTTGAACACCTTGGTGAAGCCTTGCTGCACCAGCGTGCGCACGGCGCCGGCAGCCGTCATGCCGCGATCGCAGTACACGATCAGCGGGCGCTCCTTGTACTTTTTGAGCGCCTCGGCGGCGCTGGCGATCTGCACGGCGTCGAAGTGGCGGGCGCCGTTGATATGCCCGGCTGCGTACGCCTCGGCGGCGCGCAGATCCAGCACGGTAGCGCCCTGGTTCATGAGGCGGATCACGTCCTGAGGCGCCAGTGCGCCGGCGTTCTGCGAACGCAACCACAGCTCGTATCCGGCCGCGGCCGCGGCGGCGATTGCGGCGAGGGCCGCCAGATACGGGTGGTGGGCGCAGTATTCGAGCAGTCGATCCATAGCCTGCCATTATAGCGACGCGGCGGGGCGTTGCCCTACACTTGCCGCCCACACCTGAGCGACAATGGGCCCTTGAGAACGCCGCGATCCACGCTTGCAATGCTGAGCGCGCTCAGTCTCGTGATCGCCTGCGCAGGGCTCGCCGCGACGCCGCAAAAAACCGAGACGCAGCTGCGCTCACTGCGCGAGAAGATTGAAAAGATTACGCAGCAGGTGAGCCGCGGCGCGGTCCAGCGCGATCGGCTGTCGGCCGATCTGCGCGCCGCGGAATTGTCCATCGGTCAGGCGCGCGCAGAGATGGTGCGTATCGGCCGCGAGTACTCCGACCGCAGCGAGCGCCGAGTTGCCCTGAGTACGGACAAGACCCAGCAACAGCGCGCCCTGAACGATGAACGCCTGGCGCTCGCGGGCCAACTGCGGGCCGCCTACCTGATTGGCCGCGAGGAGCCGCTCAAGCTGCTGCTCGCGGCGCGCGATCCGCTGCGCAACGGGCGGATGTTTACCTACTACGGCTACTTCGGTCGTGCGCGCGCCCGCCAGATTGCCGACATCCAAACGCACGTGCAGCGGCTCGATGAGCTCGATACCGAGCTGGCGCAGCAGCAAACCGAACTCGCGACTCTCAAGGGTGCGCAGCAGAGCCAGCTAACGCAGCTCGAACGCTCGCGCGGCGAGCGCCAGAGAGTGCTTGCGAGCCTGGAATCCGAGACCCGCACCCGCGAGCAGAACCTCGCGCGACTCAAGAGCCAGCAGGCGGATCTCGAGCAGCTGTTCAAGGAGCTCAACCGCTCGCTCAAGTCGGTGCCGCCGCCAGACACCGCCACAGCGTTTGGCCGGCTGCGCGGGCAGCTGCCCTGGCCGGTCGCCGGGCGCATCACGGCCGCCTTTGGCGATACCCGCGCGAGCGGTGTGAAGTGGGACGGCCTGGTCGTGGCGACCGAGCGCGGGGCACCGGTCAAGGCCGTCTCAGCCGGACGCGTGGTGTACGCCGACTGGCTGCCGGGCCTCGGGCTGCTGGCCATCATCGATCACGGCGAGGGCTACCTGAGCCTTTATGGACATAATGAGCGGCTCTACAAGGCCGCCGGCGAGTCGGTTGCCGCCGGGGAGGTCATTGCGGCCGCCGGGGATACCGGGGGACGACCCGAGCCCGAGCTTTACTTCGAAATCCGGCGCGCCGGCCGCCCCGTCGACCCTCGCCCCTGGTTCAGGGAGCACCGCCCGGGCCCCTAGATTCGTCCCGGAATGCCCGAATAGCGACGTCCGTCAAGGCACGCTGGGCGTCGGTGCGCGATTCTGCGGTTCTGGAGGGACACCATCACGCATGAGCAAGTCAGCCCCTGAGCGCGCTCCGACGACGCCCTGGTCGTCGTTGGAGCCTTACACCCAGCTATTGCGCGCTTTATTGCCGCGCATGAACAGCTTGAGCGTGTTCGATCCGCATGGCCATATGCATTGGTCGAGTGAAATGTCGGTGGCGCCTGAGATCGCCAGTGTGGTCGCCGAAGCGGTCAAGGACTCGGTGCGCGAGCCGGGCAGCTTCGGCGTGCAACGCATGGCCGGAAGCGAGCCCATTTATCTGTTCTGGCTCATGGCCGATGACGCCGCGGTAGACGCGGCGCCGTTCGTGGTCGTCGCGATCAGTTTCCGCCAGAGCTCGGACGGCGAGCAGCGCTCGTTTGCCTTCGTGCACGGCCTCGTGAAGCCGGCGCTCGAATGCCTGCGCCGCGAGCTGCTGGCGCGCCACGAGATCCTCAATCTGCACAGCTCGCTGGCCGAGCAGGACAACGATCTCGAAATGCTGCTGTCGGTCTCCGGCGGCGGACCGGATGCCAAGCCCGAAAGCGCCACTGACCTGAAGGATATTGTTGGCAGCGCTACCGAACATCTCAAGGTCGGCCTGGCTGCATTGATCATTCCGGAGCGCGGCATCGCCGTGGTGCATGCTTCTGCCGAAGCGCCGCTGGATACCTCGCTGCTGGCCAAGGCGCACCGGCACCTGCTGTCGATGGCGCAGGTGCGCCGCGGGGCGGCAATCGTCAACCGCATGGTGCTGCAGACCGGGGCGAGCGAGGTGGCCTACCGCGTGCTGGCCTGTCCGGTTGCGCGGGCCGATGGCCGCTGCGTCGGCGTGCTGGCGCTGTTTCGCGCCGAGACGGCCCCGGAATTCACGCCGCACCATTCGCGCCTGACCGAATTGCTCGCGCGCCGCGTCGCCGCGGTGCTCGCTAACAGTTATGACGCGCTCACCGGCCTGCTGACGCGTCCGGCCTTCGAACAGCGCGTGCGGCGTGCGCTCGAGGACGGCCCGAACGCGACCGGCTCGCGACCGGTGCCGTGGAGCGCGCTGTTCATCGATATCAACCGCCTGCACGTGATCAACGACAATTACGGCATGCCCATGGGCGATCGCGTGATCACTCTTCTGGGTGAGCTGATTCGCAATCGCATGCCGCCCGGTTCCTGCGGCGCGCGCATCTCCGGCGATCGCTTTGCGATCATGCTGCCCGCAGCGCTCGAAGATGCGGCGAAGTTCGCCGAGGCGCTGCGCAAGGGCGCCGAAGAGGTCGGTGCCTCGCTGGGCGATGGCAAGATGCAGGTCTCGATCAGCGTCGGTGTCGCCGCGGTGGAGGCGCGTACCAAGGAGTTCGTGCATGCCTTTGCCGCCGCCGAGACCGCCTGCAAGGCCGCCAACGATCGCGGCCGCAATCGCGTCGAGGTGTATCACGAGGCCGACGTGAGCATCGTTCGCCGCTTCACCGACATCAACCTGATCAGCGGTCTGCGCGCTGCCATTAGCGAGAACCGGCTCGAACTCAATGCGCAGCTGATCGTTCCGCTCGGCGGTCACGGCGGCGCGCCGCATTTCGAGATCCTGCTGCGCATGATCGCCGAGAATGGCGAGATCGTCGGGCCGGACCATTTCATGTCGGCAGCGCATCGCTACCAGCTCATGCCGACCCTGGATCGCTGGGTTATCACGCGCGCGATCGAGATGCTCAAGCCGCACTCCGAGCTGCTGCGCAGCAGCCCGGTGGTGTTCTCGATCAATTTCTCCGGCCAGTCGCTGCAGGATGCCGATTTCACCGAGTATGTCGCGCAGCTGATCGAGAGCAGCGGACTGGCTGCTTCGGCGCTGTGCTTTGAACTCACCGAGAGCGCTGCGATCGGCAATCTCGCGCGCGCCGAGGCGCTCATGCGCCGTCTGCGCACGCTCGGCTGTAACATCGCGTTGGATGATTTCGGCACTGGCCTGAGTTCGCTCGCGTATCTGCGCACGCTGCCGATCGGCATGCTCAAGATCGACGGCAGCTTCGTGCGCGATGTGCTCAAGGATCCGCGCGCCGAGTCGATGGTGGCGGCGATCGCGCAGCTCGCGCGCGCCATGTCGCTCACGACGGTCGCTGAATACATCGAAACCGACGAGATCCGTACGCGCATCGAGTCGCTCGGCGTCGATTACGGCCAGGGTTTTGCGATCGCGCGGCCCGTGCCGTTGGCCGATGTGCTCGCGGAATTGCCGCTGTACCTGGCCGCCGCCCACCCCAGTGGCGTGTGGCCGCACGAGGTGAGCCTGCCGATGGCGCGCGGTGCCGCTTGAGCGCCGCTGCGCGCGGCTGACGAAACGATTTTGGCGCGAGCCCGCGCCCCTGTAATATTGATCACCATGTCGATTCGCGCCCGCCTGACCCTCGCAATGCTGCTCGGCCTGCTGCTCGGCGTATCGCTGTCGGTCGCAGACGGCGTGCTGGCGGAACGTGAGCCGGCGGGCAGCGCCGCCCTGCCCTGGGGCGATGCACGGTTGCTGGCCGAAGTGATCCAGCGCGTACGCGACAACTATGTCGATGCGGTCGAAGACCACAAGCTCATGCAGAACGCCATCCGCGGCATGGTCGAGGCGCTCGACGACCACTCGACCTTCCTGAGTCCCGACGAATTCGAGGACATGAAAGTCAGCACCAGCGGCGCCTATGCCGGCATCGGGGTCGAAGTGGCGCCGGGCAAGGAGGGCATCAGCGTCGTGCGGCGCATGCCCAATTCCCCAGCCGAACGCGCTGGCATCGAAACCGGCGACATCATCGTCAAAATCGACGACATCGCCGTCGATCCGGCCGATCTCGAGACGGCGATCGCGCGCATGCGAGGGCCCGAGGGAAGTCCGATCCGTCTCGCGGTCCGCCGCGCCGGCAGTGCGACGCTGCTGGATTTCAAAGTTGCTCGGGCGCAGGTGCAGCTGCAGAGCGTCGCCGCCGAAATGCTGACGCCGGAGTATGGCTATCTGCGCATCACGAGCTTCACCGATACCACGGCTGGTGAGCTCGAGCGGGCGGTCGAGAGACTTGAGCGACGCGGCACCGCGAAACCGAAGGGCTTTGTGATCGACCTGCGCAACAATCCCGGTGGCGTACTCGATGCCGCGGTGCAGGTCGCGGACGATTTCCTCGACCGTGGCACGATCGTCAGCGCCGAGGGGCGCACCCGCGAGGCCAGGTTCCGGATGGAAGCCAAGCCCGGAGATATCAGTAACGGCGCCACGCTGGTGCTGCTGGTCAACAGCGGCTCGGCCTCGGCCTCGGAGATCCTGGCCGCCGCATTGCACGATAACCACCGCGCAACGCTGATCGGACGGCGAACCTACGGCAAGGGCTCGGTACAGACCATCATGCCGTTGTCCGACGGACAGGCACTGAAGATCACGACCTCACGCTACTTCACGCCTTCGGGCACGTCGATCAACGGCGTCGGCATCGTGCCCGATACGGTGCTCGACGGCCCGGAACAACCGCCGGCCGAGATGGACCTGGCGGAGGACGCCGCGGTGTCGACCCTGTCCCGGCGTGATCCGCAGGTTTTACTGGCACTGCAGAGCCTGTCGGGCCATCCCGGGCAGATCGCCCGCGGTGCGTCCGTCGCGCAGTGATAGTCGATCTGTTCCTGCATCTCGACCATCACCTGGTCGATCTGTTCATGCGCTATGGCGAGTGGATCTATGCGATCCTGTTCGCGATCATCTTCGCCGAGACCGGATTTGTCGTGACACCCTTCCTGCCGGGCGACTCGCTGTTATTCGGCGTCGGTGCGCTGGCGGCGGTGGATCGCAGCGGCACCCTCAAGGTGGGGTGGCTGTTCCTGCTGCTGGCCGCGGCGGCCATCGCCGGCAATTCGCTGAACTACGCCATCGGGCGCGGGCTCGGACAGCAGGCCTTCAGCGGGCGCTATCGCTGCTTCAAGCTCTCGCACCTGCAGCGCACGCAGCAGTACTTCCGCCGCCATGGCGGACTGACGGTGCTGCTGTCGCGCTTCATGCCGATCGTTCGCACCTTCGCGCCGTTCGTCGCCGGCATTGGCTGCATGCCCTACCATCGCTTCCAGGCTTTCAACGTAGTCGGTGGTGCGGCGTGGGTGGCGCTGTTTGTGTTCGGCGGTTTCGCTTTTGGCAATGTGCCCTGGGTCAAGACGCATTTCAGCGTGGTCACCCTGATCGTGATCGCGATCTCGCTGCTGCCGATGGTGGTGGTCGCGATACGCGAGCGGCGCAGCATTACGCCGCCAAGCGCGTGATTCCATGGCCGACGGCACGCGAGGCTACGCGCAACGGGTCGACATCCGCGCGGATATCGAGGTGGTCTGGCGGGCGTTGCTCGAGCCGACGACGCTCGCGCTCTGGTACGCGCCCGGCGCGCGCGTCGATGCTCGCGAAGGCGGGATCTATTGCGTGCGTCACGGCGACGATCTTGAACGTGAGGCGCACATCGATGTATTCCTGCCGCCGCGCCGCTTGCGGCTGATCTACATGCCATTGCCCGGCCTGCCGGACGAAGGGGCTGTGATGGTCGAGGATTTTCTGCTCGACCGCGACCCGGCGGCCGCGCGCGCGGAGGGGGTCGGCGCCGTCACGGTGCTGCGCCTGATGGGCTCGGGCATTCCGGAAGGCAGTGACTGGCATGCCACCTACGTGGCACTGCGCCGCGGCTGGGAGCGCGCGCTATTGCGTTTGAAGGTGCTGCTCGAGCGGCCGCCGGGGGGGCGCACCGGCCCACAGTTCGGCCGCCTTACCGGGCTTTAGCGACGCGATAGAGCAACACGGCGAGCGCCGCGAACATCGCCAGGCCGAGCAGGCTGCCGCCCGTCCCGCCGAGCTGCAGGGATGCGGGCAGCGCCAAGACGTTGGCTCTACCCGAGGCGACGATGGGTATGGCCAGAACCACTCCGGTCAAGGATTCCCCGGCGATCATGCCGGCGGCAAACAGCATGCCGCGCCCGCCGAGGCTCTCGGTACCGCCCTGCGAGCGCGCACGGCCGGCGAAATGCGACAACAGGCCGCCGAGAAAGATCGGTACCGAAATATCGATCGGCAGATAAATGCCGACCGCGACCGCCAGCACCGGGGTGCGAAAGGCGCTGCCGCGCGCTCGCAGCGTCTCATCGAGGCTGATGATCAGCACGCCGAGCACGGCGCCGATGCAGATGATGGTCCAGGGCAGGCTGCCACCGAACAGGCCTTTCGCGACCGCCGCCATCATCGTGGCCTGGGGAGCCAGCAGCGGGTGCGGATGCAGGGCATCCGGCACGCCGACGCCATAGGCGCGGTTCAGCAGATTGAGCACCGGCGCGAGCACGGTGGCGCAGGTCACGGCGCCGATGCAGAGCATGAGCTGCTGCCGCCACGGTGTGGCGCCCACGAGCTGGCCGCATTTGAGGTCCTGCACGTTATCGCCGGCGATCGACAGCGCGCAGCACACGGCCGCGCCGATCATGACCGCGGCGACCGGGCCGATCTGGGCATTGCCATGCGTGAGCACCAGCAGCATCGCCGAGGCGGCCAGGATGGTCGAGATGATCATGCCCGAGACCGGATCGTTGGAACTGCCTACGAGGCCGGCCATGTAGCCCGAGACCGAGCAGAACAGGAATGCCAGCACGATCATCGCCAGCGTCATCGGGATGCTGACCAAAAAACTTCCGACCACCGAGTGATACATCAGCATCAATGGCACCGAGGCGGCAATCACGCCGACGAACACGTATTTCATCGGCAAATCGCGCTCGGTGTCGGGAACATCGTGCGCGAACGCCCCGCCCGCCGCTCGGGTCGCGGTAAACCCGGCACGGATGCCCGCGAGCAGCGAGCCGCGCAGCGAAATCAGGGTCCAGATGCCCCCGACCAGCATCGCGCCGACGCCCAGGAAGCGGATGTGCGTTGACCAGATCGTGCCGGCCGCATCGGCCACCGACAGGCCCACGAGCCTGGCGGCGAGCGCGGGATTGCCGGCCAGAAAATAGCTGGAGTAGATCGGAATGGCGATGTTCCAGGAAATCGCGCCGCCGGCGAGCATCACGATGCCGACGTTGCGTCCGCAGATGTAGCCGACGCCGAGCAGCGCCGGCGACAGATTGGTGCTCATGTAGGCGATGCCGCGGCCGACATAGCGCGCCGCGGTGGCGCTGTCCGGGATCAGCTGCAGGCCGTTGGCGGCCGCGAGTTTCACGATCGCACCGGCGGCGGCGGCGAGTGAGAGCAGCTTGGCGCCATGTCTGGGGTCGGCGCCGGCGCGCAATACCTCGGCCGCGGCCGTGCCTTCGGGAAAGGCCAGCTTCTGCTCGATGATCAGCGCGCGTCGCAATGGCACCGAGAACAGCACGCCGAGCACGCCGCCCAGCGCGGCAAAGGCGAACACCCAGCCGTATCGATAATCGTGCCAGGCGCCGAGCATCACCAGTGCCGGGGTCGTAAAGATGACCCCCGTGGCCACGGAGGAGCCGGCTGAGCCGCCGGTCTGCACGATATTGTTCTCGAGGATGCCCCCGCCGCCGAGCATCTTGAGCACGGCCATCGATACCACGGCCGACGGGATCGCCGAGGCCACGGTCATGCCGGCGAAGAGTCCGAGGTAGGTGTTGGCCGCGCCCATCAGCGCAGCGAGCACGACGCCGAGCAGCACGGCACGCAGCGTCAACTGCGCGGAATTGGGTGCACGAATCGCTTCCGCCACGGTTGACCCCCTACTTCACTCCGACCATCCAGCGGCGCAGCAGTGGCAGCAGCAACGCCAGGGCCGCCGCGCAGATCAGGCCGAACCAGAAGATCCGCATGAACAGGGCCGGCATCGTCGCCAGGTGCTCCGGATCGAAATTGCCGGCAATGCGGCCCGCGATCAGTTCGCCGAGCGAGATGCTCACGAACCAGACTCCGAGACTCTGGCCCACGAAGCGCCGCGGCACCAGTTTGCTCACGGCGCTCAGTCCGACCGGACTTAAGCACAACTCACCCCAGGTGTGCAGCAGATAGGTCAGCGTGAGCCAGCCCATACTGGCGAGCGCCCCGGCGAGCACCACGCGTGCTGCCATGGCCATTACGATGAAGCCCAAAGCCATGCCGAGCAGGCCGAAGATGAACTTGAGCGGCAGCGAGGGATCGAGATCGCGCATCCCGAGCCGCACCCAGAGCACTGAGAACACGGGTCCGAACACCACGATGTAGATCGGGTTCAGCGACTGAAACCAGCTGGCCGGCACGGTGAAGCCCAGCACAGCGCGCGCCGTGTCGCGCTCGGCGAACAGGTTGAAGCTCGAGCCCGCCTGCTCATAGCCGGCCCAGAACAGTGCCGAGGCGACGAATAGCACGATCACAACCCCTACGCGCCGGCGTTCGACCGGGTCGAGTCCCGCGCCGAACAGCAAGTAGAGGAAATACAGGATCGCGATCGCGACCACGGCCAGGGTCGAAAAATTCAGCGCCACCAATGGTGAGAAGCGGACCCAGCCGCCCCACAGCAGCAGCACCGCCGTACACAAGGCGAGACCCCCGGCGCACAGCCACGGCAGTGCGCGCCGCGCTGCCGTGGCGGCCAACACCTCGGCGCTACGCGCCATAGGCGCACGGCCGGCATCGCCCAGGTACCTGCGCGACCATAGAAACTGCAGCACGCCGATCGCCATGCCGACCGCCGCGGCCATGAAGCCGTAGGACCATCCGTACCGTTCCCCGAGCCAGCCGGTGATCAGCGGACCGATGGTCGCTCCGACGTTGACGCCGACGTAATAGATCGTGAATCCGGCATCCATCGGCGCGCCGCCGCCGCTGTACAGCTGCGCCACGATGGCACTGGCATTGGGCTTGAGCAGTCCGGTGCCGATCACGATCACGAGCAGGCCCAGAAAGAACACCGGCCTCGAGGGCGCAAACCCGAGCAGCACGTGTCCGCACGTGATGATGATGCCGCCGATCAATACGGCGCGCTGGCTGCCGAGCAGCCGATCGCCGATCCAGCCGCCGGGCAGACAGGCGATATAGGTGCCGCCGACATAGAGGCCGTAAATCGCGGCCGCGGTACGCACATCGAGCCCGAAGCCACCCTGCGCCACGCTGTGGACCAGGAACAGCACCAGCAGCGCGCGCATGCCGTAGAAGCTCAGCCGCTCCCACATCTCGAGAAAAAAGAGCGTCGCCAGACCGGCCGGATGACCGAAAAAGGTCCGCTGCGCTGGTTTCAAGTCGAGCCCTGCTCCGGGTTGCTCTCGGTGACCGAGGCGCTGCTCTTCTGCAGGATCGCAGCAAACAAAATACCGCCCTCGAACAACAGATACATGGGCACGGCCATCGCCGTCTGCGACATCACATCGGGCGGCGTCAGGATGGCGGCGATGATGAACACGACGATCAGCACATAGCCGCGTATTGAACGCAGTTTCTGCAGTGTGACCAGATTGGTGAGCACCAGCAGCACGACCGCGACCGGGGTCTCGAAGGCCACGCCAAAAGCGACGAACAAAGTCAGCGCGAACTGCAGGTAGTTGCTGATATCGGCCATCAATTGCACGTTACGCGGCGTCGTGGCGATGAAAAAACGAAACACCAGCGGGAAGACGAGGAAATACGAGAATGCGACGCCGAGATAGAACAGCACGATCGCCGAGATCAGCAACGGCACCGCGAAGCGCTTCTCCTTGCGATACAGGCCCGGCGCCACGAACGCCCAGGCCTGGAACAGCACATACGGCATCGCGATCAGCAGGCCCGCGACCAGCGCCAGCTTGAGCGGCGCGGTGAAGGTGGCGGTCACGGTGGTGGCGATGAGTTTCTGGCCGGGCGGCAGCTTGGCCACGAGCGGCGCCGACAGCCAATCGAAGATCTGGTTCGAGTAGTACGCGCAGGGCAGGAACGCGATCAGTACGGCGATGAAGGCTTTAAGCAGCCGCGAGCGCAGCTCGAGCAGATGCGAGATCAGCGTGCCTTCCGGCAGCGCGTCATTGTCCTCGCTCATGCGGTTCCGCCGGCGGCGAGGCCGGTTGATCGGTCACGGGGGGCGCGGGCGCGGGCGCGGGCGTGGGCGCGGGCGGAGGTTCCTGCACCCGCAAATCGACGTTGCGCTTGAGGGTCTCGGCCTCCTGTTCGAGCTGCTCGCGAAACTGTCGCGCCATCGCGCGCGCGCGTCCTACCCAGCGGCCGATGGTAGCGGCCAGCCGGGGCAGTTTTTCCGGTCCCAGCACCACCAGCGCTATGGCGAAAATCACCAGTATTTCGGAGAAATCGATCCCGAACATTGCACGCTACGAATACCGCGCCTAGGCGTGCGGCGCAGTCTTGTTTTCGCCGCTGGGCTGCGGCGCTTTGGCGGCGACCTCGGGAAATTCTGCGTCCTTGGAGGCGGGGCCCTGAATCTGCTTGGCCTGTTCCTCGCTCTCGCTGTCGTTCATGGCTTTCTTGAAGCCACGGAAGGCCGAGCCGAGATCCGATCCCAGGCTGCGCAGCTTCTTGCCGCCGAAGACCAGCAGCACGATCACCAGGATGATCAGCAGATGTTTGGGGGCGAACAGATCCATGAAACGCTCCGGTAGCGATGGGCCCTTAGGGTCAAGGCCATGGCCGATCATAGGGCATTTGGCGCTGCACAACTAACTGTCCGCTCAAGGATTTCGGCGCCGCATCACGGTTCGGGGCTCGGAGGGGTTTCAAGCCAAAACGTCACGGGACCGTCATTGATCAGCGACACCTGCATGTGCGCGCCGAAGCCTCCGAAAGCGACCGGAGCATAGGCGTTTTGTGCCTGGGCCAACAGGTACTCGAACAGGGCCGCTGCCTCCGCAGGTGCCGCCGCCCGGGTAAAGGAGGCGCGATTGCCGCGGTCGGTGTCGGCGGCCAGCGTGAATTGGGGAATTAGCAACAGGCCGCCGCCAACCTGACGCAGGCTCAAATTCATGCGCCCGGCCGCATCGGCGAACGCTCGATAGTCGAGCACCCGCTGCAGCAGCCGATCGGCTTGGGGCCTGGCGTCGCCCCGAACGACGCCGATCAAGACCAATAAGCCGCCCTCGATGGCGCCGATCGTGGAGCCCGCGACGCGGACGCTGGCCGAGCTGACGCGTTGAATCAATGCGATCATGCCGAGCTTGCTGTCACCGAAGTAGCTGCGCCAGGAAGTTCGCGGCGGCGGCGTAGTAGGCGTCGCGATTTGATTTGCGAAGGAACTCCCCGGCTTCGTCCGCGGCTCCGAGGTACTGCACCGGCGCGCCGTTGGCGCGCAGTCGCGCCGCCAGCTGCTCCGATTCATAGCCCGGCGCGTCCGGATTGCTGCGGCCGTGCACCAGCAACACCGGCCGGCGAATCGACGCCAGGTTCGAGAGCGCACCCGTATGCGGTGGGAACGCCACGATGCCGCCACGCAGGCGGTCGCCGTATTGCGCCAGGCACGACAGCGCGAGGGTGCTGCCATAGCCCTCGCCCATGACCATGATCCGGTTGTAATCGAGCTCATGCTGTAGCCCGATCCATACCAGCAGCGAACCGACATCGCGCGCGGCATCGTCACGTAGTGCGCCCTGCGCCAAATCGCCGAAACTGCGGCCGTAGCCCGCCGAGCCGCGCACATTCGGCGCCAGCACCACGAAGCCAAGCTCATTGACCAGGTATTGCACGAGAGGCTCGAAACCGGGTCGGAACTGGCTGCCCCCGCCACTGCGCAACAGGATCAGCACCGGCCGCGGTGCAGGCGGGGTGGGGGCCGGCGGCGTGCCTGGGCCGGCCGCGCCTGACCGGTAGACGAAGGCCGAGAGCATGCGCGCCTGGCCGTCGATACGGTCCCAGGTCGGAAAGCGCACCACTACCGGCGTGACGAGGCTCGCGGGGTCGATGGGGCCGAGCTCGCTTTGGGTCCACCGTGTCAGCGTTTGCGTTTCGGGCTCGAGCACGTATACGTCGCGCGGCGAGCGTGCGGACTCGAGCGTCAATGCCAGGCGCTTGCCAGTCGGGTCGAATTGCAGAGTGCTGATGACTCCCGGCGGCAGCGCGCCAAGGTTCAGGTCGAGCTTGCGCTGCTGATCGACCAGCGCGAGCCGGCTCGTGCCGCCGTCGTTGATCGTGTAGGCCAGGTAGTGGCCGTCCGGACTTTCATCGAACAGGTCGACGTCGCGTTCGCTCTCGCTCGAGAGCACGCGCGTGTCGCCGCCCACGGGATCGAGGTAACGCAATTGCCAGAAATCCGCACCGGCCGCGCCCGCACCGGCCGCGCTCTCGCCGGTGGCCAGCAGCAGTATGCTCCGGCCATCGGGCGCAAAACGCGCCGCGCGCGAACGCAGGGCCGTCGGCGCGGGCGCCGGTCCCTTGCTGGCCGCCTTGCGCGGCAGCACCAGCGGTGTCAGCTCCGTGTTCCCCACGTCGGCGACGAACAGCTCCGGATCTGCCGCCACGCCACCGTTCGCTTCGGTCTCGGCACTCAAGCTCTCGCGCCCGAGCAACAACCGCTGGTCATCGAGCGACCAGTCGAAGATCCGCCAGCGGTAGCCGGCCCCGCCGGCCATGAGCCGCAGCGCCGGGGCCGCGGCGGTGGTATCGAGCAGCTCGATCTCGCGCTCGTGGCCCGTGCGTTCGGCGCTGCCCGCGCCGCGATTGCTGCTGAAGGCGATGCGTTTGCCGTCATGCGCCCAGAGCGCCGACCCGTCGCGGAACGTGCCATCGGTCAATGGCACGGCCGCCTGACCACCGAGCCGCTGCAACAGCAGCGCGGCGCTCTGGCCACCGGCGCGCGGGGATAGAAAAACAAAGGCGTCGCTGTGTTCGGGTTCAGCCGCGGCGGCCATCACACCCGCGGGCTCGAAGCTCAACTGCTCGCGCATCGACAGTGGCGAGCGCACGCGATGGACCTGCTCGGTCTCGCCGAAGCGCGTCGCCACCAGCATGCTACCGTCGGCAAGCCAATCGATGAAGCGCGCCGAGCGCGATTGCAGATACCGTGGCAGGGTAAGCTCCACGCCGGCATCGGGGCTGGCCAGATCCGAGGCGCTCAGGTTGCCGCTCGCGGCCTGCTGCGCGCCGGCCGCGTCGGGCCACGGCAGCAGCATCGCTGCGGACAAGAGACCGAAGCTAAAGGGGATCCAGGTTGCGAGCTTGAATTGCATAGTGGTGGGTATCGTCTCAAGGGCTTAGGAGCAGTGAAACATGACCAGCGCCGGCACTCCAGATCATTTCCCGGCCTACCGGATCCATAAGCGCGATGGCAGGATCGAGGCGCGCTGGGAGACTCTCGCGATCGATGAGCTCTGCGCCGGCGAGGTCGTGATTCGCGTCTCGCACTCGGGCATCAACTACAAGGATGCGCTGGCCGCCACAGGCGCGGGGCGAATCCTGCGGCGCTATCCGCTGGTCGGCGGCATCGACCTGGCCGGTCGAGTCGAAACCTCCAGCGATGCGAGCTACCACAGTGGCGATGCAGTGCTGGTCACGGGCTGCGGGCTGTCCGAGACGCGCGATGGCGGCTATGCGCTCTACGCGCGCGTGCCGGCCTCAAGCGTGGTGGCGATGCCGGTGGGTCTGGATGCCGCCTCGGCGATGGCGCTCGGCACCGCCGGCTTCGCGGCCGCTCGCGCCATCATACGCATGGAGATCAATGGCCAGACTCCCGCGCTGGGGCCGATCGCGGTGACCGGTGCTACCGGCGGCGTCGGCTCTATTGCGATCGATGCGCTCGCGGCCAAGGGCTACCAGGTGGCCGCGATCACTGGCAAGCGCGAGTCGGAAGCCTACCTGCGCGCGCTCGGCGCCACGCAGATTCTCCACCGTGATGAATTGCGCTTTGAAGGCCAGGCGCTCGAGTCGGCCCGGTGGGGCGGCGCGATCGACAACGCCGGTGGCGAGCTGCTGTCCTGGCTGCTGCGCACCACCCATGAGCTCGGCAACGTCGCGAGCATCGGGCTTGCCGCCGGCGCCGAGCTGCACACCACCGTGATGCCTTTCATCCTGCGTGGCGTGAGCCTGCTCGGCGTGAACTCCTCGAGCAGTACGCGCGAGACTCGCCTGCAGGTCTGGTCGCGGCTGTCCACCGATCTCAAGCCGCCGCATCTGGATCGAATCGTCACGCGCACCATTGAACGCACGGACCTGCCGGCGGCGTTCGATGACTACCTCAAGGGCCGCATCACCGGACGCACCGTGGTGCGCATGGAATGATCAGCGAGCCGCAGCGGCTCATCGAGGACGCCCAGGCGATGGGTGTCGCGCTCGATGAGCGGCAGGCGGCACGACTGCTACGATTGCTCGATGAGCTCTCGAGCTGGAACCGCAGCTACAGCCTGACCGCCATCACCGCGCGCGAGGCCATGGTCAGCGCTCATCTGCTCGACAGCCTGTCGGCACAGCCCGATCTGCAGGGCCGCCTGATCGCCGACGTCGGTACCGGTGCCGGATTCCCGGGTCTGCCGCTCGCCCTGCTCGAGCCGCAAAAGCAGTTCACATTGATCGATTCAGTCGCAAAAAAAATCCGCTTCGTGACACACGCAGTGCGCAGCCTCGAACTCGCCAACGTCACGGTGTTGCAGGCGCGGGTGGAAACTCTCTCGCCGGCCACGCCCTTCGATACCGTCATCGCGCGCGCCTACGCCGCACTGCCCGATCTGCTCAGCAGCGTGCAGGGTCTGTGTGGGCCCGCCACACGCGTGGTGGCGCTCAAGGGCCGCTATCCGCAGGATGAACTCGCCGAGCTGCCGCGCGGCTGGCGTCTGGCGCATGTGCGTGCGCTCGAGATCCCGCGGCTGCAGGCCGAACGGCACATCCTCAGTTTTGTACCGCAGCCGGCGTGATCCCGGCCGGCTTGGCGCCCAGCAGCGACGCCGGCAGCTTGAATGCGCTGGTCAGCGATACCAGCAGCGCGGCCGTGTAAGGAATCGACTGAATCAGCAGCGCCGCGAGCCATACGGTCAGATCGGTGCTCGCCATGTCGTTGGCGATCGTGCGGATGCCGATCGCCGAGGCCCACAATGCGAGCATCAGCAATGTCTCCTCGCGCGCGGCAGAGAGCGCCGAGAGGAACCGATGCGGCGCAGTCTGCTTCGGCGTGCGGAAGAATGGCTCATTGCGCGTGAGTATCCCCTTGAGCACGGCCAGCCCGATGGTGTGCGCCAGCGCCAGACCCGAGATCGCGGCGGCAAAGGTCTGCCTGAAGTTCATGCCGACACGGTGCGTGTACAGATGCACCAGCTTGACCAGCTTGAACATGAACAGCGACAGCGGCAGCACCGAGAACACCATGAGCGGCGGATCCACCTTCTGCGGCGCCAGGATCATCGCCATCGACCAGCCGATCGCCGCGATGTTGAACAGCAGGTTGAAGCCGTCGGCGAGCCAGGGCAGCCAACCGGCGATGAAGTGATAGCGCTGGCCCGCGGTCAGCGCGCTGCTGGCCGGACGCAGCAACGCGGTCGCATGGTGGCGCAGGATCTGCATAGCGCCATAAGCCCAGCGGAAGCGCTGGCGCTTGTAGTCGATAAAGGTATCGGGCATGACCCCGCAGCCGTAGCTCTTGGGGATGTAAAGCGCCTCGTAGCCGGCTTCGAACACGCGCAGCCCGAGTTCGGCATCCTCGGTGATGCACCATTCGGCCCAGCCGCCCACGGCCCAGAGCACATAGCGGCGCACGAGCGTCATCGTGCCGTGCTGGATGATGGCGTTGCGCTCGTTGCGCGTGATCATGCCGATGTAGAAGAAGCCGCGATATTCCGCGTAGCACATGGCCTTGAAGGCGTTGTCGTGTTCGTCGTGATAGTCCTGGGGCGCCTGCACGATCGCGATGCGCGGATTATCGAAGCTCGGTACCAGGTCCGATAGCCAGTTCGGCTCGACCTTGTAGTCGCTGTCGATGACCGCGATGACCTCGGCGTCGGCCGCGGTCTGCTTGAGCGCATAGTTGAGCGCACCGGCCTTGAAACCTGCGAGCGGCGCGACGTGGAAGAAGCGGAAGCGCTCGCCGAGCTTCTGGCAGTGCGCCTCAACCGGGCGCCAGATGGCTTCATCGCGCGTGTTGTTGTCGACCACGATGACTTCGAAGTTGGGGTAGTCGAGGCGCGAGAGCGCATCGAGGGTCTCGAGCAACATGTCCGGCGGTTCGTTGTAGGCCGGCAGATGTACCGAGACCTTGCGGTCCGCGGGTTTCAGGGGTCGGGAGGGAATGAGCAGGCGCGCGTGAGTGCCGGCCCAATGCGCTTCGGCCCATTCATGCGCTTCCGCGAACAGCACCGCAATGACGCCGAGCATCCCTAAGATCAGCAGCGAACCGACCACGATGCTGGTCGGCGTCAGATACTGCTGCGTGTAGTCGTAAATCACCCAGACCGAGCCGGTCGCGGCGGAATAGACCACGACGGCGAGCAGGGTGCGGCCGCGCGTGCGCAGCGAGCCGCTGTGCATGTAGAACACTCCGAGCATCAGCAGCGCGAGAGCCACCGAAGTTGCCGCGAGCATGTGCCATTCGGGTATGCGCACGATCGGCGCGGTGAATTCGAACTTCGGCTGGCGGTTGACATCGTAGATGCCCCAGTAAGAGCCGACAGCGCCCTCATCGCGTGCTTTCCAGGGCTGGTCGAACGCCTCCATGATGTAGTAGCGCTGGTGCCCCTTCTCCGCGCGCGCCAGGAAGCGGCGCAGGAACAAGGCCTCATTCGAAACCGAAGCGACCGCGCCGGCGCGATTGCGTCCCTCCGAGGGCCAGCCGATCTCGCCGATGATCACCGGCTTCTTGGGGTAGGCCAACTGCACCGCCTTGAGCTCGCGGAAGCAGAAGTCCACCGCCGACTCGACATCGACCCCTTCCCAGTAGGGAAACAGGTGCACGGCGATGAAGTCCACGTGACGGGCGATCTCGGGATTTCTGAGCCAGGTGGCCCAGGTGTCGGCGTACCCGACCGGCTGGCGGATCGCGGCGCGCGCACGATCGAGCTGCTGCGCCAGTTCTGGAACCGTCATATCCCCGCGCAGCAGCACCTCGTTGCCGACCAAGACGCGCGACACATTGTGGTGCTCACGCGCGAGCGCGATGCCGGTGCGCATCTCCAGCTCGTTTTCATCCAGGTTCTTGTCGAGCTGGATGCCGAGTGCGACGCTGATGTGATGCTTGGCCGCGAGTTCGGGAATCTTGCCGAGCGAGCCGAGCACCGAGTAGGTGCGCACCGAGTAAGTCTTGTTCTCGAGCAGACGCAAGTCCGAATCGATCTGCTCCACCGGCGGCACGTCCTTGCTGCCGAAAGGATTCTGGTCGGCGGCGTAGGGCGAGAAGGCGACACCTTGTATATGCGCCGGCCAGGGCGGTTCGCTCTCCGGGCGATTCAGAACCCACCACAGCCCGAAAGTCACGACCGCAAATACGGCGGCCACGACAAATCCGGAGAGCCACTTCATCGCCGCAGTTTACCTGTAGTCCGGCCCCATCAAGGGCTAGACTAAATGAGTTATGAAACGCGTGATTGCGGTCGCTAATCAAAAAGGGGGCGTGGGCAAGACCACCACGGCCGTGAATCTCGCGGCATCCTTTGCCGCCATGCGACGGCGCGTGCTGTTGATCGACCTGGATCCCCAGGGCAACGCGACCGCCGGCTGCGGCATCGACAAGAATGGCATCGCGCGCGGCAGCTGCGAAGTGCTGCTGGGCGAGTGCACGGCTGCGGAGGCGGTGTGCGCGAGCGGCGCCATGGGTACGGGCGCGGGCGCCGCGGCGCTCGCGGTGTTGCCGAGCAATCAGGACCTGACTGCGGCCGAGGTGCGGCTGTTGACGGCGGGCGAGCATCGCGAGCAGCGACTGCGCGTCGCACTCGAGCCGATTCGCAATGACTACGACCTGATCCTGATCGACTGTCCGCCGGCGCTGAACATGTTGGCCGTCAATGCCCTGGTTGCCGCCGACAGCGTATTGATTCCGATGCAGTGCGAATACTATGCACTCGAGGGCCTGTCGGCGCTGGTAGCGACCATCGAGCAGATTCGCGCCACGGCCAATCCGTCGCTGGCCATCGAAGGAATTCTGCGCACGATGTACGACCCGCGCAACAATCTCGCCAGCGAAGTCAGCGCGCAGCTGCTCATGCATTTCGGTACCGGTGTGTTTCGTACCGTGGTGCCGCGCAACGTGCGGCTGGCCGAAGCGCCGAGCTTTGGTAAGAGCGCACTCGCCCACGATCCGAATTCGCGCGGCGCACTGGCCTACCTGGCCTTGGCCGGCGAGATGCTGCGGCGTGAAGAGGAGCTGCGGGATGCGGCTATGATGCGCGCATGATCCAGAAGAAGCCGACGCTCGGCCGCGGATTGGCCGATCTGCTGGGCCAGAGCCGAACCATCACCGCGGCGGATTCGGGCTCGCCCGCCGGGGCGGTGTCCGCAAAGCGCGAGACGGATGAGGAACTTGCGCGTCTGCCGCTCGATCTGCTGCAGCGCGGTCGCTATCAGCCGCGCCTCGACATGCGGCCCGAGAGCCTGGCCGAGCTGGCCGAATCCATCCGTGCCCAGGGCGTCGTGCAGCCCATCGTCGTGCGTCCGGTGGGCGAGCCCGACGAGCGCGGGGTGCAGCGCTACGAGATCATCGCGGGCGAACGCCGCTGGCGGGCCGCCCAACAGGCCGGATTGCGCGACATCCCCGCCGTAATCCGGCACGTGCCCGATGAAGCCGCGATCGCGATGGCGCTGATCGAGAACATCCAGCGCGAGAATTTGAACCCGCTCGAGGAGGCGCGCGCGCTCGAACGCCTCATTTCCGAGTTCGGCCTCACGCACCAGCTGGCCGCCGAGGCGGTCGGGCGTTCACGCGCTGCCGTCAGTAATCTGCTGCGGCTGCTCGAGCTGCCCGATGAGGTCTGCGAGCGGCTGGCGAAGCGCGAGCTGGAGATGGGGCATGCCCGCGCGCTGCTGGGCCTGCCGCAGCGCCGGGCGCAGATCGAAGTTGCAACGTTAGTGGTCGGCAAGAGCCTCTCGGTGCGCGAAACTGAGGCCCTGGTACGCCATATGAGTCAGCCGCCGCGCGCGAGCGCGGATACGCGGCCGAACGCGGTCGACCCGAACATCCGGCGCTTACAGGATGACCTGAGCGAAAAGCTCGGTGCCGCGGTTGCGATCGAGCACGCCCTCACCGGCAAGGGCCGGCTGGTCGTGAAGTACAACAGCCTCGATGAGCTGGACGGAATTTTGGGCCATATTGTTTAATTGATTCATTCATTTAGCTGGAGTTGCCGTTGAAGCCTGAACAGGACCTCCCTATAATGCGCGTCCTTTGCCCGGGAGTCGGAGCCCTGCAGTGGACTCATACGCGTCTACCGTCGAGTTCGCGTCCGTTCGACGCCAGGCGCTGTCGGTTGTGGTGGGCCAGGTGGCGGTGGCAGTATGCGGTGCCCTGATCTGCTATGCGGGCCTGGGCGCGCGCTCGTCGGTATCGGCGCTGATCGGCGGTGGGATTGGCGCGGCATCGACGCTGGTACAAGTAGGCTTCGGCCTGCGCAACAGCGCCGGGAAGGACCCGCGAGCCGTAGTGCGCGGCTTCTATCGCGGTTCGGCCATGAAGCTGTTGGCAACCGTGGCGCTGTTCGTACTGGCGCTGCGCGACAGGAACCTGGCGCCGGGGCCGATGTTCGTGACCTATGTGGTGACGTTTTTGGTGTACTGGGTGGCTCTGGCGCGGACGTTGCGAGCGCAGGTCTAGGGTGGAGAGGGACTAGCACGGGGGATCGAGATCGCTGATGGCTGCTGAAGCTGCACATGCACCCGCGACGGTTAACGAATACATCCAGCACCACTTGGGTTACTGGAGCTGGCAGTTCGGCAATAGCCCGTTCTGGACACTGCATCTGGACAGCTTGCTGGTCTCGGCGGCGCTCGGGTTGTTGTTCGTGGTCAGCTTCTACTTTGCCGCGCGCCGCGCGCGCCGGCGCGCAGGGATTGCCCCGAGCGGTTTTCAGAATTTTGCCGAGCTGATCGTCGAGTTTGTCGACACGCAGGTCAAGGACAGCTTTCATGTCGAGAACAGCCTGATCGCGCCCTTGGCGATCACGATCTTCTGCCTGATCTGGCTCATGAACTCGATCGATCTATGGCCGGTGGATTTGGTGTCGCTCGGTGAGCGCGCCACGGGTCTCGAGTTTTTCAAGGCCGTGCCGACCACGGACCTGAATATCACCTTCGGCATGTCGCTCAGCGTGTTCGCACTGGTGCAGTATTACAGCATCAAGATGAAGGGCGCGCGCGGCTACGCCAACGAATTCTTCTTTCACCCCTTCAACACGATCTGGTTATCCTGGTTCAACTTCATACTCAAGACTATCGAGGAGTTGGCCAAGCCTATTTCGCTCGGTCTGCGTCTATTCGGCAACATGTACGCCGGCGAGCTGATCTTCATCCTGATCGCACTGTTCGCGTTGAGCCTGGGCTGGCCGACCGGGTTGGGCCCGGCAGTCGCCTGGATCGGCCAGTTCGTGCTCGGCCTCGGCTGGGGGATATTCCATATCCTGATCATTACGCTGCAGGCGTTCATTTTCATGATGCTGACCATCGTCTATCTGGCGTTGGCGCATGAGCACAGTCACTAGAGTTTGAGCTTCGAGAAAGTCTTAAGGAGTTGACATGGAGAATGTGGCAAGTGTGGCGCAGATTCAGGGCATGACGGCCGTCGCGGTCGCGATCCTGATCGGCATGGGTGCGCTGGGTACGGCGATCGGCTTCGGCCTGCTGGGCGGCAAGTTCCTCGAGGGCGCCGCGCGCCAGCCGGAACTGGTGCCGATGCTGCAGATCAAGATGTTCATCGTCGCCGGCCTGGTCGACGCGGTCGCCATGATCGGCGTCGGTATCGCTTTGTTTTTCACCTTCGCCAACCCGTTCCTGGCGGCCATTTCGCACACCGCCGGCTAAAGTCCGCGCGCATCGGGGGGCCCTAAGCTGTGAATCTGAATGCAACGATCATTGCGCAGATGGTCATCTTCAGCGTGCTGGTATGGTTCACGATGAAGGTCGTGTGGCCGATGATCATGGGCGCGATGCAGGCGCGCCAACGCAAGATTGCCGAGGGTCTGGCGGCGGGCGAGCGCGGCCAGAAAGACCTGACGGCAGCGGAATCGCGCGTCGAGGAGATCGTGCGCGAGGCGCGGGTGCGCGCGCAGCAGATCGAGCAGCAGGCGCACGTCCAGGCCAACGAGATCGTCGAGGCAGCCAAGCTCAGCGCAACCACCGAAGGGGCGCGCATTCTGGGCTCAGCGGAGCAGCAGATCGCACTGCAAGTACAGAGCGCGCGCGATGTGCTGCGCAAACAGGTCGCGGCGCTGGCCGTGGCCGGCGCCGGCAAACTGATCGAACGCGAAATCGATGCGCGCGCCCATGCGCAGCTGCTCGACAAGCTCGTAGCGCAGATCTGAGCGCCGCATGGCCGAACGCGTCACCATTGCGCGGCCCTACGCGAAAGCCGTGTTCGCCATGGCGCGCGACGCGCAGCGTCTGCCCCAGTGGTCGGAAGGCTTGGCGATAGCCGCCGCGGTCAGCGCCGATGCGCGCGTCAAGGCGCTGTTCGGCAATCCGCGCGTCGCGCCCGAGCAATTGGTCGAACTCATCTCGAGCATCGGCGGCGAGGCGTTCGACGGCGATATGCGCAGGTTGCTGGCCGTGTTGGCCGCGAATCGCCGACTTGGGCTTCTGCCGGAGATTGCGCAGCTGTTTGCGAAAATGCGCGCCGAGCACGAGCGCGTGCTCGATGTCACGCTGAGTTCAGCGGTGGAGTTGTCTGCCGAGCAGCGCGAGCGCTTCGCCGCGGCGCTGCGCAAGCGCTTCGCGCGCGATGTGCGTTTGCATACTCGAATTGATTCGTCGTTGCTGGGCGGTGCCGTGCTGCAAGCCGACGATCTGGTGATCGACGGCAGCGTGCAGGGCGGCCTGGCGCAGCTCGCCACGCAGATTGCGGGCTGAGAAACTTAAGGAACGATCCATGTCCATTAAAGCATCCGAGATCAGCGACCTCATCCGCCAGCGCATCGAGAAATTCGCGGCCGCCAGCGAAGCGCGCGACATCGGCACGGTGGTCTCCGTGACTGACGGCATCTGCCGCATTCACGGTCTGGCAGACGTGTGCTACGGCGAAATGATCGAATTCAAGGGCGATCTGTTCGGCCTGGCATTAAACCTCGAACAGGATTCGGTCGGCGCGGTCGTGCTGGGCGACTACAAATCGATTACCGAAGGCGACACGGCCAAGACCACCGGCCGCATTCTCGAAGTGCCGGTGGGTCCTGAGCTGCTCGGCCGGGTGGTCGATGCATTGGGCCGTCCGATCGACGGCAAGGGCCCGCTCAACGCCAAGGCCACCTCGCCGATCGAGCGCGTCGCGCCAGGAGTCATCTATCGAAAGTCGGTGAGCCAGCCGGTGCAGACCGGCTACAAGGCCATCGACGCGATGGTGCCGATCGGCCGCGGCCAGCGCGAGCTGATCATCGGCGACCGGCAGACCGGGAAAACAGCGCTCGCGATCGACACGATCATCAATCAGAAAGCTTCCGGCATCAAGTGCATCTACGTGGCGATTGGCCAGAAGCAATCCTCGATCGCCAATGTCGTGCGCAAGCTCGAGGAGCACGAGGCCATGGGATACACGATCGTGGTCGCGGCCTCCGCCTCGATGCCCGCCGCCATGCAATACCTTTCGGCCTACTCCGGCGTGACCATGGGCGAGTACTTCATGGACCGCGGCGAAGACGCGCTGATCATCTACGACGATCTATCGAAGCAGGCCGTGGCCTACCGCCAGATTTCGCTGCTGCTGCGCCGCCCGCCGGGCCGCGAAGCCTTCCCCGGCGACGTGTTCTATTTGCACTCGCGCCTGCTCGAGCGCAGCGCGCGCGTCAACGAGGAGTACGTCGAGCAGACCAGCAAGGGCAGCGTGAAGGGCAAGACCGGCTCGCTGACCGGACTGCCGATCATCGAGACGCAGGCAGGCGATGTGACCGCGTTCGTGCCGACCAACGTGATTTCGATCACGGATGGGCAGATCTTTCTCGAAGGCGATCTGTTCTACGCCGGCATCCGCCCGGCCATGAACGCCGGCATTTCGGTGTCGCGCGTCGGCGGCGCGGCGCAGACCGACATCATCAAGAAGCTCGGCGGCGGTATCCGCCTGGCGCTCGCGCAGTATCGCGAGCTCGCTGCGTTCTCGCAGTTTGCCTCCGATCTGGACGAGGCCACCAGGCGCCAGCTCGAGCGCGGCCAGCGCGTCTCCGAGGTCATGAAGCAGAAACAGTACGCGCCGATGTCGGTGGCGCAGATGGCGCTGTCGCTTTACGCCGTCACCAACGGCTACATGGACAAGGTTGAGCGCACCAAGATCGTGGATTTCGAAGCCTCGCTGCAGAACTTCGCGCGCGCGAGCTACCGCGAAACGCTGGCAGCGATCAACCAGAAGCCAGAGCTCAAGGCGCACGAGGCGTCGCTCAAGAAAGTCTGTGAGGATTTTCTCGCTACCGGTACCTACTAGCCATGCCCGGCACCAAGGAAATCCGCTCGAAGATCGCCAGCATCAAGAGTACGCAGAAGATCACCAAGGCGATGGAGATGGTCGCGGCCAGTAAAATGCGCCGCGCGCAGGATCGCATGCGCAGCGCGCGGCCCTACGCCGAGAAGATGCGCGCCATGATCGGTCGCCTGAACCAGGCCAATCCCGATTACCGGCATCCGTTCCTGCTGCAGCGCGAGCCGAAGTCGATCGGCATCATCGTCATTTCGACTGATCGCGGCCTGGCCGGTGGTCTCAACAGCAATCTGTTCAAGAACGTGCTCCTGCTGGCGCGCGAGTGGCAGGCTAAGGGCGCTGCCGTCAACCTATGCGTGCTCGGCAGCAAGGGACTGGCCTTCTTCCGCCGGCTCGGTATGCCGATTCTCGGCGGCATCAGCGGTCTGGGCGATCGGCCGCACATCAAGGATCTGATCGGCGCGGTCAAGGTCATGCTCGACGCCTACCGCGAAGGCCGCATCGACCGGCTGTTCCTGGTTCATGCAAAGTTCGTCAACACCATGACGCAAAGGCCGCTGGTGTTGCAGTTGCTGCCGGTGCAGACCGTCAACGACGACCAACTGCAAGAGCACTGGGACTATATCTATGAGCCGAGCGCCGAGCAGATCCTCGATGGTTTGCTCATGCGCTACGTCGAGTCGCAGGTTTATCAGGGCGCGGTGGAGATGGTCGCCTCCGAAATGGCCGCGCGCATGGTGGCGATGAAGAGCGCTTCGGACAACGCCGGCAAAATCATCGGCGAGCTGCAGCTGATCTACAACAAGGCGCGGCAGGCGGCGATCACCAAAGAGCTGGCGGAGATCGTGGGCGGCGCGGCCGCAGTTTAGCTACGAGGACGGCGAATATGGCGACAGGAAAGATTACCCAGATCATCGGCGCGGTCATCGACGTGGAGTTTCCACGCGAGTCGGTGCCGAACATCTACGAAGCGCTCAAGCTCAAGGACGTCGATCTGACGCTCGAAGTGGAGCAGCAGCTCGGCGACGGCATCGTGCGCACCATCGCCATGGGCGCGTCCGAGGGCCTCAAGCGAGGCTTGAGCGTCGAGACCACGGGCGCTGCGATCTCAGTGCCGGTCGGCGAAGGCACGCTCGGGCGCATCATGGACGTGCTCGGCAGGCCGCAGGACAACCGCGGCCCGGTGCAGACCAAGGAATACCTGCCGATTCATCGCCCGGCACCCAGCTACGATGAACAGGCCGGCGGGCAGGACCTGCTGGTCACCGGCATCAAAGTCATCGATCTGCTCGTGCCCTTTGCCAAGGGCGGCAAGGTGGGCCTGTTCGGCGGCGCCGGCGTCGGCAAGACCGTCAACATGCTCGAACTCATCAACAACATCGCGAAGCAATACTCCGGGCTGTCGGTGTTTGCCGGAGTCGGCGAGCGCACGCGTGAAGGCAACGACTTCTATCACGAGATGGCGGAGTCGGGGGTCATCGATCTGGCCAATCTGGCGAACTCGAAGGTCGCGATGGTCTACGGTCAGATGAACGAGCCGCCGGGCAACCGCCTGCGTGTGGCGCTTACGGGACTGACCATGGCGGAGTATTTTCGCGACGAGAAGCAGGCCAATGGCCGAGGCCGCGACGTGCTGTTCTTCGTCGATAACATCTATCGTTACACGCTCGCCGGCACCGAAGTCTCGGCGCTGCTCGGCCGCATGCCCTCGGCGGTCGGTTACCAGCCGACGCTGGCCGAAGAGATGGGCGTGCTGCAGGAGCGTATCACCTCGACCAAGACCGGCTCGATCACCTCGATTCAGGCGGTCTACGTGCCCGCCGACGATCTGACCGATCCTTCGCCGGCCACGACCTTCGCGCACCTCGATGCCACGGTCGTGCTCTCGCGACAGATCGCGGCGCTCGGGATTTACCCGGCGGTCGATCCGCTCGACTCCACGAGCCGCCAGCTCGATCCGCTCGTGGTCGGCGAGGAGCATTACAACATCGCGCGCGGCGTGCAGGCATTACTGCAGCGCTACAAGGAATTGCAGGACATCATCGCTATCCTGGGTATGGACGAGCTGTCGGAACAGGACAAGCTCACGGTGTACCGCGCGCGCAAGATCCAGCGCTTTCTGTCGCAACCCTTCAACGTCGCCAAGGTATTCACGGGCCAGGACGGCAAGATCGTGTCGCTTAAGGACACCATCCGCGGCTTCCAGGGCATCATCGCCGGTGAGTACGATTCGCTGCCCGAACAGGCTTTCTACATGGTCGGCACGATTGACGAGGCGGTCGAGAAGGCGAAGACGCTGCAGTAATGGACACGATCCAGGTCGACATCGTTAGTGCCGAAGGGGAGATCTTCTCCGGTCCCGCGAGCATGGTGTTCCTGCCGGCCTCGGAGGGCGAGATCGGTGTCGCGCCGCGCCACGCGCCATTGTTGACGCTGCTCAAGGCGGGTGAGGTGCGGGTTCGAACGCCCGAGGGCGAAGAGCACCTGTTCTTCGTCGGCGGCGGTGCGCTCGAGATTCAGCCCAAGAAAGTCACGGTATTGGCGGACACGGCAGCGCGGGCCAGGGACCTCGACGAGGCCGCCGCAATCGCGGCGCGACAACGGGCCGAGGACGCCCTGTCGGGCCAGATCGACAAGATCACGCAGGCCGAGGCGCTGGCCGAGCTGGCGCGGGCCGTAGCCCAACTGAAAATGATCGAAAGGTTGCGCAAGCTCAAAGGCTAGCGCGCACTTGAGTGGTAGATCACAGATGGCGCAGGGCAGCGACCGCGTCGCCACGGCCTGAACTGCTACAATTTGACCAATGCCCCGCAAGGATTCAAGTGAACGCGTCCCCAAGGACGCACCGCTCTCGATCGTGATTCTCGCTGCCGGGCGCGGCACGCGCATGCAATCCGATCTGCCCAAGGTCATGCAGCCGCTCGCCGGCGCGCCGCTGCTCTCGTACGTGCTCGAGCTGGCGGCCCAGCTTGAGCCGGCCATGACGTATGTCGTGTACGGCGATGGGGCCGAGCGCATGCGCGAGCACTTCGCGAATGCGCCGGTGCACTGGGCACTGCAGGCCGAGCAGCTCGGTACCGGTCATGCGCTGCTGCAGGCGATGCCAGCGGTGCCCGACAATCATCGCGTGCTGGTCCTGTACGGCGATGTGCCGTTGCTGCGGATCGAATCGCTGCGCGAGCTGATCGCGGTGGCTGGCGGCCGCAACCTGGCATTGTTGAGCGCGGCCCCGGCCGATACCACGGGCTACGGTCGTATCGTGCGCGGTGCACGTGGCGCGCTGCTGCGCATCGTCGAGGAGCGCGACGCTACGGCTCGCGAGCGCTCGATCCGCGAAGTCAACAGCGGCGTGCTGCTCGCCCCAGCGGGGCTCATGCGCAAATGGCTCGGGCAGCTGCGGCCGCGCAATGCGCAGCGCGAGTATTACCTGACGGACGTGGTGGCGCTGGCGCTGCGGGCGCGGACCCGGGTCGTCGCCGTGATGGCCGCCGATGCGGCGGAAGTGCAGGGCGTCAATGACAGGCTGCAGCTCGCCGAGGCCGAGGCCGAGTATCGCCGCCGCCGCGCGCGAGCGCTGATGAGCCAGGGCGTGACGCTGATCGATCCGGCGCGTCTGGACGTGCGCGGCGAGGTGACGGTCGGGCGCGATGTGTTGCTGGACGTGAACGTCGTGCTGCACGGGCCGGTACATCTGGCCGATCGGGTGCGCATCGGACCGAACTGCGTGCTGGCCAATGCGAGCGTCGGGCCGGGCACCGTGCTCTACGCCAACTGCGTGGTACAGAACGCGCAGATCGGCGGCGGCTGCGAGATCGGGCCGTTTACGCGGCTGCGGCCGCATGCGCGGCTGGCCGACGGCGTGCATCTGGGTAATTTCGTCGAGGTTAAGAACAGCGTCATCGGCGAGCGCAGCAAGGTCAACCACTTGAGCTACGTGGGCGACAGCGAGATCGGCAGCCGCGTCAATGTCGGCGCCGGCACGATCACCTGCAACTACGATGGCGCGAATAAATGGCGCACGGAAATCGGCAGCGGGGCATTCATCGGTTCAGGCTGCATGCTCGTGGCGCCCGTGAAGGTCGGCGATGGCGCGACCATCGGCGCCGGTTCGACCATCACCAGCGACGCGCCGGCGGGCAAGCTGACGCTGGCGCGCTCGCGACAGGTCACGATCGAGCAATGGGAGCGGCCCATCAAAAGGCCGCCCAAGCCATGACAGGAGCCGCGCTGATATGTGTGGAATAGTCGCGGGGGTCGCCGATCGCAACATCGTGCCGGTATTGATCGAGGGCCTCAAGCGGCTCGAATACCGCGGTTACGATTCTGCCGGCATAGCCGTGCTCAACGCCGACGGGCATTTGCAGCGCCTGCGTACGGTCGGCAAGGTGCGCGCGCTCGAGCAGGCCCTGATCGAACTGCCGATCCAGGGTCGCGCCGGCATCGCGCACACGCGCTGGGCCACGCACGGAGTACCGAGCGAGCGCAATGCTCATCCGCATCTCTCGCGCGACGGCCTCGCGATCGTGCACAACGGCATCATCGAGAACTACGAGGAGCTGCGCGAGGAACTCAAGGCCCACGGCTACCAGTTCACGTCAGAGACCGATACCGAGGTGGTGGCACACCGCGTTCATTATCATCTCGAGAAGCTCGGCGACCTGTTCAAGGCCGTGCGGGCGACCGTGGCGGAGCTCGAAGGGGCGTATGCCCTGGCAGTGATCAGCGAGCAGGACCCCGAGCGCCTGATCGTAGCGCGCGTGGGCTGCCCGGTGGTGCTGGGCTTAGGGGTAGGCGAGAGCTTCGTCGCCTCCGACGTGGCGGCACTGCTGCCGGTCACGCGCCGTTTCATGTTCCTGGACGAGGGCGATGTGGCGGAAATCCGCCGCAGCGGCGTGCGCGTGATCGACCGCGAGGGCAACACCGCCGACCGGCCGGTCAGGGAAAGCGAGTTGACGGCCGACGCCGCCGAGAAGGGCCAGTACCGGCATTTCATGCTCAAGGAGATTCACGAGCAGCCGCGCGCGGTCGCGAACACGCTGCAGGAGCGGGTCGCCAACGGCCGACTGCTCGAGGCGGCCTTCGGGCCCGCCGCCGCCGCCGTGTTCGAGCGCGTCGAATTCGTTCACATCGTGGCCTGCGGCACCAGCTATCACGCCGGCGTGGTGGCGCATTATTTCATCGAACAGGTCTGTCGCATCTCGTGTCGCGCGGAGATCGCGAGCGAATATCGCTACCGCAATCCCGTGGTGCCCAAGAACACGCTGTTCGTCGTGATCTCGCAATCCGGTGAGACCGCCGATTCGCTCGCGGCGCTGCGCATGGCGCGCCGGAACGGCTACCTCTCGACCTTGGCGATCTGCAACGCGCCCGAGAGTTCGCTGGTGCGCGAGTCCGAGCTGGTCATGCTCACGCGCGCAGGTCCGGAGATCGGTGTCGCCTCGACCAAGGCGTTTACCACCCAGCTCACGGCCCTGGCGATGCTGACGGTGGCATTGGCGCGCCACAACGGCGCGGATCCGGAGCGTGAGCGCAGTCTCGTCACGCGCCTGATCGAGCTGCCGGCGCTGCTCGAGAAGACCCTCGAGCTCGATCCGGTAGTACACCGTATGGCGCTGCATTTCGCCGACAAGGATCACGCGCTGTTCCTCGGCCGCGGCGCCATGTACGCGATTGCGATGGAGGGCGCTCTCAAACTCAAGGAGATCTCCTACATCCACGCCGAAGCCTACGCCGCCGGTGAGCTCAAGCACGGCCCGCTGGCACTGGTCGATGCCGAAATGCCGGTGGTGGCGGTGGCGCCCAATAACGATCTGCTCGACAAGCTCAAGTCCAATCTCATGGAAGTGCGGGCGCGCGGCGGTGTGCTGTACGTATTCGCCGATCCGGACTCCGGCGTCGAATCGAGCGACGGCGTGCACGTGATCCATATGCCCAAGCACGTGACGGACTTCCAGGCGCCGGTCGTCTATACCATTCCGTTGCAGCTGCTCGCCTATCACGTGGCGATTCTCAAGGGCACCGATGTCGATCAGCCCAGGAACCTGGCCAAGAGCGTGACCGTGGAATAGACCGCGCTAGCCACAGGCAATCGCATACAGACGCTGGCGCACCAGACCAGCAATCGCGTGGCGGATTTTGCCCGACTGGCGTCGATCATCGATACCGCCGATCGCACGCTTGTAGCAGGATCGCCCCACCAATGGTTGGTTGCTTTTCGTACGCACAGGCAACATGCGGCCGGCCGGTATTGATGCTGCGCCACTCGTCATTTAGACCTTGGAGAAAGCCGTTGCTGTCGCTCGGTAGCATGTCTGCTATCGCTGGATTGTTGATCAGCCGCGACTAGGTCGTAGAAGTGTTTCCGAGTCTTTGGATTCCTCCAGGTGTTCAGCGTATCGCCAAAAACTCCGTGCACAAATACAAGCGCCGTGCTGCGCCGTGATGAATTGCGCCTTCCACTTTCCAAGGCTCTCTTCCTGTCGCTGACTGGTCTAACGAGGAGGCCTCACGTCTCCGGCAAGCGAACCCTGAAATGATAGGCTCGCCCGCGCGCTGATGTCAGTGGCTCAATCGACGTTGCATTGCCAATCGCAGTTGGCGAGGCGTGATGCACCGGCGGTCGCCGTCAACGCGAGTTCGCAGCCCGGTATCCGCGCTATGACTATCGGCGCATTATTTCGCGAGCACTCGCAGTGCGTTGCGATATTTCTTTCGCGTTCGGGCAACGCCACCATGGCTGACTCGAAATGAGGATCGAAAGGCGTTAATAGAACGCCGTCAGCATCATCAGGGATGATGTGCAGGACATCGCCTTCGGATATCCCCATCTGTCGACGACTTCCTTGGGCAATATGACGCCAAGGGAATTGCCGATCTTTCGAAGTTTGACGTTTACGGTCATAGGGCTGCTTGCTGCCAGGGCGATGAGGGGTCGTGCGGTTGGGCGTATTAGTTTCCAGGCAAATGAACGGAAGCTGGCCTGGACGAACAGTTGGTCTACGCCCAGCCATCCGTCTATTGTTCGTGAGGCAAGCATAGGAACTATTACCATTTTAATCAATAGGTTGCGTTATAAGAAAGCATAATAAGCTATTAATAGAACGTCACAATAGGCTAGTTTATACACAGCGTAATAAGCTAGTAAACATACAGCACAATAAGCTAATATAAGTGCAACAACCTTTCGGACCACCCAAATGGCAACCCCGCAGGAAAAACTGGCTGACTCGCTCGAGGTCCTTGAAGCGCTGCAAAAGCGCGGGCTGGTCGCCGTACGCTCGTCCGATCTAAGCCGCACACATCGTGAGCGACTGCTCAAGGGCGGCTTTCTGCAGGAAGTGATGAAAGGGTGGTACATACCCTCCGGCCCCGACGAAGCACGGGGCGAAAGTACTGCCTGGTGTGCCTCATTCTGGGAATTCTGTGCCGCTTATCTCACCGTACGCTTCAAAGAGAACTGGTCACTCTCCCCAGAGCAATCGCTCTTTATTCACACCGGCAATCGCGCCGTCCCTCGGCAACTGCTCGTGCGCTCAGCGCGGGCGCGTAACAAAGTGACCGCCTTGGCTCACGATACCTCGCTGTTGGAAATCCGAGCCCCACTGCCTCCGCAGGGGCAGGAACAGACCGTAGACGGTCTGCGCCTGTTTTCGCTGCCGGCCGCGCTCGTGACCACGGGGCCGGCTCTGTTCACCCAAAATGTCGTTGAAGCCCGTACCGCACTCGCCATGGTGCGCGATGCGTCCGATGTGCTCTCGGTATTGCTGTCCGGTGGACATAGCGTCGTGGCCGGCCGCCTCGCCGGTGCCTTCCGCAACATTGGTCGCGACAAGATCGCCGCTGAGATCCTCCAGACAATGCGAGCCGCTGGCTACGATGTTCGCGAGAGCGACCCCTTCGAATCGCCCGCACCGTTCGCGCTCGCCGCGCGCGCCCTGTCGCCCTACGTGGTCCGCATGGGCTTCTCCTGGGCACAGATGCGCGACGCAGTGGTCGACAGTTTCCCGAAAGCGCCAGGGCTTCCCAAAGACAAAGCGGGGTATCTGAAGACCGTCGATGAAATCTACGTGGAAGACGCCTATCACTCATTGTCGATTGAAGGGTACCGCGTGAGCCGGGAGTTGATTGAACGCGTCCGCACCCGCGCCTGGAATCCCGACGGAGATGCCGCCGATCGCCAGCAGAAGGATGCCATGGCCGCTAGGGGCTATTACGAAGCGTTCCAGGTGGTCAAGGCCAGCGTCGGAAGCGTGCTCGATGGCGAGAACGCTGGACACGTGTTCGATCGGGATCACAGCGCGTGGTACCGGGCGCTATTTGCCCCGAGCGTCAACGCCGGCATCCTCGCACCGGCCGACCTTGCGGGTTACCGGGGCGGCCAGGTCTATATCCGTCGCTCAAAGCACGTACCGCCCAACTTCGATGCCGTGCGCGACCTGATGCCGGCACTATCCGAGTCGCTGACTGAAGAGAATGACCCCGGCGTACGCGCTGTGCTGGGGCATTTCATGTTCGTCTATATCCATCCTTACATGGACGGAAACGGTCGGATGGGCCGCTTCCTGCTGAATGTGATGCTCGCCTCAGGCGGCTATCCGTGGACCGTCATTCCTGTCGGACAGCGTGACGAGTACATGAACGCTCTCGAAGCCGCGAGCGTCGGGCAGAACATCCGCCCGTTTGCTCAATTCGTCGGCGGCTTGGTAAGAGCCCGAATGACGGGAGTCCCGACGAAGGCAGAAGCGGTCTTACCACGCGCCGCGCAATAGAGGCGCAGTAGGAGTCCCCATGGAGAACAACCGCGAATCTAGGCCGGTATTCGACTGCTGTGCTGCAGGCTAGCCGGACCCGGTTGGCCTTAATCGGCAAAGGACTGTCGATGCTCTCGGGCGGTGCTATCCCCTTTCAACCAGCTTCTTCACCACGCTACTGGTGAACCCGACTGGAACTTCAAAGCCGCGAAACTGACCGAATAAATCGGCGGTTGCGCGCTCGACGAAAGGCGCCAAGGCGCCGTCGGCAGTACTGAGCGGAACCTCGACCATTCCCTCGGCGTCATCGTCCACAGATTTGTATGGATGACCCGATCGCTCAACTTGGTCCAGCGGAAATGGAAAGCAACGCGAATCTTCGCGGGGTCACTTTGGGTCGAGCCGATAGAATTCGGCCAGATCCCATGGGAGCCATACCGGCCAGTCGAGCCGCAAGCGCGGGTTGGCTGATAGCAACAGATCAAGGAAGCGTCCCGTCGACAGCTACGGCAATTTCCTGCACCCCAGCGGCGAAGGCCGCGCGCTCTTGCTCGCTCAAGCCTGTCTGCCTTTCAAGCGCCTCGCGGAATGATCGCTCCCCGTTGTCGAGTACCTGCCGCGCTGATTCACTGGGAACGTTTCTCTTGTATTCGCCGAGAATATCCCTGCTTGGAGCTGCCGATGAACCGCGATGAACAGGATTGCCAATTCTGCTCGATTCGACTGTACGTAAATAGTCGTTGACTTGTCGGTTGCGTGCCGGTACCTTCGAAATTAGTCGAAATGTCGGAGGACACCATGACCGGCGATAAGACCATCGCAGCGCTCGCCGCTCTGGCGCACGAGCATCGGCTCGCCGCCTATCGGTTATTGGTGGAGGCCGGCCCCAATGGATTGGCCGCCGGCCTGGTCGCCGAACGCTTGGGTATTGCGCCGTCATCGCTGACCTTCCATCTGCAGCAGCTGTTGCGTGCGGAGCTGGTTACCCAACATCGTCTGAGTCGACAGCTCATCTATGCCGCCAATTTCGCGGCGATGAATGCACTGGTGGGATACCTCACGGAAAACTGCTGCGGCCAGGGCGCGAGCCGTGCTTGTTCGACCCCAGTCTGCCAACCCGGCGCGAAGCCTGTAAAAGGGCGC
>DAIMZW010000014.1:0-44678 GCA_036733765.1 Steroidobacteraceae bacterium
CCCGAGCTGGATGCGGGACTTGCGAGCAACGAGGGTTAGCTCTGGTCTTAGGCGCCCGCCTGCACCAACCGCAACCAGCGCGCGAAAAATGGATCTTCAAGGCGGTAGCGGATCGAGCCAACGGTCTCGTCCTCTCGCACCAGTCCTCGAGAGTCCAGAACCTTGAGCATCTTATGCATCGTCGATGCAGCAATGCCATAGCGCGCGAGCACCGCAGCCGAGCGCAGATCTGTACCGCCCTCATCAATGACCGCCTTGAGCGCTATTTTCTGTTGCCGAGCAAGACTGTTCCAGATTTGGGTGTACGAGGAATTCTCACGGGTGACCAGACGTACCAGGCCATGGTCGACGCGGTCGGAGGTTAGGGTTCCTCCGCCTGACGCACGCAGCAGCTCCCAGCATGTGTTCGCGAGCTGCTGAATATTAAACGGCACGTCTTCGGCTACATCCAGCAGGTGCTCCAGTGCGACAGGCTGGACTTTGAAGGCCGAACGCGTAAAAGCACGAGTTAGAAACTCGCGCCATGCTTCGCGCGGGATCGGACCCAGGAATAGCCGCGAGCCCAGCTTCCAGAATGCACGGGCGGGGTCACTCGTCATATCGGCGAGCATGCGTGTCTTGGAGCCGGCGAAGACATAGGCGGTATTGTGATGCCGCTGGACCGTACCGCGTATCTGCCGCTCGGCGGTTGCGCCGCCTTCCTCGATGATCTGTTGAAACTCATCCAGAATCACTGCCGCGCGCCGACCGGCTCCCGCAGCCATCCTGTCGATGATATTGAGCACATCGGTCAGAAGCGGCAGGACTTTGCTTGCAGTCTTTCCGGAAGTGCCCAGGGTGATGCTAAGGCTCTGGTCCGCGAGATCGTAGTCCACCTGCGGTTTGAGTTTGGACGCGAGTCGCCTGATAGCCTCACCGGCCTTTTCGAGGGTGGGGGTAAGCTTTTTGGCGGCACCGGCCAAAAGCGCTTCGGCGAGGTGGCCCAGGCTTTCGTAGACCTCGGCGTCATAGCGCAGCACGGCGACGCTGGAATCACCCAGTTTTTCCTCGGCGGCGGCAAGGATTGAAGTCTTGCCGTAGCGGCGCGGTCCAATGAGGAATAGTTTGCCGCCATTCTCTATCGTGCGAATGACCAGGTCGAGTTCCTGTTCCCGGTCGATCAGGGAGGATGCTTTCAGTTCTCCGCCAAACTCAAAGGGGTTGTGTCGCGAAGCAGGTGCGGGCATGGCCTAGTGTAATTCATAAATCGTGATTCACAAAACGTGAATCACGAATCGTGAATTCAATACGGGTCGGTCATGATCCACAAACGCCATTTTCACCGCCCCGCCGAGGGCTACCTGGCCTAGCTATAACCCCATACCGCCCGAGCGGTGGCGACCACGAGCTGCAGTTTCTTGGTCTGCATGCTTACCGCCAGGTCGTTGCCGTGCACCGTACTCGAGAACCCGCACTGCGGCGATAAGCACATTTGCTCGATCGGCATGTATCGCTCGGCGTGTTCGATGCGCACCTTGAGCTCATCCATGGTCTCGAGCTGGTTGAGCTTGGTTGACACCAGCCCCAGCACCACTATCTTGCCGCGCGGCACGTGCCGCAGCGGCTCGAAGTGGCCCGAGCGCGCGTCGTCGTACTCGAGAAAATAGCCGTCGACATTGAGTTCGTTGAACAGCACCCGCGCCACCGGCTCGTAGCCACCCTCCGCCGCCCAGGCACTCTTGAAATTGCCGCGGCACAGGTGGATACAGATGCTCATGCTGGGCGGGCGCGCCTCGATCGCGGCATTGATGAGCCGCGCATAGCGCATCGGCAGCTCATCGGGATCATCCCCGCGCGCGCGCGCCGCCTCGCGCTGCACAGCGTCGCACAGATACGCCAGGTTGGTGTCATCGAGTTGCAGATAGGTGCAGCCCGCCGCGGCAAGATCCGCGATCTCCTGCGCGTAGGCCTTGGCGACGTCGGCGTAGAACGGCTCGAGGTCCGGATAGGCCACGAGACTGATCGCGTCGCGGCCGCCGCGGAAATGCAGCATGGTCGGTGAGGGAATCGTGACCTTCGCGGTTCGGTCGGTCACGGACTTCAGAAATTCGAAATCGCGGCGCTGGATCGCGCGCGAACGCCTGACCTGATCGATGACCTTCATGACCGGCGGCGCGTAGTCGATATCGCCGCTAGCCTTGTGAAATTTGACCGGGATGCCGCCCTTCTCCACTACCCCATCCAGCTGCGTCAGGAAATCGACGTGGAAATAGCTGCGGCGAAACTCCCCATCGGTAATGCCGCGCAGGCCCAGATCCTGCTGGTACTGCACGATCTCGCGGATCGCGCGGTCCTCGACCTCGCGCAGCGCTGCGGCCGTGATGGCACCCCGCGAGGCTTGCTCGCGCGCGTCGAGCAGAAATTTCGGGCGCAGGAAGCTGCCGACGTGATCGGCACGGAACGGCGGCCGCGCCGCGCTGAACGCCTGCGGTTGAGCATTCATCATCGGATCACCTCTCTAGCGTGTCGCGCCGACTTTAGCGCGGCGGTGGCTGAAAGTCGGGCGCGGCCAGCGGCTTCTCGCGCAGCGCCCCATAGCGCGCAGCCTCTGGCCGGATCCGCGCCGCATCGCCGATCAGCACGATATCGACATCGTCGCTGTCGGGAAACGCGCCGGCGATGACCTGCCGCGATTGCGCGACATCCACGCCGCGCAGCGCACCGGCGAACTCATCGATGTAGCTGTCGGGCAGTCCGTAGAGATCCAGTTCCGCCAGCGCTCCCGCCCAGTCGGCTGCGGTTTCAAAACCAAGCGGGTATTGCCCGAGGATATAGCTGCGCGCCGAGTCGATCGCCCGCGCACCCGCGCCCTCGTGCTTGAGCGTATCCAGGGTATTGAGCGCGAGATCCACCGCCTGCGTGGTGCTTTCGGTCTGCGTGAAGGAGCTGATCGCGAATTCGGCCGGTACGCTGCCGCGGCGGAAGCTCGAGCCGGCCGAGTAGGTCAGCCCGCTCTTGACGCGCAGCGCCTGCATGAGCATCGAGCGGAAACTGCCGCCGAAGGCCGTGTTGGTGATCTCGAGCGCGGCGCGCTGGGGGTAGGTACGCGCCACGCCGATGTTCGCGATCCAGAAATACGTCTGTGCCGAGCCGGGCGCATCCACGAGCAGCACCTTGCGCCCTTTGACGCGCTCGGGCGCGCGCAGCGAAAGCAATGGCACGCGCGCGCAGCGCCAGTCGCCGAACGCGCTCGCGACCGCGGCGCGCAGTTCGTCCGGATCAAAGTCGCCGGCAAACACCAACGTCAGGCGATCGGCGCCCACGTGGTCCTGATAGTACTGCCACACGTCCTCGCGCCTGAGCTCTGCGAGGCTTTGTTCGCTGCCGCTGATCGGTTTAGCGTAGGGATGCGCACCAAACAGCAGCGCACGCCCATAGGCGCCGATCAGGCTCTGCGGCTCGGAATCCTTCGCGGCCTTGATGAACTCGATGCGCCGGCTGCGCACGGTGTCGAGCTCGGCCGGCTCGAAGCGCGCTCGCTGCAGCGCATCGGCTAGCAGCTCGAGCATGAGCTCGCGGTCGCGGGCCAGGAATTGCCCGTGCAGCAGCAGGGCCTCGCTATGCGCCCCGGCCTCGAGAGCGCCGCCGGCGCCCTCGACCGCATCGGCAAAGCCATAGGCGTCGCGTTGGCCTGCACCGCGCGTGAGCAGTTCGGCGGTCACGCTGGCAAGACCGGCTTGTAGCGTTGGATCCAGGCGCGCCCCACCGCGCACCACGACCTCGAAGGCGATCAACGGCACATCGTGACGCGGCAGCAGGATCAGCTTCACGCCGTTGTCGAGCGTGGTGCGCTGGTGCGGTGGAATCTTCACAGTGGCCGCAGCATCCCGACCGTGCGCCGCTCGGGGTCGAACACCGCGCGTGCCACCTGTTGCACCTGCTCGCGCGTGATGCGCTCGTAGGTCTCGGGTGCCGAGAACAGCAGCTTATGGTCGCCGTGCATGACCGCGTATTCGCCGAGCAGCCTGGCCTTGCCGTCGATGGTCGACACGCCGCGCCAGAAGTCCGCGGCCACCATGTTCTTGGCGCGCCGCAGCTCGGCATCGGTCACACCACCCGTAAGCAGGCCCGCGAGTTGCGCATCGAGCGCCGTCTGCAACGCCTCGAGCTCCCCGCCTTCGGCCAGCGTCGCCTGCAGAATAAACACATTCGGATCGAAGCCCTCGGACCAACCGCCGCCAATCGCCACCGCGAGCCGCTGCTCTTCGACCAGCGAGCGATGCAGGCGCGAAGCGTCGCCGCCGACCAGAATGGTTTGCAGGATGTTGAGTGCCGGCTCGCGAGGATCGGTGGCGCTGATGGCGTGATAGGCGATCTGCAGCAGCGGATTCTGTCCGGGCCGCTCGAGCACGACACGGCGCTCGCCCTGCTGCTCGGGCTCGAGCGTGTGCACCGGCGGCGGCGCCTCGCCACGCGGGATCGCGCCAAAGCTTTGCTGCGCCAACTTGAAGGCCTCATCGGCCTCAAGGTCGCCGACCAGGATCAGTGTGCAGTTATTCGGCGCGTAATAGGTGCGATAGAAATGCGTTAGATCAGCCATGGTCCAGGACTGGATGTCCGCGGGCCAGCCGATGGTCGGAATCCGGTACGGATGGACCCGGAACGCGGTGGCCTGCACCTGCTCATCGAGCAACGCCGCGTTGCTGTCCTCGACCCGCAGCCGCCGCTCCGAATACACCACCTTGCGCTCGTTCTCGACCACTTCCGTGTCGAAAGCGAGATTGGCGATCCGGTCGCTCTCGAGCTCGAACACCAGCTCGAGCGCCGAGCGCGGGAACCAGTCCTGGTACACCGTGACGTCCTGCGAGGTGTAGGCATTGTTGCTGCCGCCCTGCGATTCCATGAGCCGGTCGAATTCACCCTGCGCGCGGCGGCTGGTGCCGTTGAACATCATGTGCTCAAAAAAATGCGCCAGGCCGGTCCTGCCCGTGCCCTCATTACGGCTGCCGACGCGCACCCAATTGTGCAGCGCGACGTTCGGGATGTTGTGGTCCGGCCAGACCACGACCTCAAGTCCATTGGCGAGCCGCATGGTGCGCACGCGCGCCACCGCGTCGGCGAATGAGCGTAGCGGCGAGCCGACCGCCCGCGCGCCTTCCGACCACTTCAAACCGCGCAGTTCTTCGTTAGCCATAGCCTTAACTGTTGAGCTGATAGGATGGGATTTCAACGGCCGGGTGAATCCCATGCCACAAAAGAAAAGCGCCGCAAAGCTGTTGAGGCCGCGGCGCCTTAAGGCGAACACCGGGGAACGTTGTTCGCAAAGGTTGGGGGGAACCTTACATAGAGGTTAAAGCAATCTCCATACCAACCATAGAAATCGCTTTCAAATCATTGATTTGCTTTAAACCGCATGTGGGGCGCACCGGCCGATATGACAAATTCTGTCAATCGTCGACAGAGCATTGACGCGTTCTGACAGGCAAAAATGGTCGGCTTGTGCTGCCGTCTGGCGACACCCGCCGCTCACCTCAGCTGGAGCTGACCGGCACGCAGGATTGGGCGTGCGCCTTGAGCTTGGCGCACAGTGCCTTGGCCTGCGCCCGTGAGGCGACAGCGACCTGCAGCCGCACCAGGCCACGCGCCTTAGGTTTGCCGGCCACATAGCGCGGCGTGAGCGCGCCCAACTCGCGCGAAAACCTGGCGCTGAGCCGCTTCCACTGCCACTGCGCGTGCGCCTGGCTGCTGAAGGCACCGAGTTGCACGTATTGCGCGCCCGCCATCGTCGTCGCGCTGCCGCCGGTTGCCATCGAGGGCTGCGGCGCTGCGGCGCGGGATGGCGTCCGGCCGGGCGGCGCCGCGCTGGCCGGCGCAGCCGTGGCGGCCGTGGGGGCCGTGGGGGCCGCGGCGGTGCCGCGCGACTGCGCAAAGTTCTCGATGCGGATGCGCGCTTCCTGCGCCCACTTGCTGTCGGCATGCTGCGCGAGAAACTGCTCATAGGCATCGCGCGTATCGCCCGATGTCGCGGCCTGCCAGTCGCGCTCCTCCTGCAGTTGCGCAATGCGCGTGTGTGCCTGCACGGCGTTGGCGCTGCTGGGATGCTGCGTCAGGAATTGCTGATACGCCTCGCTGGTATCGGCCCCCGTCGCCGACTTCCAATCGGCACCCTCGTGACTGCAACCCGCCAGCGACAGCGCCAGACCCAGAGCAATCACGCTCCAACTCAATGCATGCTTTTTCATCGCGCCATTGTAGCAGTCCGCAGACGGATGACTGCTCCCAGCGTCGCGTACACTAGCGACACCATGACCGACAAGCCACGCCGTCGCCTGCTTGATCGTATCGGTGGCACGCCATCGCTGCTCACGAGCGGCACCCGGCTGGTCGGCGACATCGAAACCCCGGGCGCACTGATGCTCGGCGGGGTGATCCAGGGCGATGGGCACGTGCGCGGCGAACTGTCCATCGGCCTCGGCGCCCATTGGCAGGGCGAGGTGCGTGCGGTCAGCGCCGTGGTGTCCGGGCAGGTCACGGGCGCCATCATCGTCAGCGAGCGGATCGAAATTTCCGCCTCCGCCGTGATCCGCGGCCGCGTGGCCGCGCGCAGCATTGCCATGGCGCGCGGCGCCACGATCGATGGTGATGTCATCGTGACCAGCGGCCAACCCATCGTCGAATTCGAGGAAAAGCGCGCCCCCGGCGCCACCTAGCTATAATCGGTCGGCGACTTTGAATGGATCTCCCGCTTGAGCAATTCACGACTGATTCATCTGGTCGCCCACCGCGGTAACGCACGCGAGTACCCGGAAAACACGCTGCTCGCCTTTGAATCGGCCCTCGGTCTGGGATTGCGGTTCCTGGAACTGGACGTGCAACTGTCGGCTGACGGCGTCCCAGTCGTGATCCACGACCACCGGCTTGAACGCACTGCGGCGATCCCCGGAACGGTGTTCGATCTGCGTGCGCGCGATATCAGCCAGATCGATGCCAGCGAGCCGGAGCGTTTTGGCGAGCGTTTCCGCGGCACGCGTATTCCGCTGCTGCGCGATGTGCTGAAGCTGCTCGAGGGCCGTCCCGAAGTGACCCTGTTCGTCGAGATCAAGAAAGAGAGCCTGACCCGCTTCGGCCACGACCAGGTGGTCGGGCGCGTGCTCGAAACCATCAAACCGGCTCGCCCGCAATGCGTCGTGATCTCCTTCGACCTCGCGGCCGTGTTCCGCGCGCGGCAGATCGGCGGCGTGCCGATCGGCTGGGTGCTCAATGACTACGATGCGCACAGCCGCCTCAAGTACGAGGCGCTGCAGCCCGAGTTTCTGTTCTGCGACCACGAATCGCTGCCCGAGAGCGGCGCGCTTTGGCGCGGTCCGTGGCACTGGGTGATCTATGAAGTAGAGTCGCTGCCGCTGGCGCTGTCGCTGGCTGCGCGTGGTGCCGACTACATCGAGACGATGGCCGTGACGGAGATGAGCAAGGCCATGCGGGCCCTCTCGGACGCGTGAGCGAATCGTTCGACCTCGCCATCGTCGGCGCCGGCATCCATGGCACCGGCATCGCGCAGGCCGCCGCCGCCGCGGGCCACTCGGTGCTGCTGATCGAGCAGACCGCAGTCGCGGCCGGCTCCTCGAGTCGCTCGAGCAAACTGATCCACGGCGGCTTGCGCTACCTGGAGACCGGACAGTTCGCGCTGGTGCGCGAGAGCCTGCGCGAGCGGGCGCTGATGCTGCGCCTCGCCCCCGACCTCGTGCGCCTGCAGCGCTTCTACATTCCCGTCTACGCGCTCACGCGCCGCCGGCCCTGGCAGTTGCGCCTGGGGCTATCGCTGTACGCGCTGCTGGCCTCGCTGCGACCCGAGGCGCGCTTCGGCACCGTGCCGCGGCGCGAGTGGCATTGGCTCGATGGCCTCGACACTGCCGGACTTCAGGCCGTGTTCTGGTACCAGGACGGCCAGACCGACGACCGCGCGCTCACGCATGCGGTGCTTCGCTCGGCCGAGCAGCTCGGCGCGCGGCTCTCGTGTCCGGCCCGCTTCGAGAGTGCCAGCCTCGAGGACGATGGCATCGTGATGCGCTATACGCGCGGCGAGCGCAGCGAGGAATGCCGCGCCCGGGTACTCGTCAACGCCGCGGGCCCGTGGGCGGAAGCGATCGCGCGCTGCATCGCACCGGCCATCGCCGTGCCGCCGCTCGAATGCGTTCAGGGTGCGCATATCGTGCTAAAGGCGCGTCTCGAGCGCGGTATCTATTACCTCGAGAGCCCGCGCGATGGCCGCGCCGTGTTCGTGATGCCCTGGAAGGGCCAGACGTTGGTCGGCACCACCGAAAACCGCTTTCACGGCGACCCGGCGCAGGTCACAGCGAGCCACGCCGAGATTCACTACCTGCTCAGCGTCCTCAAGCACTACTTCCCGCGCTGGCGCACGTTCACCGAGCAGGACCTCATCGCCAGCTTCGCCGGCCTGCGCGTGCTGCCGAGCGGCCCCGGCCACGCGTTCCATCGCTCGCGCGAGACGCAGCTGATCCTCGATCGTCCCGCGCGGCCGCGCGTGTTGTCCATCTACGGCGGCAAGCTCACGACCTGGCGCGCGGTCTCGCAGCGCGCGCTGCAGCGCATCGCCGGCTCGCTGCCGCGGCGTCGCGCCATCGCCCGTACCGATCAGCTGCCATTGCGTGCAGAGCCCTGAGGTGAGCCGGGCCGTTCGAATTGCTGAAATTGCTCGAGCATGAAGCGATCGGCGTAGCTCGGCCGCCCCCAGTCCTCCATGAAGCCGCAGTGCCCGCCATAGCGGGTACGGACGATCGTAAGCCGCTCACTGGGCGCAAGCCGCCGAAGATCGGCGGCCGGAATGATCGGATCATCGGCGGCCACCAGCACTCTGGCCGGCACGCGCAAGCTCGCGAGCCGCTCCCCGGTCACCGCGTAGCCTTCGAGATAGGCTTCGAGACTGCCAAAGTCGGTACTGCGCTGCACCAGATCCGCGGTCATGCGGCGCAGGTCCGCGGAGCGCGCTAGCTCGTCAAAATCATGCACCCCGGGCCACGCGCGCTGTTTGGCGCGCAGCGAGCGCGACCAGCGCCGCACGAAGTATCGCCGGTACACCGCCAGACCCTGCTCGAGGGCACGCAGCGTGGCTTCCGGATCGATCACCGGCGAGACCGCGACCACCCCGGCGATGACATCGGGCGCGCCCGCGTCTGCAGCCACGCGCAGCATGAAATTGCCGCCCAGCGAGAAGCCCCCGAGATACAACCGCGCGGCCGGGAACTGCGTGCTGAGCGCCCGAACCGCGCCCACGATCTCCGGCAGGCGGCAGGAATGAAACAGCTCGCGATTGAGCGCATGCGTGGCGCCGTGATCACGTAGATTCAGGCGCACCACGCCAAAGCCGCGCTGGAACAGCAATGCCGCGGCCGACAGCACGTAGGGCGACTCCGAGCTGCCCTCCCAGCCGTGCAATAGCACCGCGAGTCGCCGGCCATCGGTGGAGCGTCGATCCGGCCCCTGCGGGGTATGGAACCCCAGCAGGCGCACGCCCTCGCCACAATCGAGCACCATCGTGTTCGAGGCGGCCAGCAGCGCGGCGGCACGCCGTCGAATCAGCCACGCCCGCGGCGGCACGCTGCCGAGGATCGACTGCAGATGGCTGCTGCGCAGCAGTCTCGGCGGACGAAACGTATCCGCCGAGTCGACACCCGCGTCGTCGACGGAATTCAGTGCGTCGCCTGCCAATGCACTTCGACACGGTTATTGGCGGCCGCGACCCGGTTCCAATCCCCAGCCGTGAGCCCATCGCTGACCGGGGGGTACGGCGTGACCGTCTCATCGGGCGTACCGGCGCCGATCTGGATATCCAATTTCCCGTTCCCATTCTGACGCGCGGTCGCGATCATGTTGGCGAAGGCCACCGACTGCCGCTGACTGGCCGAGCCGTTGTCCTCGCGCGGATTGCCGACCTGATCGCATTTGGCGTAGGGCGCATAGTCGGGCGCCAGCACCGGCATGGCACTGGGACCCGTGACCATGCAGAAACGGCCCGGAATGCTGCGGATCTCCACCACGCCGTGGAAGCCCTGCGCGTTGAGCCGGGACAGCAGCGATTGGATGCGCTCGAGCCTTGCGCCCGCCAGCGGAGTCTCCCCGTAGGGCACCGGCTCAATCGTTGAATCGGCCGCAGCGACGCCATTATCGCCCTCGTTCGGCACCATCGCGGCGGCGGCCGCGGCATCGGCCGCCTGCAAAGACTGCAAATCCTCGTGTGACGCGTTGAGCTGTTGTTGCGATAGCGCGAGTTGCGCTGACAATGCGGCCGAATCGAGGCGCTGCTGCTGCCATTGCCAGCCCACGAGACACGCCACGATGACGCCGGCGAGGCCAAGCCAGACTCCGCCATGCGTGCGCTGTTCGGGGGGCGGACCCGGCTGGCTCGGTGGCGCATGATCCTGCAGCATAAGCCGCACGTCACCGACCACGCGATCGGCCTGATTCTCCAGGTTTTCCGCCACGAAGCGCTCCAGCTCGCGTATATGGTGCGTGACCATCGCCTCCACGATCGAGCGCAGCTCCGGCGGCATCGCCGGCACGCTCGGACGATTGCTGCCGCGACGCTCAACCGGCGGAGCAGCCGGTGGCGGGGCTATCTCGAGAGTTGCAGTGTCCTCGGTGCGCGGCGGGGCCTCGGTGCGCGGCGGGGCCTCGGTGCGCAGCTCCTCAATCGGGACCTCGGCGAGGAGCCTGAGCTGATCGAGCACCTTGGACACGTCGGCATGCTTGATCTGCTTCGGCAGCACGCCGATGGCACCGAGCGCCCGCGCCTGACTCAGGTACAGCTCGCCTTCCTGCGAGGTGTACATCATGATCGGGATGGTCGCCGTGAGCGGATTGCTCTTGATCGCCTGCACGGCTTGAAAACCGTCCATGCCGGGCATCAGATGATCCATGAAGATCACGTCCGGCCGCTGGTGGGTCAGATACTCGAGGGCCTGCTCGGCCGACTCGACACCATCGACCGCCAGTTCGTAGCGCTCGAGTATGCGGGTTAGAAACGCGCGCGCGGATCGCGAATCATCGACCACCAGCGCCCGTCTTGCCGTCATGCCGTGTCCGCTTGTAGCGACCCCGGGGCGATCTTAGCGCAAGGCGGACGCGGCCGCGTGATCGGCCGCGCATTCTCGGACGAGGGCGCTAAATCGGCTCTAAATCGGCTCTAAATCGGCACTGCGGCTGCCGTTTTCCGTCACGGCGCTTGACTGTTTGAGCTCGCGGTACAGCTCGGCCATCCGCCAGGCCATGTTCGCCGAAGCCCAGCTTTGCGCGTATTGGCGCCCCTGCGCCGAGAGTTTCGCGGCCCGCTGCGGATCATCGAGGATGTCCACCACGGTCTGCGCAAACACGTCGGGCTTCTCGGGCGCCACGCGCGCACCACAGCCCGGCTGCAGAATCGAGGCCGTGCCCAGTATGGCGGTTGAAACCACCGGCCTGCCCTGGGCCAGCGCCTCGAGCAGAACCAGCCCTTGGGTCTCGGTCCGCGAAGCGAATACGAATACGTCGGCGGCCGCATAGCAGTCGGCGAGCCCGCGCTGACGGTCGAGGTAGCCGATGAAATGCATCTGTGACGCAATGCCGAGCTGCACGGCCAGGGACTGCAGGTGCACGCGCGCCGGACCCTCCCCGGCGATGGCCAGCATCGCATCGGGACGTGCGCGCCGCAGCGCGACGAAACTGTGCAGCAGGAACTCGATGTTCTTCTCATGCGCCACGCGCCCGACGTAGAGCAGCAGCGGCCGATCGGCCGGAATGCCGTAGCTCGCGCGGAAGCGCGCACCGTCGCCCAGCACATAGCGATCGGCCGACAGACCGGTCGGAATCACCTGGGTGCGCGTGCTGATGCCATAGTCGAGCAGCAACTGGCGCATCGGTTCGGACGGCACGACAATCGCATCGAGCTGACCACATTGCGAGCGCGTGAAGCGGCGCGCCAGCACCCGACCCAACGCTCGCGGCAGCATCGGCACATAGTGGTGCAGGTACTCTTCGAAGAACGTGTGGTAGGTGGCGATGACCGCAATGCCCGCCCGGCGTGCGAAGCGCACGCCGGCGTAGTGAGCGATGAACGGGGTGTGGATATGCACCAGATCGAAGTGCGTCGCTGCGAGCGGCGCGAGCGCCGCGCGCAGTGCCCGCCATTTCATGCGTCGATCTTCCGGATCGCGCGGCACCCCCGCCGAGGCCACGCGAATCGTGCGCGGCTCCGCCGCCACATCCTCGCCGTAGGCCGGCGCGACCAGCACCGTCTCAACGCCGGCGGCCGCCAGATCGCTGCGAAAGGTGCGGATGGAGGTGGATACGCCGTTAACGCGCGGAAAATAGACGTCGGAAATGAACAATACCCGCATGCGCTGCAGCAGCTCCGAGCGAGGCCCGCTAAAGGAAATTCTGCGCCAGCATCGCGAGCCCTGCGCCAATCGCGCCGCCCGCGAGCACGTCACTGGGATAGTGCAGTCCCAGCACCACGCGTGAGGCCGCGATCAGGCCCGCCATAGGAATCAGTATCCATGCGAACTCGGGAAAGCGTTCGACCGTGAGCCAGGTGAACGCCACGGCATGCAGCGTATGGCCGGATGGAAAGCTGTAGCGGTCGAGCGGTGGCATCGCGAGCGTAATGCCCGGGTGGCGAATGAAAGGTCGCTCGCGCAGCAGGCGGCCCTTGAGCCATTTATAGATCAACATCCCTGTCAGACCGGTCACCGCCATGACGAGCGCCGGGCGCAAGGCCGCCTGGCCGTAGATCAACGGCAGGGCGCCGACCAGCACGTACCAGAGGATTCCGTCGCCCAGTCGGCTGGCCGTCTGAAACACCCACCGCACCCAAGGCAGGCCAGCGCCGCGATTGAGTCCGCGACACATCCGATACTCGGCCATATCGAAGCGAGCCATGATCAGTTGGGCACGGTTCATGGAAACCACGCTAGGGCATCCTCATGGACGTTAGGTGAAGGTTACGTGAAGTTCGAATGACAATGTGTCGCAAGTCACGGATTGTACGCGATTACCCTGACATAAGTTGGCACGAAATGCGCCCCTCAATCGCGAATCCCAACCCCACGGTTGAGCAATTGCACCGCTAGCGCGAACAGGCCTAACGTCAGCAGCAGCATCAGCGCAAACGCAAACACCACGTGCACGTCCGAGGTGCCCAGGAAGCCGAAGCGAAAGGCGTTGACCATGTGCAGGATCGGGTTGATGAACGACAGTTTCTGCGCCCAACCGGGGAGCATCGCGACCGAATAGAACACGCCGCCGAAGTAGGTCAACGGGGTCAGCACGAACACGGGGATAAAGTTCATCTGATCGAAATTGCGCGCGAACACCGCGTTGATGAACCCCGCGAGTGAAAATACCGACGCGGTCAGTACCGCCGCGGCGATGATGGCGGCGAAGTGCGCGACCGGCAGGCGCGCGAAGAACAATGACACCAGCGTCACGACCAGTCCGACCATCAGGCCGCGCAACACACCGCCGATCGCGTAACCGGCGACAATGATCCAATTCGGCAGCGGCGAGACCAGCAGCTCCTCGATGTGCTTGCCGAACTTCGCTCCGAAGAATGAGGACACCACGTTGCCGTAGGAGTTGGTGATGATCGACATCATGATCAGCCCGGGGGCGATGAATTGCCGGTAGTCGAAGCCCGCCATGGGGCCGACGCGGCGGCCGATCAGGCTGCCGAAGATCACGAAATACAGCGTCGCCGTGACGACCGAGGGCACCAGCGTCTGGCCCCAGATGCGCACGATGCGGCCGTATTCGCGGATAACAATAGTCTTCAAGCCGACCCAGCGGACCCTCGCGAGTGGCAGGTTCGCCGAGATGCTGGGCACGCTAGACATTGCCGCTCCGATTCTCGACCACACGCATGAAGATCTCCTCGAGGCGATTGACCTTGTTGCGCATGCTCAAGACCGCTACACCCAAGCGCGAGAGCTGCTCGAACAGCTCATTGAGATTCTGCTCCTTGGCTATATCGGCCTCGAGCGTATTTTCATCGATGCGGCGCATGGTGAAGTTCGCGACCGCCGGCGCCTCGAGAATCGGGCTGCGCGTGTTGAGCACGAAAGTCTGGGTATTGAGCCGGCGCAGCAGATTGCTCATGCGATCGCGCTCGATGATGCCGCCCTTGTCGATGATCGCGATGTTGCGGCACAGGCTCTCGGCCTCTTCCAGGTAGTGCGTGGTCAGGATGATCGTAGTGCCCCGGGTATTGATGTCGCGCAGAAAATCCCACATCGTGCGCCGTATCTCGATATCCACGCCCGCAGTCGGCTCATCGAGGATCAGCAGGCGCGGCTCGTGCATGAGCGCGCGCGCGATCATGAGCCGTCGCTTCATGCCGCCCGAGAGCCCGCGCGAGGCACTGTTCCGCTTGTCCCAGAGCTGCAACTGCCGCAGATAGCGCTCGGCACGCGCTCGCGCCTCGGTACGCTCGATGCCGTAGAAGCCGGCCTGGTTCACCACGATGGTCATCGGGCTCTCGAACTGGTTGAAGTTCAGCTCCTGCGGCACTACGCCGATGCACGACTTGGCCCGCTCGAGCTGACGGTCGATATCGAAGCCGAAAACGCTGGCGGTACCGCCAGTCTTATTGACCAGCGAGGTCACAATACCGATCAGGGTCGTCTTGCCGGCGCCATTGGGGCCCAGCAGCGCGAAGAAATCGCCTTGCTCGACGTCCAGATCGACGCTACGTAGCGCCTGGACGCCGTTTTTATAGGTCTTGGTGAGTGCGCGGGTCGACAGGGCAAGCATGCGGCGCGCAACTTAGCACATGGCCGGGGCGCTAGGCACCGGCGGCCAAGAGCTGCAGCCCGCGCAACTGCACCTGCCGCAGCGCAGCGTCCTGTCCGTTGAGTGCTGCCTGGATCATCTGTCGCCAGATGTTGGGCTGCGTTTCCCAGCGCGGCGCGACCCAGACCGGGCACAACTCGGCCAGCGCCTCCAGATCCTTGAACGCACTGACCGCGATGCGCTCGGCGCACTCGGCAGTCATGCCGAGCAGCACGCGCGCGCTCAGGCGATTGGATCGCGCCAGGTGCCAGGCGAATACCAGCGTGCGGCGCACGAGCGCGACCCCCGCAGGGCTCGCGAAATAGCCGCGCGGCGCGGCCCCATCCATGACGCCGCTGTCCAATGCGATCCCGTCCCAGCGCTCTGGTGCGGCAAAGCCGGCGTCGAGCAGCAAATACGGACAACGCGCGAGTCGTTGCTGCGCAGCGTCATCCAGAGCGCACCACAGCTCGCGCAACCCGCTCACGAGCCGCGGCTGCGCTCGCGGCGCCAGCGGCGATTGCTCGGCCGCCGAGCGCAGGATCTCGATCATGAGCTCGTTGATCTCGGCCACCGGCACCAGCACGGCGCTGTCCCAGCGACCCGCGCCCGGCTGGGAGTGATTCTCGTCGACCATGACATTCCTCCAGGTTCGGGCGAGATATCCTGCCGCATCCGGACTTGGAGCCGGTGCCAATATCTGCCATAGTTGTTCTGAAACTGTTACTAGTAACGTTTTTAGCACAGGAATCTCCGATGCGCATCCACGATGATCGCTACAACCGCGACCGGCGTCGCTTCGAAGTCGCATTGCGTTTCATTCAGCATGAAGCACGCACGCATACCATCCGCATCTGGACCGGCCTGACCGACGACCGCATCCGCAAGCTCTACCGGTCCTATTTGAAGGAGTCCCAGGGCATCGCGCCGGTGCGCCATCGCGGCAAATCGCCGCAACAACCGGCGTTCTTTACGCGCAGCGTCCGCGCGCGGCACGAGAGCGCGCTGTTGGCGAGCCTGTGCCGCCTGATCGGCGCTCTGCCGGCATCGCCGACACCCGAACCGGCGCGCTTCCTGCCGGGACTCAACCGCGGTGAACTGCTGTGCCAGGCCTATGAGAGCTACCGCGCGCTGATTGCGTCACCGCTCATCAGCTTCGAGCACGCGGTATTCCTGCTCAGCGCGCTCTCGCGCGGCGATGAAATCGTGCTCGGCGCCTGCCGCGACTGCAACGCGGTGCTGGTGACCGACCGCTGGTCACTGCGTGCGCCACGCTGCATCGTCTGCGCCCCGCAGGCGCCAAGCTGCGAGCCGTTTGGCGGCGACAACGCCGTGGCCGCCTGATCATCGGGGTTGCCGCTGCGATAGGCGGTCTGTAACACTGCGGTTCATGATCACCGCATCGACCCCCAGCCTGCAGCGCCGCGCGGAAATGCGCACGCAGCCGGACTGGGTCGAGGCGGCGCGCTCCGATCCGGGCACGCGTTTCCTGATCTGCCGCGGCACCACCCACCTGGTACGGCGCGAGCCGGAAACCTCGATCGCCTTCCTGGGTCCCGAGGAGGTGGGCCTGGGCGCCATCGATGCCTCGCGCCTGGTGCTGCTGGGCTGGTTCCGCGGTCAGCGCTGCGTGCTGGTGGATCTGCCGCCCGATCTGTCGCTCTCCCCGCCCGGCACCGTTTACGAGGAGCTGCGGCCGCTGCTGCCATTGCAGGCCGCCGATGAGGCGCAGTTGCTGACCTACGCCCGGGCGCTAGTGATTTGGCGCGGCCGCCACCGCCATTGCGGGGTCTGCGGCGCACCGACCGTACCGCGTAATGCCGGTCATGTGCTGGTCTGCACGAACAGCGCCTGCCAATCCGAGTTCTTCCCGCGCATCGACCCGGCCATCATCGTGCTGGTCACCGACGGCTCGCAGGCATTGCTCGGCCGGCAGGCCTCGTGGCCCACGGGGCGCTACTCGGCGCTGGCCGGTTTCGTCGAGCCCGGCGAAAGCCTCGAGGAGGCGGTGGCACGCGAGGTCGAGGAGGAAACCGGCGTGCGCATCGGCTCGGCGCGCTACTTCGCCTCACAGCCGTGGCCGTTTCCGGCCTCCCTGATGCTCGGTTTCCATGCGCACGCGAGCGCGGGGATGGTACAACTGGACGGCGAGCTCGAAGACGCCCGCTGGTTCGAGCTCGAGGAATTACGGGCCGCACCCACCATACTGCTGCCTCCTGCGCACACGATTGCACGCCGCCTGCTTGAGGCATGGTTTCGCAGTCGCGCCGGCCAAGAAACGGACAGCTGAACCAACCTTGTGTCTGCATCGGTACAGCGGCGCCGGCCGAGCGCGGCGTGGCTCCTGCTCGCTGCCTGGACTGTCTTTGTTCCGCCCGCGCTGGCAGACATCCGCATCGACATCGACGGCGTTGACGGCGATCTGCGCCGCAACGTACTGGCACTGCTGAGTCTCGAGCGCTACAAGGATCACGATCGTCTCGAGCCCGCTGCCGTACAGCGGCTCTACAATCGCATCGACGAGGAAGTGCGCGCGGCGCTGCGCCCTTACGGTTACTACGATCCGAAGATCAGCTCCTCGATCGAGCCGCCGGACAAGGAGCGGCACTGGCACGTGGGCATCACGATCGACCCCGGACCGCCGGTGCTCATCGATGCGGTCAACGTCCAGGTCAGCGGCGCGGGGGCCAGCGACCCCGTGTTCACGCGCATCACCGCGGCAGTGACGATCCACGCCGGCGAACGCCTGAGCCATGCCGCCTACGAGCAGCTCAAGAGCAGCCTCGAGCGCGCGGCCGCGACCTACGGCTATTTCGATGCGCGCATGCTGCGCAGTGAGCTGCAGGTCGACCGCGGCACGCGCAAGGCCAGCATCACCCTGCAACTCGACACCGGCGAGCGCTACGCATTCGGCGCCACGACCATCGAGCAGAATGCCGTCAAAGAGAGCCACGTGCGACGCTTTCTGCGCTATCGCGAAGGCGATCCCTATAACGCGCTCGAGCTGCTGCGCACACAGTTCGCCCTCGATGACAGCCAGTATTACTCGACCGTCGAGGTGGAGGCCGGCGAGCGTGACCCGGTGCATCACACGGTGCCGATCATGATCCACGCCAGCAATTCCCGCGTCCGCTATTCGCTCGGCGCCGGCTACGGCACGGATACCGGCGCGCGCGGCACGGCCAGCTGGACCGTGCCGCGCGTCAACAGCTACGGCCACCGCTTTCGTGTGCAGATGCAGCTGTCGCAGATCCAGCAGACCTTCGATGCGCGCTATGACATGCCGTTCGGCGATCCGGCGCTCGAGAAGTTCTCGCTCGAGCTGATCGGCCAGGAATCCCAGCTCGGCAACGACGTGACCACCAACGAGATCGCCGCGGGTCCGGGCATCACGCAGATCCTCGGCTCCTGGCAGCGCGTGCTGACGCTCAACGCCGTGCACGCGGTCACGGAAGACGCCATCATCGGCCGGCAGGTCGACAACCTGCTGGTGCCGAGCATCGTGTTCGCCTCGGTGCCCAAGGGCTATCTGGGCGAGGCGCTGTTCAGCCGCGGCCTGTACGCCCAGCTGCTGGGCTCGGGCACCGCGCTCGGTGCCCGCGCGAACTTCCTGCGCCTCGACCTGCAGGCAGAGCGGGTCGTGGATCTGAGTCGGGTCTGGCATCTGCTGCTGCGCTCCGAGCTTGGCGCCAGCACGATCAATAATGTCGAGGACCTGCCCGGACAATACCGCTTCTTCGCCGGCGGCGATCGCAGCGTGCGCGGCTTTGCCTACGACGATCTCTCGCCGGTCAAAGTGTTCGAACCCTCGCCGCCCACGATGCCGCCGACCCGGATTGCGGTTAAACCCGGCGGCCGCGACCTGATTACCGGCAGCGTCGAGCTCGAGCGCGATCTGCCGCGCAACTTCGGCGTCGCGGTGTTTCTCGACGGCGGCAATGCGGTCGATCATTTCCGCGATCCGCTCGCCTACTCGGCGGGTGTGGGCTTTCGCATGCGGCTGCCGGTCGTGACCGTCGGATTGGATGTGGCGCAGGCGTTGCGCGCGCCGGGCTTCAACGGCCTGCCCGGTCCGCGCCTGCACTTGAATATTTCACCGAAACTTTGAGCTCGGCACGCCGCCGGGTTTAGATTGTGGACCCACCATGCGCCTGCGCCACCTCCTGCACCTGCTCTGGATCCCGCTGGCGCTGCTGCTAGCCCTGGCGGCGTTGTATTTCCTGGCTTACACGCCAAGCGGTCTGAAGCTGATCGCGGCCCAATTCAACGGCCGGGTCGGCCCGCTGCAGATCCAGCTGCAGGGCGCCAGCGGCACGCTCGCGCACGGCGCACATCTGGATCGGCTCGTCATCGACCACCGCCGGGTGCATATCGAGATCGAGGACGCCTCGGGCCGGGTGGCGATTCTGCCCCTGGCCTGGCAGATGATTCGGGTCCCCGAGCTACGCGCCGCGCGCCTGCTGATCCACGTGCTGCCCGACACCGGCGAACACGCCGCGTGGGTGCCGCATTTCCTGCCCGCACTGATGCGCATCATGGCCGATCGGGTTGCGGTGCAGCGCTGGCAGCTCATCGCCACCAACGGCGTCGAGCTCGATGCCACCGCCGTCAGCGCCTCGGGCGCGGTATATCCCCAGAGTGCGCGCATCTATGCCGGCGCGCTCGAGTTCCGCGGCGTACACCTGCGCACCAGCGGCGAAGTGCGCGCGGCCGCCTCGATCGGTCTGACCGGCGATCTGCATGCCGATGCCCAGCCTCAGGGACAACCACCCTGGACCGTCAACGCTCGCGTCGACGGCAACCTTGCGCATTTGAACGTCGATGCCCGGGTCAGCGAACCCTTTGCCGCCGAGTTCCACGGTGAGGCGGACGAGCTCACGAGCCAGTGGCACTGGCAGGGCCACTCCGAGCTGCGGCGACTGGACCTCACGCTCTGGCGGCTCGGCAATGGACTGGGGCTGATCAACGGGCCGCTGGAGCTGCAGGGCGACCGCGAGGGCTTCCGAGCTCGTGGCACGCTGACTCCGCTGGGTCTGCACGCCGGTGCGATTCAGACCGACTTCGCGGGCTCATTCCGCGCGCCGGTGCTGACGATCACGCGGCTTGGCCTGCGCCATGCGCCCTCCGGCGCATTCGCGCAGGCACAGGGAAGCGTGACGATCGCGGCCGGTGGACCACAGCTGGACCTGCACGGTGACTGGAGCCATTTTCGCTGGCCGCTCGGCTCGGCGGATGCCCCGGTGAGCAGCGAACGCGGCCGCTACAGCCTCAGCGGCAGCCACGTATTCGATCTCACGGTACAGGGCGAGCTGCGGTTCGCGGCGCTGCCCCCGATCACGATCGCTGCGCTGCGCGGCGAGCTCGCGGCCGATGGGCTCCGGGCCGATAGCGCCGAGATCGCGAGCCTCGGCGCGCGCGCGCAACTGTCCGGTGCCCTGCACTGGGGTGCAGCCCGCGGATGGCAAGTGCAAGGACGCATCGAGGATCTCGATCTCGCGCAGTTACGCTCAGGGCTGGCCGGCCGGGTCAACTTCGCGCTCAGCGCGGCCGGCGACAGGCTGGACGCTCAGGGCGAGCTGGACGCGCGCTTGAGCGAGCTCTCCGGCAACGTGCGCGGACAGCGCGCCGAGGGACACGGAGAACTCGTGCATCGCGCCGGTGATTGGCTGTTCCGCGATGTGCACGTGCAGCTGGGGGCGACGCACTTCGCGATCGACGGGCGCGCCGGCTCACCCGTGGACCTGAATTTCTCGGTCGATGCGGCCGATCTGGCATTGCTGCACACCGGCGCGCACGGCCGACTGCAGGCGCACGGCACGTTGACCGGGGATCGGAACGATCTGACGCTGCTGAGCACGGCGAAGCTGCAGGAGGTGGAATGGGAGGGCATACACCTCGATGCGCTCGATGCGACGGTCGCCTTCGACCCGCATGGCTCGGGCCGCAACGATTCCAAGCTAGAGCTGCAAGGCCTGGCTGTGGCCGGGCGCCGGCTCGAGCACCTGACGCTGCGCACCGAGGGCACCACCGCGCTGCACAGCGTCGCGCTCGATGCGCGGGCCGAAGGCCTGGATCTGGCGCTGCGCGGCAGCGGCCGCTACGCCGCGGGTCAATGGCAGGAGCAGATCGACCACGCGCAGATCAGCGACGGCCGCAATCTACATATGAGCCTGGAAGCGCCGGTAGCGCTGAGTGTGGCATTCGATCGCCTGCATCTGGAGTCGATGTGCCTGCGCGATGAGCTGGCGCGGCTGTGCGCTAGCGCCTCGCTCGAGGCGCCGCAGCGCAAGATCTCGCTACGTGCCTCCAATCTGCCGATGCGGACTCTGACCGCGGGCCTGACGGCTGCGACCGACTACGAGGGCACGCTGAGCGTACAGGTCGAGGCCACCGACAGCGCGCAGGCGCCCGGCGAGGAAGCGTCCTGGCGCGGCAGCCTCAACGCACAACTGACGCGTGCGGCGATTCGCAAGCACTTCGCGAGCGGCCGGGTTGAGACGCTCAGTCTCGGCGACGGCCTGGTCCGGGCCGAACTGAGCGAGCACGAGTTATCGGCCGGCCTCGGGCTCGATGCCGGCAGCGCCGGCCTGATCGAAGGCCACCTGCAGGCGCGTGGCGCCGATGCAGCCTGGCGCGACTGGCCGCTGACCGGCGAGCTCAAGCTCGATACCGACGCCGTCGGCTTCGTGGAAGCCTATGTCTCGCAGATCGATCGGGCCAGCGGGCGCCTGAGCGCACAGTTGGCGCTGTCCGGTAGCGCCGCGGCGCCGCAGCTCAACGGCGAGCTTGCCGTGACGGGCGCGCAACTGGACGCCTATCAGATCGCCCTGTCACTGCGCGAATTGAACTTCCATGCGCGCCTGGCCGACGACACGCTGCATATCGACGGCGCGGCGAACTGCGGGCCCAATGGCCACGCCCAGGTCAGCGGCTCGGTGCGCTGGCAGCAAGGGCTGCCGTTCGGGGAGCTGCTTTTGCAGGGCACGGACCTGCGCGTCATTAATATCCCTGAGGCGCGCGTCGATGCCTCGCCGGACGTCGCCCTGCACCTGCAGGGCCAGCGCATCGATATCCAGGGGCAGGTGGCACTGCCCTATGCGCGCATCGAGCCCGCGAATCTGACCAATGTGGTGCTTCCCTCGAGCGACGAGATTATCGTCGGCCCGAGTGCCACCGTGCGCCCGAGTCAGTTCAAGGTGTACAGCGACATCACGCTGCTGCTCGGCGAGCGCGTGACGGTCAATACGGCAGGTCTGTCGGGCCGCCTGAGCGGCAGCATCCGGGTCGCGACCGACGACACCGGCATCAGTCGTGGCAGTGGCGAGCTCAAGGTCGAGGAGGGCAAGTACCTGGCCTATGGCCGCAACCTCGACATCCAGCACGGGCGGCTGCTGTTCAGCAACGGCCTCATGGGCGATCCGGGCCTGGATCTGCGCGCGATCAAGAAATTTCCCGACATCACGGCGGGCGTCAATGTTCGCGGCACGCTGCGAGCGCCGCGCATGACTTTCTTCTCCGACCCGGAGGTCGCTCAATCCCAGATCGTCTCGCTGCTGCTCGCCGGCGGCTCACTCGAGACCGTACAGAATACGACTACGACCAGCGATCCGGTGGCGCACAGTAGTGCCTCGCGCGCGGATTTGATGCAGGGCGGCGCCATCCTGGCGCAGCAGATCGGCGGCCGCTACAACATCGAGGCCGGCGTCGAGCAGGACTTGGACAATGAGACCGCGCTGGTCCTGGGCCGCTACCTGTCCCCGCGACTGTACGTCAGCTACGGCGTCGGCCTCGCGGAGGCCATCAACACCATAAAAATGCGCTATACGGTCGGCGATCACTGGACCGTGAAAACCGAGGCCGGCACCCAGCGCAGTGCCGACCTCGTTTACACCATCGAGCGCTAGTCCTTACTTCTTGCGCCGTGATTTCTTGCGCCGTGCCTTGCCGGCAGCGCGCTTGGCCTTCTTCGCCGCAGGTCGAACGGACTGACGCGCGCTCGAGGCGCGACGGGCCGCAACTTTTTTCTTCCCGACCTTCTTCCCGACCTTCTTCTTGGCTGGCTTCCTGGTGGCCTTCCTGGTGGCCTTGCTGGTGGCCTTGCTGGTTGCCTTCTTGGTTGCCTTCCTGGCGGCCTTCTTGGCCTCGGCCTTTTTCTTGACCGCCTTCCTGGCGACTTTCCTGGCAGCAGGCTTGGCCGGTGGCGGGGCCGCGGTGCTCTTGCCCATCGCATGCACGGCGAAGGCCACGCCGCTTGGATCGGCGAGCTGCGCAATGCGGCCGCCGCCCGGTACGTTCATGGGACCATTGAGCACGCGTCCGCCCGCCTTGGTCGTCGCAGCGGCAGCCTTGTCCGCATCCGCCACCGACGCATAGGGCAACCAGTGCGGTCCGAGAGCCGGAGGCGAGAGCTGGTACATTCCGCCGCGCTGCACGCCGTCGGAGCCAAAGATCAAATAGAACCCCATCGCTCCCATGTCCATGCGCTCCATGAGCTGCCAGCCAAACAGCCCACCGTAGAATTTGAACGCTTCTTGGTCATCGGTGGTGGCGAGTTCCTGCCAGGAGAACTCGCCGGGTTTCGGCACACCCTTGGGCGCCGAACTCTGCAGCGGCTTGAAGAGCGCAAACGCGGCGCCTTGAGGGTCGGCGAGGATTGCAAAGCGACCGACCTGGTCGATATCGGAGGCGGGACGGATGACTCTGGCACCGAGCTTCTCGGCGCTCGCGACCATCGCATCGACGTCGTCGGCGCCGATGAAGCCCAGCCAGTGGCCTTGCACGCCCTGCTCGCGCAGCGCATCGGTCAGCCGCGACATGCCGGCGACCGGGCCGCTCTTGGCGGCAAAGATGGTGTACGTGGGATCCACGGCCCAGGGTTCCGTGCGCCAGCCCAACACCTTTGAGTAGAACGCGGTGGCGCCCGCCGGGTCCTCGGTCATGAGCCCCTCCCAGATGAATCGTCCCTGAACGCTCGGCTCTGCCATGACAATCCCCTCAATTTTGCGCGCTGATTAACTGGACGAAGCAGCGCTACCGAAGATAACCGAAGCGCTCGTAGCTAGGTAGTACGACTTAGCGTTCAAGAGCGCGCCAAATATTGGGCCCAGGCAATTTTCGCGTGGGCGCGAAGGAAAGCAGCGAAACCAGCCTGCTCGAGCGTGCCGGCCGCGAGTTCGAGCATGGCTTGCGCGGCATCCGCCTCACTGGCTTTGAAGCGATAGCCATTGAGTTCAAGAAACAGCACCCCCACGACAAAGCCCGTGAGCTTGTTGCCATCCGCGAATGGATGATTGCGCACGATGCCTGCGGCATACAGCGTCGCCAGATCGATGGTGTCCGCGCCGGGGGTATGGGCTCGGTGCCGCAGCGGACCCGCCAGCGCGGACTTGAGCATAGCCTCGTCCCGCACCCCACCTGACCCGTGCAATGCGAGTAACCGATCGTGAATGGCGAGCGCATCCGCTTCATCGATCCAGATCGGCTCGCTCATTTGGCGAGCACATGAAGGGTGTTGCGGTAACGCGCCATGATCTGCTCCGCCTTCGCCATTTTTTTCCCGAAGGCTGGATCGTAAGCAGTGAGACGGTAGCTGCCGTTCGGCCCCTCGATCAGAAACAGCGGCTTCCCATCGCCCGTTTGAAGGCGGCTGATAACCTCCTTCGGCAGCACAACACCGAGCGAGTTGCCAAACTTGCGGACTTTGAGGGCAAGCATTATCCAAAACTCCTGCGTTATTACTATTGTAATAACACTCGATTTCAAAAAAAAGCCGCACACCTTCGAGCTGCCCGCTTTACTGGCGGCCATTGCATGCTGCCGGCCATTGCATGCTCGTGCATGTTTATGCATACTTGTCAGAATTTATGCACGCGCCATCATGCTGACCGATCGCCAACAGATCGACCGCCGCAACGCCATCCTGCGCATTCTGCGCGGCGGCGTCGTGCGCCGGCAGAGCGATCTGGCTCAGCTGCTCAAGCGCGACGGCTTCCAGGTCACGCAGTCCTCGGTCAGCCGCGATCTGCGCGAGCTCGGCGTGCTCAAGGCCAGCGGCCGCTACCTGGTGCCGCCCGATGAAATTTCGCGCGCCAATGGCGATTTCGGCGCGCTGTCGCGGTTCGTGCGCACGGTGCGCACGGCCGGAGCCTCGATCACGGTGATCCGTACCACGATCGGGGCCGCACCGAGCGTCGCGGTCGCGCTGGATAAAGCCGAATGGCCGGAAGTCGTGGGTACGATTTCCGGTGACGATACGATTTTCCTGGCCACTGCCGACGCTCGCGCGCAGCAGCGGCTGATCGAGCGTCTGAATCTACTGTTCCGCACCTGAGAATCCCTATGCAGCAGAAACCCGACGCGCAGCCCATCCTGCTCGCGTATTCCGGCGGCCTCGACACCTCGTTCCTGGTGCCGTGGTTGACGCAGAACTATCACCGCCCGGTCATCACGGTCACGGTGGACACCGGCGGTATCGATGCGGCGGCGGCGCGCACTTTGGAGCAGCGCGCGCGCCTGCTCGGCGCCGTCCAACACACCCAAGTCGATGCCCGCGCCGACTATTTCGAGCAGGTGCTGCGCTTTCTGATCATGGGGAACGTGCGCCGCGGCCAGCTCTATCCGCTGTGCGTCGGCGCCGAGCGCGTCATGCAGGCTCAGACCGTCGCCCGCGTGGCGCGCCAGCTCGGCACAGGCACGATCGCGCACGGCTGCACCGCGGCCGGTAACGATCAGGTGCGTTTCGAAGTCGCGCTGCGCACGCTGGCGCCGGAGCTGCAGGTGCTCGCGCCCATACGCGATCGCGCCTTCCGTCGCAGCGAAGAGCTCGAATATCTGCAGCAATTGCAGTTGCCGATTCCCCCGTTCGGCGCGGCGTACTCGATCAATCGCGGTCTCTGGGGCGTCACGATTGGAGGCAAGGAGACCCTGACCTCCAGCGGCAGCATTCCCGAAAGTGCCTGGGTGCTGTCGCGCGATGCGTTCACGAACCCGCGAGCGGCCGAAACGCACCGCCTAAGCTTCGAGACCGGTCGGCCCACGGCGCTCGATGGCGTGCGTCTCGACCCGGTCGAACTTATCGAGCAGCTCGAACAGCTGGGGGCGCCGTTCGGTATCGGGCGCGGCATTCATCTGGGCGACACCATCATCGGCACCAAGGGACGGGTGGCGTTCGAAGCACCCGCGGCCGAGGTGCTGCTGACCGCGCATCGCGAGCTCGAAAAGCTCGTGCTCACGGCGCGCCAGCAGCGCATCAAGGAGGCCGTGGCAGCGCCGTACGGCGACCTGGTGCATGAGGGCCAGCTGCTCGATCCGGTCTGCCGTGATATCGAAGCACTGCTGCTGTCCTCGCAGGAGCGCGTCACGGGCGACGTGCACGTGCTGCTGCGTCCCGGCGCGCTGTACATCGAGGGCGTGGATTCCGCGTACTCATTGATGGCAGCCTCCAAGGGCGTCTACGGCGAAGCGGTCGGCGAATGGAGCCCGGCCGATGCGCTCGGGTTCTCGAAGATCGTCGCCTTGCCCGGCGTGTTTCATCGCCGCGCCGGAGATGCGGCCCTCGTGGATGCACAGGCATGAAGAGCGTCGTCGTCGACAAGGTGGGCTCGGTTACCCAGGCGTGCGCGCTCGGACAGGAATTGCGCTTATCGAGCGAGATACCTGCCGAGGAAGGCGTCATCGTGGTGGCCGAAGTCCTCAACAACAAATCCAGCTACAACACGCTCGAACTCGCGAGCGGCCGCATGGCGAAGGTCGTCAAGGGCGACATCGTGGTCGGCGCGCTTGGGCCCCGCCGGGCGCTGTTCGGCTACTCCGGTCACGTGCCGAGCGCGCTCAAGCCCGGCGATGTGATCCAGATGCTCAACATCGGCGGGGTCATGGGCATTTGCGACTCGGCGACGGCGGACAAGGGCAAGCCATTTGATTGCCGCGTGCTCGGCGTGGTGCTGCAGTTTCCGTATCTGGGCGAGCGCATCGGCATACCGGCGCGGGTCGGCTACCGGGCACTGGATTTCAATGCGCCGCTCGACACGCGCGGCGTGCCCGTGGTGGCGCTGGCCGGTACCTGCATGGAGTCCGGTAAGACCGCCGCCGCGGCCGCAATTGTCGCGCGCATGCGCCACCGCGGCCTGATTGTCGATGCCTTCAAAGCCACCGGCGTATCGCTGCGCCGGGACATCCTCGCCTTCGAGGATGCCGGTGCACGGCGCACGATGATCTTCACCGACCTCGGCGTCGTGACCACGACCGGCCGTACCGGACCGGCACTCACGCGCACGATGCTGACCGAGCTGTCTGCCGGCAAGCCCGATGCGATCGTGTTCGAGCTCGGTGACGGCCTGCTCGGTACCTACGGTGTGGATGCGATTCTCGAATGCGAGGATATCCGCCGCGCGCTGACCGGCGTGGTGCTCTCCGCCAACGATCCGGTGGCGGCCTGGGGCGGCGTCAAGCTGCTGCGCGAGCGTTTTTTCGTCGAGCCTTGCCTCGTGACCGGTCCGTCCACGGACAACCAGGTCGGCGTCGAGATCATCGAAACCCAGATGGGTGTGGCGGCCTGCAATGCCATGACCGATGCCGCCGGACTCGGCGATGCCGTCATCGCGGCGATCGGCCTGTCAACGGCCACGCCGCTCGCTGCCGGAGCCGCTGAGTGACGCGCAGGATTCCCACGCTCGTGCTCGGCGGCACCGGCTACGTTGCGGGCGAGCTATTGCGCCTGATCGCGGGCCATCCGCATTTTGAGCTCGCGGGCGTGCTGTCCGACAGCCAGCCGGGCGAGCCGGTCGCCGGGGCCTTCCGGCATCTGATCACGACGTATCCGGAGGAACGCTTCAAATCACTGCTGCAGATCGAGGAGATCGTATCCGACGAGCCCTCGAGCGCGATCTTCTCGGCCGCACCGCACGGGGCGGCCGCGGCATTGATCGACCGCCTGCTGCGCTGTGCCGAATCGGCCGGTCGCAGTCCGCACGTGGTCGATATCTCCGCCGACTTCCGCTTTTCCTGCGCCGCGGCCTATGAAGCGGTGTACCGGCACGCGCACGGCGCACCGGGACGCATCGACTCGTTCGTCTGCGCGCTGCCCGAGCATCTGCCACGCGCCCCAACGGCGCATGTGGCGCATCCGGGTTGCTTCGCGACCGCGACCTTGCTGGCCTCGGTGCCGTTGCTGGTTCACGGGCTGACCCGTGGGGAATTGTTCGTGTCCGCGGTCACCGGCAGCACCGGCTCGGGCCGCAAGCCTCAGGAGGGCACGCACCATCCATCGCGTCACAGCGATCTGTACGCCTACAGCGCGCTCTCTCACCGCCACACGCCCGAGATCCGCGCCTGTGCCGCGGCGGCCAGCGGCGTCGACGCGCAGTTCGCGTTCGTACCGCACTCCGGCCCGTTCGCGCGCGGCATCCATGCCACGGTTCAGGCCACGTTGCGCACGCCATGCGACAGCGCCCAGGTGCTCGCCGCATTGCGCGAGTTCTACGCTGGTGCGCCGTTCGTGCGCATCAGCGACACCCCGCCGCGCGTGAAGGACGTGGCCACGAGCAACTACGCGACGCTCTCGGCCGTCAGTGACGGTCGCACGCTGGCGGTGTTCTGCGTGCTCGACAATCTGAACAAGGGCGCAGCCGGCGGCGCGGTCCAATGGATGAACCGGCTCTACGATTTGCCGGAAACCGCGGGTCTGACCGCACCGGCGCCGGGCTGGACCTGAGCATGACGGCACAACCTAAAGCCGAGAACTCCACGGGCGAGCTGCACGATTACCTGGCGCCCGTGTTCGCCCAATATCCGCTGTCCGTGGTCTCGGCCAAAGGCGTGTGGCTGCGCACAGCCGATGGCCGTCGCGTGCTCGACCTCTACGGCGGTCATGCCGTGGCCGTGCTCGGCTACGGACATCGCGGCTGGATGCATGCATTGCGCGAGCAGGCGCGGACCTTGAGTTTTCAGAGCAACGCCGTGCCCCTGGAGATACGGCTGCGCGCCGCGCAGCGGCTGATCCGCTTTTCGGGCCTCGACTTCAGCAGCGTATTCTTCGTCAACAGCGGCGCGGAGGCGAATGAAAACGCCCTCAAGATGGCCTTCACCATCACGCGCCGCAGCCACGTGGCTGCCATCGAGCATGCCTTCCATGGCCGCACCGCCGCGACCGGGGCGATCACCTGGGGCGCCGCGGCCAAGTGGTACGGCTATCCGAGAACCCCGTTCGATGTGAGCTTCATCGCGCGTCGCGACACGAGTGCCATCGCCGCGCACGTGACGAGCGCCACGGCCGCAGTGATGGTCGAGCCGGTGCAGGGAGTGGGGGGCGCGTACGACATGGGCGCGGCTTTCTTAAGCGCACTACGCGCTCGCTGCGATGAAGTCGGCGCGCTGCTGATTTTCGATGAAGTCCAATGCGGCATGGGCCGCGTCGGCGCGCCGTTCGCGGCCAAGCTATACGGCATCCAGCCGGACATGATCACGACCGCCAAGGCGCTCGGCAACGGCTTTCCGTGCGCGGCTCTGCTCATGACACCGCGTGTGGCCGCGGCCGTGAAGCTCGATGCGCTCGGCACCACCTTCGGCGGTGGCCCGATGGCTTGCGCCGTAATCGAGGCCGTGATCGAGGCGATCGAGTCGGAGCAGCTGCTCGCGCGCGTGCGACACATCTCGGCATTGATTCGCAACCGCTGCCTGGTCGGACCGGTCATCGCCCATCAGGGCGCCGGACTGCTGCTCGGCCTGCGCACTGCGCGGCCGGCCAAGGAGATTCATGCGGCGCTGCTCGAGCGCGACATCCTCGCGGGCACCAGCGCCGATCCGACCATCCTGCGCCTGCTGCCGCCCTACGTGCTCGCGGACGAGCATGTCGAGCTGTTGCGTAGCGCGTTGCTCGATATCGGCAGCTGACTACCATGCGACGATTTCTCGATCTGGCCGACTTTTCGCCCGAGCAGGTGCAGGACCTGCTCGCGCTCGCGCGGCGGCTCGAGGGCGCACCTGAGCCGCAGGCGCTGCGCGGCAGGATTCTGGGATTGCTGTTCATGAATCCCTCGTTGCGCACGTTGTCCTCGTTCCAGGCCGGCATGGCGCGGCTCGGCGGCTCGTGCTTTGTGATCACGCCCGGCAGCGGCACGTGGCAGCTCGAAACCCGCCAGGGCGCCGTCATGGACGGCGTTGCGGCCGAACACATTCGCGAGGGGCTGCCGGTGCTGGCCTCCTATTGCGATGCGCTCGGTATTCGCGCGTTCGCCGACGGCAAGGACCTGGCTGCCGAGTTGAGCGAAAGCAAATTCAGTGCGATGTCGGCTCTGATCGACAAACCGCTGATCAATCTCGAATCCGCGGTCAATCATCCGTGCCAGGCGCTGGCCGACTGGAAGACGCTCGATGAACTGCAGGTGCCGCGCGGCGCGAAGTTCGTGCTGAGCTGGGCGTATCACCCGCGCGCCTTGCCGCTGGCCGTGCCGGCCGCGACCGTGCACATGGCGGCCATGCGCGGCATGGAGGTGGTGGTGCTGCGACCGGAGGGCTTTGCGTTGCCCGCCGCGATCATGGACAAGGCGCGGCGCGCCGCGGCGCACAGCGGCGGCTCGGTGCGCGAGAGCGCGGATCGCCGCGAGGCGCTCGAGGGTGCTCAAATCGTTTATGCGAAGGAATGGGCGCACACCGCCGCCTACGGCGATGAAAGCCTGGATGCGCAGGCGCGCAGGCCATTGCGCGACTGGTGCCTGACCGAACAGTGGTTCGCGGGTGCGCGCAGCGATTGCAGAGTGATGCATTGCCTGCCGGTGCGGCGTAATGTCGCGCTCGCCGACGAGCTGCTCGACGGCGCGCGCGCCGTGGTGCTGCGGCAGGCCTACAACCGGCTGCCGGCACAGATGGCCGTGCTGCATCAAATGCTCAAACCAGCGGAGTAAACGCTTGACATGATTCTGCATCGATCCGAGCACGCGGCGACCATTCACGCGCTGCGCAATGCATCGCCCTACATCCGCCTCTACAAGGGCAAGGTGTTCGTGGTCAAGGCGGGCGGCGCGGTGTTTGGCGATGACGCGATGACGCGCGCGCTGATCGAGCAGATTGCGATCCTGCACTACCTTGGCGTGCGCGTGGTCATGGTGCACGGCGGCGGCCCGCAGCTGACCGAGCTGACCGAGGCGCTCGGCGTGGCGACGCGCATGGTGCAGGGCCGGCGCGTGACCGACGAGAAGTCGATCGATGCGACCTCGATGGTGCTCAATGGCTTGATCAACACGCGGATTCTCGCGATCTGCCGCGATCTGGAGATCGATGCGGTCGGACTGTCCGGCGTCGATGCCGGCCTGGTTCGGGCCCATAAGCGCGCACCGGTGCAGCTCAACGGCGAGCCCGGCCCGGTGGATTTCGGCTTCGTCGGCGACATCGACAGCGTCGATGTCAACGTCATCCGCAAGCACCTCGACAATGGCCTGATGCCCGTGATCAGCCCGCTGTCGGCCGACAACCGCGGCACCCTGCTCAATATCAACGCCGATACGGTGGCGGCCGCGATCGGCGCGGCGCTATCGGCCGAGAAACTCATCCTGTGCACCGGCGCGCCGGGCATACTCGAACGCGCTTCGGACCCGAGCTCGGTCATCTCCTATACGGACTTGGCGGGACTCGCGCGATTGCGCGCAGCGGGCGCCCTGCTCGATGGCATGCTGCCCAAGACCAAGGCGATCGAGGATGCACTTCGCGGCGGCGTGCGCCGCGTGCATGTGATCTCCTATAGCGCCAAGGACAGCATCCTGGCCGAGGTATTCACCAACGAGGGCACCGGCACGCTGATCGTTCAGGACGTCAACGCGCTGACGCCGGCGGAGCAGCAAGGCGGCGCATGAGGCGGCTGTGGGACAAGGGCGCGCCGCTCGATGAGCGCGTACTGCGCTATACCGCCGGCGAGGACTACGTGCTCGATGAGCGCCTGGTGCGCTACGACGTGCGTGCCTCGATCGCCCACGCCGAGATGCTGCATGCGCAGCGCCTGCTGTCGGCTGAGGACCTGCAACAGATCCGCGACGCACTGAGCACGCTTGCCGAGGAACACGAGCGCGGCCTCTGGCACATCGAGCTGGCCGAGGAGGACGGGCAGACCGCTCTCGAGCGGCGCCTGACCGAGCGCATCGGCACGGCCGGCGCGCGCATCCATCTCGGACGTTCGCGCAACGATCAGGTGCTCACGGCGCTGCGGCTGTACCTGCGCGACGCCATCGGTGAGCTGCAAGATGGAACGCAGAACCTGATCCAGGCGCTCGAACGCTTAGCTCAGCGTGAAGCGCAGACGCCGCTGCCCGGCTACACCCACATGCAACAGGCCATGCCGAGTTCGGTCAGCCTCTGGGCCGGCGGCTACGCCGCCGAACTGGCCGACGACGCGCTCGGTCTGCAGAGCGTGCGCCGGCGCGTCGAGAAGAATCCGCTGGGCTCCGCCGCCGGCTATGGCACGCCCGGTCTCCCCCTCGATCGCGCGGCGACCACGCGCGCACTGGGCTTCGAGCACACGCACGAGCCGGTCACCGCGGTGCAGCTCTCGCGCGGCAAAGCCGAGGCGCAGCTGCTGTTCGAGCTCGCGCTGTTGATGGGGGACTTAGGCCGCATGGCCGCGGATCTGCTGCTGTTCTACACGCAGGAATTCGCCTTCATCGAGCTGCCGGAGGCCTTCACGACCGGCTCCTCGATCATGCCGCAGAAGCGCAATCCCGATGTGTTCGAGCTGGTACGCGCCCGCAGCGCCACGGCGCTCGCCGCCTTGACCGAAGCGCTCGCGATCTGCGCCAAGCTGCCCTCGGGCTACCAGCGCGATCTGCAATTGCTGAAGTTTCCGCTGTTTCGCGGCATCGACTTAGGCCAGCAGACGCTCGACATCGTGGCCGCGGCGCTCGATGCGCTAAAATTCCGCCCCGAGCGCATCCGCCTCGATCCGGCCGTGCACGCGGCCGAGCAGGCCTATGCACTGGTGGTCGAACACGGAATCCCGTTTCGCGAAGCCTACGGACGAGTAGCGGCGCGCTATACGCGCAAGGAATGACACCATGGAGCCGGAACACAACGCCGTCGTCAGCGTCAACCGCGGGCTTATCGAATACACGCATTGGATCTACGGTTTGCACGCGCTGTCGGTGCTGATCGGGCTGCTGACCGCGCGCGCCGTGGCCGTGCGTTTCGCCTTCGGCCTGCCCTCGATCATCGCCGTGATCATGAATTATGCGCGCCGCTCCGAGGCACGCGGCACCTGGCTGGAAAGCCACTTTCGCTGGCAGATCCGCACATTCTGGTTTACCTGGCTCTGGATCCTCGTGACCTCCATCCTGGCGATGCCATTGCTGATCGTCGTCGTCGGCTTCCTGATCGCCATGGTCGGGTTCGCGCTGACCGGGCTGTGGGTTATCTACCGCGTGGCGCGCGGCTGGCTGGCGCTGCGCGAGGGCCGCCCCATGCCCTTGCCGCCCGCATGAGCGCGCACAGGACGATCGCTGCGTTCGCCGCCGTGCTGCTGGCCATCGCAATGACCGGCACGCTCTGCGGCTGTGGTCAGAAGGGCGCGCTTTACCTGCCGCAACAGAAGAAAGCCAAAGTGCCCGCCAATCCCATCAACCCGGCACCCGCGCCATCCTCGCAGTCTTAGCGCGCCCCGCGACGCGCCATGCCCCTACCCGAACGTCCGGACCTGGTTCTGATCGATGGCTCGTCGTATCTGTATCGAGCCTTCTTCGCGCTGCCGCCGCTGACCAATTCCAAGGGTGCGCCCACGGGCGCGATCTACGGCGTACTGAACATGCTGTCGAAGTTCCTGCGCGATTTCACCCCGCCGCACATCGGCGTGGTATTCGACGCGCCGGGCAAGACCTTTCGCGATGATCTGTTCGCCGAGTACAAGGCGAATCGCCCGGCCATGCCCGACGACCTGCGCTCGCAGACCGAACCATTGCTCGCGGCGGTCGAGGCCCTCGGGTTGCCTGTGCTGCGCATCGACGGCGTCGAAGCCGACGATGTGATCGGCACGCTGGCCTGCCGCGCCGCTCTGGGCGGCCAGACTGTGCTGATCTCCACCGGCGACAAGGATATGGCGCAGCTGGTCAATGAGCGCATCACGCTGATCAATACCATGAGCGGCACGGTCCTCGATCGAGCCGGAGTCAAGGTCAAGTTCGACGTCTACCCGGAACAGATCATCGATTACCTCGCGCTCGTGGGCGACAGCTCTGACAACATTCCCGGCATCGACAAGGTCGGGCCGAAAACGGCCGCCAAATGGCTCAACAGTTACGGCACGCTCGATGGGCTGCTCGCGCACGTGGCCGAGATCCCCGGCAAGGTCGGCGAGAATCTGCGCGCCGGCCTGGCCACGCTCGCGCTCTCGCGCCAGCTCGCGACCATTCGCACCGATCTCACATTGGCGCTCGATGAATCGGGGCTCAAGCGCCGCGAGGCGGATCCCGCCAAGCTGCGCGCGATCTACAGCGCGCTCGAGCTGCGCACATTGCTAACGCAGTTGGAATCCGCCGCTGAGGTCGCGGCCGAGGGCGTGACACCGACCGATGCCGTTGCGGCCGCGCTCGCGAGTGTGCCCCGCAATTACGAGACCATCCTTGATGAGGCGAGCCTCGCGCGCTGGTGCGAGGCGCTCGGCCGCGCCGAGCTGTTCGCGTTCGATACCGAAACCACGAGCCTGGATTACATGAACACCGAGATCGTCGGGGTCTCGTTCTGCATCGAGCCGGGCCACGCGGCCTATGTGCCCTTGGCGCACGACTACGCGGGCGCGCCGCCGCAGCTCGATCGCACGCGCGTACTGGAGATGCTGCGGCCGCTGCTCGAGGATCCGAACCGCGGCAAGCTCGGCCAGCATTTGAAATTCGACATCCACGTGCTCGAGAACTATGGCATCGCGCTCAAGGGACAGCGTTTCGACACCATGCTCGAGTCCTACATCTTGAACAGCACCGCCACGCGCCATGACATGGATTCGATGGCCGAGCATTACCTGGGGCTGCGGACGATTCATTTCGAGGACGTGGCCGGCAAGGGCGCCAAGCAGATCAGCTTCAATCAGGTCAGCGTCGAGCAAGCCGCCGAATACTCTGCCGAGGATGCCGATGTCACGCTGCGATTGCACCGCACTCTCTGGCCCAGGCTCGAGCAGAACAGCGCGCTGGCGCGGTTGTACCGCGAGACCGAACAGCCGCTGGTGCCGGTATTGCAGCGCATGGAACGCAAAGGCGTACTGATCGATCGCGCCATGCTGCACACCCAGAGCGGCCAGCTGCTCGTGCGGATGCGCGAGATCGAACAGCTCTCGCACCGCGAGGCCGGCACCGTCTTCAACCTCGAGTCGCCCAAGCAATTGCAGCAGATCCTGTTCGAGAAATTGCAATTGCCGGTATTGCGCAAGACCCCTTCGGGCACGGCCTCGACCGCGGAGGATGTGCTCGAGGAGCTGGCCGCGAACTTCGCGCTGCCCAAGCTGATCCTGGAATATCGCGGCCTGGCCAAGCTGCGCTCGACCTATACCGAACGGCTGCCCGAGCAGATCAACGCCGCCACCAACAGGGTGCACACCAGCTATCACCAGGCCGTGGCCGCGACCGGCCGGCTGTCCTCGACCGACCCGAACCTGCAGAACATACCGATCCGCAGTCCCGAGGGCCGACGCATCCGTCAGGCCTTCATTGCCGCGCCCGGCTATTGCCTGCTGGCCGCCGACTACTCGCAGATTGAGCTGCGCATCATGGCGCACCTCTCGGGGGATGAGGGCTTGCTGCGCGCTTTTGCCGAGGACCGCGACATCCACCAGGCCACGGCAGCGGAAGTGTTCGGCGTGCCGCTCGAGCAGGTCTCGAGCGATCAGCGCCGCTCGGCCAAGGCCATTAACTTCGGCTTGATTTACGGCATGTCCGCCTTTGGCCTGGCGCGCCAGCTCGGCGTGGCGCGCGGCGCGGCCCAAAGCTACGTCGATCTGTATTTCGCGCGCTATCCGGGTGTGCGCCGCTACATGGATGCCACGCGCGAGCAGGCCCGGCGTGATGGCTTTGTCGAGACGGTGTTCGGCCGCCGCCTGTTCCTGCCGGAGATCCGCTCGCGCAACCGCGGCCTACAGCAGTACGCCGAGCGCAGCGCCATCAACGCGCCGATGCAGGGCACCGCGGCCGACATCATCAAGCGCGCCATGATCACCGTCGATCAGTGGTGCCAGGAGCCGCAGGTGCCGGCGCGGCTGATCATGCAGGTGCATGACGAGCTGGTGCTGGAAGTGCGCGAGGATTTCGTCGGGCAGGCGCGCGCGGCGCTCAGCGCGCGCATGAGCGGCGCGGCATACCTGGCGGTGCCGCTCAAGGTCGAGCTCGGCAGCGGCGCGAATTGGGACCAGGCGCACTGACAGCAGCCGCGGAACGATCCGGGCTCAGAACGGTCATTAGTGTATGAATCCCAACCGTTACTTAGGGTTTTTGGCCGGCGCCCTGCTGACCAGTGCGGCGGCCTTCGCCGACGACACCGGCTTCTACCTCGGCGGCTCGCTCGGAGCGAGCCAGCAAAATTTCGATGCCGCCACGTTCGATGTCCACAACACCGACACCGGCTATAAGTTTGCGCTCGGATTTCGGCCGCTGAAGGTGTTCGCGGCCGAGCTCAGCTACGTCGGTTTCGGCCGCGCCTATGGCGGCATCAACTCTGCCGACACCGATGCCATAGGTCTGTTTGCGGTCGGGTTCCTGCCCATTCCGGTGGTCGATCTCTACGGCAAGGTCGGCATCGCGGACTGGCGCACCGATGCCCAGTCGCCGTTCCTGTCGTTCCACCGTACCGGAGATGACCTGGCGTACGGGGTCGGTGCCGGCACCAGCTGGGGCAGCCTCGGAGCCCGGATTGAGTACGAGCGCTACCAGGTTTCGCACGCCAGCGACATGGCTCTAGCGTCAATCGGCCTGACCTGGGTGTTTCTGTAGCGCCGATGCAACACCACTAAGGTCAAGCGATTGAATCAGCAAGGGAAAAGTTAACAAGAATTTACATTTGCGCAGCGAACTTTTTGGCGAACTCCCCACTCTTACTTAACGAGTACTGCGTACTCCCCGCTTCCCTCCCTAGGCGGGTATGAGCTCGGTGCGTAGAGACCCGCATCGCGCTTAGTCTGGCCCCGGTAGTCACTCCCTAGTACTGCCGGGGCTTTCTTTTTTGAGCCACGCATCCAGCTGCGCCCGCGCTTGCTGCAGACCGACGCCCGTGTGCGCCGAGAACAGTTGTGCTGAGCCACGTCCCTGCAGGCTGGGTTGCGACTCGCTCAGCAGCTTCTGAGCTTCCGCGCGCTTGAGCTGATCGGATTTGGAGAACAGCACGTGGACCGGCTGCCCGATGCTCTGAGCCCAGTCCATCAGCTGCTGATCGCCAGACAGGATGCCGCGGCGCGCGTCAACCACCAGCAGCAGCCCCCGCAGCGACCGCCGCGGCGCCAGCCCCTCGATCAAATCCGCCCAGCCCGCGCGCTCGGTTCGGGGACCCGAGGCGTAGCCGTAACCCGGCAGATCGATCAGCCGCGCGCCGGGGGCGAGCTCGAAGAAATTCAGCAGCCGCGTGCGCCCGGGGGTCTTGCTGGTGCGTGCCAAACTGCGCCGCCCCGTTATGGCGTTGATGGCGCTGGATTTGCCGGCGTTGGAGCGCCCGACGATGGCCACTTCCGCGCCGGTGTCGTGCGGGAATTGGGCAGCAGCCGCGGCACTGAATAAAAAGTGCGCGAAGGGATAGACGCTCACGCGGGGAAATGCTCGGACAGGCTGCTAGTGTACAATTCTTCGATCCCTTGGGAGTTGATTGCACATGATGTCGATGACGCGATGGGTTTGGTTGCTCCTGGCTGTCTGCACCGCCCCCTTGGCCTTGGCCAAAGGTTCCGCCGGAGCCGGCGCGACCAAAGCCGCCATCTGCGTTGGCTGCCACGGTCCGAACGGCAACAGCAGCAATGCGCTATGGCCCTCGTTGGCGGGTCAGAATGCCGCGTACCTCGCCGGTCAGCTCAAGCTTTTCAAGGCCAATGCGCGTATCAACAGCGCCGGGGTCATGACAAGCCTCACCGCCATGTTGAGCGATCAGGACATGGAAGATCTCGCGACTTATTTTTCGCTGCAGACGCCCGCTGGCCTCGAGTCCGATCCGTCCTCCTGGCAGGCGGGGCAGAAGCTCTACCGCGGCGGGGATGGCGCGCGAGCGATCCCGGCATGCACGGCCTGCCATGGCCCCTCCGGTAGCGGTAACCCCGAGGCGAGCTACCCCGCGCTGCGTGCGCAACATTCGCAATACGTCGTCAAGGAACTCACTGACTACGCAGCGGGCAAGCGCTATGCGAGCAATGAAAAGGGCGACAGCACGGGTGGGCCCAAGGCCGCGATCATGACTACGATCGCGCAGCGGCTCTCGCCGGAGGAAATGCGCAACCTGGCCTCTTACGTTCAGGGCCTGCGCTGAGATGATCAAGCACTCCCTGGCGCTACTGCTGCTGCTCGCCAGCCTCTCAGCCTGCGCGCGCGAGAAGCCTGCGGGCTCTTCGGCCGCCGCAGCGCCGGCCACGGCGACTGCCCCGACCGCTGACGCCAAGGGGGGCAGTGATCTGGCCGCGGCAGCCGCGACGCAGCAGGAAGGGGCCGACCTTGGGGCGACCGGGTCGGGCCAGCCCGACAGCGGCGAGGCACAACTCGAGCGCATCGCGGCGTTGCCGAGTGCAGGCCAGTTGCCGGCCGGCAAGTGGGTCCCGGGCACCCACTACAAAGTCATTGCGCCCGCCCAGCCGACCAACGTGGGCCCGGGCAAGGTCGAAGTGATCGAGATGTTCTGGTACGGCTGCCCGCACTGCTTTGCGCTCGATCCGGTGCTCGAGAGCTGGCGCAACAACAAGGCCGCGTACGTCGAGTTCGTGCGCGTTCCGGTCATGTGGGGCGAGGTGCACCGCGCCCATGCGCGCCTGTTCTATACGCTGCAGGCGCTGGGCAAGCTCGAGGCGCTGCACGGCAAAGTGTTTGCCGAAATCCATCAGAACAACAATCTGCTGTTCGTCGCGAACGATCCGCTGGCCACGCAACGCGCGCAGCTGCAATTCGCCAAAGACAATGGCATCAGTGACGCGGATTTCATGAAGGCCTACAACTCCTTCGCGGTGCAGACCAATCTGCAGGAAGCCGACGACTTAGCTAGGCGCTACCGGGTCGACGCCGTGCCGACGTTCGTGATCGCGGGCAAGTACCAGACCGACATGGGGCAGGCGGGTGGGGAGACTAATTTGTTACAGCTGATCAACGACTTGGCGGCCAGCGAGAAGCGGCACTGAGCCGCTTGCGTGGCGCAGCTGACGGCTGACCCGCTGTTGCGGTAACCTTGCGCGCCTCGCGGCGCCCGTAGCTCAGCTGGATAGAGTGGCAGCCTCCGAAGCTGCAGGTCGTGGGTTCGAATCCCGCCGGGCGCGCCAGATTCATGAAGACAGTGACACGTTCGAATTCAACCGCAACACCTGGAGTGCGTTCGAAGCGAAGTGTAGCGATCCTGCGCTCACCACGCAGCGCGGCTGCCAAGGAGTCGGACGCCATGAATCACCTTTCCACTGACGATGAGCGCTGGGACGCGGTCCGGCAACGGCAGCGACGGGCTGATGGGATTTTTTATTACGCCGTGCGCACCACGGGCGTGTACTGCCGCCCGTCGTGTGCGGCCCGTACACCGCGGCGCGAGAACGTGCGCTTCTTCGCGCAGTCCGCCGCGGCCGAAAGCGCAGGATTTCGCGCCTGCAAGCGCTGCGTTCCGAACGCCGTCGCGCCATCGCAGCAGCAGGCCGCGCTCGTGGCGCAGGCCTGCCGCAGCATCGAGCAGGCCGAGCGCATGCCGGGGTTAGCGGAGCTGGCGGCCGCTGCCGGCTTGAGCCGCTTTCACTTCCATCGCTTGTTCAAGCGCGTGACCGGACTTGCGCCCAACGCCTACGCCGCGGCACTGCGAGCCCAGCGCGTGCGTGAGCGGCTGCCGGACAGCAGCAGCGTCACGGCGGCGATCTACGAGGCCGGCTTCAATTCCAACGCGCGCTTCTATGCGCAAAGCAGCGCCGCGCTCGGCATGATGCCGAGCACCTATCGCACCGGCGGTGCCGGCGAGCTGATTCGCTTCGCGATCGGTCAGTGCACGCTAGGCGCCATCCTCGTGGCCGCGACCGAGCAGGGCGTGTGTGCGATCGCGCTCGGGGATGAGCCCGAGGTGCTGCTCAAGGATCTGCAGGACCGCTTTCCGCGCTCACAGCTGCGCGGCGGGGATGCGGCCTTCGAGCGCATGGTCGCCACGGTGATCGGCTTCGTCGAAGCCCCCGCGGTGGGGCTCGATCTGCCGCTCGATCTGCAAGGCAGCGCCTTTCAGCTGCGCGTCTGGCAGGCATTGCGCGTCGTGCCCGCGGGCACGACCGTGAGCTACGCCGAACTCGCGCGCCGCCTCGGGGTGCCGAAATCCGCCCGCGCCGTGGCGCGCGCGGTCGGCGCCAATCCGGTGGCCGTTGCGATCCCGTGCCATCGCGTGATTCGCAGCGACGGCGCGCTGTCCGGCTACCGCTGGGGCGTCGAGCGCAAACGCACGCTGCTGTCTCGCGAAGGCCGGAGCCTTTGAGCATGGCAGCCCATAGCGCTCCTCTCGCGCCTGAAGCGGTAGTGCTGCCGGAGTTCGCCGCCGCCGAGACCGACTCGCTGTACGCGCAACTTAGCGAATTGCTGGCCCAGAGCCCGTGGCGCCATATGCTGACCCCCGGCGGCCAGCGCATGTCGGTCGCGATGACAAACTGCGGCCGCGTCGGCTGGATCTCCGATCGCGCGGGCTATCGCTACCAGAGCATCGATCCCCAGAGCGGCCGCGCATGGCCGCAGATGCCGGCATCGTGGTCCAGGCTCGCCGCGCGGGCGGCGGCGCTCGCCGGTTTCCCGGGGTTCGGGCCCGATGCCTGCCTCATCAACCGCTATGAACCGGGCGCGCGCCTGAGCCTGCATCAGGATCGCAACGAGCGCGACTTCTCGGCGCCAGTGGTCTCGGTCTCGTTAGGTCTGGCGGCACGGTTCCTATTCGGTGGCGCACGCCGCGACGATCCGGTGCAGCGCGTCGTGCTGTTTCACGGCGACGTCGTGGTCTGGGGCGGCAGCCAGCGGCTGGCGTTCCACGGTGTACAGCCGCTGGCCGAGGGCGAACATGCCGTGACCGGCCGCTGCCGCATCAATCTGACCTTTCGTCGAGCGCTTTAGCGCGTGTAGATCGACGAGATATCGAGCGGGCGGCGCAACTGCATGGCTTCCGCCAGGTGCGGCGGCTCGATGGTCTCGCTGCCGGCCAGGTCGGCGATGGTTCGCCCGAGTGCCAGCAGCCGGTGGATCCCTCGACCCGACAGTGCCAGGCACTCAGCACTACGCTGCAGTAGTTGCTCGGCCGCCCGGGGCAAAGCACAGCAGCGCTGCAACTGCGCGGCGTTCAAGCGCGCACTGAGGCAGCCTGAGCGCTGCACGCGCCAGCACCGCGCCCTGTGCGCCTGCACCGCCGCGTCCTCCTCGCCCAGCGCGTTCGACGCTGCGCCCACCGACATCAGTGTCGTGAACTGTGCGCCGGGAATACGCGGCACCTCGATGCGGATATCGATGCGATCGAGCAATGGCCCGGAGATGCGCTGGCGGTAGCGCTCGATGCGGGCAGGCGTGCAGCGACACGGCTGCGCCGGATCGCCCAGGTAACCGCACGGACAGGGATTCATGGCCGCAATGAGCTGAAACTGCGCCGGCAGCTCGAGTCGCGCGGCGGCGCGTGCGATCGTGACCGCGCCGGTCTCCAATGGCTCGCGCAATGATTCGAGCACGCGGCGATCGAACTCCGGCAACTCATCGAGAAACAGCACCCCGTGATGTGCCAGGCTGATTTCGCCGGGACCTATCTGCGGTCCGCCGCCGACAATGGCATGCGCCGAGGCAGTGTGATGCGGGGCGCGAAACGGCCGCCGCGTCCAGCGCTGCGCATCGAGTCTATGGCCCGCCATCGAGGCAATACTCGCGACCTCCAGCGCTTCGCTCGCCGAGAGCGGGGGCAATAGCTCCGGCAAACGCGCGGCCAGCATGCTCTTGCCGCTGCCCGGCGGACCGACCATCAGCAGGCTGTGGCCGCCGGCGGCCGCGACGATCAGCGCCCGTTTGGCGTGCCAGTGACCCACGACATCGGACAGTGACGCTGTGGCCGGCGCACACGCGGACTCTGGAGGCTGTGCGTTGAGCAGGGTGCCGCCCGAGGCGGCGGCGCGCAGATCCACAGCGCTGTACGCCGCCGCGTGACCGCTCAGGCGCACCTCATCGCTGTTCTCGCGCGGCACGATCAACACGTGATGCGCAGCGCGGGCATGCAGTGCCGCCAGGAACAACCCGCCGACCGGCTTGAGTTCGCCGGCCAGCCCCAACTCGCCATAGCATTCGTACGTGCGCTGCGGCACTGCCTTCAGCTGGCCGCTCGCCGTCAAAAGAGCAAGTGCAATGGGCAGATCGAAACGCCCGCCCTGCTTGGACAACTCCACCGGCGCGAGATTGACCGTGATGCGCCCGGCCGGAAAAGCGTAGCCGGAGCTCAACAGCGCCGCGCGCACGCGCTCGCGGCTTTCGCGCACGACGGGCGCCGGCAATCCCACGATCGTGAAATTCGGCAGACCGCTGCCCAGATGCGCCTCGACCTGGACCAGCGGCGCCTCGAGCCCGAACTGCGCGCGGCTCAAGACTCGCGCGAAACTCACACCCGGGGCTCGAGCTCGGCGATGCGTTGCTCCAGCGCACGCGTACGCTGCTCGAGCTGCTCAAGTGCCGCGCGCGTGCGCTCGAGCACCCGAGTCTGCACCTCGAACTCGCTGCGCGTGGTCAGATCGAGCTTGCCAAGACTCGCCTGCAGCACCGCGCGAAAATTGCTCTCGATATCGCGTCGAATCGTACGCGCCGATTCCGGCAGCCCCTCAAAAAGTCTGCGTGCGATATCATCGATGCGTGGGCCTTCCATACTATTCCTCCTCGGGGGATGCACCGAAATTGTGCAGCGGTAAAGTCCAGGATATCCAAATTGATTCATCAATGCCCTTCGGTGCCCATCAAGGGCCCGATTTTGCGCCAGTTACTCCGTGGCATGCTTTCTGCACCAAAGCTGCAGCGCGATTTACGGCTAGACCTTAAGAATACGCGCACCGGTAGATCCATGGCCTTCAGTGTTCTGGGTCCGATCATTGCGAAATGCACATCATGAAAATGATCACCGCAGTCGTGCGGCCTTTCAAGCTGGACGAGCTGCGGCAAGCGATCGCGCAACTGGGCGTCCAGGGCGTGACAGTGACTGAGGTGTATGAAGCGCAATTCGGGCCGAGAGCCAAAGTCGAAATCGCAGTGGATGACTCCATCGTCGAACCCGTGCTCGAGGCGATTGCCAATGTCTCGAGGACCGGGCGAGCCGGCGACGGGCGCATCCTGGTCGGCGAGCTCGAGCAGGCGATCCGAATCCGCACTGGGGAAACAGGCACGGCGGCCACGTAAAATCCTCAAATAACATGGGAGTGGCAAGCTATGCCCACAGATCCGACGGCGGGAAAACACCGTAAAACGCAGCGAGTGTCCATGGCGCGTGGCTGGGCGGTAGCCCTGGCAGCGCTCGCGCTGTTCGCGGCGTTGGGCACACACACCCTCGAGGCGCTGGCGGACGAGGCGCCGACGGCGGCGGCCTCGACGCCGACCGAACCGACGGTCATGAAGTTCACGGACATCAACTCCGGCGACACGGCCTGGATGCTGACCTCCTCGGCACTGGTGCTCATGATGACCATTCCGGGACTGGCGCTGTTCTACGGCGGCATGGTCCGCAAGAAGAACGTGCTGGCAACGCTGATGCAGAGCTTCGCGATCACCTGCCTGGTCACCATTCTGTGGTGGGTGGTGGGCTATTCGCTCGCCTTCACGCCGGGCAGCAGCGCGTATCTGGGTGGATTTGGCCACGCCTTTTTCAACGGCGTGGTGTACATGCACGATGCGATGAAGCTCAGCGTCTCGCACCTGGGCACGACCATTCCGGAGACGGTCTACGCGATGTTCCAGTTGACCTTCGCGATCATCACGCCGGCGCTGATCTGCGGTTCATTTGCCGAGCGCATGAAATTCTCGGCGATGCTGTGGTTCATGGGCATCTGGCTGCTGGTGGTGTACTGCCCGATCGCGCATTGGGTGTGGGAGCCTTCGGGATGGCTCGCCGTCAAGGGCGTGCTGGACTTCGCCGGCGGCACCGTGGTGCATATCAACGCCGGTATTGCCGGACTTGCCACCGCGCTGATGCTCGGCAAGCGCCAGGGCCTGGGCAAGGAATCGATGGCGCCGCACAACCTGACTTTGACCGTGATCGGCGCCTCGCTGCTGTGGGTGGGCTGGTTCGGGTTCAATGCCGGCTCCGCGGTCGCCGCGGACGGTCGAGCGGGTATGGCCTTTGCCGCCACGCAGATCGCCACGGCCGCTGCGGCACTGGCTTGGATGTTTACCGAGTGGGCCACCAAGGGTAAGCCCAGCGTACTGGGCATCGCCTCCGGCGCGGTCGCCGGCCTGGTCGCGATCACCCCGGCTTCGGGCTTCGTCGGCCCCAACTCCGCGGTGATCATCGGCGTCGCCGCGGGCGTGATCTGCTATATCAGTTCAACCTCGGTCAAGAAGGCCTTCGGCTATGACGATTCCCTGGACGCTTTTGGCGTGCACTGCATCGGCGGCATCATCGGTGCGCTGCTGACCGGGGCGCTCGTGAGCAAGGAGATCAGCGGCTCTGACGGCTCGGTGCTGACGCAGCTCTGGGGCGTCGGCACGACGCTGATCTACGGCTTCATCATGAGCATG
>DAIMZW010000015.1:0-36245 GCA_036733765.1 Steroidobacteraceae bacterium
TGGGACGCCGGCGGGGACGCTTGCGGGGTGGGTTGGGCCGGGGCATCAGGTGTCCACCTACTCCTCGTCCATCTTGAGCACAGCCATGAATGCCTCCTGTGGAATCTCCACGTTGCCCACCCTTTTCATGCGGCGTTTGCCTTCACGCTGCTTCTCGAGCAGCTTGCGCTTCCGCGTGATGTCCCCGCCGTAGCACTTGGCAAGCACGTCCTTGCGCATCGCGGAGACAGTCTCACGGGCGACGATCTTGCCACCGATCGCTGCCTGTATGGGTACCTCGAAGAGCTGACGCGGGATCAGCTTGCGAAGGCGCTCAGCCAGCTTGCGCCCGTGCGCGTTGGCGCGATCCCGGTGGACGATCATGCTCAGCGCATCCACCCGCTGTCCGCCCACGAGGATGTCGAGCTTGACGAGCGACTCGGCGCGGAAGCCCGTGATCTCGTAGTCGAGTGACGCGTAGCCGCGACTGCGCGACTTCAATTGATCGTAGAAGTCATGGATGATCTCGCCGAGCGGGAGGTCGTAGGTCAACGCGACGCGATCGCCCGGCTGGTAGTCCATCTGCTGGAACTCGCCCCGGCGAAGGAGCTGGCCTGGTCGCCGCCACAACCGGCCATGACCAGCGTCGCCGCCAGAGTACCGAGGAACCAACCATATTTACGCATCGTATTCACCTGAGCTGTCGATCTCGTGTAGGCACCGCGTTCGAGGACGCGGCGCTAATTGACGTTGACCCCTTCACGAATGATCTTCGGCGTGACGAAGACCAGGAGCTCATCTTTATCATCATGCTTGGTCGTGTTCTTGAACAGATTTCCCAAAACCGGAATGTCTCCGAGCCAGGGCACTTTGGTCTGCGCGTCGCTGTGCGTGGTCTCGAGAATGCCGCCCAGCACGACGGTCTGACCATCGCTGAGCACAACCTGGGTTTCGATTGCGCGGGTGTTGATCGAGGGCACGTTGACGCCGCCGGAGGCCACGACCACGGTACCGACCGTGTCGTCGGAGACCGTCAGATCAAGAATGATGCGGTTGTCCGGCGTGATCAGCGGCTTGACCTTGAGCGACAGCACCGCATCCTTGAAGGCGATCGTGGTCGCGCCGCTCGAGGCCGACTGCTGGTAGGGTATTTCCACGCCCTGCCGAATAGTCGCCTCACGCTGATTCGCCGTGATCACTTTCGGCGACGAGATGACGGTGCCGCGGTTTTCAATCTGCGCGGCGTCCAACTCGAGATCCACCAGAAAGTCGGAACCGAGAATGCCGAGCGCGATGCTGCCGGCGGGACTCGCGACCGGCAGATTGACGTTGTAACGGTTGACCGCGTTGGAGCCGGTCGGAACCGAGACCGGATACACCGAACCGGTGGTGCCGAGATTGCTGATTGCAGAACTGACGCCGGTATCAACACCCGCGGCAGTGCCGGTGGTTTCAAAGAGGCCGTTGGTGCCATTGTGACGGGTCGCGGTGAGGCCAAATAGCGCACCGAGATCGCGCTCGTAGTCGTTGGTCACGACCACGATGCGTGCCTCGATCAGCACCTGCTTGACCGGTATATCCAGCAGCGCGACCAGCCGGCGAACATCGGCGATGCGATCGGCCGTGTCCTGCAGCAACAGCGTGTTGGTGCGGTCATCGACCGAGACGTGCCCGCGTACGGACAGCACGGAATTCGAACCGGCCGTGCCGCTCGAGCCGCCCGAGTTGCCCGGGCCGGTGCCCCGCAGCAAGTTCGCAATATCCGAGGCCTTGGCGTAGTTGACCTGCAGGTATTCCGTATGCAGCGGCTCGAGTTCCTGGATGTCCTTCTTGGCAGCCAATTCAGCTTTTTCGCGCGTTGCCAGCTCCGCGGCCGGCGCGACGATGATCACGTTGCCTTCCTGTCGCTTGTCCAGGCCCTTGGTTCGCAGCACGATATCCAATGCCTGATCCCACGGCACATTCTGCAGGCGCAGCGTGACGCTGCCGTTGACCGTGTCGCTGACGACGATGTTCTGGCCGCTGGCATCGGCCAGCAGCTGCAGCACCGCACGGGTTTCGATGTCCTGGAAGTTCAAGGTCAGGCGCTCGCCTTTGTATTCTTTCTTTTGGTCGGCGACGGCGCCCTGGCCGGCTTTCTTGACCGCTGAGACCTCGACCACGTATTCGTCGTCCGATTGATACGCCATCGGCTCGAATTCACCGGTGGCATCGAGCACGATGCGCGTATCGCCATCGATGCGTGCGGCGTCAAAGCCGCTGACCGGCGTACCGAAATCCAGCGTGTCATAGCGACGCATCAGATTCTTGGGCAGGTCAGCACCCGTGAAGTCGATCATGATCTGCGAGCCCTGCTGCTTGAGGCTGACCGGCGTGCGCGGGTCGCTCAAGCGTACGATCAGGCGACCGGCGCCGGTCTCACTGCGACGAAAATCAATGCTGCGGATCGCGCGGTTGCCGGCCGCAGCCACAGTGGCGTGCGATGCGCTGGCAGCGCTTGCCTTGGCCGCGGCAGCGTGGGTGTCGACCGCGGTGCCTACCAGCACGACGATGTCATTACCGTTGACGTGGGTCTGATAAGGCATCTGCTGATCGAGGTTCAGCACCACGCGCGAGCGGCCGTTGGCCTCGGCGGCGAGCACGCTGTCGACGCCGCCGGTGCCGACGTCAATGCGGCGTGAGGGCAATGCGAGTGCCGTGTTGGGCAGGTCGAGGGAAATGCGGGCCGGCTTATCGATCGTGAAGGCCAGCGGCTCGGGCGCCGGTCCGGACAGATGTAGCGTCAGCCGCAGCTGGTTGCCGTTCAATTTCTGGACGTCGATCGATTGTAGTTGGTTGGCCGGCGCCGCGGCGGCGGTGCTGGCATCGGCGGCGCGCGCGTTCAAGCTCACGAGCATGCCGGCGGCCCATATCAGGGCGATCCAGCGGATGCGACCGCGCAGCATTTGGGGGATGGACCGTTTCATTCGATGTGTCTCCCTGCCGATCATTCGTTCAACGCCAACGCAGCAGGCCGTTCGATGTAGCCGCCGAGTCCGTCCGGGATAATCTCTGTCAGTGCTATTTTTGACGGCGAGATGGTGGTGATCTTGCCGTCGTTGGTTCCCACGTGTTCGCCGACGATCACGCGGTGCACGCGCCCGTCCTTGGTCTGCAGCAAGCCGTAGCTGCTGCCGCCGAGATTGAGCGTGCCGACCATCTTCAAGGTATCGAGCGAGAACTGTTCCAGGTAATCGCGATTGCGGTGGCTGTCGGGCCGGAGACCGGCGTTCGCGCCGCCGGAGCCGCCGGGCACGAACGGCGAGCGCTTCTCCTGGTCGCCGTAGGCGAAGGCCTCGTAGGGCTTGACCTCCGGCAGCGATTCGACGCGGCCGCCGGGCTCCTTTTTGGTCGCATCGATGAACTGAGAAAGATCGGCATCCCGGCCACCGCAGCCGGCAAGCAGCGCAGTAAGCAGCGCCGTGATGACGGTCCAATGAAGTATCGGTCTTTGTCGCGCGCTCATCGGTTCAGCTTCCTGCGCCGTGCCGTTTCGCCTGATCGGCCTTGCGCCTTTCGGCTTCGGCGGCGGCGAGTTCGTCGTCGTCGAGGTAGCGATAGGTCTTGGCGGTCAGGTCGAGTTGCAGCTGATCGAAGCTGCCGGCGCTTTTTTCCGTCGGCGTAATCTGGATGTCGTGCAAAGTCACGATGCGCGGCAGCGCGGCGATACCGCTGACGAACGCGCCGAACTCGTGGTAGCTGCCGGTCAGGGTGATCTTGATCGGCAGCTCGGCATAAAAGTCCTTCTTCACTTCCTGTCCGGGCTGAAACAGCTTCTCCTGCAGCGCTGCCGCGAGGCCGGTCTGAGAGATATCGACCAGCAGGTTCGGGACTTCAGTCTTACTCGGCAGCTGGCGCAGCAGGGCACCGAAGGATTTTTCGATATCGGCCAGTTGCTGCTTGTAGAGCACGAGGTTGACCGCCTTGGCATGCTTGCTGCGATATTCACTGCGCAACTGCTGTTCCTGATCCTCGCGCTGCTGCAACAGCGGCATGCGGTCCGTCCAGACGAAGAAATAGATCAGCGCCACGGCTACGACCACGAAGCAGATCGCGATCGCCAGCCCCCGGACCGCAAACGGCCAGCGACCGGGATCACGCGGATCCAGGCTGCGCAGCTCCTGCATCAGGTTCATTTGGCGCTCCCGGCGGCGGTGCGGACCGGCCGTTTGGCGCTGGTAGCGCTGTCGTCGTCGGCAACGCTGATTTGCTGGACGTCGAGCACAAAGTGGCTGCCGGCGCCGTCCTTCGCCGTGTCGACGACCTCGAGCTCGGGATTGCGCAGCCACTGTGATGCCGCAACGTTGCGCATCAAAGTCGACACGCGGGTGGAGGACTGCGCCACGCCCTCAAGCTTGATCTTGGTGCCGGTCTCTTTGATCGAGGTCAGGTAGGTGCCGTCCGGCATGGCCTTGACCATTTCATCGAACAGGTGCACTACTTCCGGGCGAGAGCGCTGCAGCTTCTCGATGATCTGCATGCGCGATATGAACCGCTGCTTCTGCGACTCGAGGTCGTTGATTTCCTCGATCTGCTTGTCGAGCACCCTGATCTGGGAGCGCAGCCGCTCATTGCGCTGCTCCTGCGAATCGATCAGCGAGCCGAGCAGCAGGTAGGCGGCAAAGGCGGCTACCGCAGCCACACCGGCGGCGACGCCCAGCGAGACGAAGAACGCGAGCTTGCGTTCGCGGCGTAGCTGTTCTCGCCAAGGTAGCAGGTTTATACGAGGCATTAGTCGAAGCTCCGCAGGGCCAGGCCGCAGGCAGTAAGCAGCGCCGTGGCGTCACGCTGCACGGCCTGAGCGCGCGCGCGCGCGGACAGTTTCATCTGCCCGAGCGGATCACCGCGTTCGGCGTTGATGCCGACACGGCTTTGGACCACGTCGGCGACGCCGGGAATGTTGGCGCAGCCGCCGCAGATCAGAATCTTGTCGGGCTGTTCGCGCCCGCTACCCGAGGCGAGATAGAACTGCATCGAGCGACTGACCTGCTGCGTCATATCGTCGATGAAAGGGTCCAGTACTTCGGCCTGATAGTTGCCCGGCAGACCGCCTTCCTTCTTGGCCCGGCCGGCTTCCTCCATCGACAGTCCGTACGTGCGCATGATCTCTTCGGTCAGCTGCTGGCCGCCAAAGGCGAAGTCGCGCGTGTACACGACCTTGAGATTGCGCAGCACGCTGAAGGTGGTGCTGCTGGCGCCGAAATCCACCACCGCGATGCTGCGATCGATACCGCCATCGGGCATCTGATGCGTCATCAGACGACAGGCATTCTCAAGCGCGAAGGCCTCGACATCGACGATGCGCGTCGAGAGGCCCGCGGCCAAGACCGCCGAGCGGCGCTGGGCGACGTTATCGGTGCGCGAGGCGACCAGCAGCACATCGACGGACTCGGCATCCTTTTCCGACTGCCCGAGCACCTCAAAATCGTAGCTGACCTCATCCATCGGAAAAGGGATGTACTGATCAGCCTGCATTTCCACCTGCGCTTCGAGTTCCGAATCGCGCAGGCCGCGCGGCATCTGTATGACCTTGGTGATCGCGGCATCGCCGCTGATCGCGATCGCGACCTCGTGACTCTTCGCTCCCGAGCGCTTGACCGCGCGACGGATTGCCTCGCCGACCGCTTCGGGATCGACCAGGGTTTTTTCGTTCATCGAATTGGGCGGCGTCGGTTCCGCCGCGTACGACTCGACCCGATACTGCCCCCCCACCAACGCCAGCTCGATCAGCTTAATGGACGAGGTAGTGATGTCCAAGCCTAGCAGCTGGCGATATTTACGCGAAAATAGCAACACTTTTTCCCTGACCTTTCAGTAGGCTGCGCGCTTTTCTACGAGACCCTATCGAGCTTTGCCCGGCAATATATATCAGGCATAAGTTAAATACGATCAGAGTCTGCTTGACCAACCGGCCCTAGTCACCTTCACCTTAAACTGCCAATGGAATCAGGGGCCGTGACGTAGCTCTAAGTTCTTAGGGGTCAGCTGCCGACAGCGGAGCGGGTACTGCGGGTCCGTGCGCTAATAAGGTGCGCTGCTATGCTTAGGGTAGACGGGCCCGGTTGTACCTGAGTAGCCAGCGATCAATGAGGTTCCGGTGAGAACGCAGCAATATGAACGACGATAGCATCAGTTTGCGGCAGATTCGGTGAAGATCAGCACAGTTCAAGTGGCCGGCGGGGCGCTTTGGCTCTGCCTGACGCTCGCGTTGCTGGCCTCTTATGCCTTAGTCGCGAGCTACCTTTATCTCGAGCCGTCGCTGCCGAATATCGCTGCGATGGCCAGCGACAGCCTGCCGGTGCCATTGCGCATCTACACCCGCAGCGGTCAGCTCATTGCGCAAATCGGTGAGAAGCGACGAGTGTTGGTCGCGTATGAGGATATTCCGGTAGTGGTGCGCGAGGCTTTCGTCTCTGCCGAGGATCAGCGCTTCTACACTCATCACGGCTTCGACTACAGCGGCGTGCTGCGCGCGGCGCTGGTCGATTTGACCTCACGCGATTATTCCCAGGGCGCCAGCACGATCACGATGCAGGCGGCGCGCAATATGTTCCTGACCTTCGACAAGAGTCTCCGGCGCAAACTGCAGGAAATCTTCCTGACCTACCGCATGGAGCACGAGTTCACGAAGGAACAGATTCTGCAAGCGTATCTGAACGTGATCTTCCTGGGCCAGCGCTCCTACGGCGTGGCCGCCGCCGCGGAGACCTATTTTGGCAAGCCACTCGATCAGCTCTCGGTCGCGGAGGCCGCAACGCTCGCGGGCATTCCGCAGGCACCGTCAAAGTACAACCCGGTTACGAATCCGAAAGCGGCACAGGCGCGGCGCCGCTACGTACTAACGCAGATGCAGAAGCTCAAATATATCGATGCCGGCACCGCGCAGCTCGCGGGTCAGGAGCCCGTCACGGCCCACGACTACGGCATCCTCAACGACGTCGAGGCACCGTACGTTGCGGAAATGGCGCGGGCCGATCTGGTCAGCCGCTACGGCGAGGACGCGGTCAATTCGGGTTATAAGGTCTACACCACGATCGACGGTCGCCTGCAGACGGCCGCCGATCGCGCGGTGCGCATCGGCCTGATCCAATACGACCGCCGCCACGGCTATCGGGGCCCGTTGAAGCAGATCAACATCGACCAGCGCACCGCAGGGCCGCAGCTCGATGCGGCGCTTGCCGGCGTCGGCGAAATCGGCAATCTGCGTCCGGCAGTCGTGGTCTCGGTCGCCCCGCAGTCCGCGCGCGTCTATATCCGCTCGATGGGTTTCGCGCAGATCGAGTGGGACGGTTTGTCCTGGGCGCGCCGGCGCATCTCCGAGACCCGGGTCGGCTCTACGCCCAAGCACGCCGAGGAGGTGCTGCAACGAGGCGATGTGGTCTATGTGGTCACCAATGGCCAGGGCGCGGCGCAACTCGCGCAGCGGCCGGAGGCACAGAGCGCACTGGTGGCATTGGATCCGAACGACGGCGCGATCGTGGCGCTCGTGGGCGGATTTGATTATTTCGACAACAAATTCAATCGCGCCACGCAGGCGCGGCGCCAACCTGGCTCTGGCTTCAAGCCTTTCCTGTACTCGGCGGCGCTCGAGAATGGCTTCACGCCCTCGAGCATCGTGATGGATGCGCCGATCGTGTACGACGACAGTGGCCAGGAGAAGACCTGGCGGCCTGAGAATAGTGAAAAAGGCTTCGAGGGTCCGATGCGGCTGCGCGAGGCGCTGGTGTTTTCCCGCAATCTGGTCACGATCCGCGTGGTGCGGCAGCTCGGCGTCGATGCCGTCATCGACTACGCCGCGAAGTTCGGCTTCAATCCCCAGGAAATGCCCAAAGACATGACCATCGCGCTCGGCAGCCTGCCGGCCACACCGCTGCAGATGGTCAGCGGCTATGCCGTATTCGCCAACGGCGGCTATCGCGTGGATTCGTACTTCGTCGAGCGCATCGAGAACGCCGTCGGCCAGACGGTCTTTCAGGCCAATCCCAAGGTCGTCTGCGAGCAGTGCGACGGCGAAGCGGCGCGCAACGATGCGGCGCCGGCCAACGCCACGGGGGGCACGCTCGTCGCAACGCTCACAAGCACCACGGGCACACCGGGCACACCGGGCGATCCCGACCGTAAGCCCGCCAACGCGCTGCCGCCCCTGGTCAATCCGGCACAGCTGGCACCGCGGATCATCTCGCCACAGAATGACTGGCTCATGGACGACATGATGGCCGACGTCATCAAGCGCGGTACCGGCATCCGTGCCGGGCTGGCTTTGCGGCGCAACGATATCTCGGGCAAGACCGGTACCACGAACGAGGCGCGCGACACCTGGTTCAACGGCTTCAATCACAGCATCGTCGCCACGGTCTGGGTCGGCTTCGACCAGGAGCGCCCGCTCGGCGAAGGTGAGGAAGGCAGCCGCACCGCGGTGCCGATCTGGGTTTATTTCATGCGCGAGGCGCTGCGCGGCCAGCCCGATCGGCTGCGGCCACTGCCGCCGGGACTGGTCACCGCGCGCATCTCGCCCAAGACCGGTGCGCTGGCCGCGGCCAACGACAGCGATGCGATTTACGAGACCTTCATGGAAGAGCGTATGCCGACTGCCGGCAATGCCAGCAACACCATACCGGGCTCGAGCCCGCAGAATGCCGGCAGCAGCGAGCCTTTATTCTAATGTAGACAGTCAGGTATCGACGGATGAACCGCCGCGCTTCACCCCGAAAGGACAATCTGCGCCGCGCGCTCGCCCAGGAGGCGGCGCGCATCATGGTCCAGCACGGCATCCACGATTTCCTGACCGCCAAGCGCAAGGCGGCCGAGCGTCTCGGGGTTGCCGATGCCAGTGCCCTGCCGCGCAATACTGAGATCGAGGACGCTCTGGCGCAATATCAACGCCTGTTCGACCCGGGCGGCCACGAGCTGACTTTGGAGGCGCAGCGCCGCGCCGCGCTGCACGCGATGCGCTGGCTATCGCAGTTTGAGCCGCGGCTGGTCGGACCGGTGCTGAGCGGCACGGCCACCGAGCATGCGGATATACAGCTGCATTTGTTTGCCGACCGGCCCGAGTACGTGGTCCTCAAGCTCATCGATCGCGGTGTGACGCACGAGGTCACGCAGCGGCGGGTGCGGCTCGACGCCGAGCGCATCAAGGCCTATCCCGGGCTGCGTTTCGCGGTCGACAACCGCTGCGTCGAGGTCACCGTGTTTCCGCTGGATGGTATCCGCCAGGCGCCGGTCAGCCCGGTCGATGGCAAGCCGATGCGGCGGGCCGATGCCGACGAGATTCAGCACCTGCTGCGCAGCGCCACTGGCACGTAATCGCGGCGCGTGGCGCCGGTGTAGAGCTGGCGCGGGCGGCTGATGCGCATGGCCGGGTCGGCGATCATCTCGAGCCAGTGCGCGACCCACCCGACCGTACGCGCAATCGCGAACATTACCGTGAACATCGAGCGTGGAATGCCGAGCGCGCTATAGATGATGCCGGAATAGAAATCGACGTTCGGGTAGAGCTTGCGCGAAACAAAATATTCGTCCTGCAGCACGATCTCCTCCAGCCTTAGCGCCAGCTCGAACAGCGGATTGTCGGTACGGCCGAGCTTGGCGAGCACGGTGTGGCAGGTCTCGCGGATGATCTTGGCGCGCGGATCGAAGTTCTTGTAGACGCGGTGACCGAATCCCATGAGCCGGAAATGGCTGCTTTTGTCCTTGGCCATCGCCAGGAACTTCGGGATGTTGTCGACCGTGCCGATCTGCTCAAGCATCGCCAGCACGGCCTCATTCGCCCCGCCATGCGCCGGACCCCAGAGCGCCGAGACGCCGGCGGAAATCGCCGCATACGGATTCGCGCCGGTGCTGCCGGCCAGGCGCACGGTCGAGGTGCTGGCATTCTGTTCGTGGTCCGCATGCAGGATGAACAGCAGATCGAGCGCCTTGGCAGCGACCGGATCGACCTCATAGCTCTCGCACGGCACGGCGAAGAACATGTGCAGCAGATTTGTGCCGTAGTCGAGATCGTTGCGCGGGTAGATGAACGGCTGGCCCAGCGAGTGCTTGTGTGCCGCGGCCGCAATGGTCGGCAGCTTGGCGACGATGCGATGCGAGAAGATCTCGCGATGCCGCGGTTCGTGGATATCCATCGAGTCGTGATAAAACGCCGACATCGAGGCCACGACCGCCGACACCATCGCCATCGGGTGGGCGTCGTTATAAAAGCCGTTGAAGAATCGCAGCAGCGATTCGTTGATCATCGTGTGACGGCTGATGCTGGTCGAGAACGCCTGCAGATTCTTGGAGTTCGGCAGCTCGCCATGGATCAACAGATAGGCGACCTCCATGAAGTTGGCCTTCTCGGCCAGCTGCTCGATCGGATAGCCGCGGTACAGCAGCACGCCCGCATCGCCGTCGATATAGGTGATCTTGCTCTCGCAGCTGGCGGTGGCGCCGAATCCCGGATCGAAGGTGAATACGCCCTGATCCCGGGTGATTTGGGCAATATCGAGCACGTCCGGGCCGATGGTGCCGGAACGCACCGGCAGCGCCGTCTTTACGCCGGTGACAGGGTCAGCCAGTTCGAAGCTCTTACGTTCCATCCGCTTTGGGCGAGCTTAACGCGTGCTGCTGATGCCGGGGTACTTCTTGCGGAACTTGTCGACGCGACCAGCGGTGTCGAGGATCTTCTGTTTGCCGGTGTAGAACGGGTGACAGCTTGAGCAAACTTCGACCTGCAGATCGTGACCAACCGTGGAGCGCGTCTTGAAGCTGTTGCCGCAGCTGCAGACGACGTTGATTTCAGTGTATTCGGGATGAATCGCGGCTTTCATGAGCTATTCCCTCGCGCACTCGCGCGAGCTGGCAATGAGAAAAAGGCCGCGCAGTCTAGACCCAAGAGAGCCCTCCTTCAAGGGGAGGCTTTGAGCGGCGGTGGCGCCCCGGATTATCCACAGTTTCTGTGCATAACTCTGTGCGTAACCGCTGCCCAGCGGCACCCTGAACGCACGAATACGGCTTAATTAATGGTTTGTACAAAAAATGACCAGCAGGTTTCAGCCTAATGAATCAATGGCTTGCAGCTCTATTATCGTGCGTTTGGACTGAAATGAGACGTAATCGGCTAATTTGTGAAAGCGACCCCCGGCCGCTGTGAATAAAAGTGCCCCGGCGCGGCCCTCGCATGACTGAAAGCTCCACAAGGTCGGGCACTTGTGACAGGTAGATCAGCGCTGTGGGGCCAGAAACTCGCTCACCACGTCGTTTAGAAAGTTGAATCCCAGCGGGCTCGCGCGCCAGCGGCCCTCGCGCTGCTCAATCAGTTCGCGCACGCGCAGCCGCGCGAGCGACGCTGTCAGTACCTCGCTGTGCAAGCCCGTGCGCTGCTCGAATTCGCGCTCCTCGAAACCTTCGAGCAGTCGTAGCGTATTCATGAGGAATTCGAACGGCAGGTCGCCGCTCGGCACCTTTCGCCGGCCCGAACGCGCCGGCAGGCTCGACAGGTAGCGCCGCGGCTCGCGCTCGCGCCAGCTGCGTTCAATGCTCAGCGCATCGCCCTGGATGCGGCTGCACTTGCCGTGCGCTCCCGCGCCGATGCCCAGATAGTCGCCGAAGCGCCAATAGTTCAGATTATGCCGACAGCGGCGATCCTCGCGCGCATAGGCCGAGACTTCATATTGAGCATAGCCGGCCTCGGCCAGACGCTGCTGACAGGCCAGCTGCATCTGCTGCGCGCTATCGGCATCGGGCAGCCCGGCAGGCGGAAGGCCGCCAAATACGGTGCCCGGCTCGAGCGTGAGTTCATAGTGCGAGATGTGCGCCGGCTCGAGCCGCAGCGCGCTATCGATATCGGCGAGCGCCGCAGCCACGTTCTGCTGCGGCAGCGCATACATGAGATCGAGGTTGAAATTGCCGATGCCGGCCGCCTTGAGCTCCGCGACCGCGCGCTGCGTGTCCGCCGCGGCGTGGATGCGCCCGAGCTGCTGCAACGAGTCGTCAGCAAAGCTTTGGGCACCGATCGAGACCCGATTGATGCCGGCGGATCGGTAGTCGCTGAAGCGGCCGCGTTCGATGGTGCCCGGATTGGCCTCGAGCGTGATCTCCGCATCAAGCGCAAAATTGAGCTCGGCCTGCAACGCGCTGAGCAGTCGCGCGAGCGCGGCCGGCGAGAACAGACTCGGTGTGCCGCCGCCGAAGAACAGGCTCACGACTTCGCGCCCCTGCACGTCCTCGATCTGCGCTCTGAGGTCGCTGAGCAGCGCCTCGATATAGGCAGCCTCGGGCAGCTCGCCGTGCAGCGTGTGCGAATTGAAGTCGCAATAGGGACACTTGCGCACGCACCAGGGGAAATGCACGTACAGCGATAGCGGCGGCAGGCTTAAATCCACCAGCGCTCCTGCTCGAGCTGCGTTAACAGAATCGCGAGCGCCTGGCTGCGGTGGCTCAGGCGATTCTTGAGGCCGCTGGGCAGCTGTGCAGCGCTGCGCTGCAAGCCTTGCGGGATGAACAGCGGGTCGTAGCCGAAACCGCGCTCGCCTGCCGGCGCTGTGGCGATCGAGCCGGGCCAGGAGCCGCTCGCGAGCAATGGCGCTGTGTCCCCTGGGCCGCGCACCAGCGCGAGCACGCAGCGATAGCGGGCCGCACGCGCGCTCTCAGGGACGCCGCGCAGTTCGGCGAGCAGCTTGGCATTGTTGTCCTGATCGCTCGCCGACTCACCCGCGTAGCGCGCCGAGTGCACGCCAGGCCGGCCATCGAGCGCATCGACCTCGAGCCCCGAGTCATCGGCCAGCGCCGGCAGAGCGCTGGCGTGCGCGGCGTGGCGTGCCTTGAGCAGCGCGTTGGCCTCGAAGGTGGTGCCGGTCTCGGCGATGCTCGCGATGCCGAGCGCCGTCTGCAGCACCAGATCGATGCCATGTGCGGCAAGCAGGGCCGCGAGCTCGCGCTGCTTGCCCGGATTGGCGCTCGCGAGCACCACCTGCCGCGCGCCCTCAGGCACCAAGCGCCTGCGTCTGCAACGCGCACAGCTCGCCGATGCCGACCGCCGCCAGATTGAGCAGCGCATCGAGTTCATGCCGCCGAAACGCGTGCCCTTCAGCCGTGCCTTGCACTTCGATGAAGGCGCCGCCGTTGTTCATGACCACGTTCATGTCGGTCTCGGCCTCGGAGTCCTCCGCGTAATCCAGATCCAGCATCGGCACGCCGCGCACGATGCCGACCGATACCGCGGCGACCTGGCCGTGCAATGGGCTCGCGCCGAGCACTCGACGCGACTGCAAACCCTCGCAGGCATCCGCGAGCGCGAGAAAGGCGCCCGTGATCGAGGCCGTGCGGGTACCGCCGTCCGCCTGCAGCACGTCGCAATCGATCGTGACCGTGCGCTCGCCGAGCGCGGCCAGGTCGACGGCCGCGCGCAGCGAGCGGCCGATCAGCCGCTGGATCTCCTGGCTGCGCCCGCTCTGTTTGCCGCGCGCGGCTTCGCGCGGGCTGCGCGTATGCGTGGCACGCGGCAGCATGCCGTACTCGGCTGTCACCCAGCCTTGGGACTTGCCGCGCAGGAACGGCGGCACGCCCTCCTCCACGCTCGCCGTGCACAGCACGCGTGTAGCGCCGAATTCGACCAGCACCGACCCTTCCGCGTGGCAGGTGAAGCGGCGCGTGAAACGCACCGGCCGCAGCGCATCGGCGGCGCGGCCGTTATGGCGCGAATTCCTGTTCAGGGATCTCTCCTAATCGAGAAAGCGCAGCGCCACCACCGACGTATTGTCGCTGGCGGCGCCGGCGTTAAGCAGCGCCTGGGTTGCAAGCGCTACCAGCGTATCGCCTAGCGACAGCCCGAGTGTCACAAAAGCGCTGGCGATCAGTGCCTCATCGAGATTGGCCCAGAAGCCGTCGGTGCACACCAGCAGCACATCTCCGGGCAGCAGGCCATGGCGCGAACTCACCGCCATCTCCGGCAGGATCGCCTCGCCCCCGAGGCAGGACTCGACGAAATTGCGCATCGGATGGTTTTGCACCTGACCGGCGCTGATGACTCCCTCGCGTACCAGCAGCTCGACATGGCTGTGATCGCGGGTGCGTTCGCGTACCCGGCCGGCGCGCAGATGATAGACGCGGCTGTCGCCCACATGGGCCCAATAGGCTGAGGTTTGCTGCACGATACACACCGCGCAGGTGGCGCGCGGACGCAGCTCGATCGGCACCTGCGCGCCATAGACCACAACGCCCTGGTGCGCGGCGCCTATTGCCAGATGCAGGAATCCCAGGGGATCGAGCAATGGCAGCGGGGCTTGCAGGAAGCGCTCGGTGACACTGCGTTGCGCAATCTCGGCCGCGGCCTCGCCGTCGGCATGCCCACCCATGCCATCGCACGCGATCAGCAACGCGGCCTCTTCCGCCAGGGCCACGGCAACACGATCCTGATTGCTATCGCGTGTACCCTGCAGGCTCAATTCGGCATATTCGACCCGCAAGCGAGCTCCAACGCTTTCCGCTAAACTTCGCCGCGCTTTATACACCATCAGCCTCCCATGATCGCAAGCATGACGGGTTTCGCGCGACTCGAGCGCTCCGGCCCATACGGTACGCTCGTGTGCGAGATCCGCAGTGTCAATCACCGCTTTCTCGACGCGACGCTGCGCCTGCCGGACAGCTGCCGCGCACTCGAACCGGAGTTGCGCCAGGGGCTGGCGCGCGAGCTCAAGCGCGGCAAGGTCGACTGCAGCTTGCAGCAGCGCTCGCCGCAGGCCGGCGCCGCGACCCTCGACATCGACCACGCCGCGCTCGAGCGGCTGCTCGCGCGGTTGCGCGAACTCGGATCCGTGCTGACGCAGCATGTGCAGATCGATCTGATCGAGCTGCTGCGCTGGCCCGGGGTGCTGCGCGAGGACAGCGCCAATGCCGACCTGGTGCTCGAGGCCGTGCGCGCGCTGTTCGCGCAGACACTGCTCGAGCTTAAGGATGCCCGCGCCCGTGAAGGGGCGCGACTGGCCGCATTGATCGAGCAGCGCTGCGCGACGCTGGTCGATATGATCGCAGCAACACGCGCACGCTTGCCTGAGGCGCAGGCGCGCATCCGAACGCGCTTCGCCGAGCGCCTGCGCGAACTCGCCGCACAGGTCGATCAGGATCGCATCGAGCAGGAAATTGCGCTGATGCTGCAGCGCTTCGACGTGGCCGAGGAGCTCGATCGACTGAGCGGCCATATTGAAGAGACGCGCCGCACGCTCGCCGGCGGCGAGCCGGCCGGCCGGCGGCTCGACTTCCTGATGCAGGAATTCAATCGCGAGGCCAATACACTGTCCTCCAAATCACAGGACCTGGAGACCACGCGCACGGCGGTGGAAATGAAGGTGCTGATCGAACAGATGCGCGAACAGGTACAGAACATCGAATAGAAATTTAACTATTTGAAAAATAAGTATTTTCTACCTGATTAATGTGGAATCGGCGACGCGTGTGGCTCCCGTTCAGCCATCTCGTAATTTGAAAAAGCCTGTCAATTATTCCGGGTACTGTCGTTTCGCGGCCCAACTATGATTTGCCTATGACGATGGGGCCGATCATGTCCGGGCGCCGTAGTGCTGCATCCACAAGCGGTAATTCAGAGCGAAACGCTGCGAGATTCTCCGGCGAGATCACGATACTTGTGACTCTGTTGGCGGCGCTCGAGGCCGGACGGTTACGCAGTGCCGGTTGCCATGTGACGAACGCATGGCATCATGCGCAGCTCATAACTCCGGCTTAACTTGTGGGCAAACTATTTGTCATATCCGCGCCATCCGGGGCCGGCAAGACCAGCCTGGTACGCGCCCTGCTCGCGGCACGGCCGAAGCTCGTGGTATCGGTTTCCCATACCACGCGCATACCGCGCGCTCAGGAGGTAGAGGGGCGCGACTATCATTTCGTCACCCCGGCGCGGTTTCACCAACTGGTCGGCGAGGGCGCGTTCCTCGAGCACGCCTGCGTCTTTGACAATTTCTATGGTACCGGTCGTGCGCAGATCCAGGGCCAGCTCGCGGCCGGCAAGGACGTGCTGCTCGAGATCGACTGGCAGGGTGCGCAGCAAGTGCGCCGCGCGATGCCCGCCTGCAAGACGATCTTCATCCTGCCGCCCTCGCGCGCGGCTCTCGAACAGCGCTTGCGCGAACGCCGCACCGATAGCGCCGAGACCATCGCGCGCCGACTCACGGATGCCGCGGCGGATATGGCGCACTACAACGAATTCGATTTCCTGGTTCTGAATGACCAGTTCGAGCGCGCGGCGCAGGACCTGGGAGCGATCCTGGACGGCGGCGGCCAGGAGCTGCGCGCAACGCGGCCCGAACTCCACGACCTGATTCGCAGCCTGGTGCGCTGAGCTGCCGGGCTCGCTGCGCGCTGGCGCAGCGTTGCGCCGATGCAGTACACTCGATCGGACAACTGCCGGTATTTTCAGGAAATTCATAGCCATGGCCCGAGTGACCGTCGAAGACTGTCTGCAAAACGTCGATAACCTGTTCCAGTTGGTGCTGCTGGCGAGTCAGCGCGCGCGGCGTCTGGCCAATGGCGCTGAGCCGACCGTTCCGATCGAGAACGACAAGTCCACGGTCCTGGCGCTGCGCGAGATTGCGGCCGGCAACATCACGCCGGAGATGCTGCGCGAGCCCGAGCCGCGACAGGAATCCCTGGTGCCCGATGCCGATAACGAGGCGAGCTTCCGTGCGCCGCAGTTCGGCCTGATCGAGCGCGAGCCCTAGAGATCCCAAGAGACTCGAGGTTCTCGCTACGAGACGGCTGTGGATTATGCGTCTTCGCTCTTGGGGTTGCTGCCCGGCGCGAAGCGCACCACTCCGGGCGTCAAGGAGCTATTAGCCAAGGTCGCCACCTACCTGCCGCCCGAACAGGTCGAGCGCGTCCGCACCGCCGCTGAGTTTGGCGCCACCGCACACCAGGGCCAGACGCGCGTCTCGGGCGAACCCTACATTACGCACCCGGTGGCGGCGGCCGTGATCCTTGCCGACCTGCACCTCGACGCCGACACCATCGTGGGCGCGATCCTGCACGATGTCATCGAGGACACGCCGATCGCGAAGTCGGACATCGCACAGCGCTTCGGCAACGACGTCGCCGAAATCGTCGATGGCGTGACCAAGCTCGATCAGATCCGCTTCAAGAATCGCGAGGAAGCGCAGGCGGAGAATTTCCGCAAGATGCTGCTGGCGATGGTGCGCGACCTGCGGGTGATCCTGGTCAAGCTCGCCGACCGCACCCACAATCTGCGCACCATCGAGGCCCTGGCGCCGGCCAAGCGCCGGCAGATTGCGCGCGAGACGCTCGATATCTACGCCCCGGTCGCTGAGCGGCTCGGGCTGTATTCAATGAAGCTCGAGCTCGAGGATCTGGGCTTCCGCACCCTGTATCCGCAGCGTTATCGCGTGATCGAGCGGGCGCTCAAGCGCGCGCGCGGCAATCAGAAGGAATTCCTGGGCAAGATCCGCACGCAGCTCGAGGCGGCGCTCAAGAAGGCCGGACTGCAGGGCCGCGTCGAGGCGCGCGAGAAGCACCTTTACAGCATCTATCGCAAGATGCTGCGCAAGCGCGCCACGCTCGCCGAGATCGTCGACGTCTATGGCGTGCGCATAATCGTCGATTCGGCCGATACCAGCTATCGCGCGCTCGGCATCGTGCACAGCGTCTACAAGCCGATGCCGGGCCGCTTCAAGGATTACGTGGCGATACCGCGCGTCAATGGCTATCAGTCTCTGCACACGACCTTGTTCGGGCCAAACGGCGTGCCGATCGAGGTGCAGATCCGCACCGAAGACATGAACCACATCGCCGAATCGGGGATTGCCGCGCACTGGAAGTACAAGCAGGACGAGCACGAGGGCTCGGCCCAGCAGGAGCGCGCGCGCAAATGGCTCTCAAACCTGGTGGAGATGGAGGTCGGGGGCAATTCCGAGGAATTCATCGAGAGCGTCAAGGTCGATCTGTTTCCCGACAAGGTCTATGTGTTCACCCCGCGCGGCGAGATCCTGCGCCTGCCACGCGGCGCCACCGTCGTCGACTTCGCCTATGCGGTCCACACCGACATCGGTAACCGTTGTGTCGCGGCCAAGATCGATCGCCGCCTGACGCCGCTGCGCGCGGTGCTACGCAATGGCCAGACCGTGCAGATCATTACCGCCAAGGGTGCAACCCCCAACCCCTCGTGGGTCAATTTTGTCGTGACGGCCAAGGCCCGCTCAGCGGTCCGGCACTATCTCAAGAGTCTGCATCGCAGCGAGGCGGTCGAGCTTGGGCGGCGCCTGCTGGTCCAGGCGCTCGCCGAGTTTGACGTCGAGCTCAAGGCAGTGTCGCCGCAGGCTCTGGAGTCGGCCCTGGCCGAATTCGTGCTCAAGGATGCCGATGAGCTGTACGAAAAAATCGGCCTCGGCGAACGGCTCGCGCCGCTGGTCGCGCGGCGGCTGCTCCCCGGTGATCGCATCGATGTCGCCAATGGTGCCGCCTCGCCGCTCGCGGTGGCTGGCACGGAGGGACTGCTGGTCAGCTACGCGCATTGCTGCTACCCGATCCCCAACGATCCAATCTTCGCCTTCCTGAGCACCGGCCGCGGCATCGTGGTCCACCGCGAAACCTGCGCCAATGTCGAGGATTACCGCAAGCAACCTGACAAGTGGCTGCCGGTCACCTGGCAGCACAAGCCCGGACGGCTGTTTCTCGCGGAAATCCGCATCGACATCGTGAACCGCATGGGTATGCTGGCGGCGCTGTCGGCCGCGATCGCCGGCACCCAAACCAATGTCAGCCATGTGTCGATCGACCAACGCGATGCCGAGACTCAGGTCATCGTCTTCGTGGTCGAGGTGGCCGACCGGGCGCATTTGGCGCGCATCATGCGCGTCGTGCGCCATATGCCTGATGTGCTGCGTGTGGTGCGGGCGATCGCGAGCCATGGCAACAACCCGCGGCACGGGCGCCACGACGATCCCAGCGATACAGAACGAAGCGAGTGAACACCACCATGAAGCGACAGATCATACAAACCGCGGATGCCCCCAAAGCCATCGGCACCTACTCGCAGGCGGTGCGCGCCGGCGACACTGTCTATGTTTCCGGGCAGATCCCGCTCGATCCGGCCAGCGGCCAGATCATCAGCGGCGATATCGAGGCCGAGATCCGGCGCGTGTTCGAGAATCTCAAGGCGATCGCGCAGGCCGCCGGTGGCTCGCTCGCGAATGTCGTGAAGCTCAACGTATTCCTGACCGATCTGACGCACTTTCCGAAGGTCAACGAGATCATGGCCATCTATTTCAGCGAGCCGTACCCGGCGCGCGCCGCCGTTGGCGTCGCCGCGCTACCGCGCGACGCACGAGTTGAGATGGAGTGCGTACTGAGTCTGCCTTGAGGGTTGCGCGCAGCACGCCCAGCGAGCGTCGCGGCGCGCCGAGCGCTGCCACGTTACGCTCGCGGCTGGCGCGCCTCGGCGTCGAGCAGCCGGGGGATATCCTGTTCGTGCTGCCATCGCGCTATGAGGATCGCACGCACGTCGAGCCCATCGGCGCGCTGCAGGACGGCATGCGCGCGGTGATCGAAGGCGAAGTATTGCTGACCGAGATCGTATTTCGCCGACGCCGCCAGCTGCTGGTGCGGCTGGCCGACGGCTCGGGTTCGCTGACCCTGCGGTTTTTTTATTTTTCCAGTGCCCAGCGCGAGGCTCTGGCGCCCGGCGTGCGCCTGCGCTGCCATGGCGAGTTGCGGCGCGGCCCGTTCGGTCCGGAGCTCGTCCACCCGGAATACCGCCACATCACCGCCTCGAGCGATCCGCTGCCGCAAACCCTCACGCCGATCTATCCAACCACCGAGGGCCTCACCCAAGGCCGTCTGCGCATGTTGGTGGACCGTGCGCTGCGCGCACTCGATGCGCAGGGCGTCGCCGAGCTGCTGCCCGAGAACCTGCTGCAACGGCTGCGCCTGCCTTCTCTACGCAGCGCGCTGGAATTCATGCATCGCCCGCCGGTCGGGACCGGGCTCGCCGAGCTCACCTCGGGCCGACATCCCGCGCAGCGCCGGCTGGCCTTCGAAGAACTGCTGGCACACCAGCTCTCGCTGATGGAACTGCGCCGGCGCTCGCGGCGCGAGCTGGCAGCGCCGTTACTCGACCTGCCTAAGCTCGAGACGCGGCTACTCCGGGCGCTGCCGTTCCAGCTCACTGTCGCGCAACAGCGCGTGCTGGGCGAAGTCGATCGCGACCTGTGCACGCCACAGCCGATGGCGCGACTGGTGCAGGGCGACGTCGGCTGCGGCAAGACCGTGATCGCCGCGGCGGCGGCGGCCCGCGCGATCGGCAGTGGTGCCCAGGCCGCCTTCATGGCGCCCACCGAGCTGCTCGCCGAGCAGCATGCGCGCTCGCTGTCGGGCTGGTTCGAACCCTTAGGTATCCCGGTGAGCCTGCTGACCGGTTCCCAGAGCGCGCGTGCGCGGCGTGCAGCGCTGCGTGCCGTCGCCAGCGGCCAGGCGCGACTGTGCGTGGGCACGCATGCGCTGTTCCAGGGCGAGGTGCAGTTCGAGAATCTGGCGCTCGCGATCATCGATGAGCAGCATCGTTTCGGCGTACAGCAGCGCCTGCAACTCGCGGCCAAGGGCGGTCATGGTAAGGCCCACACACCGCATCAATTGATCATGAGTGCGACGCCGATCCCGCGCACATTAGCCATGACCGTATATGCCGACCTAGACCTCTCGATCGTCGATGAGTTGCCGCCGGGACGCACGGGCGTTCGCACCGTGGTGCTGCCCGAGCAGAGGCGAGCACAGATCGTCGAGCGCATCGATGAGGCCTGCCGTGCCGGACGCCAAACCTATTGGGTATGTCCGCTGATCTGCGAGTCGGAAGAGCTCAATGCCCAAGCGGCCGAGGAAACCGCACAGGCGCTGACCGAGGCGCTGCCGACACGGCGCGTGGAGCTGCTGCACGGGCGCATGCCGCCCAAGCAGAAAGATCAGATCATGCAGCGCTTTGCCGCCGGGGAAACCCAACTGCTGGTCGCCACGACGGTGATCGAGGTCGGCGTGGATGTGCCCAACGCCAGCCTCATGGTGATCGAGAACGCCGAGCGCATGGGACTTGCGCAGCTGCATCAACTGCGCGGCCGGGTCGGCCGCGGCCTGCACCAGAGCAACTGCGTGCTGTTGTACCGCGCACCGCTCTCGCCGATGGCGCGCGCGCGCCTGGCGATGATCCGTGACACCAATGACGGCTTTCGCATCGCGCGCCGCGACCTGGAGCTGCGTGGTCCGGGCGAGTTGCTGGGCCGGCGCCAGACCGGCTTGGCGCAGTTGCGCATCGCCGATTTATCACGTGACGCCGATCTGCTGACGGCGGTGCGCGCCGCGGCGGCGCACATGCTCGAGGCGGCGCCTGAGCGCGTGGCGGCGCTGCGCATGCGCTGGATCGGTGAGCGGGAGCAGTATGGACGCGTCGGCTGAGCTGCCGCTGCGCAGCGCCGAGCCGCGGCCCCGTGCGCCGCGTCTGTTGCGGCGAGCGCTTGCGTTCGCGCAGCTCATGCGCCTGGACCGACCGATCGGCATCTGGCTGCTGCTCTGGCCGACGCTATGGGCGCTGTGGGTCGCCAGCGTCGGTCATCCACCGCGCCGGTTGCTGGCCATTTTCATCGCCGGCACCGTCGTGATGCGCAGCGCCGGCTGTATCGTCAACGATCTGGCCGACCGCAACATCGATCCGCACGTCAGGCGCACGCGCGCACGGCCGCTGGCTGCCCGCATGGTCTCGCCCTATGAGGCGCTCGCACTGTTTGCCGCGCTGCTCGTGGTAGCGTTGCTGCTGGCTCTAAGGCTCAACGCGCTGAGCCTCAAACTCGCCTTCGGGGGCGCAGCACTCACGGTCTCCTATCCGCTGCTCAAGCGCTTCTTTCCTTTGCCGCAACTGTACCTGGGCCTGTGCTTCGGTTGGGGGGTGCCGATGGCGTTTGCGGCGACGCTCGGATTCGTGCCGCGCGAGGGCTGGCTCATGCTGATTGCGGCGGTGCTGTGGGCCGGCGTCTATGACACCGAGTACGCCATGGTGGACCGCGACGATGATGTACGCGTCGGCGTGCAATCGAGCGCAATTCTGTTCGGCGATATGGATCGGCTCATGATTGGCGTCATGCAGTGCATGATGCTGCTGGCGCTGGTGCTCATAGGCCGCACGCTGCGGTTCGATCTCGGCTACTACGCCGGCCTCGCGGCCGGTGCGGCGCTGTTCATCTGGCAGCAATGGCTGATCCGCGAGCGCGAGCGCGCCGCCTGTCTGCTGGCGTTTCAAAACAATAGCTACTTCGGCATCGCGATTTTTGCCGGCGTCCTGATCGAATACGCCACCACGCGCTGACGGTGGGCGAGCCCTAGTCATAGTGAAAATCGAACTCATGGTGCGCCGCACCAAGCCGTCCTGCTCGACCTATCCCCAGCTGATCGAGCTAGCCGGGAAACGTCCCCCTGCTTGTCAAAGCACACGCCATTGGAGCAAGAATCCACCCATGACCGAATCCGAACCGCAACCCAATGGCGCACAGGCGCGACTGCAGCGGCGCGTGCGCGAAGAGCTGCTCGAGCGGCTGCAGTACTTCACGCTCGCCCCGCAACGCGTGATCGACCTGGGCGCCGGTACCTGTCAGGCCGCACAACAATTGCGCAGCCGCTTTCCGCGCGCGCAAGTGCTGGCGATCGACATCGCCGAGGGCATGCTGCACGCCATGCCGCGCGCGCGCTGGCCGTGGCGCCGGGCGGGTCTTGCGCGCGTCTGCGCCGATGCCCATGCGCTGCCTTTGGCCGCGCAGAGCGTCGAGCTCATCTACAGCAATCTGATGCTGCAGTGGTGCGATCAGCCGGATGCGGTGTTTCGCGAACTCGCGCGCGTGCTGAAGCCCGGCGGCCTGCTGATCTTCTCCACCTTCGGTCCCGATACCTTGAGCGAGCTGCGCGGCGCCTGGGCGGCGGCCGACGATCACAGCCACGTCAGCCTGTTTGCCGACATACAGCAGCTCGGTGACGGGCTCATGCGTGCCGGCCTCGCCGAGCCCGTCATGGATCTCGAGCACTATCGCCTGCACTATGCCGACGCGCACGCCCTGATGCGCGAACTCAAACAGCTGGGCGCACGCAACGCCGCGCAAGCGCCAGCGCGCGGACTCACGGGCCGAGCGAGCATACAGACCATGCTCAGCACCTACGAACGCTCGCGCACGCCTGAGGGTCTGCCGGCGACCTATGAGGTGATCTTCGGCGCAGCCTTTGGAGGCGACGGCGCAGCGCGGGCCAGCGACTCGGGGCACGGCAGCCCCGGTGAGTTTGCCGTGCCGCTCAGCGCCTTGAGGACCGCTCGCCGATGATGACCGGTCGGCTCATCCTCGCCCTCTCAGTGCTCATGATGGCAGCGTGTGCGCCGTCATCTCATATACTCGTTGGTACGGCTCGACCGGCGATCTCACCCGAGCAAGTTAGAATCTATTCGCACGCACCGCCCGCATTTGAAGAGGTGGCGATTCTCAGTGCGTCGAGTAACAGCGTGTTCGGACCTGGCGGCCAGCGTGCCATGGACAAGGTGATCGAGCGGCTTAAGGCGCAGGCGGCGCAACTCGGTGCCAATGGGATAATTTTAGAGGGCCTTACCGACCGCGAAACCGGTGCTATTGGGACCGGGGTAGGGTCGGAGTCGTATTCGCGAGATTCGTCGGTGGGAGTAGGAGTTGCAGGATCTTTGGGGATCTTTAAAAAGACCGGCAAGGGTCGGGCCATCTACGTCCCGCCGGGTTGATCAGCCGCGTAATAGCTTGCGCCACGCCAAAATATTGGCGGCTCTACTCGTGGTCGGATAAACACGCGACTTCCCGTCGACCTCATCGTCTCCAAATCGAAAACCCGGGAGACATTCAAAGCCCGGCATCGGCACTGCAAGACTTAAGCCGCTATGGCTGAATCCAATTGCGTACGCCAACGGCCCTGAGCGAAAGCCCGAAGGAGTTTCTTTGCGCGCCCGTTGCCCAGGTTGATATAGCAATTGCCATCATCAAAGAAGTCGTTTCGTCCGACGATCAGTCTTAATTCCTTGCGGGTGACCGACGCATATCCCATCGACCAGTCCTCGAACGAACGCTGTGCAATGGGCTCGCGGACAATGACAGTCACCTTTTCATGCCTGGGGTCTTGCGCGATGCGATCGAAAATCGCGTCGACAGCCTCGGCCTCGCCCTCAAGCACCTGAAAGAAACTGCCGGTGGTGTATAGCAGTATGCCGCTGACACGCGCCTGGGCGTTGCGCAGACGCGCTTGCTGCAAAAGCTCGTGCAGTTCGCCATCGTCAAAGGCCCGCGTGTCGGTACTGGCGTAGATGCAGTGAATGAGTGAAGCCATGGTAATTCCAAAAGTGTGGGCGAAGCCGCTCAGAGTAGGCCCGCACCGGGCGACAACGGGCTATGGCCCGTCACAGTTCGCACTAATCCACAGGTGGATCCGCTTATACTGCCCGCATACACGCTGCAGCCATTGGAACCAGTTGCGCCACAGCGACGATGAACACGAGCTCTTCAACAACGGACATCCGCGTTTTGCTGTTCGACGTCGGTGGCGTGCTGGTGGAGCTCGGCGGCGTCGAGGTCATTCTCGAATGGCTGGGCAATAGGATTAGCGCTGAAGAGCTTTGGCGCCGCTGGCTGCTATCGGTGCCGGTACGCCAGTTTGAGACCGGGCAGATCGATGCGCCTGAGTTCGCTGCCGGCGTAATTTCTGAGTTTGGGCTGGCGGTCGACCCGCAGCGGTTTCTGGATTCCTTCGTTGGCTGGCCGACCGGATTGTATCCCGGCACATTGGAGATGCTCGCGCGCATCCCGCGCCGTTATCAGCGCGCGCTGCTCTCGAACAGCAATCCTCTGCACTGGCCGCGCGTGCTCGATGAGATGGGGCTCGGCGTGGCGTTCGATAATCACTTCGTGTCGCACCTGACCGGGCGCATCAAGCCCGACACGGACGCCTATGAGCATGTGCTGAAATCACTGGGGTGCCGGCCTGCGCAGGTGCTTTTTTTCGATGACAACTTACTCAACATCGAAGCGGCACAGAGGCTGGGCATGCACGCGGTGCGTGTTCGTGGCTTGGTTGAGGCGCGCCAGGCGCTGATCGACCTGGAGATTCTCGATGGCGACGCCTAGGCCGACTGGCCGCTGGATTTTTCCGCAAGCCTGACGCCGGCGACCAGTCCCAGCGGCAAGCGGCCGCAGATCGCGGCGAGCTTCATCGGCTTATTATTACCTAGGTATTGCCGCAGCAATCTGTTATGGGAGTGTGCCATGCTGATCGAGCGCGTCTGGGCGGACAATGAGGGCCGCAATTTCAACTACCTGGTCGCCTGCGGCGAGACCGGCGAGGCCCTGGCGATCGATCCGCTCAACTGGCAGGCCTGCCTGCGCCGTGCGCAGGAGATGCGCTGGTCCATCCGCCAGATCTTCAACACCCATGAACATGGCGACCACACCGGCGGCAACGCCGCGCTGGTGCGGCAGACCGGTGCGAGCGTGCTGGCCCATGCCGAGGCTGCGGGCCGCATCGGCGGCGTCACGCACGGTCTGAACGGCGGTGAGCTGGTCCGCGTGGGCCGCTGCGTACAATTGCGCTGCCTGGATACGCCCGGCCACACCCGCGCGCATCTGTGCCTGTACGGGCAAGGGCTCGGTGCGCAGCCGCCGGCGCTGTTCTCAGGCGACACTCTGTTCAATGCCGGCGTCGGCAATTGCATCCACGGCGGGGATCCGCAGCTGCTGTACGAGAGCTTTGCGGACTGCTTGTCGCGGCTGCCCGCGGCGACGCGCGTATTCCCAGGGCACGAATATCTGCTGCGTAACCTCGGCTTCACGCTCGATCGCGAGCCCTCGAACCAGGCCGCACGCGAGCTCGCGCAACGTGTCACCGGCCTGGCGGCCGCAGACATGCCCATCCTGACCTTGGGCGAGGAGAAGCAGGTCAATGTCTTCTTCCGACTCGACCGCCCCGAAATCATCGCCGGACTGCAGCACACGCGCCCGGCAATGCGCTCCGAGCCGACGCCGCGCGCGGTTTTCCTGGCGCTGCGGGATCTGCGCAATCGCTGGTGAGCGGGTAGAATTCGCCGCCCGCATGGACCTCTCACCTATCCTCAATCCCCTGAACGATGCACAGCGCGAGGCCGTGACCGCCCCAATGGCGCCGGTGCTGGTTCTGGCCGGCGCCGGCAGCGGCAAGACGCGTGTGCTGACCCACCGCATCGCCTGGCTGATCACGACCGAGGGGGTATCGCCGCACGGCGTGCTGGCCGTGACCTTCACCAACAAGGCGGCGGCGGAGATGCGCGGGCGGGTCGAGCAGCTGCTCGGCATGCCGGGCAGCGCGCTGTGGCTCGGCACCTTTCACGGGATCGCGCACCGGCTGCTGCGAATGCATTGGCGTGAAGCCGGCCTGGTGCAGAGCTTTCAGATCCTCGATGCCGAGGATCAGCTGCGCCTGATCAAAAGACTGCTGAAGTCGCAGCAGCTGGACGAGAACCGCTGGATACCGCGCGAAGTGCAGTACTTCATCAACAAGCACAAGGATGAAGGCCGGCGGCCAACGCACCTCAAGACCGGCATCGACGCCACTGAAGCGCAGATGATCAAGCTCTATGCGCAATACGAAGAAAACTGCGCGCGCTCGGGGGTCATCGATTTCGCCGAGCTGCTGCTGCGCGCCTACGAACTCTGGCGCGACACGCCTGCGCTGCTGCGCCACTATCGCTCGCGCTTCCGGCACGTGCTGGTCGATGAGTTCCAGGATACCAACGCCATTCAGTACGCCTGGATCCGGCTGTTGGTGGGCTCCGAGGGCGCGCCGTTCGTGGTCGGCGATGACGACCAGTCGATCTATCGCTGGCGCGGCGCACGGGTCGAGAACCTGCACAAATTCCGCGACGACTTCCCGCAGGCCAAGCTGTGCCGCCTGGAACAGAATTACCGCTCCACCGCCTCGATCCTCGAGGCCGCCAATGCGCTGATCGCCAACAATTCCGCTCGTCTGGGCAAGACGCTGTGGACCAGTGGCGCGCGCGGCGCGCCGGTGCGGCTGTTCGCCGCATACAACGAGCGCGACGAGGCCGACTTCGTGGTCACGCGGATCCTCGACTGGACGCAGCGCGGTGGCCTGCGGCGCGAGATCGCGATCCTGTATCGCTCCAACGCGCAGTCGCGCACCTTCGAGGAGGCGCTGATCAGCGCGCGCCTGCCCTATCGCGTCTACGGCGGCCTGCGCTTCTTCGAGCGCGCGGAGATCAAGGACGCGCTGGCGTATCTGCGGCTCATCGCCAACCGCGACGATGACGCCTCGTTCGAGCGCGTGGTAAATCTGCCGCCACGCGGCATCGGCGCGCGCACCATCGACGCGATTCGCGAGGCCGCGCGCGGGGCGGGCAGCTCATTGTGGCGTGCCGCCGCGAACGCCTGCGACGGATCGCTCGGACGCGCCGCGAACGCGCTGCTCGGCTTCCAGCAGCTCATCGAACGCCTGAGTGCGGCCATCGCCAACCTGCCCTTGTACGAGCAGGTCGACCACGTGATCCAACACAGCGGGCTCATCGAGCAGCATCAGAAAGACAAGGCCGACCGCGGCGAGGCACGGGTCGAGAACCTGCTCGAGCTGGTCAGTGCCGCGCGCGGTTTCGACCCCGACGGCGATGGCTCGCCATTGCAGAGTTTCCTGGCTCATGCCGTGCTCGAATCCGGCGAAGGCCAGGGCACGCGCGCCGACGACTGCGTGCAGATGATGACGCTGCATACCGCCAAGGGCCTGGAGTTTCCGCTGGTGTTCCTGAGCGGCATGGAGGACGGATTGTTTCCGCATCAGCGCTCGATCAACGACCTCGAGGGACTCGAGGAGGAGCGCCGGCTGTGCTACGTCGGCATGACGCGGGCGATGCGGCAGCTGTATTTCACTTATGCCGAGCAGCGGCGGCTGCACGGCGTCGACAGCCACAACGCGCCGTCGCGCTTCATCCAGGAGCTGCCGCCGGCATTGATCGAGGAAGTGCGCCCGCGCATGCGTCTGTCGCAGGCGCCAGCCACCGCCGCGCACAACGGCCGCGGACACAACGGCGGCGCACTGTGGCAGACGCCATTGTCCGAGGTCCTCGGCGCCGGCATGCGTCTGGGCACGCGCGTGCGCCACGGCAAGTTCGGCGAGGGCACGGTGCTGAACATCGAAGGCCAGGGTCCGCATGCGCGCGTGCAGGTCAATTTCGAGCAGCAGGGCTCCAAATGGCTCATGCTGCAATATGCAAACCTTGAAGTGATGTAGAGATCTTCGGAGCGCACGGGCTGATGAAAATCCTGATTCTGGGAGCCGGTCAGGTCGGACGCACCGCGGCGTACCACCTCTCGCGCGAGCCGGCCAACGAAGTCACGGTCGTGGACACCAACGAGGACGTGCTGCGCGACCTGCAGGACCGCCTCGACATTCGCGCGGTGGCCGGCAACGGCGCCTATCCGACCGTGCTCGAGAGCGCCGGCATCGCCGACACCGATATTCTGGTCGCGCTGACCAACAGCGATGAAGTCAACATCGTCGCCTGCGAGATCGCGCATGCGTTGTACCGCACGCCGACCAAGATCGCGCGCATCCGCGCGCCGGAATACACCGCGCGCGAACAGCTGTTTACCGAAGGCGCGCTCGCGGTCGACGTCTGGATCAGTCCCGAACAACTGGTCACCGAGTATATCGCGCGGCTGCTGTCTTACCCAGGCGCACTGCAGGTGGTCGACTTCGCCGATGGACGCGTGCAGCTGGTCGGCGTTCGCGCACGCCGCGACGGTCTGCTGGTCGGGCGCGAGCTGCGCGAGCTGCGCGAACACCTGCCCGACACCGAAACGCGGGTCGCCGCGATCTATCGCAACGATCGGCTGGTGCCGGCGGCCGGAGATACCGTCATCGAGGAGCACGATGAAATATTCTTCGTCGCCGCCTCGGACGATCTGCGTCGCGTCATGGCGGAACTGCGCCGCAGCGAGGATCCCGTGCGGCGCCTGGTCATCGCCGGCGGCGGCAATATCGGTCTGCGCCTCGCGCGCACGCTCGAGAAGAGCAACCAGGTGAAGCTGATCGAGCGCGATCCACGCCGCGCGCGGCGGATCTCCGAGATTCTCGAGAACACGATCGTACTCAACGGCGATGCCGCGGACGAGGAACTGCTGGTCGAGGAGAACATCGACAGCGCTGATGTGTTCGCGGCGCTGACCAACTCCGAGGAAGCCAATGTGCTCTCGGCGATGCTGGCCAAGCGACTCGGCGCGCGGCGCGTCATGGCGCTGATCAACCGGCCTTCCTACGGCCAGCTCATGGAAGGTCACAGCATCGACATCGTCATCTCGCCGCAGACGATCACGATCGGCTCGCTGCTCGCCCACGTGCGCCGCGGCGATGTGGTGCGCGTGCACTCGCTGCGGCGCGGCGCGGCCGAAGCCATCGAGGCAGTGGTGCATGGAACGCAGAGTCGTTCGCGCGTGATCGGACGCCGGGTCGAGCAGATCGTGCTGCCACAGGGGGCAAGCATCATCGCGATCGTGCGCGGCGATAGCGTGCTCATGGGGCACCACGACACCATGATCGAGGCCGAAGATCACGTGATCATCTTCCTGTCCGACCGCCGCCATATCGATGCGGTCTCGCGCTTGTTCCAGAGCGACAGCTAGATCACGATGCGCTCGCTGCTCGGGGTACTGAACATCTTCGGCTCGCTGCTCGCCTGGTTCGCACTGTATTTCCTGCTGCCGATCGTGACCGCGCTGCTCTATGGCGAGATCGCGCCGATGCGCGGTTTTCTGATTGGCGCTGCCATCAGCGTGGCCGGCGGGCTGGTGCTGCGCTTAGCCACGCGGCGCTATCGCTACGACCTCAAGCCGCGCGATGCGTATCTGCTGGTCACGGTCAGCTGGCTGACGATCGCGGCCGTGGCCACGGCGCCGCTGCTGATCGACATGCCGGGCTTGGGCTTCACGCGTGCCTATTTCGAGACCATGTCCGGATTGTCGACCACGGGCGCCACGCAGCTCAGCGGCATCGATGTGCTGCCGCACTCGATCAACATGTGGCGCCACAGTTTGAGCTGGCTGGGCGGCATGGGGATCATCGTGCTCGCCATCGCCATCCTGCCCTTGCTCGGCGTTGGCGGCATGCAGTTGTATCGCGCCGGTGCTCCCGGCACAGTCAAGGACGCCAAGCTCGCGCCGCGCATCACCGAGACCGCAAAGACCCTCGGCGCGGTCTATGCGGGCCTGACCGCCGCCTGCGCGCTGTCGCTCTGGGCTGCCGGCATGTCGATGTTCGATGCCATCTGCCATGCGTTCTCGACCCTGGCGCTGGGCGGCTTCTCCACCCACGATGCCAACATCGGCTATTTCCATTCACCGATGATCGAGTTCGTGCTGATGATCTTCATGCTGATCGCGGCCATGAACTTCGCAACGCATTTCATCGCGCTGCGCAAGGGCAACTTCGATGTCTATCGCCGCGACCCGGAAGCGCGCTGGATGCTGTTGCTGATCCTCGGCAGCTGCATCGCCATCGCGGTGTTCCTCGAGATCAAGAACGTCTACGCCGATTTTTTCAGCTCGCTGCGCTACGCGGCGTTCAACGTGATCTCGCTGGCCACCGACAGCGGCTTCGTCAGCACCGACTACGGCAGCTGGCCGATATTTGCCCCGATGTGGATGCTGTTCCTGAGTTGTCTGTGCGCCAGTACCGGCTCGACCGGCGGTGGGATCAAGATGTTCCGCTCACTGATCCTGTTCAAGCAGTCGCTGCGCGAGATGTTCACCTTGGTCCATCCGCAGGCGGTCATGCCGCTGAAGATCTCCGGCCAGGCGGTGCCGAACGGTGTGGTCTATTCGGTGCTGGCCTTCATCTTCCTGTACTTCATCACCATCGCCGTATTGACCTTTGCGCTGCTGATCTCGGGATTGGACTTCATCTCGGCGCTGTCGGCGATCGTGGCCTGCATCAACAACGCCGGCCCGGGGCTGAACCTGGTGGGACCCGCCGGCAATTACAGCGCGCTGAACGATTTCCAGAGCTGGATCTGCATTGCAGGCATGTTCCTCGGGCGCGTCGAGATCATCACTTTCGCGGTACTGCTCACGCCCACGTTCTGGCGCAAGTGATTCAACTGCGAATATAACGCTCGAGCTCCTCGATGGTCTGCTGCTGCTCTTCGAGCGTCGCACGCACCAGGTCGCCGATCGAGAGCACCCCGAGCACGTGCTCGCGATCGACCACCGGCAGATGCCGCACGCGCTTTTCCGTCATGAGCTGCATGCACTCGCGCAGCGTCTGGTCGGGGCGAACCATTATGACCGGCGAACTCATGATCTGCCGGACCGGTGTCTCGCTCGAGGCGTAGCCGAGCAGGATCACCTTGCGCGCATAGTCGCGCTCCGACACCACGCCGACCAGCCGCTCTCCTTCCATGACCAGCAGCGCGCCGATGGAATGCTCCGCCATGAGCCGTATCGCATCGAGCACCGGCGCTTCCGGATCGACGCTGTGAATCACACCACCCTTGTGACGCAACAGCTGCGCTGCCGTTTCCATAGACCCGCTCCTTAATAGGCTTTTCGCCCATGTTATCAGGCCACGCGCGTGCTGTGCCGCCGCAGATGCACCAGCAGGATCGACACGGCCGCCGCCGTGATGCCGGGTACGCGCGCCGCGTGGCCAACGGTGGCCGGGCGGATCTGCATGAGCACCTGCCGTACTTCATTAGACAGTCCGGCGAGCGTGGCGTAATCCAGATCACCGGGCAGCAGCGTATCCTGGTGCGCCTGCGTCCGCTCGATCTCCTGCTGTGCCCGCTCGATATAGCCGGCGTAACTGGCGCGCACTTCGATATCACGCTGTACCTGCGGCATCAGGCGATCATCGAGCGCTGCGCCATCGGGCCCGCTTGTGCTCGCCTCGCCCACCAGCTCGAGCAGCGCCGGATAGCTGACCTCCGGCCGGCGCAATAATTCGAACGCGCCCACATCGCGCGCCGGGGCGGCCCCGCCGAGCACGCGCGCCGCCCACTCCGGCGGTATCTGGCCGGGCTTGAAGCGACGCTGCTCGAGGCGCGAGAACTCGGTGTCGATGGCACGGCGCTTGTCCTCGAACAGCCGCCAGCGTTCATCATCGATGAGTCCGAGCTCACGCCCGATCGGCGTCAGGCGCGCATCGGCGTTGTCCTCGCGCAGCAGCAGCCGGTGCTCGGCGCGGCTCGTGAACATGCGGTAAGGTTCGGCGGTGCCGCGCGTGACCAGATCGTCCACCAGCACGCCGATATAGCCCTCCGAGCGCTTCGGGATCCAGGGCGCCGCGGCGCGCTGGCAGAGGCTGGCGTTGATGCCGGCCAACATCCCCTGCGCTGCGGCTTCCTCGTAGCCGGTGGTGCCGTTGATTTGCCCGGCGAAGAACAGGCCCGCGACCGTCTTGGTCTCGAGCGAGGACTTGAGGTCGCGCGGGTCGAAGAAATCGTATTCGATGGCATAGCCGGGCCGGGTCAGGTGAGCCTGCTCGAAGCCGCGGATGCTGCGCACAAACTGCCATTGCACGTCGAACGGCAAACTGGTCGAGATCCCATTGGGGTAGATCTCCGGGGTATCGAGGCCTTCCGGCTCGATGAATATCTGGTGCGAGCTCTTGTCGGCGAAACGGTGGACCTTGTCCTCGACCGAGGGGCAATAGCGCGGGCCGGCGCCTTCGATACGGCCCGTGAACAGGGGCGAGCGATCAAAGGCTGCGCGAATGATCTCGTGGGTGCGCTGGTTGGTGGCCGTGATATGGCAGGGCAGCTGTCGCGGGTGTTCGCGCGCACGGCCCAGAAACGAGAACACCGGCAACGGCTGATCGCTGTGCTGCACGGCCAGCGCCGTAGAGTCGATGGTGCGGCCATCAATGCGCGGCGGCGTTCCGGTCTTGAGCCGCCCAGTACGCGGGGCGATCTCGCGCAGCTGCGCGGCGAGCTTAAGCGCCGGCGCATCGCCCGCGCGGCCGGCCTGGTAGTGCTCGAGCCCCAGATGAATCCGGCCGGCCAGAAAAGTACCTACGGTCAGTATCACGCTTGGGGCTTCGAGCACGATGCCGGTGATCGTTGTGACACCGAGTACCCGGCCCCCCTGTATGTTGAGGCTCGCGGCTTCCTGCTGAAAGATGGCAAGCCCAAGCTGATGCTCGAGCAGGCTGCGAATCGCCTTCTTGTACAGCTGCCGATCCGCCTGTGCGCGGGTAGCCCGCACGGCCGGCCCCTTGCTGGCATTCAGGGTCCGAAACTGGATGCCGGCCTGGTCGGCGGCGCGCGCCATCGCGCCGCCCAGCGCGTCGATCTCGCGCACCAGATGGCCCTTGCCGATACCGCCGATGGCGGGGTTGCAGCTCATGGCTCCAAGGGTCTCGATGTTCTGGGTCAGCAGCAGCGTCTGGCAGCCCATGCGCGCGGCGGCCAGGGCGGCCTCGGTGCCGGCATGCCCGCCGCCAACGACAATGACATCGAAGGTCTTGGAAAAGCGCATCGCTCAAGTGTGCGATCGGTCCATGGGACAAGCAAATGTCATGCGCTCTGCTGATCGATTGTGTCGATTTAACCACGACGATGAGTCTTTAAGACGATCACTGTATCGCTATTGGTTCATTACCGTTACGGCGCTCATTTGCCGATGCAGAAAGAGCCGAAGATCCTGCCGAGCAGCTCATCGGAACTCTCGCTGCCGATGATCTCGCCCAGTGCCAACTGCGCTCGCCGCAGCTCTTCAGCGACCAGCTCGCGTGCGCATCGCTGCGCCAGTTGCTGCACCGCGCCATCCAGATGGCCGGCGCAGCGCGCGAGCACCTCCAGGTGGCGCGCACGGGCCGAGATCGCACCCTCTCCACCGTGCGCAAATCCCATGCTCGCCTTGAGGTGGCACCGTAGCGTCTCGAGACCTTCGCCGGTGCGTGCGCACACGCGGATCGAGTCGATGCCGGCGGCCGGGCGCCCCACTGCGCTCACGCACAGATCGATCTTGTTGAATACCAGCGTCACCGGCACCTGCGCGGGTAGCCGCGCGCGCTGGGCCTCATAGGCGCTCGCGCCGGGGTCGGCAGCGGCATCGATCACGAACAGGATGCGATCGGCTCGTGCCAGGGCGGCCTCGGCGCGACGGATGCCCTCGGCTTCGATGGCGTCTCCAGGCTGCGCGCGCAATCCGGCGGTGTCGAGCAGGTGCAAGGGCATGCCGTCGAGCTGTATGCGCTCGCGCAGCACGTCGCGCGTGGTGCCCGGCAGCGGCGTCACGATAGCCGCCTCATGGCCGGCCAGGCGATTGAGCAAGGTGGATTTGCCGGCGTTGGGGGGGCCGGCGATCACGATCGTCATGCCCTCGGTCAGCAGCCGCCCCTGCCCGCTTATCGCTCGCAGCGCCGCGAGCTGCCGCACTGCGGCCTCGAGCTGCTCGCGCAGTGCGAGGTCGGGCAGGACCTCGATTTCCTCTTCCGCAAAGTCGATCGCGGCCTCCACCTGCACCCGCAATGCTGCGAGCGCTGTGCCGAGTGAGCGCACCTGGAGCGAGAATTCCCCTTCGAGTGAACGCAGCGCAGCGCGGGCCGCCGCCTCGGACGCTGCGTCGATGAGATCCGCAACCGCCTCGGCCTGCGCCAGATCGAGCTTGCCGTTCAGATAGGCCCGCTGCGTGAACTCTCCCGGCTGCGCACGCCGCGCGCCGAGCGCCACTGCGCGCCCGATCAGCGCTTCCACAACCACCGGACTTCCGTGGCCCTGCAGCTCCAGCACGTGCTCGCCGGTATAGGAATGCGGCGCCGGAAAATACAGCGCGATCCCGGTGTCGATCACACCGTCCGCTTCATCGAGAAAGCTCGCGCGGGTCGCGAGCCTTGGGGCCGGCAGCGCGCCGAGCAGCGGGGTGGCGATTGCGGGCACCTTGTGCCCCGACAGTCTTACGATCGCGATGCCGCCGCGCCCCGGCGGCGTCGCGGCCGCGACGATGGTGTCGGCGCTCACCGCTTCGAGCGGCCCTGGGCCTCGATACGGCGGTTGATGTTCCACTGTTGCAGGATCGATAGCACTGTGTTGGTGACCCAGTAGAGCACCAGACCGGCAGGGAAGAACGCGAAGGTGACCGACATGGCTATCGGCATGAACATGAACACCTTCTGCTGCATCGGATCGACGACCTGCGGATTGAGCTTGTATTGCACGAACATCGCGGCCGCCATGACGGCTGGCAGCACGAAAAACGGGTCGCGCGAGGACAGGTCGTTGATCCAGAAAATGAACGGCGCCTGGCGAATCTCGACGCTATCGCGCAGCACCCAGTAAAAGGCCAGGAACACCGGGATCTGGATCACCATCGGCAGGCAGCCCGCGAGCGGATTGACCTTCTCGCGCTGGTAGAGCTCCATCATGCCGCGATTGAGCTTCTCACGATCTTCCTTGTAGGTCTCGCGCAGACTGTTCAGCCGCGGCGCGAGCGCCTTCATCTTCGCCATCGAGCGGCCGCTGGCCTCCGAGAGCGGATAGAACAGCAGCTTGAGCAGCAGTGTCACGATGATGATCGTAAAGCCCCAGTTGCCGACCCCGCGGTGCACGCGATCGAGCAGCCAGAACAACGGCGTCGACAACACGCTCAACTTACCGTAGTCGGTCACCAGGCTGAGCTTGGGTCCGACCTGATCGAGTTGCGCCTGCAGCTTGGGGCCGACCCATATATTCGCCTTCACCAAGGCGCTGCCGTCGGCCGGCACGCTCTGGCTGGGGCCGGTCGCCGAGAGCAGGAATTCATTGCCCTGGGTCTTGAGCGCAAAGCGATAGGGGATATCGCTTGGCGGCACCACCGCGGCCAGGAAATGCTGCTGCAGTGCGGCGATCCAACCGGCGGTAACGCTCTGGTCGAGGCTCGCACCCTTGGTGATATCAAGCTTCTGGAATTTTTTACCGTCCGAAATCGCCGGGCCCTTGAAGGCATAGCTGTCGACACGGAAGTACGAGCGCTCGATTGGCGTGTTGTAGCGCAGGATCTGCTCATACGGCGCGAAGGTCCAAGGCGCACCGCCGCCGTTATGGATCTCATACTCGAGACCGATCTGGTAATCGCCACGATGGAAGATCAGCGCCTTGGTGACCGTCACGCCATGCCCGTCGCTCCAGTGCAGAGGCAGCCGGAGCTCATCCTGGCCCGGCATGAGCCGCAGCTCCTGCA
>DAIMZW010000015.1:36255-43452 GCA_036733765.1 Steroidobacteraceae bacterium
GCACGTCGGCGCTCATGGGCGCCTGGTGTGTGGGGGCGAGCTCCTCACTCGTGCCCGCGAGCCCGCTCTGCACCACGAACAGCGAATCGGCGGCGTCGCGATTGAGCAGCCGGAACGGTACGTTGGGCGTGTTCTTGGCCAGCGGATAGGCCGGCAGATCGACCCGCTCGAGTTCGCCGCCGGCCAGACTGACCTCAACGTCGAGGACATCGGTGCGCACAGACACGTGACCGGCGCTTAGGGAGGCCGCGGCGCCCTCCACCAGGCTCTGAGCCGCCGGCGCCGCCGAGGCCGCGTGTTCGACAGCGGGGGCGCTGGCAGGCACGGTCGTCGCCGGGACACGCGCGGTCGGCGCGCTGCTGTCGAGCCCGGCCGCTGGCGAGCCCTCGGCGTGCGTCGCCGTGGACGGCGCGAGGCTCGGATAGTCGCGCACCCAGGTCTGGTAATTCACAAACAGCGCCATGCCGACCAGCGCCCACAGGAACATTCGAAGATTAGCGGTCATGGACGTGGTGGGCCTGTTCGGGTGCGGTGGTCGATTGAAGCTAGGGGCACCGGATCGTAGCCACCGCCATGCCAGGGGTGGCAGCGCGATAGCCGGCGCAACGCCAGCAGGCTGCCGCGTAGGCTGCCGTGCGTACCCACCGCCTGCAACGCGTACTGCGAGCAGGAAGGATAGAAGCGGCATCGCGGCCCGAGCAGCGGGCTCAACGTCAGCTGGTAGCCACGAATTAGAAATTTAATGAGCGTGCTCACGAATGTAATAACGTCAATTTTTGCCAAAGTCGCTCAAGACTCAGGCGCAGTTGAGCGGGCTCGGCGCTGCGCGCAGCGGCGCGCACGCCGATGACGATGTCCAGTGCCGGGATGATCGACTGATTCAGGCGAAAACTCTCCCGGATCATGCGCCGCACACGGTTGCGCTCGACCGCGTTGCCCATCGCGCGCACCGCCACCGACATGCCGAGCCGAGCCGCGGTGAGTTCATTGGGCTGCGTATTGACCGTGAAGAACTCATTACCCATTCGCCGGCCCGTGGCGTAAACCCGCTTGAATTCGCCCGGTTTTCGCAAGCGCCGCGCGGGCGGGAAGCTCAAAGGCTGCGCGGGGGCGGATCGCGCTCGCCCGGCCATTATCACCCTCTTGGGCCCCCTCTTGGGCCGCTCTTACGGACTCAGGCGCTTGCGGCCCTTGGCGCGTCGGCGAGCCAAGACCGCGCGGCCGTTCTTCGTGGCCATGCGGGCCCGAAATCCATGCGTGCGTGCTCGGCGCACCTTACTCGGCTGGTACGTACGTTTCATGATTTCAAGGCCCTGAAAACTGAACGAAAAATGGGTCGGCAGGGTACGCAGCGGTGGTCGGCGTGTCAACACAACCGCTTCCTGGCCGTCATCGGCTCGGTATAGACTCTCGGCCCTTTTCCCGGAGCCTAGTCTTGGATGCGTCGTTGTGGTCGCGCTGCGTCAGCGCGCTCGAAAACGAGCTGCCCGAACAGCAGTTCAACACGTGGGTGCGGCCGCTGCAATCAGTGGAAGCCGATGGCGCCCTGCGCCTGCTCGCCCCCAATCGCTTCGTGGTCGACTGGGTGCGCAGCAACCTGCTCGGACGCATCCCGGTGCTGCTGCGCGAGCGCGGCATTGCCGAGCCGTCCATGATCACCGTGGAAGTCGGATCGCGACCGGCCCTCGACGATCTGCCCATCGCTGCGGTGCACGTTTTGAAGAACGCACCCAACGCGGTCGGAGTGGCGCTCAACGCCAACTTCACCTTCGACAGCTTCGTCGAAGGCAAGAGCAATCACTTCGCCAAAGCCGCGGCGCTGCAGGTGGCGGGCAATCCAGGGCGCGCTTACAACCCATTGTTCATTTACGGCGGAGTCGGCTTGGGCAAGACGCATTTGATGCATGCCATCGGGCATCTGATCCTGGAGCGCGACAAGGAAGCGCGTGTGGCCTATGTGCACTCCGAGCGCTTCGTGAGCGACATGGTCCGAGCGCTGCAGCACAATCGAATCAATGACTTCAAGACTTCCTACCGCTCGCTGCATGCGCTGCTGATCGACGACATCCAGTTCTTCGCCGGCAAGGAGCATTCGCAGGAGGAATTCTTCCACACCTTCAATGCCCTGCTCGAGGGTCAGCACCAGGTGATCCTGACCTGCGATCGCTATCCGCGCGAGGTCGACGGGCTGGAGGAGCGACTCAAATCGCGCTTTGGCTGGGGACTGACGGTGGCCATCGAGCCACCGGAGCTCGAAACCAGTGTCGCGATCCTGATCGGCAAGGCGCAGGCGGTAGGCATCGATCTTGCCGAGGAAGTGGCATTTTTCATCGCCAAGCGCATTCGCTCCAACGTGCGCGAACTCGAGGGTGCGCTGCGTCGCGTGATTGCGAACTCACGCTTCACCGGCCATCCAATCACACTCGAATTCACCAAGGAGGCGCTCAAGGATCTGCTGTCGCTGCAGGCGCGGCTGATTACGGTGGAAAATATTCAGAAAACCGTCGCCGACTACTACAAGGTTCGCGTGGCGGATCTGCTTTCCAAGCGCCGCAGCCGCTCGGTCGCGCGCCCGCGGCAGGTGGCCATGGCGCTGGCGAAGGAACTCACCAGCCACAGCCTGCCTGAAATCGGTGATGCGTTCGGCGGCCGCGATCACACCACGGTGATGCATGCCTGCAAGCGCATCAAGGAGCTGCGCGACCTCGAGCAGCGCATTCAGGAGGATTATTCAAACCTGTTGAGAACCCTGACGGGCTGACGTGTATTTGCTGTGCAGAAGAATGTGGATAAGGTTACCCACACCTCGCACACAGGCAGCGAGCGCGGTTGTTCGCCGCAGCGAGACTACGCGAATGCTGGCATTGGGCGGCGAAAGCTCCGGGCGCGCTGTTATGCGCGCTATTCACAGGCTTAATATCTATCATTGACCTTTCTTAAGAAAGAACACTAAGAGACAGAGGATCCGCAGGCACTATGAAAGTCTCCGCGACACGCGAACATCTGCTCGAGGCGCTGCAGAGTGTCATCGGCGTGGTCGAACGACGACAAACGATGCCGATCCTGTCGAACGTTTTGCTCAGCGCGCGCGAAAACCGCTTGCGCATAACGGGAACGGATCTGGAAGTCGAACTGGTCGCCGCCGCCGAAGTGACCGTAACACAACCCGGCGATATCACGGTTCCGGGCCGCAAGCTGCTCGATATCATCCGCACGCTGCCGGAGAAGAGCCAGGTCACCGCCACGCGCGAGGGAGAACGGGTCGTGCTGCGGGGCGGGCGCAGTCGCTTCACGCTCTCGAGCCTGCCGGCGGCGGAGTTTCCGGTCATCGATGAGATCAATGCACAGCAGACCGTCTCGATCCGTGCCCAGGACTGCCGCCGACTGATCGATAAAACCCATTTCGCCATGGCACAGCAGGACGTGCGCTACTACCTCAACGGGACCTTGCTCGAGACCAATGGCGAGGTACTGCGCGCCGTCGCCACCGATGGTCATCGGCTGTCCTGGTGCGAGGTGGCGCTCGAGGGCAACGCGAGGGAATTAACGCAGATCATCCTGCCGCGCAAAGGCGTGCTGGAACTGCAACGGTTGCTCGACGGGCAAGGCGAAATCGAAGTCGCGATTGGAACTAATCACGTTCGCGTCCAGATCGGCGAGGTTCGCTTCACTTCTAAGCTCATTGACGGCAAGTTCCCAGAATATGGTCGCGTCATTCCGGCCGAACCACCGCGGATCATGACCGCCGGCCGCGATGCGCTGCGAGCGGCATTGCAGCGCACGGCAATCCTATCCAACGAAAAGTACCGCGGCGTGAGGCTAACCTTTGCGCCTGGCCTGCTGACCATCCAGGCGCATAACCCCGAACAGGAAGAAGCCGAAGATCAACTCGAAGTGAATTTCAGCGGCGAGGAGATCGAAATCGGCTTCAATGTCAGTTACCTGCTCGACGCGCTGGCGGCCGTAGAGACCGAGACGGTCGAGGTCGGGCTCACCGACGCCAACAGCAGCTGTTTGATTCGCGCGCCCGGAAATGTCAGCGTCAAATACGTCGTCATGCCGATGCGGCTCTGAGCCGCTTAGCCGTGAGCCTGGCCGAACTGCGCCTGGAGGATCTGCGCTGTCTCCAGCGGGCCGATTTGGAGCTGGATCCGCGCCTGAATCTGATCAGCGGCGACAACGGCTCAGGTAAGACCTCACTGCTCGAGGCCATCTACCTGCTGGGCCGCGGACGTTCATTCCGAACCCGACATACCGAACAGCTCATCCGCCACAATGCACCGCGGCTCTGGATCCAGGGACGCACGGCTCCTGGGCCCGGCCACACCATCGGCATCGAATGCGACCGTGATCACGCGCTGCAGATCCATATCGACCGGCTGCCGGCAGCCTCCCGCGTCGAACTATCGGAAGTCTTTCCGGTGCAAGTGATTGATCCGGGCATCCACCGGCTGGTCGAGGACGGGCCTGCGCAGCGCCGCCGCTGGCTCGATTGGGCAGTGTTCCACGTGGAACCAGGCTTCGTTCGCCAGTGGCAGGGTTATACCCGGGCCTTGAAGCAGCGCAACGCTGCGCTGCAGACCGGCGCCGAGGAAGCGCTGTGGGATGGTGAACTGATTCGTTTCGGTGAGATTTTGACCGCGGCGCGCTCACGACTTATGGGCGCCCTGCAATCTGACTGGGCGGACGTGCTGCGCAGCCTGGGGGCTGTAGATGCCTCGCTGGGCTTTTTCCAAGGCTGGAGTCGCGAGTTGAGTCTCAGCGAGTCGCTGCAAGCCCATCGAGCGCGCGATCGCGAGCGGGGTTTGACCTCCGTCGGCCCACATCGATTCGAAGTCAACCTGCGCATCGAGGGCCGTGCGGCGCGCGAGGTAGTCTCTCGCGGCCAGCAAAAGCTGCTCGGCATGGCGATGGCGATAGCCATGGCCCGCTACATCGCACAGTCCGCGGGCCGAACGCCGACGTTGCTGCTTGATGACCCGGCTGCCGAACTTGATACCGGTCGGACCGACGCTCTGCTGCAGACCCTACGCAGCCTCGGCGCCCAACTGGTCGTGACGGCACTACAGCCGGAGAACACACTGCTTGGCGTGCCCGACGCGGTGTTTCACGTGGAACAAGGAAGCGTCAAAAGGCTATAATGAACGCATGAATTCAAGAGCCTCGCTATGACAGCGACAGACGTCTACGATTCCAGTAAAATCAAAGTCTTAAGGGGACTTGATGCAGTGCGCAAAAGACCCGGGATGTACATCGGTGATACCGATGATGGCAGTGGTCTGCACCATATGGTTTTCGAGGTCGTCGATAACTCGGTAGACGAGTCGCTGGCGGGCTTTTGCGACCGGGTCGTGGTGACCGTACACGCCGATGAGTCGGTCACGGTCTCGGACAACGGCCGCGGCATCCCGGTGGATATCCATACCGAAGAGGGCCGCTCCGCTGCCGAAGTGATCATGACGGTGCTGCATTCGGGCGGCAAATTCGATGACGTCTCATACAAGGTGTCTGGCGGCCTGCACGGCGTTGGCGTTTCGGTGGTCAACGCACTATCGGACTATCTGCTGCTGACGATAAGCCGCGACGGTCACGTTCACCGCCAGGAATACCATCTGGGCGAGCCAGCCGCGCCGCTGGCGGTGGTCGGCGTGACCACGCAGCGTGGCACCACCATCCGCTTCAAGCCTTCGTCGCAGATCTTCACCCACATCCAGTTCAACTACGACACGCTGGCCAAGCGCCTGCGCGAACTGTCGTTCCTGAACTCCGGCGTGCGCATCGAGCTCATCGATGAGCGCGAAAACAAATCCGACGTATTCCAGCACGACGGCGGCCTCAAGGCGTTCGTGGCGCATTTGAATCGCTCGCGCACGCCCGTCCATGACTTGGTGTTCTGGTTTCGCACCCAGGAGGGCACCGCGACCGTGGAAGTAGCGTTGCAGTGGAACGACTCCTATCAGGAGAGCATGTACTGCTACACCAACAATATTCCGCAGAAGGACGGCGGCACGCACCTCTCGGGCTTTCGCGCCGCGCTCACGCGCACGCTGAACGACTACATCGAGCAGCAATCGAGCGCCAAGAAGGAGAAGATCGCGACCACGGGCGATGATGCGCGCGAGGGTCTCACGGCGATTCTGTCGATCAAGCTGCCCGATCCCAAGTTCTCGTCGCAGACCAAGGACAAGCTGGTCTCCTCCGAAGTCAAAGGCATGGTCGAGACCGCCGTGGCGCAGAAGCTCGGTGAGTTCCTGCTCGAGCATCCGCAGGAGGCGCGCGCCATCGTCAACAAGATCCTCGAGGCCGCGCGGGCGCGCGAAGCCGCGCGCAAGGCGCGCGAGATGACGCGCCGCAAGGGCGCGCTCGATATCGCGGGCCTGCCGGGCAAGCTCGCGGACTGCCAGGAAAAGGATCCAGCGCTATCGGAGATCTTCATCGTCGAGGGCGACTCGGCCGGCGGCTCGGCCAAGCAGGGTCGCGATCGGCGCACGCAGGCGATCCTGCCGCTCAAGGGCAAGATCCTCAACGTCGAGAAGGCGCGCTTCGACAAGATGCTGTCTTCGGCCGAAGTCGGCACGCTGATCACCGCGCTCGGCTGCGGCATCGGTCGCGAAGAATTCGATATCGACAAACTGCGCTACCACCGCGTGATCATCATGACCGACGCGGATGTCGACGGCTCGCACATCCGCACGCTGCTGCTGACGTTCTTCTACCGGCAGATGAAGCAGCTCGTGGAACGCGGATACGTTTACATCGCGATGCCTCCGCTGTACGGCGTCAAGCGTGGCAAACAGCAGTGGTACGCGTTCGACGATGCTGAACTGGAGCGCATCTTCGGCGAGCGGGATCCCAAAGAGTTTCAAGTCCAGCAATACAAAGGGTTGGGCGAGATGGACGCGCAGCAGCTAGCTGAAACCACCATGGAATCCGCGACGCGCCGGCTCAAACAAGTCAACTTGGAAGAGGCCAGCGAGGACGCCGAGCGGATGTTCACGACGCTCATGGGCGACAAGGTCGAACCCCGAAAAGAGTTCATCCAAGCCTACGCGCGCACCGTGAAGAACCTCGATCTCTAGATGGCTTGGGTGAACTCGCCCCGCTGGAGGCGGCTTCGAACCGTCGCGGTCCCGGTCGCGGCACCGTGAAGAACCTCGATCTCTAACGCTTGGATGAACCCAGTCCGCTTTTTCCCCG
>DAIMZW010000016.1:0-41498 GCA_036733765.1 Steroidobacteraceae bacterium
GTTCTCGACGCATGCAGCCACCAGTTCGTTGATGTCGAGCAGCATGACCATCTTGCCGTCCACCGTAGCGATGCTCTTGACGCAGGCCCCGTCGGCGATCGAGCCCAGGTCCGGTATCGGCTTGACCGACTCTGCCGGCACGCTGTAGACCTCCGATACGGCGTCGACTACGATCCCGACCGTCTTTTTTCGCGCGAAGTCTGAACCCGCACCACGATCACCACCGTCGAGGCATCGAAATTGCTTTGCTGGAGATTCAATCGAATGCGCAGATCGATCACCGGTACGATCATGCCGCGCAGATTCATGACGCCGAGTACGTAGGGCGGCGCATACGGAACACGCGTGACGTGATCCCAGCCCTTGATCTCCTGCACGCGCAGAATCTCGACGCCGTACTCCTCACCGCCGCAGACAAAGGTCAGATACTGCGCGGCGTTCTGCGCACAGGCGCTCGACGCTTCATAAGCGGCTGTCATGGGCTGCGTCATGGAACTGCTCCTCAGAACTCCTGCCACTCACTGTCGCTGGCCAGCGGCGCGTTGGCGATCAGCCTGGCTGCCGGCGCCTTCGCCGCCGGCGGGGCAGGCTTAGGCGCAGCGGGCGCGCCCGCCGTGGGCGGCTTGAGCCCTGCATTGGCCCAGGGACGACTCACCGCGCGACGCTCGAGCGCTGCTGCGGCGATGCCCGGCGGCTCCTCGCCCACGTGGTATTTGGAGATCACCGAATTGAGCGATTGCGCATGCTCGAGGATGGCGTGACTGGCGGCGGCCGCCTGCTCAACCAGCGCAGCGTTCTGCTGCGTGGTCGCGTCCATCTGCATTACCGCTTTGTTCACCTGCTCGATGCCCGAAGACTGTTCACGGCTCGCCGCGGCAATCTCGCCCACGATATCGGTGACCTTCTGGACGGCGTTGACGATCTCCGCCAGCGTCTTGCCCGACTCGTCGACCAGTTTGCTGCCTTCATCGACCTTGGCCACACTGTCCTGGATGAGCGCCTTGATCTCCTTGGCCGCGGTCGCGCTGCGTCCCGCGAGATTGCGCACCTCGGTTGCCACCACCGCAAAGCCGCGTCCCTGCTCGCCTGCTCGCGCCGCTTCCACCGCGGCATTCAACGCCAGTAGATTGGTCTGAAAGGCGATCTCGTTGATCACGCCGATGATGTCGGCAATCTTCTTCGATGCGCCATTGATCGCGCTCATCGCCTGGACCGCCGAGCCCACCACGGCGCCGCCCTTCTCCGCCTGCTGGCGCGCCGCCATCGCCAATTGATTGGCCTGCCCGGCGTTGTTGGCGGTCTGCTTGACGCTCGATGTCATCTGCTCCATCGACGATGCGGTCTGCTCCAGGCTCGCGGCGGTCTTCTCGGTCCGCTCCGACAGGTTCGTGTTGCCCTTGGAGATCTCCTCCGCTCCACTTTGAACCGCCGCGGCAGCTGCCTTGATCTGTTTGACGACCTGCAGCATGTTGTCGAGCAAGCCGTTGATACCATCAGCCAGCTTCTCGAAGAAGTCCTGCTTATCGTCGGTGCGAATGCGCTTGAGCAGGTCTCCGGACTGCGCCGCTGCAACGATCGCGGCCACCTCCTCCTCGACCTTGACTTCCTGGGTCCGATCGATCCATTCGACCACCGTGCCGAGGCGCCTGCCCTGCGCGTCCAGCACCGGATTGGCAATCGTGCATAGCGTTACAGCGCCGATCTTGAGCCGGGATTTGAGCGTCCCGCGCAATTCGGCGAGCAGGCGCTGCTGGTCCACGCTGTTCTTGTGAAACACATCGACGTTCGAACCCATGAGCTTATTGGGGTCGAAGTTCGGCAGTTCACGCCGCAGCTCCAGCGCAATATTCCGAAACATGTTCTGGACCGACTGATTCAAGTAGATGATGCGGTTTTCGGCATCGGCCATCATGACGTTGCCCGAGACGTTATCCAGCGCGGTCTTGATACGCAGGCTGCTCACGGCGAGCAACTTCTGCTCGGTGATGTCGGCCGCAAACTCGACGACCTTGAAGGGTCTGCCGTTGCCGTCCAGGATCGGGTTGTACGAGGCCTGCAGCCAGATCTCCCGGCCGCCCTTGCCGATGCGCCGGTACTGACCCGCATCGTATTCGCCGCGCCCGAGCTTGGCCCAGAATGCGCGATAGTCGGCGCTGTCGCGATACCCGGGCTCGACCAGCAGGCTGTGGTGCTTGCCTTTGATCTCATCGAGCGCATAGCCGACGGTGCGCAGGAACAGCTCATTCGCGCTGCGGATCGTCCCATCCAGTTCGAACTCGATCACGGCCTGCGCCTTGGCTATAGCCGCGATCTGGCCGCGAAAATCGTCGAGCTGCAGGGCGTCAATCGCGGCCTTACTGCTTTTGCCGCGCTTTGCCGTCTTTTTGCCAACCTGTCGTCCCATGAAAGTCGTCCTTGGAATTTGAGTTAGGGGTAACGCACGGCCCGCTACGGCCACCGCTAGCTCATGCTTCAGTGCGCAGCGCTCGCCGCAAGCCGCTCCGCATTGAGCAGAATCAGGGTCTTGCCATCCGTTTGCGCAAGACCCTGCACCACTTCGCTCGCGGCCGTGCTGCCCACTTCGGGCAGCGTGCGGTACGTGGATGCGTCGATGTCGTAGACTTCCGAGACGGCGTCGACCACCAGCCCGATCGTGCGTTCCTCGCCGCCGCTGGCAACACGAATCACGATCACGACCGTCGAGGGTCCGAATTGCGCCGGCTCAAGCTCGAAGCGCTGGCGCAGATCGATGACCGGAACGACCACACCGCGCAGCTCGATGACCCCAAGAACCCAGTTGGGCGCATGCGGAATGGCCGTAACCGCGGACCAGCCGCGTATCTCCTGGACCATGAGGATGCCGACACCGTATTCCTCACCGGCGAGTTTGAAGGTGAGGACCTGTTGGGCGCTGGCCGCGTTATGGCTCAAGCCGCCTCCCTGGCCGAGTCGGCGCGGCGCGCCTGATTCATGTATCGAACGATCACCCCGGGGATATCGAGAATCAACGCCACGCGGCCGTCGCCGAGCATGGTCGCGCCCGCCAAGGCCGTCACCTGCCTGAAGTTGGTCTCCAGACTCTTGATCACGACCTGCTGCTGCGACAGCAGTTCATCGACAAACAAGCCGACCCGTTTGCCGTCCGCCTCGACGATCATGAGCAGCCCGTTGAGCAGATCGGTGTTGTCGGCTTGGACCCCGAACAGCTCATAGAGCCGGATGATCGGAATGTACTCATCGCGCAGCCGGAACAGCTCAGCCTTCTGTGCCAATGAACTGATCTGATCGCGCTTGATCTGAATCGTCTCGACGATCGACACGATCGGCACGATGTAGATTTCCCTGCCGACACGGGTCAGCTGGCCGTCAAGTATCGCCAACGTCAGCGGCAATCGGATACGCACGGTGCTGCCTTTGCCGGGTGTCGAATACAGCTGCACGTGACCGCCGATCTCATTGATGTTGCGCCGCACGACATCCATGCCGACGCCGCGTCCTGAAACATCGCTGACGAGTTCCGCGGTGGAAAAGCCGGGAGCGAAAATCAGGTTCAGGATCTTGTCGTCCGACAGCTCCTCGTCCGCACCGACCAGGCCGCGCTCTCGCGCCTTGGCCAATATCTTGTCGCGCTGCAGTCCCGCGCCATCGTCCGATACCTCGACGATGACGTTGCCGCCCTTGTGATAAGCATGCAGCGAGATCGTGCCCTGCTCGTCCTTGCCGGCGGCCCGGCGCTTGTCCGGCATCTCGATGCCGTGATCCACGGCGTTGCGCACCAGGTGTACCAGCGGGTCGCCGATCTTCTCGAACACCGTCTTGTCGAGCTCGGTTTGATCGCCGCTCATCTTGAGTTGCATCTTCTTGCCGAGCCGCTGACCGAGGTCGCGGATCATGCGTGGAAAGCGATTGAATATCGATGCAATCGGCAACATGCGCACGCGCATGACACTTTCCTGCAGCGAGCGCAGATGCCGCTCGAACTGCACCAGAGCGTTGCGCAGCTCATCGGCCTGACGGCCTTCGAGCACGGCGGCCAATTGACTGCATACCGACTGCGTGATGACCAGCTCGCCCACCGAATTGAGCAGCTCATCGATCTTTTCAATACTGACGCGAATCGAGCCGCCTTCGCCGGAACCGGATCGCACAGCTTCGGGCGTAGGTTGGGTCTTGGGGCCCGCGGCAGCGACCGGGCCCGAAGCCGCGGCTGCAGTGGCCGCCACCTTGGCTGCGGCCGCCGCGGTTGCGGCCGATGGACCGCCGTGCGTCGCTGCAACCGGCGACAGTGGCTCTATGGATAGGGTGCATTCGCCCTCCGCCCATTCGAATATCTGCTCGACGGCCGAGCGCTCGGCGTCGGTACGCAATTCCATCTGCCAGGAGAGCAGGCACACTTCCGGGTCTAATTCGGCGAGCGTGAGTACCTTGCCGGCGTCCACGCGCGTGACCAATGTGCCCAGTGTCGCGAGCTCCCGCATCATGCGCAGCGGATCGTTGCCGTGCTCCATCATCAGTGGGCCCGGCACGAGTCCGATGCGCCAGCCGGCAATGACCCTACCGTCGTCGGCGCCGCCGATCGCGCCTGCCGGGCTCTTCATGATCGCCTGCAGCTCAGCGTGCAGGCCGGCGGTCAGGGCGGGGTCAGAGGGCTGCTTGCGTTGAGTCACCGTCAGCATGTCGCGTAGTACATCGACCGAGCGCAGCAGGCCATCGACGATGTTCGACTGAACCTGGCGCTGACCGCTGCGTAACTGGTCGAGCAGCGTCTCGAGCGTATGGGTAAAGGCGGCCACGTCCGCGAAGCCAAAAGTAGCGCTGCCGCCTTTGATGGAGTGGGCCACTCTGAATATGGTGTTGATCAGCTCGGCATCGGCCTCGCCGGCGCTGAGCTTGAGCAATGCCGCCTCCATCGAACCGAGTGCCTCGAAGCTCTCCTCGAAGAAGGTCTCGTGAAATTGTGCCAGGTCCAGGGTCATAGACGCCTAGTCCGAGCTCGGCACGCCGCCGGCGCCCGGGCTTTCCAGCAACGCGCCGACGCTCAATAGCTCGATCGCCTGCTCGAGCGCCTCGGATCGGCCATTCCAGCCGTACGCCAGGCTGCGCTCCAGGCAGTCCAGGGCAAACGCCACGATCAACTGCACGCCGGCGGCATCAATGCGCTCCACGGCGCTGCCATCAATCTCATAGGGACTCGGCCGCGCCAGCTGCTCGAGCATATGGGCCTTGATCGCCGCAGCCTCGTGGATCGTGCAGCTGCCGCCCAATACGACGCGGCCGCAGGGCTCGGCGAGCGCATCATCGACGGTCTGTTTTGCATCCATTGCCATCACCGATGAGCTTCCATAAAGCTGTTACGGCTGTCCGGGGGAAATACTTGATGGGACTTCGTTCACATTCTGGATACCGGGCGGGATGACGTGCGCCGAGCTGACGGCGCCACCATTGCTGCGCCGGCGCGACCACCGGCGCGCCCCCGAGGGGCTATTTTGTGATCCCGCTAACAACCGCAGCAGTTGCATCTGGCGCCCCCGGCGCTCAAGCAACACACTGCCAGGGCCGATACCCGAGTCAAGTGGAGGCGAGAGTGAGCGCACAACCGGGCATGAGTATTCTGGTGGTCGATGACTTCTCGACCATGCGACGCATCATCAAGGGCCTGCTCCAGGATCTGGGCTTTTCCAACATTACCGAAGCCGCCGATGGCTTGACCGCTCTGTCGCTGCTGAAGGCGGGCAATTTCGACTTGTTGATCACCGACTGGAACATGCCCGGCATGCAGGGCGTGGAACTGCTGCGCGAAGTGCGCGCCGACGAGCGCATGAAAAAGCTTCCGGTATTGATGCTCACCGCCGAGGCTAAGCGCGAGCAGATTGTCGCAGCCGCCCAGGCGGGCGTCAGCGGCTACGTGATCAAGCCGTTTACGGCCGCTACCCTCAAGGAAAAGATCGGCAAGATATTCGGCGTCAAGCCCTCCGCAGCGGCTTGACGTGAGCATCGCACGCGATGCCGGCGTTCAGCGCCGCTTTAGCAGGTATTGAAACTGACCGACGATGCGGTCCACCATACGATGGATCTGGTCGATCAGCTGCGCGTCAGAATAATTCCAGCTCGCCCGGTGCAGAGGCCTCGCGCAGGCTCTGCAGCGCCTTGAGCATCTGCTCGGCACGCAGGCCGCGCATCATGAAATCGAACAGCACCCGCTCCTCGACCATGCTGTAGCGCGCGCGCACCTGGTCGAGGATCCCGTTCCAATCGATGGTCGCGCTCGCGGTCGCGGTCGCGGTCGCGGTCGGATCGGTCGTGGCGTCGGCAGGAATGGCCAGGCCCGCGCGCACGTGCGTCAGACGCTGAATCAGCTTGTCGTAGAACTGCAGCGCCTTGACCGCCGCTTGCACCGACGCACGGATGGACGTGGCCAGATCCGTGCACTTCGCCGCCGGTTCGGCCTGCGCACGCGCCTCGAGCTGTTGCAGATCGGTCGCGATCGCCGCCAGGCACTGGGCGATCTTATCGACCTGAGTGTCACTCTCGCGCACGGCGGCATCCAGTTGCGCCACGCCAAGATTTAAAAATTGGTGCAGCCCACGAGCCACTGTCAAGGCACTGGCCAGCGCATCGCGGGGCTCGCGCGCGGCACCGGCGACATCGTCACTCACGGAACTCATGGTTAGTGGCCTCGAACCGCCGGCCGGGCCGGTCCATTCAGGACACGTTCGAGCGTCGCCAGCAGCTGATCGGGATGGAATGGCTTGACCATCCATCCGGTGGCGCCGGCCTGCTTGCCCTGCAGCTTGCTCTGCGGGCTCGACTCCGTGGTCAACAGCAGCAGCGGGGTCAGGTGATAGCTTGGCAGGGTACGCAGCTGCGCCACCAGGGTGATGCCATCCATGCGTGGCATGTTGACATCGGCAAGCACCAGATCCACCGAATGCATGCGCGCGTATTCCAAGGCTTCGTGCCCGTCGGAGGCTTCAACCACCTCATAGCCGGCCGCGCGCAGCGTGACGCCGACCATGTGTCGCATCGAGGCCGAGTCATCGACCGCAAGAATTCTCTTGGACATGCAGCCCGCTCCGTTGATGGTTACGTCAATCGCCTCGGCCTGCAAATGCGGGGCCGCCGCTCGATAAGGGGTATCGGCGCATCTGTGCCCGGACTTAACCGCGGGCGCCGAGCTTTCCGCGTGGTGAGCGGCACGTCACATAGTTTGCTTTTGGCCGGTAAGCGCGCCCGGCCGTCCAGGTGCAGGGCGGCAACGACGGCGTGCTAGTTTGCATCCCGCAGCAATTGCACATTGCCGCCCGCCGCGGTGGTATCGATGCTCAACGCCCGCTCGGTCATGAAACGCGTCAGATACTGCGGTCCGCCGGCCTTCGGCCCGGTGCCGGACAGCCCTTCGCCGCCAAAGGGCTGAGAGCCCACGACCGCGCCGATCATGGAGCGGTTGACGTACAGATTGCCGACCCGAGCCTGCCGCCGGACCTGCTCGGTGTGTTGCCTCAAGCGGGTCTGCAGACCCATCGTCAGGCCATAGCCGCTGGCGTTGATGCGATCGATGGTTTGCTCGAGCTCCCCGGCGCGCCAGGTCACGACGTGCAGCACGGGACCGAACACCTCCTGACGAAGATCCTCGATCTGCCCCAGGCGCACCAGCGTCGGAGCCACAAAATGCCCGCCGGCCGCCTGCGCCGGCAGTGCGCAGCGATATAGGATCTGCTGTGACCCCAGAGATGCTACGTAGGCTTCGAGGCTGTGCTTTGCGCTCGCATCGATGACCGGTCCGACATCGGTGTCGATGTCGCTGGGATCGCCGATACGCAGCCTCGCCATGGCGCCGATCAGCATCCGCAGCGTCAATGGGGCGATGTCCTCCTGCAGACACAATAATCGCAAGGCCGAGCAGCGTTGCCCGGCGCTGTGGAACGCGGAACTCATGACATCGCCGACCGCTCGCTCGAGCAGCGCCGTGGAATCCACCAGCATCGCGTTCAGGCCCCCGGTTTCGGCGATCAACGGCACGATCGGACGTGTCTCATCGGCCAGCAGTGCCCGGGCGATGCGCCGTGCCGTGGCGTTCGAGCCCGTGAACACGACGCCGGCGAGCCTGGGATCGCAGACCAGCGCAGCGCCGATCTGATCGTCCCCGGGCAGGAACGCAATGACACCGGGCGGCACGCCGGCCTCGAGCAGCAGGCGCACCGCGGCGGCCGCGATCAGCGGTGTCTGCGGGGCGGGCTTGGCGATCACCGCGTTACCGGTGACCAGCGCCGCGGCGACCTGGCCGAGAAATATCGCCAACGGAAAATTCCACGGACTGATGCAGGCGAATGTGCCGCGGGCGGCCCAGCGCAGTTCGTTGAACTCGCCCGTCGGTCCGGGCAGCGACACAGGCTGCATCAAATGCCGCGCCTGGACTGCGTAGTAGCGACAGAAATCGACCGCCTCGCGCACCTCGGCCAGCGCATCATCGATGCTCTTACCGGCCTCGCGCACCGCCAGGGCCATCAACATGTCGCGCTCGCGTTCGAGCAGATCGGCGACGCGCATCAGGCAATCCGCACGCGTGTCCACGCAGAGCGCAGCCCACGGCGGCTGCGCGCTGTGCGCCAGTTCGAGGGCTTGCGCCAGATGGGCTGGACTGGCCGCAACAAACGTGCCGATCACCCGCTCCACATGGGCAGGATCGCGCAGCGCGACGCCGATGCCCTGCATCTGCCTGCCGCCCACCAGCGGCGCGGCACGCTGTTCGCGCGCCCAGGTGCCTGCCATGCGCGCCAGCAATCCGCGGGTTTCTGCAGGGTCGGAAAAATCGATTCCGGCGGAGTTGCTGCGGTCGGGATACAGATCCTTCGGTGCCACGATTGCCTCGTTTTCCAACGCGGGCGTGCGTTGTAGTTGCGTCACGGGATCGAGCAGCAGGCGCTCATCGCTGATGTTCGGGCTGGCCAATTGATAGACAAAGCCGGCGTTAGCGCTGTTCTCGAGGATGCGCCGCACCAGATACGGTAGCAATTCCGCGTAGCCTCCGACCGGTGCATAAATGCGGCACCGTACCTGCGCCTCGCTGATCAATTGCTCATAGAGCCCCGCACCCATGCCGTGCAGGCGCTGAAACTCAAACTCACTGCGACCGCTCGACCAGTGCAGTATCGTGGCCGCGGTGTGCGCGTTATGGGTAGCAAAGGCCGGAAACAGACCCTTGGCGTCCAGCAGCCTGCGGGCGCAGGCGAGGTAACTCACATCCGTGGCGCATTTGCGCGTATACACCGGAAATCCTGCGAGACCCAACTGCTGGGCGCGTTGGATCTCGACATCCCAATAGGCGCCTTTGACCAGCCGCACGCTCAGGCGCAGGCCACAACGCAGCGCCAAGACATCGGCCCAGTCGATCAGCGCCGGCGCGCACCGCTGGTACGCCTGCACCGCAAAGCCGAACCCGTCCCAGCCTTTAAGACGGGGATCGGCCGCCACCGCGGCGATTACGGCCAGCGACATGTCCAGCCGATCGCTCTCTTCGGCATCGATGGTCAGTCCGATATTTTGCTGGCGGGCCGCCCGGGCCAGTGCGGTCACGGTGTCTATGAGCTCTGGTACCGCATGTGCGCGCTGCCGCGGCTCGTAGCGACAATTCAGCGCCGATAGCTTGACCGATATGCCGTCATTGCAGGCGCTTGCCGCGCAGCGATCGGCGCGCTGACCGACCGCCGCGATGGCGTCGTGGTAGGCCGCCAAGTAGCGCTGTGCATCGGCATCGCTACGCGCCGATTCCCCGAGCATGTCGTAGGAGAAGCTGAAGGGCCGCAGCTCGCGGCGAGCCGCGCGCCGCAGCGCCTGGCGCATGTCGCGACCGAACACGAATTGGCGCCCCAATATCTGCATCGACGTCGCGACCAACGGTCGCATCAGATGCGCAGTCCGCGGCGCGCGGCTTAGCATCCAGCGCGCGAGCATCAGGCCGCGTGTGAGCGCGTTGACGCGCCATGAGGGCGAAGCGCCGCGGTGCGAGCGCCAATCGCCATCCGTGAACTTCTCGGCGATCAGCTTCGCGGCCATCGCCGCATCCGGAATGCGCAGATACGCCTCCGCGAGCGTCAGCAACGCCAGGCCTTCGGCGGTTTGAATGCCGTATTGCTGCAGGAAGCGGTCGATCCAGCGGTGCGCGAGTGCCGCGCGCTGTGCACGCACCAGCCGCAGGGCGGTGTGCTGCACGGCCGCCGATTCTTCCAACAGATCGGACACCGTTAGGGCTGGGCTGACAGATGGGGCCACGCCGCACGCAAATACAGCGCCATGGAGATCAGCGTGAGCGCCGCGGCGAGCACCGTGAGCCATTGCCCGAACAGGTAGATCGGCACGCCCAGCAGCGAATGACGGAACAGCAGCATCGTCAGTCCGACCATCTGCAGGATGGTCTTGTATTTGCCGATGCGCGAGACGGCCACCGCGGTGCGCTGCCCGATGCCCGCCATCCATTCGCGCAGCGCCGAGATGGCAATCTCGCGGCCGATGATCACGGCAGCCGTCAGCACCATGACCGCGCGCGCATCGCGGCTGACGATCAGGACCAGTGCGACCGCGACGATGAGCTTGTCGGCCACCGGATCGAGGAAAGCGCCCAGGCGTGTGACCTGCCCCAGCCGCCGTGCTAGATAGCCATCGAGCGAATCGGTGATCGCCGCCGCCGCAAACAGCAGCCCGGCCAACGGCTCGGCAAGGTTGTTCGGCGCGTGACCGCCGAACAGAAACAGCAGCATGATCAGTGGAATCGCCAGGATGCGCAGCCACGTCAGGATGTTCGGCAGGTTCCAGATCATCATGCCCCCGGGTGCAGATGATCATAAATCGAACGCGCCATCGACGCGCCGACGCCAGCGACTTTTTCCAAATCCGCGACGCCTGCCCGCAGCACGCCCTGCAGCCCGCCGAAATGGGTCAGTATGGCGCGCCGCCGTGCCGGTCCCAGCCCCGGTACGGTCTCGAGTATGGACTCGCGGTAACGGCGCGCGCGCCGCCGGCGGTGGCCGGTAATCGCGAATCGATGCGCTTCATCGCGCACGCGCTGGATGAAATGCAGGGCCGCGCTGTCGGGTTCGAGCACGATCGGCGTCGGCTCCCCGGGCCAGTGCAGACGCTCCTGACCCGGCCGCCGGTCGGCACCCTTGGCCACGCCAACGACCGCCAACCCCTCGACCCCGGCCTCGGCCAGCGCCCGGAGCGCGGCATCGACCTGCCCGGGTCCGCCGTCGATCAGCAGCAGATCGGGACGGGGACGCTCGCCGCTGGCGATGCGGGCCGCGTGACGGCGCAACGCCTGATGCATGGCGGCGTAGTCGTCGCCGGCCGTGACCCCCTCGATGTTGTAGCGCCGGTAGTCGCGCTTGCGTGCGCCCTCTGGGCCGAACACCACACAGGAGGCCACCGTGCCCTCGCCCGCGGTATGACTCACATCGAAGCATTCGATGCGTTCGGGAGGCGCGGGCAAATGCAGCACGCGCGCGAGAATCTGCATGCCTGCGGCGGCGAGCTCGGCCTGAGCGCGTCGCATGCGCAGCGCATTGTTGGCATTGTCCTGCGCCAGCTCGATCCATTTGACGCCCAGTCCGCGCTGCGGCACGCGCAGCTGCAGCGGCCGGCCCAGGGAGCTGGCCAGCGCCTCCATGAGCGCTTCGCGGTCCGGCAGCTCCATGTTGATGAGCACCTCCGGCGGCGGCGCCTCGCGGCCGTAGTAGAGCATCAGGAAACCGGCAAGCGTTTCGGCCGGTTCACTGAGCGCGCTGCCCGGAAAATAGCTGGCGGTGCCGAGATTCTGGCCATCGCGCACCGGCAGCACGCAGATCGCGTACTGCCCCGGCTCCCCGGCGATCGCCACCACGTCGGTGTCGGTAGGGCGCTGCGCGTTGGCGATCTGCTGCGCACGGATCTCCTGCAACTCGCGCAGCTGATCGCGCAGTCGCGCCGCATGTTCGAATTGCAGCGACGCCGCGGCCGCTTGCATGCGCCGCTGCAGCTCGGCGACGACTTCCAGATTGCGTCCCTCGAGCACACCGATCGCGCCCTCGACGTCACGCGCATAGGTCTCGCGATCGATCAGGCCGACGCAGGGGGCCGAGCAGCGACCGATCTGATACTGCAGGCATGGGCGGCTGCGATTGGCGAAGAAGGAATCACGGCAGTTGCGAATACGGAATACCTTCTGCAGGTGCTGCAGCACTTCCTTGACGGCCGAGGCGCTCGGAAACGGACCGAACTGGCGGCTGCCGCGCTGGCGCGGTCCGCGATAGAACACCAGGCGCGGATAGTCATGGCCCGCGGGACAGAGGATGTATGGGAACGATTTGTCGTCGCGCAGGATGATGTTGTAGCGCGGACGATGGGCTTTGATCAGGTTGCTCTCGAGCAGCAGCGCCTCGGACTCGGTGTTGACGACGGTCACCTCGATGCGCGCGATCCGGGCCACGAGCGCTGCGACTTTCGCTGCTCGCGGTGCGCCGGAGAAATAGCTTCCGACCCGATCGCGCAGTCGCGCAGCCTTGCCGACGTAGATCAGTTCACCATCGGCGGCGTACATGCGATAGACGCCGGGACGCTGGGGCAGCGTCGCCACGTAGTCTTTGGCATCGAATTCGCGTTCGCTCATGGCGGCGCTCGCGGCGGCCCGGTCAGCGCGCAGCGTATGCGCCGTGGCGCTCGCCCAGGACCCTCACGACTGTCGTTTGCTGCGCTCGGCGATCAGCATCGCGAGCTCGAGCGCCTGCTCGTAGTTCAGTCGCGGATCGACCTGCGAGCGATAGGCACGGCGCAGATCAGAGTCGGTGAGGCCGCGGGCGCCACCGGTGCATTCGGTGACGTCCTCGCCCGTGAGCTCGATGTGCGCGCCGCCCAGATAGGAGCCGTGCTCGGCGTGGATGCGGAAGGCGAGATCGAGTTCCTTGAGAATGTTCTCGAAGCGGCGCGTCTTGAAGCCGCCGGTGCTGGTTTCAGTGTTGCCATGCATCGGATCGCAGCACCACAGCACGCTATGACCGGTGCGCTGCACGGCCGCAATCGCCCCGGGCAGGCACTGCTCGATGTCCTTGGCGCCGTAGCGGTGAATCAAGGTCAGGCGACCGGGCTGATTCTGCGGATTGAGCGCGGTCACGAGCTCCTGCAGCCATTGATCGCTCATTGCCGCGCCGATTTTGACGCCGATCGGATTGGAGATGCCGCGGAAGTATTCGACGTGCGCGCCCTCGACCTGCGCGGTGCGCATGCCGATCCAGGGCATATGGGTCGAGAGGTTGTACCAGCGGTTCTGGCGCGCGATGTAGCGCGTCTGCGCCTGCTCGTACAGCAGATGCAGGCCCTCATGGCTGGCAAAGAAATCCACGCGCGTGGCCTCGTGCACCCGCTTGCCGCTCAGGGATTCGAAGAAATCCAGCGCATCACCGATCGAACGCGCGGTACGCTCGTAGGCCTCGCGCAGCTGCGCGTGGCGCACGAAGCCGAGGTCCCAGTATTCGGGATGATGCAGATCCGCGAAACCGCCATCGACCAGCGCGCGCACGAAATTAAGCGTCAGGGCGGCACGCTCGTAGCCCCGCAACAGCAATTGCGGGTCGGCACGCCGCGCCTCGGCGGTGAACTCCGGCCGATTCACCAGGTCGCCGCGATAGGACGGCAAGCTCACGCCCTCGCGCGTCTCCATATCGGCCGAACGGGGCTTGGCGTATTGACCTGCCATGCGGCCGACGCGTACCACCGGTCGCTTCATGCCCGAGAGCAACACCAGGCTCATCTGCAGCAATACCTTGAGTTGCTTGGCGATGCGGTCGGACTCGCAGTCGACGAAGCTCTCGGCGCAATCCCCGCCCTGGAGCAGGAAGCCTTCGCCGCGCTGGACCGCGGCGAGCCGCTCGCGCAAATTCTCGACTTCCCACGACACCACGATCGGCGGCAGACGCGCCAGCTCAGCGACCACTTTGCCTAATGCCTGCGGATCATCGTAGGCCGGTTGCTGTGTAGCCTTGCGCGACTGCCAGCTCGTCGGCTGCCAGGAATTGCTATCGGTGGAACGCATGGGCCAATGCTAACATGCGCACTTTAGCCGGGGCATTGCATGCATAGGGTGCTGGTTCTGGGGGCCGGCAAGATCGGCGCGCTGATCTCGGGGCTGCTGGGCGAATCGGGCGCCTACCAGGTGCAGCTCGCGGACGTGGACGAGAGCGCGGCGGCCGGCGTGGCGCGTGCCCATGGCCTGCCCAATGTCCAGCCGGTCCGGCTGGATGCGGCCGACGCGGCGGCGCTGCGCGCCCGGCTACATAGCCAGCCGGTAGACGCCGTGGTCTCGAGCCTGCCCTATCACTGCAATCCGCTGGTCGGCGCCGCGGCGCGCGAGGCCGGCGTGCACTACTTCGATTTGACCGAAGACGTCGAGGTCACGCGGCGCGTCAGTGCGCTGGCCCGCGAGGCGCCGCAGGCCTTCGTGCCGCAATGTGGGCTCGCGCCGGGTTTCATCAGCATTGCCGGCGGCGAGCTGATTCGCCATTTCGACAGCTTGCGCAGCGTGCGGCTGCGGGTCGGCGCGCTGCCGCAGCATCCGCACAATGTCCTCAAATATTCCCTGACCTGGTCGACCGAAGGTCTCATCAACGAATACGGCAATCCCTGCGAAGCGATGGCCGATGGCCGCCTGGTCGAGATCCGGCCGCTCGAAGGGCTCGAAGAGATCGAAATCGACGGCACGCTCTATGAAGCCTTCAATACCTCCGGCGGCTTGGGCTCGCTGGCGCAAACCTGCGGCGCGCGCTGCGAGAGCATGGACTACAAGACCATTCGTTATCCCGGGCACTGCGCGCAGATGCGCCTGCTCATGAACGATCTGAAGCTCAACCAGGATCGCACGACGCTCAAACGGATCCTGGAAAATGCGGTGCCGCAGACCCTGCAGGACGTCGTGATCGTGTATGCCGCGGTGACCGGCCAGCAGAATGGCGAGTTGCGCGAGGAAAACTACGTCAGCAAGATCTATCCGCAGATGATTGCCGGCCGCCTGTGGTCGGCCATTCAGGTCAGTACCGCCTCGGGTGTGTGCGCAGTATTGGATCTGGTGCTGACTCATCCCGAGCGCCATCGCGGCCTCGTCACCCAGGAATCCTTCCGCCTGCCCGACATCCTGAGCAACCGCTTCGGCCGCAATCTCGCTGCCGGCAGCAGCAAGGACCTCTCGGGCGACGTGGTGTTGAGCGGCGCGCCGGGCTCGCAACGGGCGCCGCGAGCCTGAGCGGTATAAGACCCGTGGATGCCGCAGCGCTGCTGGCGCATTTTGAGCTCACGCTCACGCACGACGGCGCGGAAACCGCAGCGCTCGAATCCTTCAGTCCCGGCGATGGCAGCCTGATCGCTCGCGTGCCCACCAGCAGCAGCGCCGACTACGAAGCCATCCTCGGCCGCGCCGTCGCCGCGGCGCGCAGCTGGGCTGAAGTGCCTGCGCCCGCGCGCGGCCAGCTGGTGCGGCATATCGGCGACGAATTGCGGCGCCACAAGCAAGAGCTGGCGACGCTGGTGACACTCGAAAACGGCAAGATCCTCGCCGAAGCGCTGGGCGAGGTGCAGGAGATGATCGACATTGCCGACTTTGCGGTCGGACAGTCGCGCATGCTCTATGGCCGCACGATGCACTCCGAGCGTGCGCAGCATCGCATGTACGAGCAATGGCATGCGCTCGGCGTGGTCGGCATCATCACCGCCTTCAACTTCCCGGTCGCGGTGTGGTCATGGAACGCGCTGATCGCGGCCATCTGCGGCAATGCCTGTATTTGGAAGCCGTCGCCGAAAACTCCGCTGTGCGCGCTGGCGGTGCAGCGGTTGTGCGAGCAGGTTCTCGAGCGCCACAGGGCGCCGCCGATTTTTCAGCTGCTGCTCGACCATGGCAGCGAACACGGTCAGCGGCTCGTGGCCGACGCTCGCGTCGCACTGCTCTCCTTCACCGGCTCGACCCACGTCGGCCGTCATATTGCGCAGGCGGTGGCCGGAAGGCTCGGCAAGTCGCTGCTCGAGCTGGGCGGCAACAATGCCATCATCGTCGATGAAAGCGCCGATCTGGAGCTCGCCGCCCGCGCGATCGTGTTTGGCGCGCTGGGCACCGCCGGGCAGCGCTGCACCACCACGCGGCGTGTGCTGGTGCACCGCTCGCGCCTGGATGAGCTGCAACGACGCCTGGTGCATGCGTACCAGCAAATGCCCATCGGCGATCCGCTCGATCCGGCGACACTGGTCGGACCGCTGATCGACGCGCAGGCGGTGCGCAGCTTCGAGCGCGCGATCGCGGCCGCGGGCGCTGCGGGCGGAAAGTTGCTGGTCGGCGGGGCAGTGCTTGCGCGGCCGGGCCACTATGTCGAGCCGGCGATCGTGCGTGCCCACAACGACTGGGATATCGTCCAGCATGAGACTTTCGCGCCCATTGTGTACCTGATCGCGACCGACTCGCTCGAGCAGGCCATCGAGCTGCAGAACCGGTCCGCGTACGGACTGTCCTCGGCGCTGTTCACACAGCGGCTGGCCCACGCCGAGCTGTACCTGAGTCAAGGCGGCAGCGACTGCGGCATCGCCAACATCAACATCGGTACCTCCGGCGCCGAGATTGGCGGCGCCTTCGGTGGTGAGAAAGACACCGGCGGGGGTCGCGAGGCCGGCTCGGATGCCTGGAAGGCCTATATGCGCCGTCAGACCAACACCATCAACTGGAGCTCGGCACTGCCACTGGCACAGGGTATCGAATTCGATATCGCGCCCTAGCGACCGGGCAACTGCAGCTCCACACGCGCCCCGCCCAGACTCAGCGAGGCGTCGATGAAGAAGTGGCCGCCATAGAGCGCGACCGTCTCACGCACCATCGCCAGCCCCAGCCCATGACCCGGCACCTGCTCGTCGGCGCGCACGCCACGCTCAATGACGCGCACCCGGTCGGTCGCGGCGATGCCCGGACCGTCGTCCTCGACCACGATCGACAGCCGCTGCGGCAGCGCGCGCGCGCCATCCAGCTGCGCACTGACCGCGATGCGCGAGCGGCACCATTTGCAGGCGTTATCGAGCACGTTACCGAGCAACTCGAGGATATCGCCGGTATCGCCGAGAAACCCAAGCTGCGCGGGCACGTCCACATCGATGCGCAGATCCTTGTCAGCGTGCACCTTGAGCAGTGCGGCGCGCAGCTCGGTCACCAATGGCAGCACCGCCACGCTTGCCTGACCGAGCGTAGCGCCCCCGCCCGCCGCGGCGCGTTTGAGCTGGTGCTCGACGATTTGCGCCATGCGATCGATCTCCAGCTGGATGCTCGCGCGCTGTGCCGCCGCGGATTCGACGGTGCCGAGACTGGCGCGAATCACGGCCAGCGGGGTCTTGAGACTGTGCGCCAGATTGCCAAGCGTGTCGCGATAGCGGGCAATGCGATTGCGCTCGGATTCCAACAATGCATTGAGTCCTTTGGTGACGCCGGCGAGTTCGCGCGGATAAGCCACCCCGAGTCCCTGGGCGGCCCCGGCCTCGACCGCGGCGATCTCTTGTTCCAGCCGCCGCACCGGCGCAAGTGCGCGCCGCATCATCCAGGCCATAGTGGCCAGTAGCACCAACACCAGGCCACCGAACCAGCCAGCCATCTGCTGGCGGAAGCGCCACAGCTGCGTTCGCTGCGGCTCGGTACTGTCGGCCGCCGTGAATACCAGGTTCTTGGCCTCGCCCGCCGCGTACACCCACTGCAGCCCGCGGCTGAGCTCCGCGACTTGCGTGCCGTCGCGGGCGCGTTGATAACGGAAGTCCACCCCCCCTACGGGAAGGCGCATCCCGAGCTCGAGCCCGGTACCGGTCAGCGACGCGGAGCTCCACAGCAGCTTGCCGTTCTGGTCCCGCACGGCCGCGTACAGGCCCGAGCCCGGCACATCGAGCCGCGATTCGGGATCGAGCAGATTCACTTCCATGCGGCCATCGCGATTCATATCCACCGCGGTGACCAGTCCGACCACCTGCTCGGCCAGCAGCTCGCGCAGCGAGACGTCGGCGAGCGCGCGAAATACGCCGTCGAGCACGCCGATGGTCAGCGCAAAAAACAGCACCAAAGGCACTGCCACCGCGAACAGCAAGCGACGGCTGACGGACGGCGGCGAGCGCGCCATCAGTGCGTGACAGCAACCGGCGCGCTGTTGCGCGGCAGGCAGAGACGATAGCCGCGCCCTCGCAGGGTCTCGATCGGCTTGAGTGTGTCGTCAGGGTCGAGCTTGCGGCGCAGCCGACCGACCAGCACTTCGACTACATTGCTATCGCGGTCGAAATCCTGCGCGTACAGCCGTTCGGTCAGCTCGCTCTTCGAGATGACCTCACCGGCACGCAGCATCAGGTGCTCGAGAATGCGGTACTCGAAACTCGTGAGTTCCACGGCGCTACCGCGCACCGTGACGGTCTGTGCGCGTGAGTCGAGTTCGACCGGGCCGCAGGCCAGCCGCGGACTGGCCCAGCCGCCGGCTCGCCGCAGCAGCGCGGCCAGCCGCGCTTGTACCTCGGCGACATGGAATGGCTTGGCCACATAGTCGTCGGCGCCCGCGCTCAAACCCTCTACCTTGTCCTGCCAGCGATCGCGCGCAGTCAGGATCAGTACGCCGTAGCTCTTGCCGCGTGCGCGTAATTGCCGGATGAGTTCGAGGCCGGAAAGTTTTGGCAGACCCAGATCGATGATGGCGACGTCAATCGGGTACTCGGTGGCGGCATAGAGTCCTTCCTCGCCGTCGGCAGCGACATCGACCGTGTGGCCCGCGGCGGTCAGATCGGCCTTTAACGCTTCGCGCAGTGCCGCTTCGTCTTCGACCACCAACACTCTCATTGCATTCTCAGAGCATTCTCAGAGCATTTTCAGGGAACTTCTGCGCCGCTGCGCGCGTCGATGCGCACGGTCCAGACTTTGCCGCCTTCGGACAGCAGCCGGAAAACATAGACATGCCGGCCGCCCTCATCGGCGCTCCAGGCGCGCACCACGCGCGCGGCGTATCGTCTCTGCACCAGGGCCGTGGCCTGGGTGCGCGTGAGATCATGCTCGGTGGGATTGCTGTCCTCGGCAACGGCCAGTACCGGATCTGGGGAGCCAGCCGCGCTGCCCAAACTCATGGGCACGAGTAGCAGGCCGAAGGTCATCACGATACCGGGGATCTGTTGCGCCTGTTGCATTGCCTCGCCGCCCCCCACGCATCGGCTTGCTTAATGTAACGAAGTGGCGACACGTTAAGATGAAACCTATGAACCCAGGCTGAACTGCAGTTAACTCTTTGAATTCAAAGATTTGGCAGTGGACCAGAGCTCATCCCACTGCGCCGCCGACAGCTCCTGCAGCGCCATGCCCTGCCGCTTGGCCTTCAGTTCCATGGACGCGAAACGCTGCTCGAACTTCAACGCCGCTGCGCGCAGCGCGTCCTCCGCGTCCAGATCGAGGTGACGCGCCCAATTGGCGACCGTGAACAGCAGATCGCCGAGCTCTTCAGCGATCTGCGAGCGCTGTCCCAGTTTGATCGCTTGATCGATCTCCGCCAGCTCCTCATCGATCTTGGTGCGCACGCCCTCGGGGCCGTCCCAGTCGAATCCGACCCGCCTCGCACGGCGGCCCAGCTTGGCCGCGCGCACCAGCGCCGGCAGCGCGCGCGGCACGTCGGCCAGTGCACCCTGCGCGCCCTGCGCTGCGCGCTCGCGGGCTTTCTGCGCCTCCCAGGACACGTGCAGTTGCGGCAGATCGACCGTTTTGGGCTCGGCGAACACATGCGGGTGGCGCCGCACCAGCTTCTCGCGAATGCCTTGCGCAACGCCGGCAAAATCGAAGCGACCGAGCTCCTCGGCCATGCACGCGTGGAACACCACCTGAAACAGCAGATCTCCGAGTTCGTCACGCAGCCGCTCCAGATCGCCGCGCGCTATCGCATCGGCCACCTCGTACGCTTCCTCAATCGTGAATGGCGCAATGCTCGCGAAGTTCTGCTCGCGATCCCAGGGACAGCCGGCCTGCGGATCGCGCAGCGTGCGCATCAGCGCCAGCAATGCATCGATCTGCTCCCCCGCGCGGCTCAAGTGCGTTCCTCGCCGAGCACCTCGCGCAGGTTGGCGAGGATGCCGGCGGTCGCGCCCCAGATACTGCGCTCGCCGTAGGGCAGCTCCCAGATCTCGAACTCCAGGCCGCGCGCCCGGCCAGGACGCGAGCGATAGTTGCCGGCGCTCAACGCAAACGCCAGCGGCAGCTCAAACACCTCCGCCACTTCGGTGCTGTCGGGCCTGAGCGTGAAGCCGGGCTGCAGCAGCGCCACCACCGGCGTGATGCGGTAGCCGCTGCGCACGAGTTGATCGGACAGAAAGCCGACCGGCTCGATCGAAGCGGCGTGAATGCCGATCTCCTCTTGTGTCTCGCGCAGCGCCGCAGCAGCCAGATCGAGGTCCGTTGGCTCGACTCGTCCACCGGGAAAACTGATCTGACCCGCATGCGAACGCAGATGGCTCGCACGCACCGTCAGCAGTAGCGCCGGCGCATTGGGGTGCAGAACGATGGGCACCAGCACGGCCGCGGCGGCCAGCCTCTCCGGCAGGCCCTCGCGCAGCAGTGCCGGCTGCGTGCCAGTGCGGCTATGCTCGAGGCGATGATCGGGCGCCGAATGCAGCCGGCTGCGCAGACGCGCACACCAGTCGACCGGCAACGCGGGCAGCATCGACAGCGCCGGTGCGACCATTGCTGCGCTTAACCCCCACCGCCAGTGCCGCCCTTTAGCCCGCCGCGCGTGAGCTCAGCGGGATCGAGCAGCGCATCGAGCTGCTCGCGCGGCAGCGCGGTCTCTCGGGCCGCCACCTCTCGGATCGGCTTGCCCTCGGCATAGGCCTTCTTGGCGATCGCAGCACCCTTTTCGTAGCCGATCACGGGGTTCAGCGCGGTCACCAGTATTGGATTGCGGTCCAGCGCCTCGGCCAGGCGCGCTCGATTGACCTCGAAGCCCGCTATGGCACGGTCCGCCAGCAGGCGCGAGACGTTGGCGAGCAGGCGGATGCTCGCGAGCAGATTGTAGGCGATGAGCGGCAGCATGACGTTGAGCTGGAAATTGCCCGACTGTCCAGCGATCGTAATGGTCGTGTCATTGCCGATCACCTGCGCCGCGACCATCGCGGCGGCCTCGGGAATGACCGGGTTGACCTTGCCCGGCATGATGCTGCTGCCAGGCTGCAGCGCGGGCAGCGCGATCTCGCCCAGGCCCGCCAGCGGGCCGCTGTTCATCCAGCGCAGATCATTGGCGATCTTCATCACACTCACGGCCACGACCTTGAGCTGGCCCGAGAGCTCGACGGCCGCATCCTGCGCCGACAGCGACTCGAAATAGTTGCGGCTCGGCTCGAAGCCGATGCCGGTCAGAGCCGAGAGCTCGCGGCAGAAGGCGGCGGCGAATCCTGGGTGCGCATTGATGCCGGTGCCCACGGCGGTACCGCCCTGCGCCAGGCGTAGCAATCGCGGCTCGACCGCGCGCAGCCGCGCCGTACCGTTCTCGATCTGCGTGCGCCAGCCCGAGAGTTCCTGCCCCAGGGTCACCGGCATGGCATCCATCAGATGGGTGCGGCCGGTCTTCACCACCGCGGCGAGCTCCTGCTCGCGCTGTGCGATCACGCCCGCGAGGTGATGCAGCGAGGGCAGCAGCTGTTCGTGCAGCAGCAACGCCGCGCTGACGTGGATCGCGGTCGGAATGACATCGTTGCTGCTTTGCCCCATGTTGACATGATCGTTGGGATGCACCGCCAGGCCCGCGCGCGCGGCCAGGTGAGCGATCACCTCGTTGGCGTTCATGTTGGTACTGGTGCCCGAACCGGTCTGAAACACGTCGATCGGAAACTGCGCGTCGTGCGCGCCGCCGGCCACCTCCTGCGCAGCGCGCTCAATGGCCTCGGCGATGTCGCTCGCGAGCAACCCCAACTGCGCATTGGCGGCCGCGGCGGCCCGCTTGATCAGCGCGACGGCGCGAATGAAGCCACGCGGCAGGGTCAATCCGCTGATGGGAAAATTCTCGACGGCACGCTGCGTCTGCGCGCCCCACAGCGCCTCGGCGGGGACATTCAGTTCACCCATGCTGTCGCGTTCGATACGAAACGATGGCGGGCTCATGCGTTCACCCAATACGTTATGATGTTTAGTCTAGCATTTCGATTACACGCCGCGATTCCATGGAATCCTCCGCCCTGACAGCGCTCTCGCCCGTGGACGGCCGCTATGCTGCCGCGGTCGCACCGCTGCGCGATTATTTTTCCGAAGCCGCACTGATCCGCGAGCGCATCCGCGTCGAGGCGCTGTGGTTTCTGCAGCTGACCGGGGCACCGGCGCCGCTGCTGCGCGAGCCGCTGCCCGATGCGGTGCGCGCGCGCGCCGCGGCGTTGGCGCAGGAACCGGGCCCCGAGGCCCCCGGCGCGGTCAAGGATATCGAGCGGCGTATCAATCACGACGTCAAGGCGGTGGAGTATTTCGTGCGCGACGTGCTCGGCGCGGCCGGCGCCAGTGCGGCGGCGCTCGAGCTGGTGCATTTCGGCTGCACTTCCGAGGACATCAACAATCTCAGCTATGCCCGGCTGTTGCGCGGCGCACGCAGCGCCGTGCTGCTGCCCGAGCTGCGCCTGCTCGGCTCGGCGCTGCGCACGCTCGCCGAAGCGCACGCCGAGCTGCCTATGCTCGCCCGCACGCACGGCCAGAGCGCGAGTCCGACCACTTTCGGCAAGGAGATGGCCAATGTCGGCGCACGCCTCGTGCGCGCGCAGCGCCGGCTGGAAGCGGTTGAGATCCTGGCCAAATGGAACGGCGCAGTCGGGAATTTCAATGCCCACCACAGCGCGCGTCCGGACCTCGACTGGCTGCAGCTCAGCCGCGAATTTGTCGACTCGCAGCAGCTGGTGTGGAACCCCTACAGCACCCAGATCGAGCCGCACGACTGGATCGCCGAGTACTGCGACGCCTGTGCCGCGCTCAACGTGATCCTGATCGATCTGTGTCGCGATCTATGGGGATACATCAGCCTCGGCTATCTGCGCCAGCGTGCTACGCCCTCCGAGGTCGGCTCTTCGACCATGCCGCACAAGATAAATCCGATCGACTTCGAGAATGCCGAGGGCAACTTCGGCATGGCGAACGCGATGCTGCGCTTCTTCGCCGAAAAGCTGCCGATCTCGCGCTGGCAGCGCGATCTGACCGACTCCACGGTGCTGCGCAACCTCGGTGTCGCCCTCGCTCACAGCCTGATCGGCTGGAAGGCGCTGCAGCGCGGACTCACCAAGCTCACGCCCGATCGAGCCCGCATGGCACAGGATCTCGAGGGCGCCTATGAAGTGCTCGGCGAAGCCATCCAGAGCGTTTTGCGTGCGGCCGGCGTTCCCGACGGTTACGAGCGGCTCAAAGAATTCACTCGCGGCCAGAGCGTTGATGCAGCAAGGCTGGCCGCTTTCGTCGCGACTCTGCCGCTGGTGGAATCCGAACGGCGGCGCTTGTCGGCCTTGCGGCCGGGAGATTATGTCGGATTAGCCGCGCAATTGGCACGCCGCTTTGCCGCAGAACACGAGATCCGTTAGCCCGCTCACACAGCGTGGCCCCCGAAATGTGAACCGGTTGGCGATGCGCGGACGGTCGCTGTCTCTACCATCGTGCTGCGAGCAATTCTCGCGACGCAGGCGACGGCGTGACAGCATCCAGGGAAAACCGCGCGACCACCTCGGCGCGTCTGGCGAGCTTCGGGCTCGAAGACGGCCCGATGATCGATGCCGTGCTCGAGCAGCGTTTGCCGGCGCCGGAAACTCTGCATGTGCTGAGCAATATCGATGAGCTGCGCACGGCCACCGAGACCGTGGCGGCCAGCGGACAACGCCTGATCTCGATCATGACACCGGACCTGGAGCCCGAGATCTACGATCAGGCCGCGTTCCTCGAGATCATCAAGCGCTTCGTGCTCGGGCGCAGCTTTGCCAAAGTTCGGGTGTTACTGCGCGACCAGGCACGGATGGATAACGGTGCCAACCGCTTCATTGCCATGGCACACCGGCTGACCAGTTATCTTGAAATCCGGCTGCGCGCGCCGCAGTACCGTGAACTCATGGCCGCCTATTGCATTGCCGATGATCGGGCCATCGTCTACCGCGTGCGCGCCGATCGCGCCGAAGGTATCGCCGGCCTGAACAATCCCCCGATTGCGCGCCAGTATCTGCACGAATTCGATGCGATCTGGCAGGCCAGCGCCACCGAAGAGCGCGAGGTTCGGGTCGCCCGGCGCTGATCTCGCGCCCCGCCCGGCGGCGCCGCAGGGTATCCTGCACCATGGTTTGGAAGCCCGATGTCACGGTCGCCGCGGTGATTGAACGCGATGCCCGGTTCCTGCTGGTTGAGGAGCGAATCCGGGGCCGTCTGGTCTTCAATCAGCCCGCCGGTCACCTCGAGGACGGCGAGTCGCTGGTCGAAGCCGTGGTGCGCGAGGTGCTGGAGGAGACGGCATGGGTCTTCACGCCGCAATCGCTGCTCGGCATGTACCTGTGGCGCAGCCAGCGCGGGCACTCGACGTTGCGATTTGCCTTCAGCGGCACAGTCCGGGACTTCGATGCCGGCCGAGCACTCGATCCGCCCATCGTCGCCACCCACTGGCTCACGCGCAGTGAGATCCTGGCGCGAACCGCGTCGCTGCGCACGGCGCTGGTGGTGCGCTGTGTCGACGACTACCTGCGCGGCGTGCGCCTGCCGCTCGAGGCCCTCACGTCGCTGCGGCCGACGCCGATAGCGCCCTGAATCCCGCTGGCGCAGCGCCATCGGTACAATGACGCCATGCCAGCCTCCCGCTCCGTCCGCGTCATCGTCGGCCTATCCGGCGGCGTCGATTCGGCCGTCGCCGCGCTGCTGCTGCGCGATGCCGGCTTCGAGGTCCAGGGCCTGTTCATGAACAACTGGGATTCGGACGACGCCTACTGCACCAGCGCGCAGGACTACCAGGATGCGCGCCAGGTCGCGAACGAGCTCGGCATCGTTCTGCATCGCGTGAATTTCGCGCAGGAATATCGACAGCAGGTGTTCCAGTACCTGCTCGAGGAATATCGCGCCGGCCGCACCCCGAATCCCGACGTGCTGTGCAACCGCCATATTAAATTCGGCCTGTGTCTGCGCTACGCCACGCGTCTGGGCGGCGCGTTGTTTGCGACCGGCCATTACGCGCGACGCCTCGATGCGGCCGACGGCCCAGCGCTCTATCAGGCGCACGACGCGGCCAAGGACCAGACGTATTTTCTGCACGCGTTGCAACGTCCCTGCCTGGCGCAGGTTCTGTTCCCACTGGGCGAACTCACGAAGCAGGAGGTGCGCGAGCGGGCACGCCGCGCGGGACTGGCGGTGCATGACAAACCCGACAGTACCGGCATCTGCTTCATCGGCGAGCGGCCCTTCGCCCAATTCCTGAGCCGTTTCATCGAGCCCCAACCCGGGCCGATCGAAACCCTCGACGGGCGCGTGCTCGGACAGCACCGTGGTCTGCCCTTCTACACTCTCGGACAGCGCGCCGGACTCGCGATTGGCGGCGCGCGCGGCTGCGCCGAGGAGCCGTGGTACGTCGCGCTCAAGGATCAGGCGCGCAACACGCTGATCGTGCTGCAAAGGCACGAGCAGCACCGCCTCGATGCCAGCGCGGTGAGCACCGCGCGGCTCAATTGGCTCAGCGCCCCGCGCAGCGGCACTTTTTCCGCGCACATCAAGCTGCGCCACCGTCAGCCCGGGCAGGCGGCGAGCGTGCGCGTGCACGGCGACGGCACCGCGCACATCGACTTCCAGCAGGCGCAGCGCGCCGCGACACCGGGACAGTTTGCGGTGATCTACGAGCACGGTCGCTGTCTGGGCGGCGGCGCGATCGAGCGTGTGCGCCTCGCCTCAAGTGCGAAGCCCGATATACTCCCGCGCATTGAGGAGGATCTATGACGGATAGTTTCAATACGCGCACTACCCTGCAATCCGGCGCGCAGTCGTACCAGATCCGCAGTCTTGCAGCTCTCGGGGCCGACAAAGTCGCGCGCCTGCCTTATTCGCTCAAGATCCTGCTGGAAAACCTGCTGCGCTTCGAGGACGGCAGCAACGTCACGCGCGCCGATATCGAGGCGCTGCTCAATTGGAATCCAGCCGCCAAGCCCTCCCACGAGATCTCATTCACACCGGCGCGCGTGATCATGCAGGATTTCACCGGTGTGCCGGCCGTGGTCGATCTGGCGGCGATGCGCGAAGCGATGATCCGCCTCGGCGGCAATCCCGATGAGATCAATCCGCTGGCGCCCGCCGAACTGGTGATCGATCACTCGGTGCAGGTCGACAGCTATGGCACGGCGCATTCCCTCGCCGACAACAACCGCATTGAATTCGAGCGCAATGGCGAGCGCTATGCCTTTCTGCGCTGGGGCCAGTCGGCGTTCCGCAATTTCAAAGTCGTGCCGCCCAACACCGGCATCGTGCATCAGGTGAATCTGGAATTCCTGGGCCGCGTGGTGTTCGAGCAGAGCCTGGGCACGACGCGCCAGGCCTACCCGGATACCCTGGTCGGCACCGATTCGCACACCACCATGATCAACGGGCTGGGCGTATTGGGCTGGGGCGTCGGCGGCATCGAGGCCGAGGCCGCCATGCTCGGCCAGCCGGTCACGATGTTGATCCCGCAGGTCATCGGCTTCAGGCTCAATGGCAGCCTCAAACCCGGCGCTACCGCCACCGATCTGGTGCTGACGGTGACGGAGCTGCTGCGCAAAAAAGGCGTGGTCGACAAGTTCGTCGAGTTCTACGGCGACGGGCTCGCCAATCTGCCGCTGGCCGACCGCGCCACGATCGGCAACATGTCGCCGGAATTCGGCAGCACCTGCGCGATGTTTCCGATCGACGAGGAGACGCTGCGCTATCTCAAGCTATCGGGCCGGGCCGCCGCGCAGATCCAGCTGGTCGAGGACTATGCCCGCGCCCAGGCTCTCTGGCGCGCCAACGGCGCCCCACCGGCGCAGTACACGGATGTGCTCGAGCTCGATCTCGGCACGGTCGAGCCCAGCCTGGCAGGTCCGAGCCGGCCGCAGGATCGCGTGCCATTGCGCCTCGCCAAGAGCATCTACCAAACGCACCACGCGCGCATGGCCGAGGAGCGCGCGCGCAAGCACCCCACGGCAACAGGCCACGCTGCAGCGAGCCTCGAGGGCCAATCCTTCGAGCTACGCGACGGCGCGGTGCTGATCGCCGCGATCACCAGCTGCACCAACACCTCCAATCCCTACGTGCTCATGGCCGCCGGCTTGCTGGCGCGCAATGCGCATCGACTGGGCCTGCGCGCCAAGCCGTGGGTGAAAACCAGTCTCGCGCCGGGCTCGCGCGTGGTGAGCGCCTATCTGCAGAAGGCCGAGCTGCTCGAGGAGCTCGCCAGCATCGGCTTCAACCTCGTGGGCTATGGCTGCACCACCTGCATCGGCAACTCCGGCCCGCTCAAGCCCGAGATCTCCGCGGCCGTCAAGGCCGCCGATCTGATCGGCTGTGCGGTGCTGTCCGGCAACCGTAATTTCGACGGCCGCGTCCATCCTGAGATCAAAATGAATTTCCTGGCCTCGCCGCCGCTGGTCGTCGCCTATGCGCTCGCAGGCTCGCTGGACGTGGATCTGAATACCGAGCCGCTCGGCACCGGCCCGGGCGGCCAGAGTGTCTATCTGCGCGACATCTGGCCCGCGCCGGTCGAGATCGCCGATACGGTACAGCGCAATATCAATTCCGAAATGTTCCGGCGCAGTTATAGCAGCGTGTTCGCGGGCGATGAGCGCTGGCAGAGCATCGCGGTGCCGGCCGGAAAGATCTACCCGTGGGACGCAAAGTCCACCTACGTCAAGAATCCGCCCTACTTCGAGGGCATGACCATGCAACCGGCCGCGGTCGCCGCGATTCGCGACGCACGCGTGCTGGCACTGCTCGGGGATTCGGTCACCACCGATCACATCTCGCCGGCGGGCAACATCGCCAACAGCAGCCCGGCCGCGCGCTACCTGCTCGAGCAGAATGTGCAGCCGGCGGATTTCAATCAGTACGGCGCGCGCCGAGGCAACCACGAGGTCATGATGCGCGGCACCTTCGCCAACATTCGTCTGCGCAACCTGCTGCTGCCGGGCACCGAGGGTGGCATCACGCTGTATCTTCCGACCGGCGAGCAGATGAGTATTTACGACGCGGCCATGCGCTACAAGGCCGGCCGGACGCCGCTGATCATCATCGCCGGCAAGGAATACGGCACCGGCTCCTCGCGCGACTGGGCCGCCAAGGGCACGATGCTGCTCGGCGTGCGCGCCGTGATCGCCGAGAGCTTTGAGCGCATTCATCGCTCGAATCTGATCGGCATGGGCGTGCTGCCGCTACAGTTCAACGAGGGCCAGAGTGCCCTCTGGCTCGGACTCACTGGTCACGAACGCTATGAGATTGCGGGCTTCGATACCGGTGGCGCGGGCGCCGCCACGGTGGTGGCGACATCGGCGGCCGCGACGCCGATCCGCTTCGAGGTGCGCGTGCGCATCGATACCCCGAAAGAGCGCGAGTACTTCCGACACGGCGGCATCCTGCATTACGTCCTACGCCAGCTGGCGGGCCAGACGCGTGCCGCATGACACTGCGGCCGGCGGCGCACTGGCGGTATTCGACCTCGACGGCACGATCACGCGCCACGACACCCTCATGCCATTTGTGCTCGGCTGCCTGGGGCGCCGGCCCTGGCGGCTGCCGCGATTGCTGCTGATCCTACCGGCGGCGCTGGGCTATCTGATTCATCGCGATCGCGGCCGATTCAAGGGTGCACTGATTCGCGCGACGCTCGGCGGCCTGGCGCGCGCCGGTCTCGAGCACTGGGCCGGGAGTTTTGTGCCGAGAGTGCTGCATGAGGGCTTGTATGCCGAAGCGCTCCAGGCCATCGCCTTGCATCGCGCCCAGGGCGACCGGCTGCTGCTGATGTCCGCCAGCGTCGACCTGTACGTGCCGCTCATCGCCCGTGCACTGGGTTTCGGGCACACCATCTGCACCAAGGTGCGATGGCGCAGCGACGGTCGGCTCGATGGCCGGCTGGCCACGGCCAACTGCCAGGGCGAGGAAAAGCGGCGCTGCCTGCAGGCGCTGATCGCGCGCGAGGCTCCGGGCCGCATCTACGCTTACGGCAATAGCGGCTCGGATCTGCCGCATCTGCAGCTCGCGCAGCAGGGCTACCTGGTCAACGGCCCAGCGCGGCTGCTCGATTCTTCGCTAAGCATACAGGCGCTGCATTGGTCGCAGCGGGGTAGCGCCTAGGGAATCGGCATGCTCATTCGCAAGCCATCGAACATTCGCCCGATCGGCGCTACATCGAAGTGCGAACTTCCCAAAGTTCGGGAAAAAGCCTGAGCCGCAGCGCTTTGGCCAGATAGCTCACGCCCGCCGTGCCGCCGGTGCCGGGCTTGTAGCCGATGATGCGCTCCACCGTCTTCATGTGCTGGAAGCGCCATAGTTGAAAGCGGTGATCGAGATCGACCAACCGTTCGGCCAGCTCATACAGGTCCCAGTCTTTCTCGGCATTGTGATAGACGGCAAGCCAGGCCGCGGTGACCTGCTTGGAGGGCACGTAGGGCTGGGTGAAATCGCGCGCCAGCGCCGCCGCCGGTACCCCGTAGCCGCGCTGCCAGAGCAGTCGCAGCACTTCGTCGTACAGACTCGGCGCGGCCAGCGCCCTGCGCAGCGTCTGGTAGTCGGCCTCATCGCGCCGGTGGACTTCGATCATCTCCGGATGCTTGTTGCCCAGAGTGAACTCGAGCACGCGATATTGCAGTGATTGAAAGCCCGAGGAACGCCCAAGCAGATTGCGGAACGAGGAGTAGTCCGCCGGCGTCATGGTCGAGAGCACCTCCCAGACGGCCAGCAGTTGCCCCTGCACACGTCCCACGCGCTCGAGCATCTTGAAGGACGGATCGAGCTGATCGCGGCGCACGCACTCGATTACGCCGTGCAGCTCGTGCAGCATCAGGCGCATCCAAAGTTCCGAGACCTGATGCACGATGATGAACAGCATCTCATCGTGCTCGCCAGAGAGCGGCTTCTGTGCGTCGAGCAGTCGGTCGAGCCGCAGGTACTCGCTATAGGACAGCGAGCTGCCGAGGTCCCAATGCACGCTTTCATCGGACAGATCGACTTGCGTTGCAGGCTCTGCGCCGGGCGGCGCCTGCGCCCCGGGCGGCTCCGAGGCCGCGCCACTCATCTAAACATCCACGAAGGCACGCGCCGCCAGCCCTGCAGCAACTCCCGATCGAGCATCCTCCAGTCCGGCTCCTGCCGCGCGACGTCGGCCCAGAAACGCGCCGAATGATTCATGTGCCGCAGGTGAGCGAGCTCATGAATCATCAGGTAGCGCAGTACCTCCGGCGTTTGAAACAGCAGGCAGACGTTCAGGCTGATGGTGCCGCGGCGCGAACAGCTGCCCCACCGCGTGCGCTGACAGCGCACCTGCAGCCGGCCCGGCTCGACTCCCATCTGCGCCCCCAGCACACGCAGCGGCGCATCGAAGCACTGGTAGGCGCGCTGCGCCAGCCAGGTCATGAGCGCGCGCCGCAGCTGCTCGAGGTCATCGATCGCACCCAGCAGCTGCAGCTCCTGACTCATGAGCTCGCGCACGCGCACCCGGCCCGCCCCGCCGCCGCTGATGCAGCGCCAGTGCTCGCCCAGAGCCGACAGGTTCAGTGCCGCCGGCGGCAGCGGCCAATGCAACGCTGGCGCAGAGCGCCGTCGTTGACGCTCGATCCATTCCCGATGTTCGCTGACAAAGGCGCTGACCCGCTGCGCTGAGGTGCGCGGCGGCACCACGATCTCGACGCCACCGTGGCGAAACACCCGTACGCTCAAGCGGCGCGCACGTGCACTCTGTCGCACTGACCAGCTATGCTCGCTGCGCTCTGCGTCCCAGAGCGGCAATTGCTGCGTTTTGTGCTCAGCGTCGGTCATGCTTGCAGGCATCATATCAGGCATCGCCGCTTCACATTAGAGTAGCCGCATGCAGTGGATCGACATCGGCGCCAACCTGACCCATGAAAGTTTTGCTCTCGACCGCCAAGCCGTGATCGAGCGTGCGCGCGCCGTTGGGGTCGCGCAAATGATGGTCACCGGCGCCGATCTTGCGAGCAGCGGCGCTGCCGCGCAGCTGGCGCGAGCCCATCCGTGCACGCTTTTCGCAACCGCCGGCGTGCATCCGCACCACGCCTCGCAACTGCGGCAGGAGGATCTGCCGGCGCTGCGCACGCTGCTGTCGCAGCCCGAAGTGGTCGCGGCCGGTGAATGCGGCCTCGACTATCATCGCAACTACTCACCGCGCGAGGCGCAGCTGCGCGCCTTCGAATGGCAGTTGCAGCTCGCGGCCGAGTGCGGCAAGCCCGTGTTCCTGCATCAGCGCGAGGCCCACGCGGATTTTGTCGCAGTGCTGCGCAATTACCGCCCGGCGCTGAAGGCCGCAGTCGCGCACTGTTTTACCGGTGCCGCCGCCGAATTGCAGGACTATCTGGATCTCGGTCTGTCGATCGGCATCACCGGCTGGTTCTGCGATGAGCGCCGCGGCACGCATCTGGGTGCGCTGATGGCACGCATTCCGCCACAGCGCCTGTTACTGGAGAGCGACGCGCCGTATCTGTTGCCGCGAGATCTACGGCCGAAGCCGAAGTCGCGGCGCAATGAGCCGATGTATTTGCCGCACATCGGTGCCGCCGTGGCACGCGCGCGCGCCGAGAGCATCGAGGAGTGCGCGTTGCACACCAGCGCACACGCGCGCGCGCTGTTCAGACTGCCTCAGATCGCGGGCTTCGGGTCTGCCAGCTGACTGGGTGCGACGGATTTTCTGATCGAGGACCATGCCGGCATCCAGCGCTCGAGCAGTGACCGCATGCTCTCGCGGTCCGAAACCGGAAACTCCGAGGGCAGGGAATCCAGCATCAGCGTGTGCCGCGGCAGGCCCTTGGGGAAGTGGCCTCGTCCGGTGAACACGATGCGCCCGTCCACCGGCAGTCCTTGCGCCAGCGCGCGCACCGCGGCAATTCGATCGTACAGACCGGTCTGGGGATTGACGAAGGTATAGCGCTGGGCACGGTGCATCACGGTCCAGGCACTCATTTGATCGCCGCCAAATATATTGCCGGCGATATCGCGCAGGTCGATCACGATCACGCCGCGCGCGGTCAACAGCAGGAAATCGACGTGCAGCGCACTGCCCTGTCCGTCCGGCACCAGCACGTCACGCAAGTGATCGAAGCCGCAACTGGTCACCGCAAAACTGCGAACAATGCGCATGCGCCGGCGCTGATCCCAGCGCCACAGGTAAAATAGGGCAGCGAGCAGTGCGGCCGCGCCGAGCACGATCACGGCGAGCACCAGATCAACGGTGGGCAAAGGCTCCATATTTACAATGCGCGCCTCAGCGCCTCAACATCGGCTTCGATCTCGGTGGTGCTCGAGGGTCGATCGAACAATCGTGCCAGATTTTCCGGCATCGGCACGCTTTCGCCAATAAGGGGCGCGACGATTTCGCGAAATTTGGCCGGATGAGCTGTCGCCACGATCAGCCAGCGGCCGTGCGCACGTACTTCCGGGGCCAGCCGCGCGTATGCTTCCGCCGCCACCGCGGTGTGCGGACACCAGACGCGGCGATAGTGGGCGAAATCGGCACGGATTCGCCCCCGGGTGGCCTCATCGTCGATCGATACGGCGCTGACGGCGCCGCGCAGCGCGGCGGCATCCGGATACAGGGCGCGCAAGCGCTCGAGGTTGCTCGGATCGCCGACGTCCATGGCCGAGGACAGCGTCGCAACACTCGCGCGCGGGCGCAATGTGCCTTCGCTCAGGTAGTCGGGCACGGTGCGGTTGGCATTGTGCGCCAGTACGATCGCCGCGATTGGCGCTCCGAGCTTGCGCGCCCAGACACAGGCGGTCGCATTGCCCAGGTTGCCGCTCGGGATCACGAATGATGCCGGCTCGCCATGGGCGCGAGCGACTCGAAGACTCGCGGCCCAATAGTAGGCTGTCTGCGGCAGCAACCGCCCGAGATTGATGCTGTTGGCCGAGGTGAGCTCGAAACGCCCACGCAGCGCAGCATCCGCAAACGCTTGCTTGACCAGGCGCTGGCAATCATCAAAGCGGCCGCGTACCGCGAAGCTGCGCACATTGCCGCCCCAGCAGGTCAGCTGCTGCTCCTGGGTGGGCGAGACCAGCCCTTTGGGATACAGCACCGAGACTTCGATGCCGTGATGGCCGTGAAACGCCGCCGCCACCGCGCCGCCGGTGTCGCCCGAGGTGGCGACCAGAACCTGCAGCGGCCGGCTCGCAGCACGCCGCAGCCGCGTGAGCGCTGCGGCCAGGAAACGCGCGCCGAAATCCTTGAAGGCCGCGGTGGGGCCGTGAAACAACTCCAGTACACCCAGGCGCTGCGAGCTGTCGAGCCAGATCTGCGGGGCTGGGAAGTTGAACGCCTCGCGCGTCATCGCCTCAAGCTCGGGCTCGAGAGCATCGCCGGCGATGAACGGACGCAGCAACTCCCGCGCCAGACTCGCCAGGACTTCATGGTTCTCGGGGGCTTCGAGCCTCGAAGGCTCATAGCTCGGCCACTCGCTCGGCACGTACAGACCACCGTCATCCGCCAACCCCTGCGTCAGCGCCTTGCTGAAGCCGACCTGAGGCTGCGGATTGCGCGTGCTCGCGAAGTGCATCAGTCGATCACACGCGCGCCTGTCGGCGCGATCGAGGTGATCCAGTGATCGGCCTTGAGACCGTGGTGCGAGAACTCCTGCACCATCGCCTCGCACACCGCGTGCGCATGACCGTCCAGACACCAGGCGAAAGTCGTCGGGCCGGCCCCGGAGATCGAGCAACCGAGCGCGCCCGCCGACAGCGCCGAGCGCCGCACATCGGCGAAGCCGGGAATCAGTGCCGAGCGTTGCGGCTCGATCACGACGTCCTCGAAGGATTCGCGCACCATGTCGAGATCGTTGGTATAGCAGCCGGAGATGAAGCCCGCGAGATTGGCCGTCTGCCAGACGAAATCGGCCATTTTGACGGTGTGCCTGAGAATGGCCCGGGCTTCGCGGGTCGAGAGAAACATGTGCGGATGCACGATCACCGCTCGGATCGCAGGGGGTACGGGAATTTGCTTGATGCGCGGATGATCTATGCCGACGGTCAGCACCAGGCCGCCGAACAGCGAGGGCGCGATATTGTCGACATGCATCGAGCCGCTGGCGACCGCCTCACCGTGCATCGCAAATTTGAGCAGTTCGATCGGCGCGCGCGGTTCGGCCAATAATGCGTTGGCCGCCACCACGGCAGCCACCGCCGAGGCCGCCGAGCCGCCGAGCCCCGACGCGAGCGGAACGCCCTTGTCGAGCTCGAGCTCGAAACCGAAATCCAGTCCCAGCGCCTCCTGCATCGCCATGAGGGCGCGGCCGGCCGTATTGTGCGCGGCCTCCCGCGGCAAGTCCGGCACGATGCCATGGATCGCCGTGATGGTGACGCCGGGGTCCGATACGCGTCTGACCGTGGCGCGATCGCCGATCGCGTCAACCGAGAAACCCAGAATGTCAAAGCCGATCGCCACGTTGCCGACCGAGGCCGGAGCGAATGCGCGCGCCGAGGCGCGCGGATTCGCACTCGCAACGCTATGCGTCACAACCGCGCTCCCAGATAGGTCGCGAGGCGAAGCAGATCGGCGAACACGCCTCCGGCCGTGACCGCAGGCCCCGCACCCGGCCCCTGCACAATCAGCGGATTGTCGCAATAGCGGGCGGTCGCGTAGCGCACGACGTTGTCGGTCAGCGCGATGTTGGCAAAGGCGTGGCGCCCATCGAGCTCGGTCAGGCCCACGGTCGCGCGCCCATCGGCGGAGACGGCGCCGACATAGCGCAGCACGCGGCCGCGCGCGCGCGCCTCCTGGTAGCGCTGCTTCATCGGCTGATCGTAGCGCGACAAGCCGGCCAGGAACTCATCGCTGCTCCCGGCCGCCAGATCCGACGGTACCAGGCTCGCGATCTCGACGTCGCTCATCTCGAGCTTCAGGCCCATTTCCCGGCCGAGGATGATGAGCTTGCGTGCCACATCGGTACCCGAGAGGTCATCGCGCGGGTCGGGCTCGGTGTAGCCGCGCTGTTTGGCTTCACGCACGATGGCCGAAAATGGCGTCGTGCCATCGTAGACATTGAACAGATACGCCAGCGTACCGGAAAAAATTCCCTCGATGCGCGTGATCTCATCGCCGGTCTCGCGCAGATCCCGCAGCGTCTGGATCACCGGCAGGCCGGCGCCGACCGTGGTCTCGTAGAGATAGTGCGCACCACTCTCGCGCCGCGCGGCCTTGAGACTCTCATAGTAGGACAGCTCGCTGCTGTTAGCCTTCTTGTTGGGCGTCACAATGTGAATGCCGGCGGCGAGCCAATCGCGATAGTGCCGCGCGATGTCGGCATCGGCGCTGCAGTCGATCAACACCGTGTGCGGCAGATAGTCGACGTGCACGTGCTCGGTGAAGCGGGCCAGATCAATCGGCTGCGAGCGTGTCGCGAGCTGCGCTCGCCAGCTTTCGAGCGCGACCCCCTGGTCGGACAGGCACATCTGCGTTGAGCGCAGGATTCCGCGCACGCGCAGATCGATCTTGAATTCGCGCGCGAGCCGCTCGCGCTGGCCGCCGAGCTGGTCGAGCAGCACGCTGCCGACCGTGCCCGGGCCGATGACGCCGATCGAGAGGGTGTGCGGCGAGAGATAGAAGCTTGCATGCGCGGCGCGTAGCGCGCGGGTCGCATGCTTGCCATCGACCACCACGGAAATATTGCGTTCGGAGGCACCCTGTGCAATGGCACGGACATTGATTTGGGCATTGCCCAGTGCACTGAACAACTTGCCCGACACGCCGGGCATGCCGGCCATGCCGTCGCCAACCACCGCCAGAATGGCCAGATCCGGCGTCACATCGACATTCTGGATCTGCCCTTCGGCGAGCTCACGCCCAAAGGCGGCATCGAGCACGCTCTTGGCGCGCGCCGCCTGCGCCTGCGGAATGGCGCAGCAGATCGAATGCTCGGAACTGCCCTGGGAGATCAGGATCACGGAGATCCCCTGCTCGCGCAGCGCGCCGAACAGCCTATGCGCCGTGCCCGGCACGCCGATCATGCCCGCGCCCTCGAGATTCACCAGCGCCACATTCTCGATGCTCGTGATGCCCTTGACCGGCAAGCTCGAGCGCGGCGCGGCACAGATCAGCGTGCCGTTCTTGTGCGGTGCGAAGGTGTTGCGGATCCAGATCGGAATGTCGCGCCCGACAGCCGGCGCCATGGTTTGCGGGTGAATTACCTTGGCGCCGAAGTAAGCCAGCTCCATGGCCTCGTTGTACGACAGTGAGTCGATGACCTGGGCGTCAGGTACGCGACGCGGGTCGGCGGAAAGCACGCCGTCAACATCGGTCCAGATATGAATCTCCGCGGCATCCAGCAGCGCACCGAAGATTGAAGCGGAGAAATCGCTGCCGTTGCGACCGAGCGTGGTCTGCACGCCGCGCGGGTCGGTGGCGATGAATCCTGTGATCACGAGCGTCGCGGGCGCGGGCGCGAGCGCCGGCGCGGGGGCGCCGAGCAGGTCCTGCAGTTGCGCCTTCGACCGCTGCCATTGCACCGCCGGACCCAGCGGTCCCCACTCCACCGTCACGCAACGCCGGGCGTCGATCCATTGCAGCCCGTCGCGCACGCCGCGCTGCTGCAGGTAACGATAGAACAGTCGCGTCGACCAGATCTCGCCAAAGCCCGAGGCCAGATCGCATACGCTCTGCGCCGCCGAGCGCATCACGCTGGTGGTTTGCAGCACGCCGGCCAGATCCGAGCTGTCGCGATCGAATTCGGTCAAATATTGCTCTGCCGCGCGCGCATCGAGCAGCGCCGCGGCCATGCCGGCATGCCGCTCGCGCAGTCCCGCCAGGCGCGCTTGCCAGCTCTGATCCCGCCGCTCGGCCAGCACGACCAGCTCCAGCAGCTCATCGGTCACGCCTTTACAGGCGGAGAGCACGACCGCAACGCGAGCGCGCATATCCGCCGATCTGCTCGCCGAGACCAACGAGGGCGACTCCACGATGGCCGCGACGCGCTCGAAGCACTGCGCATCGGCCACACTGGAACCGCCAAACTTATGCACTACCCACGCCAAGGAATCGGTAGCGCTCATGGGGACTTCTGCGAACACACGCGCCTGCTGGATATCGCGACAAAAAAACTTTTGCACTCTACTCATCGCTCCGGGTTCTCGCAAGCTAACGCCCGGCACGCTGGCCGAGCGGTGCTCGAGACCAGTACAATGCCTCTCTCACAGATCCGAGGCAGGTTTGCAGATACGTTGGACGACGCGCCGGTCTGTGGCTGTCCTGACGCTGTTGGCGCTGCTGGCCTGCGCGCTGTGCATTTCGACTTACCGGATCTTCGGCAATTTCTGGGACGAGCCCGAGCACATCGCGGCGGGCCTGGTGCTGATCGATCGCGGCGAGTACCTGTACGATAACCAGCACCCGCCGCTCGCGCGGCTGGCTGCGGCCATCGGACCCTATCTTGCCGGCGCGCGTTTCCGCGGCGATCCTAACCCTAACGGTGAAGCCCAGGGCCGGGACCTGCTCTACCACTCCACGGCCAGCTATGAGCAGCTATTGACGCTCGCGCGACTGGGCATGCTGCCGTTCCTGCTGGTGCTGCTGGGCGCGACCTGGAGCTGGATGCGGCACTGGCATGGCGACGCGGCCGCGCTGCTGGCGGTCCTGTTCCTGGTCAGCAGTCCGGTCATTCTGGGCCACGCCGCGGTGGTCGCGCTCGATGTGCCGGTCACGGCGCTTACCGTGGCGAGCCTGTATCTGCTGCTGCGCTGGTTCGAGACCCCGAGCGTGCCACGAGGCCTTGGGCTGGGGCTTAGCGTAGGCCTCGCCGTGGCGACCAAGATGTCGGCCGTGCCGTTCATCGGCATCGCGGCCGCAACCCTGATTCTGCTGCGGCTCGGGATGCTGCGCGCCTCACCGCTGCGTAGGCCAATTCGATCGCAACTGTTGCGCCGGGCCGGTAGCGGCGCGCTGGCGCTGGCGCTGGCGCTGTTGCTCGTCGTTGGCGTCTACGGAGGCAAACTGGTGTACCTGACCACACCGGATATGGCACCGAGCAAGGCGCTGAACTTCATTGCCGGCAGCCGGGGTCTGCTGCACGACCTCGCCTACCGTTTTGCCGCCCGGGTACCGCTGCCGCTCGGTTTCCAGATGGTGCCGTTGAATTTCCTCGGCGTCGAATGGCACAACGAGAACGGTCATCTATCGTTCCTGCTCGGGCAAATCGCGAATCGTGGCTGGTGGTACTTCTACATCGTGGCGCTCACGTTCAAGACCACAGTGCCCCTGCTGCTGCTCGGGCTCCCGGGTCTGGCGCTGCTCGCGATTCGCGGTGTGCGCGAGACCAACCTGTACCTGCTGGCACCGAGCGCGTGTTTTGTCTCGATCCTGATATTTTGCTGTGTCTACAGCCATATCAACATCGGCGTGCGACATGTCTTGATCGCCTATCCGCTGCTGGCGATGGGCGCGGGGTACGCCACGGTCGCAGCCTGGAATCGGTGGCGTTGGCGCGCTGCGCGCGCCGCGCTGATTGGACTGACGCTCTGGCAGGCCTCGACGTTGGTGTACGCCTATCCGGATTACCTGGCCTATTTCAACGCCATGGCCGGCGAGCATCCCGAGCGCATCCTGGTAGATTCCGATCTCGACTGGGGCGGTCAGGATCTGCGGCGTCTCGAGCGCGTACTCGCCGCGCGCCACGTGACGCAGCTGTCGATCGGCTACAAGGGCACGGCCGACCTATCGCTTGAGGCGCTCCCGCCCTACACGTTACTGGCGCCCAATCAGCCGGTCAAAGGCTGGGTCGCGATCACGATGCTGACTCTGCAGGAGAATCAGCCGGGCTACGGCTGGCTGCTGCAGTACCGACCGCTGCAGCGCGTCGGGAAATCCTTCGATCTGTACTACATCCCCTGAACGCTAGAACAGCGCGACCGTGGGTTTGGTGATACTGATCGGCACGACCAGATCATTGGGTTAACGATTTTGTGCAGCCGGTGGCAGGGTTATGGCACCGGTGGCATCGTTCGACAGGCGCACGCTCTTGAGCGTCAACCCCAGGGCGCCGCCCCCGCGCAATACCAGCGGCTCCTGCACTGCGGACAGATCGACGCCGGCTGCGGCAAAGCTCGACAGCCTCACTTTGAGACTCTGCCAGACCCCACTCGGGGCGCGTTGCAGCACCTCGCTCACATCGAGACCCGCCGCCTGCTCGCAGCGCACCCCGCAACCCATCGTCAGCACCAACGGGGCGGTGGGCGGTGCATCGAGGCGATACTCGATCAGCAGCGAGCCGCCCTGCTCGGCGGCAGAGCGCAGGTCCAGGCTGGGCCCAGCGATAGCGATGCTGGCTGCCTTATCGCCGCTCCAGAGGAACTGCCGACCGCCCTCCTGCACTGCGCCCGCATCCACGGCGCGCATGCGCACCGCGCCGCCGAGCACGAAACTCCAGCGCCCGCTGGTGCGCGCGGCGAGCAAGAAATCATCGCTGTCGGACGCTACCACGCCGGGACCTGCGTGCTCCGGGAGTCGTGCCAGCACCGCATGATCGGTGTAGCGCAGGCCGTAGCCGAGCGGGAACAATGGCCTCGCGGCGCTGGCGGCGCTGGAGGGCCAGGTGAAGGAAAGCGTGCCGCTGAAGTCATGGCGCGGCGCGCCGCTCGCGTCGCCGACCAGCACGTCGGCCAGGCCCGCGCCTTCCGAGCCGGGAAGCCAGGCGGCGACAAAGGCGTCGGAGGCATTGATCTGTGGGTTGACCCAGAGCGGCCGCCCGCTCAGGAATACGGACACGACCGGCACGTGCGCGGCCTTAAGCCGCCGCAGCAGATCCAGATCGCGCGGATCGTCGGGTTGGTAGGCGAGCGTGTGCCGGTCACCCGCGAATTCCGCATAGGGTCGCTCGCCGTAGACGATCACCGCCACATCCGGCGTTCGCGCGTAGCGACCGTCGGCCTGCAGTTCGACGCTGCCGCCGCCGGCCTCGATGGCCGCCGCAAGACCGGCGTAGATCGACTCGGCGTGCGGAAAATCACTGTTGCGGTTGCCGGTACCCTGCCATGACAGCGTCCAGCCCCCGCATTGACGGCCGATGTCGTCGGCAGCGGTTCCGGCGATCAGCACGTGCGCGGAGGCGCGCATCGGCAAGACATGAGCATTGTTCTTGAGCAGCACCAGCGATTTGCGCACCGCCTCGCGCGCGAGCGCGCGGTGCTCGTTTGAGCCGAGCAGATCGAGGCGCCCCTCCCACGGACGCTCGCGCTCGAACAGGCCGAGCTTGACCTTGACCCGCAGGATCCGACGCACCGCATCGTCCAGACGCGCCATCGGAATGAGGCCGGAACGCAGCTGTGCGAGTGTGTTGTCGAACAACTCCCGCCAGCTCTCGGGCGCCATGAACATATCGATGCCCGCGTTGAAAGCGGCCGGGCAAGTGCTGCCGCTGCAGCCTTCGAGCTGGCCGTGGCCATTCCAGTCGCCGACCACGAAGCCGTCGAAACCCAGCCGGCCTTTGAGCACACCGGTCAGCAAGCTCTGATTGCCGTGCATCTTGTGGCCCTGCCAGCTCGAGTACGAAACCATCACCGTCATCACGCCGGCATCGATTGCGGACAGATAGCCTTGCGCGTGAGTGCGGATCAGCTGCTGCTCGCTGACCTGCGTGTCGCCTTGATCGACGCCGCCGGTGGTGCCGCCATCCCCTAGAAAGTGCTTGGCGGTGGCGGCCACGCGAGCGTTCGTGACGCCCTGCGCGCCCTGCGGGTCACCCTGCAGCCCGCGCACCATTGCGCCGGCGTAGCGACGTACCAGCGCCGGGTCTTGCGAATAACCCTCGTAACTGCGGCCCCAGCGCACGTCCTGCGGCACGGCCAGGGTTGGAGCAAAGATCCAGTCGATGCCGACCGCGAGCGTCTCCTGCGCCGTGGCCTCGCCGATGCGGCGAATCAGATCCGGATCATGGGTGGCGCCCAGGCCGATGTTGTGCGGAAACAGCGTCGCGCCGCTGACGTGGCTGTTGCCGTGCACGGCATCGATGCCGAACAGCAGCGGTATGGGGACATGGCCCGGCCGCTGCTCCAGTGCGATCTCGCGAAACGCACGCGCGGTCTCGAGCCAGGCCCGCGCCGGAGCGCGCTCATCCCCGCCCAGCGGCGGTGTGTTACCGCCGGCCAGGATCGCGCCCAGCGGATAGCGGCGCAGATCATCCGGTTTGATGCTGGCGATGTCGGCCTGAATGACCTGCCCGACCTTCTCCTCGAGGCTCATGCGGGCCAGAAGATCGCTAATGAAGCCTTCGCTCGGCGCATCGATCAGGCCCACGCTGTGCGCGCGCGGCCAGAGTTGCGGGTGCGC
>DAIMZW010000017.1:0-41318 GCA_036733765.1 Steroidobacteraceae bacterium
TTCGTAATTAACGTGTCGCTGTACTAGTCACCGAATTTGGCGACGCCTTGATTAAAAACTATCGCGAATTGGAACGACACTTTGCGACGTTGGCAGAGCGGCGTCTCCACCCCATCATCGCAACGGTTATCTGACATTCCAATTCTGGCGCCAAGGTATCGGTACGCACGAAGCTTGAGTAGAGCAGCAAATGGTATGACACGCTATATGCTCTGAGAGCGTATTCTCGCTGCCCCAGAGCCGACGGTCACGGCCGGCGGCAGAGGGCACTTAGCGGACCGCTGCCAGGAGTAGCGTGGGAACCTACCTGCACCGCTCACCCGTCCCCTGAATCTGCCCCAAGTTATGTGAAGGCGACGTCCGCGGAAAGCGGATCTGGCCGCGCTGCAGCAGTGTTCTCCACGTAACCGGCATCGCAACATATGTCCAGGAGAACCTGCTCGGGGGCGGTTTGCGTCGGTGGGCAGCATCTGGGCGTCTGATGCGAACCAGGAGGCTGACCTCGATCCGCGAGAACGTTAGAGTCAATGGCCAACTCTGGGACTTAGCTTTAGAGGTGCTCGCGGCTTGAATTGACCGCACTGATGCTTCCAAGGAAGAGGGCGCTGAGGATGGCGCCTTCTCCCTTTTTTTGCGCGCCATCGGAGAATCGCCGTGACCCAAACCAGAGGCTCGCTGAACCGAGGAGGGGCTACAAAGGAATGGTTTGCTCCCCGTTAGCCAAATTCAGCTGGGATTTCGGAAATCGGCCGGGATCCGAGCCACGGAAAGAGATTCTTCTCGAGCATCCACTGCACTTTGGTCCAGTGGTTCTCGGCCCAGGTGGGCTTCTGCTTCGTAAACCATTCGAGCGCGACCGTTTGAAAGGTATTTGCAGCCGCACCGAGACGCACGCTTTTTTGGATCTTGCGCAGCTGACCCGGATCGATGCCATTGCGCAGATGGCCGCGTGCCGTATCCGCCGCTACGCGCGCTTCCTTCAAACATACATCCGGGTACGACCCCAGGGCGAGTAACTTCTCTTTGCCAGCGAAGCGATACTTGTAGCGCCAATATCTCGCGCCGTTTTGACTGTATTAGCAAATAGAGCCCCTTGGCATCAGCGAGCTTGTAATTCGCAGATCTTGGTTTGGCCTGTCGCACCGCCGTATCGGTTAATGGCATATTTGGGCGTATCTACAATCCTAAAACGGATTATACCCCCAGAAGTACCCCCTCTATTGACCGGCTGCCACCGGCGGTAGCTGCATACTTCCGGATGTCCTTGGAATCGTAACTTGCTGGAAATATAGGGATCTGCAAACAAAAAAGCCCGCATTGCTGCGGGCTTTATTGTGTTGACTTGGTGGAGGCGGCGGGAATTGAACCCGCGTCCGCAAGCCCTAGACTTCAGGATCTACGCGCGTAGCCCATTCTTTGTTTCTCATCCGGCGCTACCCGAAGGGCAGGGAAGACGTCAGACCAGCAGACGGTAACTCTTAACGCTGCAACCCGTCGCACACGGCAGCGCGATCCTATGAGCGCGTCCCCTGGTTCAGTCGCATAGGCACGAACTGGTCAGAGGTCAGCTGCGTTTAGGCAGCTAGAGCGTAGTTGTCGTCGTTGGCAACTAAGTTTTGCAGCAGTTATTAACGAGGGCCACTGCGCCTCGGCACGCCCCTGAAGGTTCGTAACCCACGTCGAAACCGGTCGCCCCCTTCAGGCAGTCGCAAACATATTAACTCGAATGCCCCGGTCGCGCGAATCTTGTGCGCTGCGTCTTAACCCCTACGCATCAAACGGGCCCGATCGCGCTGCCAGTCGCGCTCTTTGTCGGTGGCGCGCTTGTCGTGCTGCTTCTTGCCCTTGGCGAGACCAACCTGCAGTTTGGCGCGGCCGTGCTTCCAGTACAGCTCGAGCGGCACGATCGTATAGCCGCGGCGTTCGGTGGCGCCAATGAGCTTGTCGATCTCATTCCGGTGCAGCAGCAATTTGCGTGTGCGCACCGGATCGGCCACCTTGTGGGTCGAGGCCGTTCGCAGCGGCGAGAGGTGGGCACCAATCAGAAACGCTTCGCCGTTGCGCACATAGACGTAGGCTTCGGCGAGCTGCGCGCGACCCGCCCGCATGGACTTGACTTCCCAGCCCTCGAGCACGAGACCGGCCTCGAGCCGTTCTTCGATGAAGTAGTCATAACGCGCGCGCCGGTTCTCGGCGATCACGCGCTCGGTGGTTTCGGGCTTGGCCATGACGCATTGTACAGAGCCCGCGCAGTGGCCTGCGTCGCAAGCCGCGCTGTTCGGCTTGAGCCACGGACGGGGGTCGGCCACACTTGAAAGCGCGCCGAACCTCGTCCTTCAGAGCTGGGAAGGATAGCGCGGACGAAGTAGCAGTCCTTTGCGGCCGTTAAGGGGTGCAGACGAATCATTCGACTGGACACGCCCGTGAGACTGTTCACCAGCGCGGAGACGGGGCACTTTTTGCGGGTAGTTCACCAACAGGTGAACGTGGTCGTGCTTCTCGTCGAACTCCACCAATTCCGCCTCGAGGTCCGCAAGCCTTGCGCGTCGATATTTGGTCGCAAAGATCAAAAATGCGAGTGCGTCATCGCTAATGGACCAATATATCATTAAGGCATGCAACGGCTTCAGGCCTACAAGTACGCATTCATGCCAAATGGCGAACAGCAGCGACAGATGCGCCGCTTTGCCGGCTCGTGTCGCTTCGTTTTCAACAAGGCGCTGGCGCTGCAAAAGGCCCACTACGAGGCAGGCGGGAAATTCATCAGCTGCATGGCGATGGCGAAGCACCTGACCGAGTGGCGTAACAGCACCGAGACACCGTGGCTCAAGGGTGCGCCCGTTCATCCCCTGCAACACGCGCTCAAGGACTTGGACAGGGCGTACCAGAATTTTTTCGCCCGGCGAGCGAGCTTCCCACGCTTCAGGCGCAAGGGGCACAGTGAGAGCTTTCGCTATCCGGATGCCAAAATGTCCGGCGCGACTACCTGCACAAGACCACGACCACGATCAGCCAAAACCACGCGATAGTGTGTATCGAGGACTTGCAAGTGAGGAATATGTCCAAGTCGGCGGCAGGGACAACCGAGGCACCGGGTAGAAACGTTCGGGCCAAGTCGCGCCTGAACAAATCCATCCTCGATCAGGGCTGGTTCGAGTTCCGTCGCCAGTTGGACTACAAGCTCAATTGGCGTGGCGGAATTCTTATTGCCGTGCCACCGCACCACACGAGCCGCACTGGTCGTGGTCGTAAGGCCAAGACGAAACCAGCCGCCGCGAAGCAGGAACCCATCGACGCGACTATGTGTGAGGTAACTTAATGCATAGCCACCGTAGGAATCCGCTGCCTTTAGGCAGCGGCGGATGTCAACTATGCGAGAAATGAGCCGCACTTCGCTGGTTGCGCGGTCGCCGACCGTCATGTACCGATTGGTCGATGACATCGAGCGCTATCCCGAGTTCGTGCCGGGCTGCAGCTCGGCCGAGGTGCTCGAGCGCAGCGAGCAGGAAGTGGTGGCGCGCCTGGCGGTGCGCCGCGGTCCACTGCGCACGCAGTTCACGACGCGCAACCGACTCGATCCGGGACGCAGCGTGCACATGCAGCTGGTCGAGGGTCCGTTCAAGGTGCTCGAAGGGTCCTGGAACTTCACGCCCGTCGCGAGCAATGGTTGCCGTATCGAATTCAAACTGCGCTTTCAGTTCTCCAACACTTTGAAGTCGGCCTTGTTTGAGCCACTGTTCGAGGAGGCGCAGGCCGAGTTGGTGCGCGCGTTCGTCGCGCGCGCGCAAAGCCTGCCGGCTTGAACGGTGCGATCGCGTATGTCGAAATGCTGCCGCGTCGTGTGCGACACCCAAAATGGGATACGCGAGTGCGTGCTGCAACTGCCCGAGGCGGCCACGATTGCCGCGGTGCTCGAAGCCGCCCGGCCGGTGCTCGGCGAATGGGCAGCGGATTGGGACTCGGCGGTCACGGGGATCTATGGGCGAATTTATACGCGCCAGCACGTGCCGGCCGACGGTGATCGGATCGAGCTGTATCGCGCGCTCCACGTCGATCCGCGCTGCAGCCGCAGGGCTCGAGCCGCCAAAGCGTCCGCGTCGCGAGCGCGGCGGGGTTCAGGCGAGGCTTGATCACGGGCGATTCAGTGTCCGCCGCCTGAGCGCGGTTCCGGCGCTGTGGCTCCGCGGGTGCTGATGGGTGCAAACGGCGCGCTCTTGACGTCGCTGTCGACCCGGGCGACCAGATTGTTGGTGAAATAGATCGCGACGTGGCCGCGCCCGGGCCCCTGCAGGCGACGGGTCTTGAGATAATAGTCGTAGTCCCAGCGCGCGTTGTCGAAGCCGCCCGGGACCATGGGCGTGCCGAGCAGATAGCGCACCTGGCTGTGGGTCATGCCGGGCTTGACCTGGGCGATGACCGCCGGATCGAGATAATTGCCCTGCTGTATCGGCATGCGATAGACGCAGGCGCTCAACGCGCAGAGCGAGGCCAGCAGCGCCAGCGCTCGGGAAATCTCCCGGACGGCTTGCACGCGATGGCTGTCACGGCTCATTCTCATGCGACAATCATACCGTATCGTCCGCTCGAAGCGGGACCGCATCGAGGTGCATCGTGGAAGGAAAAGACCTGCGCAAAGTGGGGCTCAAGGTCACATTGCCGAGGCTCAAGATCCTTGAGATCCTCGAGAACAGCCCAACGCGGCATATGTCGGCCGAGGAGATTTATAAGAAGCTCCTGGACTTGAGCGAGGACATTGGTCTTGCGACCGTCTACCGCGTGCTCACGCAGTTCGAGGGCGCGGGCCTGGTGTCCCGTCATCATTTCGAAGACGGGATGGCGGTGTTCGAGATCAATCACGGGATGCACCACGATCATATCGTGTGTATGGACTGCGGGCTGGTCGAGGAGTTCGTCGACCCTGAGATCGAAACGCGGCAAAATTCGATCGCGAAACGGCTCGGCTTCAAGATCGAAGAGCACTCGCTGGTGCTCTATGGCCGCTGCCAGCGGCCCGATTGTCCCTCGCGCAAACCGGCACGGAACCGGTTACCGAGTTAGCTGCGCGCCTTGCGGCTGCGCGGCGCCGCGGGTGCGGCCTGGGCAGAGAGCATCTCCAGGGCATGCGCGCGCGCGCGCTGAGTGATCTCCACGCCGCCGAGCATACGCGCGAGCTCCTGGACCCGCTCCTCGCCGGTCAGAGCAGTCAGTCGTATGCGCGTGCTGCTGCCGTCGCTGAGTTTCGTGACGCGCAGGTGCTGATGGCCCTGGGCCGCTACCTGCGGCAGATGCGTCACGCACAGCACCTGGCCGGCCGCTCCCAGGGCGCGCAACTCCCGTCCGACGATTTCCGCGACCGCCCCGCCGATGCCTGCATCCACTTCATCGAAGACCATGCAGCACGCCGCATCGGCCGCGCACGAGACCTGCACGGCCAGCGACAGGCGCGCCAGCTCGCCGCCGGAGGCGACCTTCGCCACCGCTCGCGGTGCCTGTCCGACGTTGGTACTGACGCGGAACTCGACCCGATCGATGCCGTGCGCGGCGGGTTCGGCGGTCTCGAGCGGGGAGACATCGATCAGAAAGCGCCCACCGCCCATGCCGAGTTCCTGCATGCGCGCGGAGATATCCTTGGCGAGCGCGCGCGCGGCGGTGCCGCGCCGCGCCGAGAGCTGTCGCGCCGACTCCTGGTAGCTCGCGAGCGCGGCGGCGAGCTGCGTGCGCAGCGCGCCGCGATCTGCGGCCGCAGCCTCAAGGCTCGCCAGCTCGGCGCCGAGCGCCTCGCGCCGTTCAGGCAGCGCTTCGCCGGCGACGCGGTGCTTGCGTGCCAGTTCCTCGACCGCCGCCAGGCGGTGCTCGATCGCGTCGGCGCGCTGCGGATCCATCTCGAGCGCATCGAGATATTGTTGCAGGCTGTGGCTCGCATCTTTGACGCGCAGCTCGGCTTCCTCGAGCAGCGGGGTCAGTGATGCGAGCTGTGCATCGAGCGCACTGGCCGAGCGCACGGCCGTGAGCGATTTGGCCAGCAGCGCATGCGCCGTGGGCCCTTCGGATTCGTAGAGACATTCGAGGGCGCCGCGCACGGCGTCGAGCAGCCGGCCGCGGTTCGCGAGCCGTGCGTGCTCGGCGTGCAGCTCGGCGATCTCGCCGGGTCGCAGCGCCAGGACGTCGATCTCGCGCACCTGGTGGCGCAGCAGATCGAGCCGGGAGCCGCGCTCATCGGCGGCGCTCTCGACTTCCAGGCTGCGATTGAGCAGCGCCAGCCAAAAGCTGTGGCCGGCACGCACCTGGCCGGCCAGCGCCTCGAGCCGCCCGTAGCTGTCGACGTGCGTGCGTTGCGTGGCCGGGCGCACCAGCGATTGAAATTCGTGTTGACCGTGAATGTCGATCAGCAGCTCGGCCGCCCGGCTGAGCACCTGCAGCGGTACCGACTGACCGCCCAGCCAGGCACGGCTGCGCCCATCGCTGCCGATCACGCGCCGTATCAGCAGTTCGCCGTCATTGGCGATGGACTGCTCAGCGAGCAGGTGGCGCAGCTCACCGCCAGTGCCGGAAATATCGATGGTCGCGGCGATTTCGGCCCGCTCGGCACCGGTGCGTACCACATCGGCGCCGGCGCGGCCGCCGGCCAGCAACTCCAGGGCATCGACAATGATGGACTTGCCGGCGCCGGTCTCGCCGGTCAGCACGGTCAAGCCACCGCTGAATTCGATTTCAACGCTGTCGATGATCGCGAAATCGCGGATCTGTAGGTAGCGCAGCATCGCGTCTAGCGCTCGTGACCCCAGCCCCCCAAGCCCCAGTGGAGCTTGGAGCGCAGCAGCCGGAAGTAGTCATAGCCGGGCGGATGCAGCAGCGTGACGGCGCGGCCAGCGGGCGCGATCTCCAGACGGCCCCCGAGCTTGAGCTCCCCGAGCATGCTCGCATCGCAGGTCACTTGCGCGGCGACATCGTGCGGACCGATGAGCTCGATATCGATGCGCGAATCCCCGGGCACCAGAATCGGACGGTCCGAGAGGGTATGCGGACAAATGGGCGCCACCACCAACACGTTCAGCCGCGGCTCGACGATCGGACCGCCGCAGGAGAGCGCGTAGGCGGTCGAGCCGGTGGCGGTGGCGACGACCAGACCGTCCCCGGCATGCGAGTTGACGTAGCGGCCGTCGATGCGCGTCTGGAAAGCCAGCATGCGGCCGGTCTCGAGCCGATTGAACACCACGTCGTTCAACGCAAAACGGGACACTTCGGCGCCCTGAGGCGAAATCAGTCGCGCCTGCAGCAGCGGGCGCCGATCGGGCTCGGATTCGCCGGCCAGCACGGCATCCAGAGAGCTGACCATGTCCTGCGGCAGCACGTCCGTCAGAAACCCCAGGCGCCCGCGATTGATGCCGAGCAGTGGAATGTCGTGCTCGGCGACCAGACCGGCGGCGTACAGCAGGGTGCCGTCCCCGCCGATGGCGATCATGAGATCGGCCCGTTCGATGAACTCGGCCAACGGCATGACGCGCACGCCGCTCGGCACGTTCGCGGCCGCGGAGTCCTCCGGCGCCAGCACTTCGAGGTGCCGCGACAGCAACTCCGGCACCAGCGCCTGGGCGCATTCGGCAACCCGCGGGTCCTGGAACTTGCCGACGAGGACGCAGGTGCGTATCGGCATGTGCATGGGGCGTGTGGGCCTTGGGATGTGCGGCGGAGCGCCGTTTTCATACTGAGCGCTGTTGTAGCATGGCTCAAGCTGTGCGGCCACGCGCGAACTTGCCATATTGTGGGTTCCCATCCCTGGCCTGCAGTGCTTGACGAGGCCTCGCGGCGCTGGTTAGCTCGGCTCTAAAACATGGCAGCAGACAACAAAGACGAGGGACTGAACGAACGCGCTCAACGCTTGCTGCGCGTGCTGGTGCAAAGCTATATCCGCGATGGCGCCCCAGTCGGTTCGCGCACGCTGTCGCGTGATTCGGGGCTGTCGCTGAGCTCGGCGACCGTGCGCAATGTCATGGCCGACCTGGAGGGCCTGGGTTTCGTGACTTCGCCCCACACCTCGGCCGGGCGCGTGCCCACCGATAAGGCATACCGCTTCTTCGTCGATTCGCTGCTGCGCGCGCAGATGCCAGCCGACGATTTGAGCCTGGAGGAGATCCGCCGCCATTTGGATCTGCCGGCCGACAGCTCCAAGTCGCTGGTCGCAACCGCCTCGCAACTGCTGTCCAATATCACGCATTTGGCGGGGGTTGTGACGCTGCCGCTGACGCAGGCCGCCTCGCTGACGCAGATCGAATTCCTGGCGCTATCGGACAACCGGGTGCTCGTAGTGCTGGTGCTCAACGACCGCGAGGTCCAGAACCGCATCATCCAGCTCGAGCGGCATTACACATCCGAGGAGCTGCGACGCGCCGCAAACTTTCTCAACGAGCACTGCGCCGGACGCACGCTGTCGCAGATTCATAAAGAGCTGGTGCAGCAACTCAAGGACACGCACGAGCACCTGAACCAGGTCATGCTCGATGCGATCGCGATGGCGCAGCGGCTGTTCGAGCAGGGTAGCGCCTCGGAGGACATCGAGTACATGATTGCTGGGGAGACCAATTTGATGGAATTGGGCGAGCTGGCCAGCGTCGATAAGCTCAAGCGCCTGTTCGAAGCCTTCAATGAGAAGCGCGATATTCTGCATCTGCTCGACCAGAGCCTGAAGGCCGAGGGCATTCAGATATTCATCGGCCAGGAATCGGGCTACCGGATCTTTGATGACTACAGCGTTGTGACGGCACCTTACAGCTCCGACCAAGGCGTGGTCGGTGTCATCGGCGTGATCGGTCCGACGCGCATGGCCTACGAGCGGGTCATCCCGATCGTTGATTTGACTGCTAAAGTTCTAAGCTCGGCCTTGAATTTGCGGCGCTGAGCGCCATGTAAGCGTTAGCAACGGCTTCGAGTTGCTCGAAGTGCATTTAGATATTATTTGTAGGTATTTGATATTTCAGGGTTATTAACGATGGGCGAAGCGATGGGCGAAGCGATGGAAAACAGCACGGCGGCCAAAGGCGCGCCTGCGCCGCAGGATGATGCGGCGGCGGGCAGTGCGGCCGCGGCCGGCGAGAGCACAGAGAGCGATGGGCTCCGGGCGAGCCTCGCACAGGCCGAGGAGAACCTGCGAACGCAGCGCGAACAGCATCTGCGCGCCGCGGCAGAGCTCGACAATGTGCGCAAGCGCGCCCAGCGCGACATCGAAAGCGCGCACCGCTACGCGCTCGAGCGGTTTGCCGCAGAACTGCTGCCGGTGCGTGACAGCCTGGAACTTGGCGTGCGCAACGGCGTGCAAACCGATCCGCAGAGCGTGCTCGCGGGCCAGCAAGCCACGCTGCAGCTGCTCGAGCGCGCCTTCGAGAAGTTCTCGATCAAGCAGATCGAGGCGAGCGGGCAGCGTTTCGATCCGAGTTTGCACGAGGCCGTGCTGATGCAGGAAGCGCCCAATGCCGCGCCCAATTCGGTGCTGCAGGTGGTGCAGTCCGGCTATGAGCTCAATGGCCGATTGCTGCGTCCAGCGCGCGTGGTGGTTGCGACGGCACCGGGGGCAAAGGCATAACGGCTCGAGTACAGTTAACGGGTGGGCGGGCGAGGGCTAACGACTTGAAACCAAAGCCCCGAGCCCAATTTAGAACGGTCACAGCGCAGAAGTTATTTGGAGTTTGACCCATGAGCAAGGTAATCGGCATCGATCTGGGCACGACGAACTCGTGCGTGGCGATCATGGAGGGCGGTAAGCCGCGCGTGATCGAGAACAGCGAGGGCGATCGCACCACCCCCTCAATCGTCGCCTTCAGCAAGGACGACGAGGTGCTGGTCGGGCAGTCGGCCAAGCGTCAGGCGGTCACCAATCCGCAGAACACGCTGTTCGCGGTCAAGCGCCTGATCGGACGCAAGTTCGACGACGATGTCGTGCAGAAAGACATCGGGATGGTGCCCTACAAGATCGTCAAGGCCGACAACGGCGACGCCTGGGTCGATGTGCACGGCAAGAAGATGGCTCCGCCGGAGATCTCCGCGCGCGTACTCATGAAGATGAAGAAGACCGCCGAAGACTATCTCGGCGAGACCGTGACCGAGGCGGTCATCACGGTGCCGGCATATTTCAACGACTCGCAGCGCCAGGCGACCAAGGACGCCGGTCGCATCGCGGGTCTGAACGTAAAGCGCATCATCAACGAGCCGACGGCGGCCGCGCTGGCCTATGGGTTGGACAAGCAGGGCGCGGACCGAAAGATCGCGGTCTACGACTTGGGCGGGGGCACCTTTGATGTCTCGATCATCGAGATCGCCGAGGTCGATGGGGAGCGCCAGTTCGAAGTGCTCTCGACCAACGGCGATACCTTTCTCGGCGGTGAAGATTTCGACCTGCGTGTGATCAACTTTCTCGCCGATGAGTTCCTGAAAGAGTCCGGCGTCGATGTACGGCGCGACCCGCTGGCCATGCAGCGCCTCAAGGAGGCTGCGGAGAAGGCGAAGATCGAGCTGTCTTCGAGTCAGCAGACCGATGTGAATCTGCCCTACATCACGGCGGATGCCAGCGGTCCGAAGCATCTGAACGTCAAGCTCACGCGCGCCAAGCTCGAGTCGCTGGTCGAGGATCTGCTGCAACGGACCATTGGTCCGTGCCGCGTGGCGCTCAAGGATGCCGGGCTGGAAGCCAAGGATGTCGCCGAGGTCATTCTGGTCGGCGGTCAGACCCGCATGCCGCTGACGCAGAAATACGTGCGCGATTTCTTCGGCCAGGAGCCACGCAAGGACGTCAACCCTGATGAGGCCGTGGCGGTGGGCGCTGCGGTCCAGGCCGGCGTGCTCTCGGGCGAGGTCAAGGATGTGCTGCTGCTGGATGTGACACCGCTCTCGCTCGGCATCGAGACGCTCGGCGGGGTCATGACCAAGCTGATCGAGAAGAACACGACGATTCCGACCAAGGCCGCGAACGTGTTCTCGACCGCGGACGACAACCAGACTGCGGTGACCATCCATGTATTGCAGGGCGAGCGTGAGCGCTCGCAGGACAACAAGTCGCTCGGCAAGTTCGATCTGACCGACATTCCGCCGGCCCCGCGCGGCATGCCGCAGGTCGAGGTCACCTTCGACATCGATGCCAATGGCATTCTGAACGTGTCGGCCAAGGACAAGGCGACCGGTAAGGAGCAGCGCATCGTGATTCGCGCCTCGAGCGGCCTGAACGAGGACGAGATCAAGCGCATGGTCAAGGACGCCGAGGCGCATGCGGCCGAGGATCGCAAGTTTCGCGAGCTGGTCGAGACCCGCAATCGCGCCGATGCGATGGTGCATGGGGTCGAGAAGGCGCTCAAGGATCTGGGCGATAAGGTCACGGGCGATGAGCGGGCCAAGGCCGAGTCCGCGCTCGGCGATCTCAGAGCAGTGCTCAAGTCGGACGATAAAGAGGCGATTGAGAAAAAGACCGAGGCTCTGGGGCAGGCCTCTGCCAGCATCGCGCAGCGTGCCTATGCCGCGAGCCAGCCACCCGGTGGCGGCGGCGGCGCGGGGCCCGGTGGACCGAGCGGTCATGCGGACGGCGAGGGTGCCGCTGGTGCCTCCTCCTCCGGGGCTGGCGCGAAGCCGCAGGAAAACGTGGTCGATGCGGAGTTCGAGGAAGTGCGAGACAAGGGCCGACGGGCCTCCTGAGGCGCGTGAGATCATGTGAAACAGCCGCCGGGCACTGCGAAGTGCCCGGCGGCTGTCGCGTCTGCGGATAAATCGACGGGATTGACAGGGTCTCATGCCGAAGCGTGATTACTACAGGGTGCTGGATCTGGCTCGCAACGCGAGCGAGGCGGAAATCAAGAAGGCCTATCGCCGCCTGGCCATGAAGTTCCACCCCGATCGCAATCCAGGCGATCACGAAGCCGAAGAGAAGTTCAAGGAGGCCAAGGAAGCCTACGAGGTGCTCTCGGAGACGCAAAAGCGTGCGGTCTACGACCAGTACGGCCATGCCGGCGTCGAGGCGAGTCGCAACGCGCATTCGGGCGCATCGGGCTTTACCGGCGCCGAAGCTTTCAGTGACATCTTCGGCGATGTGTTCGGCGACATTTTCGGCGGTGCGCGGCGCGGGGGCAGCGGCCCGCAGGTCTTTCGCGGCGCCGATCTGCGCTACGAGGTCGAATTGGACCTTGGCGAGGCGGTCTTCGGTCGCACGATCGAGATCGACGTCAATAAATTCATCGAGTGTGAGCTCTGCCGCGGCACGGGCGCTGCCAAAGGCTCCGCACCGAGCACCTGCGAGACCTGCAGCGGTACCGGGCAGGTGCGTATCTCGCAGGGATTCTTCACCTTGCAGCAGACCTGCCCGCATTGCCGCGGGTCCGGCCGCATCGTGCGCAATCCGTGCGATCAGTGCCTGGGTCAGGGTCGCATCCGCCGCTCCAAGAAACTGTCGGTGAAGATTCCACCTGGCGTGGACACCGGCGATCGCGTGCGGCTGGCGGGCGAGGGTGAGGCAGGCCGCAACGGCGGGCCGGCCGGGGATCTGTATGCCGAGGTCCGCGTGCGCGATCACGCGATTTTCGAGCGCGATGGGATTCACCTGAGCTGTGAAGTGCCCATTGGCTTCACGACCGCAACGCTCGGCGGCAGTGTCGAGGTACCCACGCTCGATGGCCATGTCGTACTCAAGATTCCGGCCGAGACCCAGTCGGGGCGGGTATTCCGGCTGCGCGAGAAGGGCGTGAAGTCGGTGCGCGGTCCGACGCGTGGGGATCTGTTCTGCCGGGTCGTGGTCGAGACGCCGGTGCACCTGTCGCACGAGCAGCGCGCGCTGCTGCGCGAGCTGGATGATTCGCTCAAGTGCGATGGCGGCAAGCACACGCCGCGACAGAAAACTTTCCTGGAGGGCGTGAAGCAGTTCTTCTCCGGCGGCGCGACGTGAGCGCTGCTGGCACCCTCGCACCCATCCGTACCGTGCTGATCGGCGCCAACGGCCGCATGGGCTTGAACATTCTGCGGCTGCTGCCGCATTTCCCGGCGCTACAGCTGTGCGGCGCGGTGGCCTCCGAAAGCAGTACCGCGATTGGCGAGGATGCCTTAGAGCGCGTCGGCGCCCCGAGCGGCGGCGTGAAGCTGTCCGCGGCGCTGCCGCCGCTGCTGCGCGATGCCGACCTCGCGATCGATTTCTCGAGTGCGCGGGCCGCGGCGGCCAACCTGGCGGCTTGCGTCGCCGCTCGTGTGCCTTTGCTGCTCGGCACGACCGGCCTGCCGCGCGAGTTGCAGGCGCCGCTTGCCGCCGCGGCGGACAGCATCGCGTTGCTGGTCGCGCCGAACACGAGTCCGGGACTGAACCTGCTGCTCGACCTGGTTCGCACCGCCGCTCGCGCGCTGCCGCTTGGCTACGACATCGAGATCCTCGAGACCCACCACCGCGACAAGGCCGATGCGCCGTCGGGTACGGCGCTGGCGCTGGGCCAAGCGGCCGCCCAAGGGCGCGGCGTGGTACTCGATGAGCAGGCCATTTATGCGCGACAGGGCGCCACGGGCGCGCGCGCGGCGGGGCAGATCGGCTTCGCGGCTGTGCGCGGCGGCGACGTGGTCGGCGAGCACGAGGTCATGTTCCTGGGCGAAGGCGAGCGCCTCGTGCTGCGTCACGGCGTCACCGATCGCTCGGTGTTCGCGCGCGGGGCCTTGATCGCCGGGCAATGGCTCGCGCGCAAGCCCCCGGGACGGTATGGGATGAGCGATGTATTTTTTAGTGAAAACAATTAAATACGACGTATACCTGCGATCGTGCTTAGTATTCGGGTACTGAGGTTGGGTTTAGCTTGCGGGAAGCAGAAGTCCCAGATTGGCGTGGACACGGACGGTAGGGGTCTTTACACTTTTACCCGTAATCCGAGTATCGGGTTAGTCCGCACAAGGCGGGAGGATGTTCCACAAGAACTCCTCCCGCTTTGTGCATGTGCAGATCGTAAAGTGACCCTGGAACCGCTAAGCCGAAGTTCCGGGGCACTGGAAGGAGAGGCATGAAGTGACTGCACCGGCGGTGCTGGCTCTGGCAGACGGGTCCATCTTCAAAGGCCAATCCATTGGCGCCGCCGGCAATACCACAGGTGAGGTCGTTTTCAATACCGCCATCACCGGCTATCAGGAAATCCTTACTGATCCGTCCTACGCGCGCCAGATCGTCACGCTGACCACTCCGCATATAGGTAACACCGGAGTCACGCCGGAAGACATGGAGTCGGCGCAGATCTACGCCTCAGGTCTCGTGGTGCGTGATCTGTCGCTGATCCCGAGCAGTTGGCGCGCCTCGGGTTCACTGAGCGAGTTCCTGCAACGCGGGCGTATCGTCGCGATCGCCGGCATCGATACGCGCCGCTTGACGCGCTTGCTGCGCGAAAAAGGCGCCCAATCCGGCTGCATCATGACCGGCGAGCGCCTCGATGAGAGCGCGGCGGTGCGTGCCGCGCGCGCCTTCCCGGGCCTCAAGGGCATGGATCTGGCCAAGGTCGTCAGCACCCGCCAACAGTATCAGTGGAACGATGGCAGCATCGGCCGCGATGCCTCGTCACTGCGCGCGGCACAACGGCTGCACGTGGTCGCATATGACTACGGGATCAAGCGCAATATCCTGCGTCTGATCGCCGATCAGGGCTGTCGTATCACGGTGGTGCCGGCGCAGACCCACGCTGCCGAGGTGCAGGCAATGAATCCCGATGGCGTGTTCTTATCCAACGGGCCCGGCGATCCGGAGCCCTGCGAGTACGCCATCAAAGCCATTTCCGAGCTACTCGAGACCGACATGCCGATCTTCGGCATCTGCCTCGGTCACCAGCTGCTCGGGCTCGCGAGCGGCGCGAGCACCGTGAAGATGAAATTCGGACACCACGGAGCAAACCACCCGGTACAGGAACTCTCCAGCGGCCGTGTCCTGATCACGAGCCAGAATCACGGTTTTGCAGTCGATGAAGCGACGCTGCCCGCGCATCTGATTCCAACGCATCGTTCGCTGTTCGACGGCACGCTGCAGGGCATGGCGCGCATCGACCGGCCGGCCTTCAGCTTCCAGGGTCACCCCGAAGCCAGTCCTGGTCCACACGATCTCAAACCGCTGTTCGATGGATTCGTGCAGGCGATGGTGCGGCGCCTGCAACTGCAGCTGCGGGCATTGCGGATCAACCCGCGCAAACAAAGCGCCGAACGTTAGCTCCCCGTGCCCAAACGTACCGACATCCAGAGCATCCTGATCATCGGCGCGGGCCCGATCGTGATCGGCCAGGCGTGTGAGTTCGACTACTCCGGGGCGCAGGCGTGCAAGGCGTTGCGCGAGGAGGGCTACCGCGTGATCCTGGTCAATTCCAATCCGGCCACGATCATGACCGACCCCGAAACCGCCGATGTCGTCTACATCGAGCCGGTGAACTGGCGCACCGTGGCGCGCATTATCGAGCGCGAGCGGCCCGATGCGCTGCTGCCGACCATGGGCGGGCAGACCGCGCTCAACACCGCACTCGACCTGGTGCGCGAGGGCGTGCTCAAGCAGTACAACGTCGAGCTCATCGCCGCCTCGCGCGAAGCGATCGATATGGCGGAGGACCGCGAGCGTTTTCGCAATGCCATGCGCGAGATCGGTCTGGAGGTTCCGCACTCCCAGATCGCACGCAGCCTGCAGGAGGCGCTCGCGGTACAAGGCAGCATCGGCTTTCCGATCGTGATCCGGCCGTCCTTCACCCTTGGCGGCAGCGGTGGGGGTATCGCCTACAACCGTGAGGAATTCGAGGCCATGGTGCAGCGCGGTCTGGACGCATCGCCCACGCGCGAGTTGCTGCTCGAGGAGGCCGTGCTCGGCTGGAAGGAATTTGAGATGGAGGTGGTGCGCGATCGCAAGGATAACTGCATCATCGTCTGCTCGATCGAGAACTTCGATCCGATGGGGGTGCATACCGGGGATTCGATCACCGTCGCCCCGGCTCAGACCCTGACCGACAAGGAATACCAGCGCATGCGCGATGCCTCGATCGCCGTGCTGCGCAAGATCGGCGTCGAGACGGGCGGATCGAACGTGCAGTTCGCGGTCAATCCCAAGGACGGGCGGCTGCTCGTGATCGAGATGAACCCGCGGGTTTCACGCTCCTCGGCCCTGGCGTCCAAGGCCACGGGCTTTCCGATCGCCAAGGTCGCGGCGAAGCTCGCGGTCGGCTACACGCTCGATGAGCTCAAGAACGAGATCACCGGCGGGGCGACGCCGGCATCGTTCGAGCCCTCGATCGATTACGTGGTCACGAAGATCCCGCGCTTTACGTTCGAGAAATTCCCGGCCGCCAACAACCGCCTGACCACGCAGATGAAGTCGGTCGGCGAGGTCATGGCGATCGGACGCACCTTTCAGGAATCGCTGCACAAGGCGTTGCGCGGGCTGGAGACCGGGCTCGACGGCTTGGATCCGGTGCTGAGCCTGCCATTGTCGGAGGAGTCCGAGAAAGAGCTGGTCTACGAACTGCGCTCGCCGGGTGCGGATCGGCTGCTGTATGTGGCCGATGCATTTCGGGCGGGATGGGATATCGAGCGTGTCGCCGAGCTCACGGCCATCGACCCGTGGTTCCTGGCGCAGATTGCCGATCTGATCGCCGAGGAGGGGCGGGTGCGGCGCGAAGGCGAGGGTGCGCTCGGCATCGAGCGCCTGCGCGCGCTCAAGCGCAAGGGGTTCTCCGATCGGCGGCTCGCCTCGCTGACACGCTCGAGCGAGGCGGCGATCCGCGGCAAGCGGCGCGAGTTCGCGATCGCGCCCGTCTACAAGCGTGTCGACACTTGCGCGGCGGAGTTTTCCACTTCGACCGCGTATCTGTACTCGACCTACGAGGAGGAGTGCGAGGCCGAACCGAGCAAGCGCGGGAAGATCATGATCCTGGGCGGCGGTCCGAACCGCATCGGCCAGGGCATCGAGTTCGATTATTGCTGCGTGCACGCGGCCATGGCGCTGCGCGAGGAGGGTTTCGAGACCATCATGGTCAACTGCAATCCCGAGACGGTCTCGACCGACTACGACACCTCGGATCGGCTGTATTTCGAACCGCTGACGCTCGAGGACGTGCTCGAGGTAATAGCGAAGGAAAAGCCTGACGGCGTGATCGTGCAGTTCGGCGGCCAAACCCCGCTCAAGCTCTCGCGGGCGCTTGAAGCCGCTGGCGCGCCGATCATCGGCACCTCGCCGGATTCGATCGATGTCGCCGAGGATCGCGAGCGCTTTCAGCAGCTGGTGCGTCGACTGGGGCTCAAGCAGCCCGCCAATGCCACGGCGCGTAACGAGGAGCAGGCGGCGATGCTGGCGCGCGAAGTCGGCTATCCGCTGGTGGTGCGACCCTCCTACGTGCTGGGTGGCCGCGCGATGGAAATCGTGTTCAACGAGGATGATCTGCGCGTCTACATGGGGCATGCCGTGCACGTCTCCAATGACAGTCCGGTGCTGCTCGACCGCTTTCTCGATGTCGCGATCGAGGTCGATGTCGATGCGGTGTGCGACGGTGAGGACGTGCTGATCGGCGGCATCATGGAGCACGTCGAACAGGCCGGCGTGCATTCGGGGGATTCGAGCTGCTCGCTGCCGCCCAACAGTCTGTCGGCCGAGCTGCAGGATGAGCTGCGCGCGCAAACGCGCAAACTCGCTCGGGCACTGAATGTGATCGGGCTCATGAACGTCCAGTTTGCGATCCAGAATGGCACGGTCTACGTGCTCGAAGTCAATCCTCGCGCCTCGCGCACCGTACCCTTCGTGTCCAAGGCCACCGGCGTGCCGATCGCCAAGATCGCCGCCCGGGTCATGACCGGCCGCAAGCTGCGCGATCTCGGGGTATTGTCCGAGCGCGTGCCGAAGTACTATTCGGTCAAGGAAGCAGTGTTCCCGTTCATCAAGTTTCCCGAGGCCGATCCAATCCTGGGCCCGGAAATGAAATCCACCGGCGAGGTCATGGGCACCGGACGCACCTTTGGCGAGGCCTATGCGAAGTCGCAGAGCGCCTCCGGCGTAGTACTGCCGCGGCTCGGTTGCTGCCTGATCAGCGTGCGTGAGCGCGATAAGAATGGCGCGGTGCCGCTGGCGCGCCGCCTGATTGCGCACGGGTTCACGATCGTCGCCACCACCGGCACGGCGCTGACGCTCACGGCCGCCGGCATCGAGTGTCGCCGCGTGAACAAGGTACGCGAAGGGCGTCCGCACATCGTCGATATGATCAAGAACGATGAGATCGATCTGATCGTCAATACCACCGAAGGCAAGCAGGCCATTCTCGAGTCCAACTCCATCCGCCGCGAGGCGGTTCACCGACGCGTCACCTACTACACGACGCTGGCCGCCGCGCTCGCGACCTGCGAGGCGCTGGATCATCTCGATGAGGTCGACGTCAACCGGCTGCAGGATCTGCATCAGCAGGTCACCGCCCGCGAAGCGAGCCCGCCGCGCGCTGCAGCCCCGCAGCGCGAGGTCGGCACATGAAGCGCTCGCCGATGACGCTGCGCGGTGCCGAACTGCTGCGTGTGGAGCTCAAGCGGTTGAAGTCCGGAGATCGCCCGCGCGTGATCAAATCGATCGCTGAGGCCCGCAGCCATGGGGACCTGTCTGAAAACGCGGAGTACCACGCTGCGCGCGAGCAACAGGGCTTCATCGAGGGGCGCATCATGGAGATCGAATCGCGGCTGGCGGCGGCTGAGATCATCGATGTGGCGAGCCTGCCGGTCACGGGCCGTGTGGTGTTCGGCGCGACCGTCGAACTCGAGGATCAGGACGAAGGCGCGGCCGTCACGTACCAGATCGTCGGCGAGGATGAGGCCGATATCCGCTCCGGGCGCATCTCCGTGACCTCCCCGATCGCGCGCGCGTTAATCGGCAAGAAGTCCGGCGAGGTCGTCGATGTGGCCGCGCCCGGCAAGACCAGCAGCTACGAGATCCTCTCGGTCAAATACCTCTAGCGGCTTGACTTCGCTTCCGGAACATACATACTGGTCGGTATGTTAAGTTCGGCCGCGACGCAACCCCCAAGTCGTATTACGCGGCGCAATTCGCAGCGCACGCGCGAGCGCTTGCTGCAGGCCGCGTTCCGTGAGATCCACAAGTCGGGCTACCGCGGCACGGATCTTAAGACGCTGCTGGAACAGGCGGGCGTGACCAAAGGGGCCATGTACCACCATTTTGCGAGCAAGGAGGCCTTGGGGTACGCGGTCGTGGATGATGTGATTGCGCTCATCACGCGCGAGAAGTGGCTGCGGCCGTTGCAGCAGACTGCCAATCCTGTTGACACGCTGATCGACATTGTGCAGTCCACGTCCTTGAGAGCCGAGGATGTGCGCTGCGGTTGCCCGCTCAACAATCTGTCGCACGAGATGGCGCCCCTTGATGAGGGCTTCAGGCGCAGGACGGCGAAGGTCTTTGCCGACTGGCACGGGGGCATCGTCGTGGCCCTGCAACGGGGAAAGCAGCGCGGCCTGGTGCGCGCACAGGTCGATCCATTCGAAACCGCAAACTTTCTGATCGCCCTCTACGAGGGTTATCTGTCCCTGGCGAAGAACGCGCAGGACGTGTATGTGCTGCAATCGGGACAGCGCAGCATGATTCATTACCTGGAATCTCTGCGCGCGCCGCATGCGGCGCAGAGTGAGCCATGAACTATACCCCGTTTGCACCGCTCGAGACGCCGCGCTTTGCCCACCGCAAGCCGCTGCTGATTGCGGGCTTGCGCCGACACTTCAGCACCGGTGCGTTGCACGAGATTCCGCTGCTGTGGCGGGATTTCGCACAGCGTCGTGCCAGGATCCCTGGCGCAGTGGGCCACACGGCCTACGGCCTCGTGATCCACAGCGCGCACGCAGCCGGCAGTGTCGAGTACCTGGCGGCGGTGGAGGTTGCGAGCCTCGCGGCGCTGCCCGATGAATTCAATTCAAAGAGCATTCCGGCGCATCAGTACGCGATTTTCCCGCATCGCGGACACGTCTCGACACTCAAGCACACCATGAATGCCATTTGGAATGAGTGGCTGCCCACCTCAGGGCGGGTCGTGGCGCACCCCGACGCCGACTCACCCAGCATGATCGAGTACTACGGCGAGGATTTCGATCCCGAGGCCGGACTGGGAGCCATCGAAGTGTGGCTGCCAATCAAGATTTGAGGCAGAAGTGCGGTGACGAAGCAAAGCCTCGCGACCTACATGCTGCGCAACGCTAGCCTTCCGGCAGCGGGATGCGCGAGAGCGGTGCGCGCGGCTTGAACAACACCGCGGTGTGGCCGATGCGGGTGACCAGGGCACTGGCGGTCTGCCGCACCAGCTCGGCAATCACGGCATCGCGCGCGGCGCGGTCCGCCGCCTGCACCCGCACCTTGATCAGCTCGTGATCGGCTAGCGCGCGCATGGTTTCGGTGCAGACCCCGGCGGTCAGGCCGTTCTGACCGACCTGGATCACCGGTTTGAGCGGGTGGGCGCGGCCGCGCAGATAGCGTAGCTGTTTTTCGCTTAAGCTCATGCCTGCAATTATGACGCGCCGATCCAAGAGCAGTGACCGTTGGCTGCGTGAACATTTTACCGACCCCTATGTCAAACGGGCCAAGGCGGAAGGCTGGCGCTCGCGGGCGGTCTTCAAACTCGAGGAGATCGATCGCGGCGTGCGCCTGCTCAAGCCGGGCATGGTGGTGCTCGATCTGGGTGCGGCGCCCGGCGCCTGGAGCCAGTACGCGCGCCGGCAGGTCGGCAAGACCGGACGGGTCCTGGCGAGCGATATTTTGCCGATGGATGATCTGGCCGGCGTTGAGTTCCTGCAGGGCGACTTCCGTGAGCAGGCGGTGCTCGAGCAGCTCAAGCTCGCGCTGGGGGATACCGGCGTCGATGTACTGCTGTCCGATATGGCACCGAATTTGAGCGGAATGGATGCGATCGACGCTCCGCGCAGTCTGTATTTGGCGGAATTGGCCCTGGATGTGGCGGCACTGCTCTTGAAACCGGGCGGCCTCGCCCTGATCAAATTGCTGCAGGGTGCCGGCTTTCAGGAATTTGTCGCTGCGGCGCGACGCGAATTCAAGCAGATCAAGCTCCTGAAGCCGGATGCGTCACGCCCTCGCAGTCCTGAAACGTACTTGCTGGCCTCCGGCAGGCGGATGGTGTAGCGTCGTAATGCAAGGCTCCGTCTCCGGTGTGCGCTATCTCTTCAACATGGTGAATCGAGTTGAATGATCTGACCAAAAATATCCTGCTCTGGGTCGTCATCGTCCTGGTCATGCTGGCGGTATTCAGCCGTTATATGCCCAGCGGCCCGCAGCGCGAACAGATTCGTTATTCGGACTTCATCGCGGATGTCCGTGACAATCGCGTCGACAGCGTCGTCCTGCAGGGTGACACGATTCGCGGGGTGCTCAAGGACAAGCAGCAGTTCGAAACCTATAACCCTGAGACCAATTACACGGTGCTGATCGGCGATCTGCTCAAGGCCAATGTGACGATCGAGGGCCAGCCGCCGAAACAGCCGAACTTCCTCGCGCAGCTGCTGCTGCAACTGGCCCCGGCGCTGCTGTTGATGCTGGTGTTCGTGTATCTGCTGCGTCAGATGCAGGGCGCGGCGGGCGGTCGCGGCGCTATGTCCTTCGGCAAGAGCCGCGCGCGGCTGCTGGGTGAGGATCAGGTCAATGTGACTTTCGCCGATGTCGCCGGCGTAGATGAGGCCAAGCAGGAGGTTGGCGAGATCGTCGATTTCCTCAAAGACCCCGGCAAATTCCAGAAGCTCGGCGGCAAGATCCCCAAGGGCGTGTTGATGGTCGGCTCGCCCGGCACCGGCAAGACGCTGCTGGCGCGCGCGATCGCCGGCGAGGCCAAGGTGCCGTTCTTCACGATCTCCGGTTCGGACTTCGTCGAGATGTTCGTCGGCGTGGGCGCCTCGCGCGTACGCGACATGTTCGAGCAGGCCAAGAAGCACGCGCCCTGCATCATCTTCATCGATGAAATCGACGCGGTGGGCCGCCATCGCGGCGCGGGCCTGGGCGGCGGCCACGATGAGCGTGAGCAGACCTTGAACCAGCTGCTGGTCGAGATGGATGGCTTCGAGGGCAACGAAGGCATCATCGTCATCGCCGCGACCAATCGACCCGATGTGCTCGATCCGGCGCTGCTGCGTCCAGGCCGTTTCGACCGCCAGGTCGTGGTGCCATTGCCGGACGTGCGCGGACGCGAGCAGATCCTGCGCGTACACATGCGCCGCGTGCCTTTGTCGGACGATGTCAAACCGTCGCTGATTGCGCGCGGTACCCCGGGCTTCTCAGGCGCCGATCTGGCCAATCTCGTGAACGAGGCCGCGTTGTTCGCGGCCCGTGCCAATCAGCGGATGGTATCGATGGAGCAGTTCGAGCGCGCCAAGGACAAGATCCTGATGGGCGCCGAGCGGCGCTCGATGGTCATGTCCGACGCCGAGAAGCGCATGACCGCCTATCACGAATCCGGTCACGCCATCGTCGGCATCACGGTGCCGGAGCACGATCCGGTTTACAAGGTCACGATCATTCCGCGCGGCCGCGCGCTGGGCGTCACGCAGTTCCTGCCCGAACAGGATCGCTATTCGATGAGCCGCCGACGGCTCGAGAGCTCGATCGCGACGCTGTTCGGCGGCCGCATCGCCGAGGAGATCATCTTCGGTAACGATGCGGTCACGACCGGCGCCTCGAACGACATCGAGCGGGCCACGGAACTCGCGCGCAACATGGTCACCAAGTGGGGCCTGTCCGATCGACTCGGACCGCTGACCTACACGGAAGAGGCCGGTGAGGTATTCCTCGGGCGCAGCGTCACGCAGCACAAACAGGTTTCGGACGAGACCGCACACGCCATCGACGAGGAAGTACGGCGCGTGATCGAGACCAATTACAAGCGTGCCAAGGGGATTCTCGAGACCAATCTCGACAAGCTGCACGCGATGGCCGAGGCGCTCATCAAATACGAGACCATCGCCGACGATCAGATCAAGGACATCATGGCTGGACGCGCGCCGAGGCCGCCCGACGGCTGGGACGATTCCACGCCCAGCACCGGCGCGGGCGGCGGCAAGGCCGCGGTGACACCCGTCGGCGCTCCCGCCGAAGCCCCGATCGCAAGACCTGCCGGGCAGCATTGAATGGCGGCGCCGATCGTCACTGCACCGCCCGGTGCGGCTGACGGCCAGCGCTGAGTATCGGTGGCGGCGCCGGCCCCACGGCCGCACATGGTGGCCGCCGCCATGCAGCTGCGCTGCGCCGGTCGTATCCTCGATCTCGATACCGCCGTGGTCATGGGCGTGCTCAATGTCACGCCCGACTCATTCTCTGACGGCGGCCTGTTCCTCGACCCCGATGCGGCGCTCGAGCGCGCCGAGCGCATGGCCGAGGAGGGCGCGGCCATCCTCGATATCGGCGGGGAGTCGACCCGGCCGGGTGCACGAGGGGTCGAGAGTGAGGAGGAACTGCGGCGGGTGCTGCCGATCGTCGAGCGGGTGGCCGCGCGATTGCCGGTCCTGATCTCGGTCGATACCTCCAATCCCGAGCTCATGCGACGCGCCGGGGCAGCCGGTGCGCACATGATCAACGATGTGCGCGCGCTGCGCTTGCCGGGGGCGCTCGAGGCCGTGGCAGCCGGCAACCTTGCCGTCTGCCTCATGCACATGCGCGGTGAGCCGGCCGATATGCAGCGCGATCCGCAGTATCGGCACGTCGTGGCCGAGGTGCGCAGCTACCTGGACGATCGGGCTCGGACCTGCGCCGCGGCGGGCATCGAGCGCGAGCGGTTGTGCCTCGATCCGGGCTTCGGCTTCGGCAAATCCACGGTACATAATCTTGAGCTGCTAGCGCATCTGGAAGAGTTCGCGGACCTGGGGCTGCCGCTTAGCGTAGGCCTGTCGCGTAAATCGCTGGTCGCGGCATTGACCGGCCGAGCTTTGACTGAGCGACTGGCCGGAAGCCTCGCGCTGGCGACCATCGCGGTGCTGCACGGCGCTCGTATCGTGCGCGCCCATGACGTCGCCGCGAGCGTAGATGCCGTGCGCGTCGCCAATGCATTGCGCAACATAAGGAATCTAAAGAGTGGGTAGAGTCTATTTCGGTACCGATGGAATTCGCGGCCGCGTGGGCACCGATCCGATGACGGTCGATTTTGCCCTGCGGCTGGCCAGTGCGGCCGCGCGGGTGCTGATTCCCGATGGCGGCACGGTCCTGATCGGCAAGGACACGCGTGTCTCGGGTTACATGTTTGAATCGGCGCTGGAGGCTGGCTTCGTCGCCGCCGGCGTCAACGTGCTGCTGACCGGACCCTTGCCGACGCCCGCGGTCGCGCACATGACCCGCCATCTGCATTGCGAGCTCGGTGTCGTGATCAGTGCCTCGCACAATCTCTACGAGGACAATGGCATCAAGTTCTTCGACGGCGAGGGCGCGAAGCTCTCGGACGAGCTCGAGGAGCGCATCGAGGCACAGCTCTCGGCCGTGCCGTTGACCTGCGCTTCGCGCGAGCTCGGCCGCGCGCGTCGGGCCGAGACCTCGCAGCTGCACTACCAGGAGTTCTGCGCCGGCGTTCTGCCGCCCGGCATGGATTTGTCGGGCCTCAAGATCGTGATCGATTGCGCCAATGGCGCGGCCTATAAGGTCGCGCCGCGCATCCTGGCCGATCTGGAGGCGGACATCGTGCCGATCGGCTGTTCGCCCAACGGGCGCAATATCAACGACGGCTGCGGCTCAACCTCGCCGGAGCTGTTGCAGCTCACGGTGCCTGGCGTTCGGGCGCAGGTGGGCATTGCCGTCGACGGTGACGGGGATCGTGTGGTGATGGTCGATCAACTGGGCCGGCTCGTGGATGGCGACCAGCTGCTGTACGTGATCGCCGCTGCGGCGAAGGCCGCGGGCCGGTTGCGCGGTCCTGTGGTCGGGACCGTGATGAGCAACTTCGGGCTGGAGCTGGCGTTGCGACGGCTCGGCATCGACTTTATTCGCGCGCCGGTCGGTGACCGGCACGTGCTCGCCAAGCTTTTGGAGAGCGGTGGCATGCTGGGGGGGGAAACCTCCGGCCACATCCTGAGCCTCGACCGCACCACCACCGGCGACGGCCTGATCACGGCGCTGCAGATCCTGAGCATCATGAAAACGACCCGCCGCTCGCTGGCCGAGCTGGCCGCTGGCATGGACAAGCTGCCGCAGGTGCTGCTCAACGTCGAGGTCGAACGTCGCTTCGATCCGGCCAACGTACCGGCCATCCTGGCCGCTCAGCATCGCATTGAGCAGCACCTGGCCGGGGAAGGCCGGGTGGTATTGCGCGCCTCGGGCACCGAGCCGGTCATCCGCGTCATGGTCGAGGGGCGCGATGAGGCGGAAGTCCGGGTCTGCGCCGATGAGTTGGCGCAAGCCGTGCGGGCGGCTGTGCCGTGCAGGCCGGCATCGATTTAGGGGTTTTCTACATTGCGGAGCCGTGGTTGCGCCGATATGATCCGCGCGCCCAACGTGGGGGCAGATAGCAGGGGCAACTGATGCGGCGCAAGCTCGTAGCCGGCAATTGGAAAATGCACGGGTCGCGTGCCGACAATGCGGCGCTGGTGGAGGCGATCCTGGCCTCGCCGCAACTCGAGCGTGCCGACTGTGTGATTTGCCCGCCGTTCGTGTACCTGTCTGAGATCGCGCGGCTGCTACGCGGCACGGCGGCGAAACTCGGCGCCCAGGACGTGTGCGCCGAGGCGCACGGTGCCTATACCGGCGAGGTGTCGGCGGCGATGCTCAAGGATGTGGGCTGCGGCTACGTGATCGTGGGCCATTCGGAGCGACGCGGCCTGTACGGCGAAGACGATGTACTCGTGGCGCGCAAATTTGCCGCCACGCTCTCGCAAGGGCTGACGCCGATTCTATGCCTGGGCGAGGTGCTCGCCGAGCGCGAGGCAGGCCGTACTCAGGACGTGGTGGGCCGGCAACTCGAGGCGGTGGTGGCGCTGACCGGGATCGCGGGCTTCGCTCAGGCCGTGATTGCTTATGAGCCGGTGTGGGCGATCGGCACCGGGCGCACGGCCTCGCCGGAGCAGGCGCAGGAGGTCCACGGCTTCATCCGCCAACGACTGGCGCAGCAGGATGCTAAAATCGCGGCCGCATTGCCGATCCTCTACGGCGGCAGCGTCAAGACGGGAAATGCGCGCGAGCTGTTCGCGCAGCGCGACGTCGATGGGGGCCTGATCGGCGGTGCGTCGCTCAAAGCCGAGGAATTCTTGAGCATTGTGGCCGCCGCGCGCGGCTGAGAATGGGATTGTAGATGTTGCACACGGTGTTGCTGAGCATTCATTTTATTTGCGCCTTCTCCATCGTGGGCCTGGTGCTGCTTCAGCGCGGCAAGGGCGCCGAGGCGGGCGCGGGCTTTGGCGCGGGCGCGTCCGGCACGGTATTCGGCGCTCGAGGGGCGAGCACCGCGCTGTCGCGAGCCACTGCGATCCTGGCGGCGCTGTTCATGGTGACGAGTCTGTCGCTCGCCTATGTAGGCACGCGCAAGAGCGCGCCCTCCAGCAGCATCCTGGACCAGCTGTCCCAGCGACCCGCGAACGCACCGTCGGCGGCGCCTTCGGTGCCGGCCCCGAACGCCGCGGTGAGCGTAACGCTCGGCGATGCCCCGACCAGCGGCACGCCGCCCGGCGCGGCGGCGCCCGCCAACGGGGCGCCGCCCGCCAACAAATAGCGCTGCAACTTAGGCCGACGTGGTGGAACTGGTAGACACACTAGCTTGAGGGGCTAGCGCCGCAAGGTGTGGGAGTTCGAATCTCCCCGTCGGCACCAAATTCTAGTCATCGCCTGTTACACTACGGTGATAATGGGACGTAGAAATGTTCGCACCAGCGAACCATTCCGCCCCTTATTACTTGCCGGTGTGGGAATGCTTGCGAATTACCTGCCGATACTGATTTTTTTAGGTATAGCGACCGCATTGTCGGGCGTACTGCTCGGACTGGGAGCGGTTCTCGGGCGCCTGGGCGTCAAGCATCCCGGCGATGCCGAGAAGCTTTCGGCCTACGAATGCGGCTTCGAGCCGTTCGAAGACACGCGCGTGAAGTTCGATGTGCGCTACTACCTGGTCGCGATCCTGTTCATCATTTTCGATCTGGAAATCGCATTCCTGTTTCCGTGGGCGGTCTCCCTAGCCCGGATCGGCGGCTACGGGCTCGCGGCCATGGGGGTGTTTCTGTTCATACTCGTGATCGGCTTCGCCTACGAGTGGAAGAAAGGAGCGCTCGAGTGGGATTAGTCGCCGCTGACACCGAGGGCTTCGCGCAGCGCGGGTTCCTGACCACGCAGGTGGACAGTCTGGTGAGCTGGGCTCGCACGGGCTCGCTCTGGCCGATGACCTTCGGCCTGGCCTGCTGTGCCGTGGAAATGATGCACGCCGGGGCTGCACGCTACGATCTGGATCGTTTCGGCGTCGTGTTTCGGCCCAGTCCCCGCCAGTCGGACGTCATGATCGTCGCCGGCACGCTGGTCAACAAGATGGCCCCGGCCCTGCGCAAGGTCTACGACCAGATGCCCGAGCCGCGCTGGGTCATCTCGATGGGCTCGTGCGCCAACGGCGGGGGCTACTACCATTATTCGTACGCCGTGGTGCGCGGCTGCGATCGCATCGTCCCGGTCGACGTCTACGTGCCGGGCTGTCCGCCGACCGCCGAAGCGCTGCTCTATGGCATCATCCAACTGCAGCGCAAGATCGAGCGGCGCCTCGCCGCGACCGCCTGAGTCAGCGCAGGGAATAGCACCCCGTGCCCGCATACATCGATGAGCTTGCCGCGCGGATCGAACTCGCATTGGGCCAGCGGGTGCGCCGCTATACCTCGTTGGCCGATGAGTTCGCGATCGAAGTTGCCGCAAGCGACCTGCTCGAGATCGCGCGCACGCTGCACGATGATCCGCAGCTGCGCTTCGAGATGCTCATCGATCTGGCCGGTGTGGACTATCTCGACTACGGCCGCGCCGAGTGGCGCACCTTTTCGGCGACCGTGACCGGATTCAGCCGCGGCGTCAATTGCGCCGCGCCCCATACCCTGGCGGGCAACAAGCGCTTCGCGGTGGTCTCGCAGCTGCTATCGATCACGCACAATCAGCGGCTGCGGCTGCGGGTGTGGTGCGATGAGATCGAGGATCCGCTGGTCGATTCGCTGACCGGCATCTGGGCCAGCGCCGACTGGTTCGAGCGCGAGGCCTTTGATCTGTTCGGCATCCTATTCCGCGGCCATCCGGATCTGCGCCGCATCCTGACCGACTACGGTTTCATCGGCCATCCGTTCCGCAAGGACTTCCCGCTGATCGGCAACGTCGAGGTGCACTACGACCCGCAGCTCAAGCGCGTGGTGTACGCGCCAGTCAGCATCGAGGCGCGCACGCTGGTGCCGCGCGTGATCCGCCACGATAACCGCTACGACCCGGCGCTGCACGATCTGGCGGGCAAGTCCGAGTGATGGCCGAGATCCGCAATCTGACGCTCAATTTCGGGCCGCAACATCCGGCAGCGCACGGCGTATTGCGCCTGGTGCTCGAGATGGATGGCGAGGTGATTCAGAAGGCCGATCCGCACATCGGACTATTGCATCGCGCGACCGAAAAACTCGCCGAGTCCAAGCCTTTCAACCAGTCGATCGGCTACATGGACCGCCTCGACTACGTATCGATGATGTGCAATGAGCACGCCTATGTCATGGCCATCGAGCGGCTGCTCGGCATCCAGGCGCCGCCGCGCGCGCAGTACATCCGCGTGATGTTCGATGAGATCACGCGCATCCTGAATCACCTGATGTGGCTCGGCGCGCACGGGCTGGACATCGGCGCCATGACCGTGTTCCTGTTCTGCTTTCGTGAGCGCGAAGACCTCATGGACTGCTATGAGGCGGTGTCGGGCACGCGCATGCACGCGACCTACTATCGCCCGGGCGGGGTTTATCGGGATCTGCCCGAGGCGATGCCAAAATATATTGCTTCGCGCTGGCGCAGCCAGAAGAACGTGGATCGTTTGAATGAGTCGCGCGTCGGCTCGCTGCTGGATTTCATCGAGGCCTTCACCGTCAAGTTCCCGGCCTGCGTCGATGAGTACGAGACGCTGCTGACCGACAACCGGATCTGGAAGCAGCGCACCGTGAACATCGGTGTGGTCGGGCCCGAGCGCGCAATGCAGCTGGGCTTTTCCGGCCCGATGCTGCGCGGTTCGGGAGTGGCCTGGGACCTGCGCAAGAAGCAGCCCTATGCGGTGTATTCGCAGCTCGATTTCGATGTCCCCGTAGGCGTGAACGGGGACTGTTACGACCGCTACCTGGTACGCATCGAGGAGATGCGCCAGTCCAATCGGCTCGTCAAGCAGTGCGTGGACTGGCTGCGCGCCCATCCGGGCCCGGTCATGGTCGATGATCGCAAGGTGCGAGCGCCGAGCCGCGAGCACATGAAGGGCGACATGGAGTCGCTGATTCATCATTTCAAATTCATGACCGAGGGCTACTGCGTGCCCGAAGGGGAGACCTACGCATGCGTTGAGGCGCCCAAGGGCGAGTTCGGCGTGTTCCTGGTCTCCGACGGCGCCAACAAGCCCTACCGCCTCAAGTGCCGGGCTCCGGGATTCGCGCACCTGGCCTCGCTCGGTGAGATGGTCAAGGGCCACATGCTCGCCGACGTCGTGGCGATCATCGGTACGCAGGATATTGTCTTCGGGGAGGTCGATCGCTGATGAGCACGGAGTTGGGCAAGGCGGCGCTGTTGTCCGATCACACGCGCCATGAGATCGACCATTGGGTTGCCAAATTTCCCCCGGGCCGGCAGCGCTCGGCCGTGATCTCGGCGCTGCACGCGGCGCAGGAGCAGAACCATGGCTATCTGACCCCGGAGCTCATGGATGCGATCGCGGAGTATCTGCAGCTGCCGCCGATCCAGGTGTACGAGGTTGCAAGCTTTTACTCGATGTTCGAGACCCATCCGTGCGGCCGCCATCACGTCAGCGTCTGTACCAATATTTCCTGCATGCTGCGCGGCGGTGAAGACATCACCGCCTATGTCGAGAAAAAGCTCGGTATCCGAGTCGGTCAGAGCACGCCCGACGGGCGGATCTTCCTCAAGCGCGAGGAGGAGTGCCTGGCCGCCTGCACCGGTGCGCCGATGATGATGGTCGATCACGTCTACCATGAATATCTGACGCCCGAGAAGGTCGATCAGATTTTGGCGGAGCTCAAATGAGTGCCTGGGACGACAAGCTAAATCTGACCTGCTTCGAACCGCTGCAGTACGAGCGGCCCTGGACGCTCGAGACCTATGGGCGCATCGGCGGCTATGAGGCCTGGAAGAAGATCCTGGCCGAGATGACCCCGCGCGAGAAAATCATCGAGCAGGTCAAGGACTCCGGACTGCGTGGCCGAGGTGGCGCGGCCTTTCCGGTCGGTGTGAAATGGAGCTTCATGCCGCGCACTGCGCCGATGCAGAAGTACGCGGTTTGCAATTCCGATGAGAGCGAGCCGGGCACCTGCCACGACCGCGACATCCTGCGCTACAACCCGCATTCACTGATCGAGGGTCTGGCGATCGGCGGCTATTGCATGAACGCCACGGTCGGCTACAACTACATCCGCGGCGAATTTCTCGACGAGCCGGTGCCGCGTTTCGAGGCTGCACTCGCGGAAGCCTACGCCGCGGGGCTGCTGGGCAAGAACATTCTGGGTTCGGGGGTGGACTTCGATCTCTACACCTTTGTCGGCGCCGGGGCCTATATCTGCGGCGAGGAGACGGCTTTGCTCGACTCGCTCGAAGGCAAGCCCGGCAGGCCGCGCTTCAAACCGCCGTTCCCGGCGGCCTTCGGCCTGTATGGCATGCCTACCACGATCAACAACACGCAGAGCTTTGCCTCGGTGCCGACGATCCTGCGCAAGGGAGCGCAGTGGTTTTCCGATCTGGGGCCGAAGAATTCGGGCGGCACCGCGATCTTTTCGGTATCCGGTCATGTCAATAAGCCCGGCAATTTCGAAGTGCCGATGGGCATTGCGTTCACCGATCTGCTCGAGCTTGCCGGCGGCGTGCTCGAGGGACGAGCGCTCAAGGCAGTGATCCCGGGCGGCTCCTCGGTGCCGGTGGTGCCGGCCGAGACCATGCTCAAGATCAACATGGACTTCGACTCGCTCAAAGCCGCGGGCTCAGGTATAGGCTCGGCCGCGGTCATCGTGATGGATGAAACCACCTGCATGGTGCGCGTGCTCGAGCGCCTCTCGCGCTTCTACATGTCCGAATCCTGCGGCCAGTGCACCCCCTGTCGCGAGGGCACCGGCTGGCTCAATCGCACCTTGAAGCGCATTCTCGCCGGCCAGGCGCGGCGCGAGGATCTGAATCTGCTGCTCGACGTCGCCAACCGTATCGAGGGTCATACGATCTGCGGTCTGGGCGATGCGGCCGCATGGCCGGTGCAGAGCTTCCTGAAACATTTTCGTCCCGAGTTTGAATACATGGTCGATCACGGCGGGCGCAGCATCGTCAATGCGGAGCGCGCAGCGGCATGAGCGAACAGCAGGTCAATATCGAGGTCAATGGCGTCGCGATCAAGGCGCGCAAGAATGAGACCATCATGCGTGTGACCGATCGCCAGGGCATTTACATCCCGCGATTCTGCTATCACGACAAGCTGCCGATTGTGGCCAACTGCCGCATGTGCCTGGTCGAAGTCGAGAAAGCGCCCAAACCGCTGCCGGCTTGCGCGACGCCGGTGGCCGAGGGCATGAAGATCTTCACGCACTCGGTCAAGGCCATCGGTGCGCAGCGCGCGACGATGGAATTTTTGCTCATCAACCACCCGCTCGACTGCCCGATCTGCGATCAGGGCGGGGAGTGCGAGCTGCAGGACCTGGCCTTGGGTTTCGGCCGCGACGTCTCGCGCTTCGCCGAGCGCAAGCGCGTGGTCAAGGACAAGAACCTGGGTCCGCTGGTCTCCACGGACATGACGCGCTGCATTCATTGCACGCGCTGCGTGCGCTTCGGGCTCGATGTGGCCGGGATCCAGGAAATGGGGGCGACCGGTCGCGGCGAGCACATGGAAATCGGCACCTACATCGAACGCAGCGTCGATCATGAGCTCTCGGGCAACATCATCGATCTATGCCCGGTCGGTGCGCTCAACAGCAAGCCGTTTCGCTATCGCGGCCGCGGTTGGGAGATGACGCAGTATCCGCTGATCTCCCCGCACGATGGCGTCGGCACGCAGCTCTACGGCCACGTGTTGCGCGGACGGCTCATGCGCGTGGTGCCTCGAGAGTGCGAGGAGATCAACGAGACCTGGATCGCCGATCGCGACCGCTTCAGCTATGAAGGTCTTTACAGCGACGATCGTCTGCTCAACCCGCAGCTGCGCCACAGCGATGGCAGCTGGCGCGAGGTGGAGTGGGATCAGGCGCTCGAAGCCGCGGTCAACGCTCTCAAGGGCGCCGCCGCTGGGCCGGACGGACTCGGGCTGCTGGCCCATCCCTCGAGCACGCTCGAGGAACTCTATTTGCTCGCGCGCCTGGCCGATGGTCTCGGCAGCGCGCACATCGATCACCGGCTGCGCCAGCGCGACTTCCGCGATCAGGCCGCTGACGCGCGCGCGCCCGGACTCGGGCTCGCGATCGCGGCGATCGATCAACTCGATGCGCTGCTGGTGGTCGGCTCGAACCTGCGCCACGAAGTGCCGATCCTCGCGCATCGGGTCCGCAAGGCGAGTCTGCGCGGGGCGAAGATCCATTTCATCAATCCGGCGCGCTTTGAGTATCTGTTCCCGGTGGCGCGCTACCTGGTTACACCGAACGCGGGCGAAGTGACGGCTTTGGCCGCGGTACTGCTGGCCGCGCTCGGCGATGCGCCAGCTCCGGCCGCAATGGCAACGCTGCTCGCGGGCGTCGCGGTCGCCGATGAGCACCGCGCGATCGCCGAGGCGCTCAAGAACGGCGCGCGGCGGGCGATCTGGCTCGGCGCCTTGAGCGTGCGCAGCGGCCGCTACAGCGAGCTGCGTGCGTTGGCGCGCGCGCTGGCCGCGGCTACGGGCGCGTCGTTCGGTGAACTCGCCGAAGGCGGCAACGCCGCGGGCGCGTATCTGGCCGGCGTGCTGCCGCATCGAGGCGCTGCGGGCGCGGCGCGGGCAAGCAGCGGCTGGGATGCGCGCGCGATGCTCGAGCAAACCCTGTCCGGTTACCTGCTATTGCACTGTGAGCCGTGGGCCGATGCAGCGCTGCCCGGCGCGCTCGAGACGCTAGCGAAATCGCGCGGCGTGGTGGCCGTGACGCCTTATGCGAGCGATGAGATGAAGCGCATCGCGCAGGTGTTGCTGCCGGCCGGCGCCTTCGCCGAGAGCTCGGGGACCTACGTGAATCTGGAAGGGCGTTGGCAGAGCCAGGCCGGAGCCGTGAAGCCGCTGGGGGCCGCGCGACCGGCCTGGAAGATCCTGCGTGTGCTCGGTAACCTGCTGAATCTGCCCGCGTTCGACTACCAGTCCTCCGAGCAGATACGCGATGAGCTCAAGGCGCAGATCGATGCCGCGCAGCCATCGCCCGAGCCCTCGACCGGCGCGCCCTGGGCTGCCTCACGCGCCGAGCCCGTGATCGATCTGGCGATGTATCAGATTGATCCGGTGCTGCGCCGTTCGGGCTCGCTGGCTCGCACGGCCGATGGCCGCGCCGCGAGCCAGGTGTATGCCGGAGCGGCCACGTGAGCGCGCTGAGCGCAACTTGGTCGGCGCTGCCGTCCTACGTGCATTCTACCGCGATCACGCTCGTGCTGACCGTGGTGCTGATCCTGTCGGTGGCGTATCTGACGCTTTGGGAGCGCAAGCTCATCGGCTGGATGCAGATGCGCATCGGGCCCAATCGCGTGACGCTGTTCGGCTTCGCGGGCGGCTTTGGCCAGCCCTTCGCCGACGTCATCAAGCTCCTGATCAAGGAAGTCGTGGTGCCCGCGCGGGCCGACAAGGTGCTGTTCATCCTGGCTCCAGCCATTACGCTGATTCCCGCCTTCGCGACCTGGGCCGTGGTGCCGATCGCGCCCAACTACGCGATCGCGAACGTCGATGCGGGTCTGCTGTACTACTTGTCGCTGACTTCCATGGGCGTCTATGGCGTGATTCTCGCCGGCTGGGCGTCGAACTCCAAGTACGCCTTCCTCGGCGCCATACGCTCGGCCGCACAGATGGTGGCCTACGAGATAGCGATGGGCTTCGCCCTGGTCGGCGTACTGATGGCCTCGGGCAGTTTGAATCTCGGCACCATCGTCGCGCGCCAGCACGGCGGCGCGCTGACCTGGAACTGGTTCTGGCTGTTTCCGCTGCTGCTCGTGTACTTCATCTCCGGTCTCGCCGAGACCAATCGCTCGCCCTTTGATGTGGCCGAAGGCGAGTCCGAGATCGTGGCGGGTTTCCACGTCGAATACTCAGGCATCGCCTTCGCGCTGTTCTTCCTGGCCGAATACGCCAACATGATCCTGATTTCCGGACTCACGGCGGTGTTTTTCCTCGGCGGCTGGATCAGTCCGTTCGAAGGCTATCCGCTTATCGGCCGCAGCGTGCTGGCCGTGCCAGGTACGCACTGGCTGGTGCTCAAGATCTTTCTGCTGCTGTGCGTGTTCCTCTGGCTGCGCGCGACCTTTCCACGCTACCGCTATGACCAGATCATGCGGCTCGGTTGGAAGGTATTGATCCCGGTGACGCTGGTCTGGATCGCGGTCGAAGCGGTCATGGTCAGCTTGAAGATCGGCCCCTGGAACAGGTAGCCCGGGTAACCTTAAGAGAAGCATCATGGCTATCGCCAATCCGATCAAGACCTTCCTGCTGACTGAACTGCTGCAGGGCCTTTCGGTGACCGCCCGTTCGCTGTTCCGGCGCAATGTGACCGTGCAGTACCCGGAGGAGAAGACACCGCAGTCGGTGCGCTTCCGCGGCCTGCATGCGCTGCGCCGCTATCCGAACGGCGAGGAGCGCTGCATCGCCTGCAAGCTGTGCGAGGCGGTGTGCCCGGCGCTGGCGATCACGATCGACTCGGACGTGGCCGCCGACGGTACACGTCGCACCACGCGCTACGACATCGATCTGTTCAAGTGCATTTACTGCGGCTTCTGCGAAGAGGCCTGCCCGGTGGATGCCATCGTCGAGACGCGGATCCACGAATACCACATGGAGCATCGGGGTGAGAACATCATGAGCAAAGACAAGTTGCTAGCGATCGGCGAGCGCTACGAGGCCATGATCAGCGCCGATAAGAGCGCGGATGCACGTTACCGCTGAGCAACCGCCTTGCTGCCGCTGATCCTGTTCTACCTGTTTGCGACCATCCTGGTCGCCTCTGCCCTGGGCGTGATCATCTCACGCAATCCGGTGTACGCGGCTCTGAGCCTGGTGCTGTGCTTTTTCACCAGCGCGGTGCTGTGGCTGCTGATCGAGGCGGAGTTCCTCGCGATCGTGCTGGTGCTGGTGTACGTGGGCGCGGTCATGGTGCTGTTCCTGTTCGTGATCATGATGCTCGACATCGATCTGGAGGAGCTGCGCGGCGGCTTCACGCGTTATGCGTGGTTCGGCTGGATCACTGCGGGGATCGTCGTGATCGAGGTGGCGGGCGTGGTTCTGACCAGGAAACTCGGTATCGATGTGACGCGCGGGGCTGCACCGCTGCCCGCCGACTACAGCAATACCCGCGAGCTCGGTGCGCTGCTGTACGGCAAGTACGCCTACCCGCTGGAGATCGCGGCGATGCTGCTGCTGGTGGCGATGGTCGCGGCGATCACGCTCACGCTGCGCCACCGGCCGGGACTGAAGGTGCAGAACATCGGCAAGCAGGTCGCGGCGCGGGCCAGCGAGCGTGTGCGGATCATCAAGATGGATTCGGAGCAGCGCAAATGATCACGCTCGGCCACATGCTGACGCTCTCGGCGATACTGTTCGCGCTGTCGGTGGCCGGCGTATTCCTCAACCGCAAGAATGTCATACTTTTGCTCATGTGCATCGAGCTGCTGCTGCTGGCCGCAAACTTCAATTTCGTCGCCTTCTCGCGCTACCTGGGCCAGCTGGACGGGCAGATCTTCGTGTTCTTCGTGCTGACCGTGGCGGCCGCGGAATCTGCCATCGGGCTCGCGATCCTCGTGGTGCTGTTCCGCGAGCGGCGCACCATCAGCGTCGAAGAACTCAACCGCCTGAAGGGCTGATATGAACCCGACGCTGTTGCTTGCGATTCCAATGCTGCCGCTGATCGCCGCGCTGCTCGCGGGGCTGGCCGGCAAGCAGATCGGCCGGGCAGCGGCGGCGCTGGTCACGATCGCGGCGGTAGCTATCTCCTGCCTGCTGTCCTTGTTCGTGCTCAAGCAGCTGCTGATCGATCACGTGCCGAACTACCAGGGCACGGTCTATACCTGGCTCGTCAGCGACGGCGTGCACATGCAGGTCGGATTCCTCATCGATCGCCTGACCGCGCTCATGATGGCGGTGGTCACCTTCGTTTCGCTGTGCGTACATGTCTACACCGTCGGCTACATGGACGACGATCCGGGGTACCAGCGCTTCTTCGCCTACATCTCGCTGTTCACGTTTTCGATGCTGATGCTGGTCATGGCGAACAATTTCATGCAGTTGTTCTTCGGCTGGGAAGCGGTCGGCGTGGTCTCGTATCTGCTGATCGGCTTCTGGTACACGCGGCCGAGTGCGATCTTCGCCAATCTCAAGGCCTTCCTGGTCAACCGTATCGGCGACTTCGGCTTCCTGCTCGGCATTGCAGCGGTCCTGTACTACACCGGCTCATTGGACTACAACGACGCGTTCGCGGCGGCGCCTGCGATCGCCGGCAAGTCGCTGACGCTGTTTCAGGGCCATCCGTGGTCGGCGCTGACATTGATCTGCATCTGCCTGTTCATCGGCGCCATGGGTAAGTCGGCGCAGATGCCATTGCACGTGTGGCTGCCCGATTCGATGGAAGGTCCGACGCCGATCTCGGCCCTGATCCATGCAGCCACCATGGTCACTGCCGGTATATTCATGGTTGCGCGCATGTCGCCGCTGTTCGAATACTCGGACACCGCGCTGTCGTTCGTGCTCGTGATCGGCGCCACGACGGCGCTGTTCATGGGCTTTCTCGGCATCGTCAACAATGACATCAAGCGCGTGATCGCCTATTCGACGCTCTCGCAGCTCGGCTACATGACCGCCGCGCTCGGCGTCTCGGCCTACAGCGTGGCCATTTTTCACCTCATGACGCACGCCTTTTTCAAGGCGCTGCTATTCCTTGCGGCCGGCGCGGTGATCATCGCGATGCATCATGAGCAGGACATGCGCAAGATGGGCGGCCTGCGCCGCCGCATGCCCGTGACCTACTGGACCGCATTGATCGGTGCGCTGGCGCTGATCGGCACGCCGTTCTTCTCCGGCTTCTACTCCAAGGACGCACTGATCGATGTGGTGCATGCCTCGCATCGCTTTGGCGCCGGTTATGCCTATTGGTGCGTGCTGCTGGGCGTGTTCGTGACCGCGCTCTACACCTTCCGCATGATGTTCATGACCTTCCACGGTCCGGAGCGGCTCGATCATCACGCGCGGGAGCACTTCCACGACGTCGGCTGGGACATGAAGGGGCCGCTCGTGGCGCTCGCGGTTCCCTCGCTGCTGATCGGCTATTTTACCGTGCAGCCGATCCTGTTCGGCGGCTATTTTGGCGATGCGATCCGCGTGCTCGAGAACCACGACGTGGTTGCTGAGCTCAAGGCGGAATGGACCGGAGCACTGGCGTTCGCGCTGCGCAGCGTGCTGTCGGCGCCGGCCTGGCTCGCCGGCCTTGGGGTGCTCACGGCCTGGGTATTCGTGCTGCGCCAGCCGCAATGGGGCGATGTCCTGCGCGAGCGTCTGGCATGGCTCAACCGGCTGCTGATCAACAAATACTATTTCGACTGGTTCAACGAGAACGTGCTCGCGCGGCTGACGCGCGGACTCGGCATTGCCATGTGGCGCGGTGGGGATCAAGCTGTGATTGACGGCGTCATGGTCAATGGCACGGCCGGCATGGTGGGGCGGCTCGCGGGCCTGACACGGCAGCTGCAAAGCGGCTTTCTGTACTCGTATGCCTTCTGGATGATCATCAGTCTGGCGGTATTGCTGGGCTGGTTCCTGATCGGGGTCTAAGGCTAAACGCATGCGGGAACTTGGTTTGCTGTCGGTCGTGATCTGGCTGCCCATCGCCGGTGGCATCGTGACCTTAGGTTTAGGGGATGCGCGCGCCCACCTGGCGCGCTGGGCGGCTCTGCTGAGCTCTTTGCTCACGCTGGCGGCATGCGTGCCGTTGTATATGGGCTTTGCCAATGGCACGGCAAAGTTTCAGTTCATCGAGCGTACAGAGTGGATCCCGGCACTGCATGCGCAGTACTACCTCGGCGTCGATGGTATCTCGCTGCCGCTGATCGTGCTGACCGCCTTCATGACCGTGCCGGTGATCATCGCGGGCTGGTCGGTGGTGGAAAAGCGCCCCGCCCAGTACTTCGCGGCATTCCTGATCATGGAAGGGCTCATGATCGGGGTGTTCGCGGCGCTCGATTCGCTGCTGTTCTATTTCTTCTGGGAAGCGATGCTGATTCCGATGTTCGTGATCATCGGCATCTGGGGCGGCCCGAGGCGCGTGTACGCGACGCTCAAGTTCTTCCTGTATACCTTCCTGGGTTCGGTGCTGATGCTCGTGGCACTGGTCTACCTGTATCTGAAGGCCGGCAACTACAGCATCGCGAGCATGCAGCAGCTGCCCCTGACGCTCATCGAACAGCGCTGGCTGTTTCTCGCGTTTCTGGTCGCCTTCGCGGTCAAGGTACCGATGTGGCCCGTGCACACCTGGCTGCCCGACGCGCACGTCGAGGCACCGACCGGCGGCTCGGTGATTCTGGCGGCGATCATGCTCAAGATGGGCGGCTACGGCTTGCTGCGCTTCAGTCTGCCCATTACACCGGATGCGAGCCACGAGCTCGATTGGCTCATGGTCGCTCTGTCGCTGATAGCGATCGTGTATATCGCCTTTGTCGCCCTGGTGCAGCAGGACATGAAGAAACTGGTGGCGTATTCCTCGATCGCACACATGGGATTTGTGACCCTGGGCGCGTTCCTGGTGTTCTTCATCCTATCGGCCACCGGTACGACCAAAGGCGCGATCAACGGACTGGACGGCGCGGTGGTGCAGATGATCTCGCACGGCTTGATCTCCGGCGCGCTGTTTCTTTGTATCGGCGTGCTCTACGATCGCATGCATACGCGCGAGATCAGTGCCTACGGTGGTGTGATCAATGTGATGCCGAAGTTTGGGGCCTTCATGGTGCTGTTTGCGCTCGCCAATTCGGGTCTGCCCGGCACTTCCGGTTTCATCGGCGAGTTTCTGGTCATCCTGGCGAGCTTCAAGGCGAGTTTCTGGTTCGCGCTGCTCGCGGGCACGATACTGGTACTCGGTGCGGCCTATAACCTCTGGCTGGTCAAGCGCGTGATCTTCGGGCCCGTGGCCAACGACAAGGTGGCAGCGCTGAAGGATCTGGACGCACGCGAATTCCTGGTGCTGGGCGTGCTGGCCCTGACGGTGGTGCTGATCGGCATCTGGCCGGCACCGCTGCTGAACATGATGGAAGCCTCGGTAACGCATCTGCTGCAGCAAGTCGTGACCAGCAAGATTGCAGTGGGCCTGCGATGAACCTGTTCGGACTCACGGCGAACTCGTGGCCCGCGGTTCCGGAAATCTGGTTGGCGCTGTCGGCCTGCCTGATCCTGATGGTGGATGTCTACGGCGGCGATAAGCGCCGCGGCTTGACCGCCACGGTCACGATGCTGGCATTGCTGGTTGGCGTGGTGTTGTCCAGCAGCTTTGGGATGGTCCTGCAGCGCACTGTGCTGTTCAACGGTATGTACGTGGCCGACGGTCTGGGCACGTTTCTCAAGCTGGCGGGTTTCGTGACCATGGCCACTGCCATATTTTATTCGCAGGACTACCTGGAACAGCGCGGGATGTTCGGCGGGGAGTACTACGTTCTGTGCCTGAACGGCCTGCTCGGCGTGTTCGTGCTGATCTCGGCCAACAGCCTGCTGACGGTGTACCTGGGCATCGAACTGCTGTCGCTGTCGCTGTACGCGCTGGTGGCCTTCGACCGTGACTCCGGCATTGCGGCCGAAGCGGCGATCAAGTATTTCGTGCTCGGCGCCATTGCCTCGGGCACGCTGCTGTACGGCATGTCGATGCTCTATGGCATAACCGGCACGCTCGATCTCGACACCCTCAGCGGGATCGTGCGCCATGGGCCGGACGGGGGCGTGATCATCGGCATCGCGTTCGTAGTGGCCGCCATCGCCTTCAAGTTCGGCGCCGTGCCGTTTCACATGTGGGTTCCGGACGTCTATCAGGGTGCGCCGACCAGTGTGACGCTGTTTATCGCGACGGTCTCAACCCTGGGCTCGTTCGCGCTGATCGCGCGGCTGCTATCCCACGGCTTGGCGGGGCTGCCCGAACTCTGGACACAGATGCTCATGGCCGTGGCGGTGCTGTCGCTGTTGCTCGGCAACGTCGCGGCCATCGCGCAGACCAACCTCAAGCGCATGCTGGCCTATTCGGCCATCGCCAATGCCGGCTTCGTACTGCTGGGCTTTGCGACCGGACAGAGCATCGGCTATCAGGCGGCGCTGAATTTCACGATCGCCTATGTGCTCACGACCCTGCCGTCGTTCGGGCTGATCCTGATACTGAGCCGCAGCGGCTTCGAACACGATGAGATTGCGGACTTCAAGGGACTGTCGGCGCGCGATCCGCTGCTCGCGGCGCTGATGCTGGTGCTGATGTTCTCGACCGCCGGCGTGCCGCCATTCATCGGCTTCTGGGCCAAGCTGTGGATCATCCAGGCGCTGCTCGGCGGCGGCCATGTGTGGCTGGCTACGTTTGCGGTGCTGATCTCGGTCGTTGGAGCGTTCTATTACCTGCGCGTGGTGTGGTACATGTACTTCGAGGCGCCGGGGGATCGACCTCCGGCCGAGCCCAGGCCGCGGATGCGCTTGATTCTGCTACTCAATACACTGGCGGTCGCGGCGCTGGGGCTGCTTCCGAACGCGCTGCTGGACATCTGCCAGCGCCTGTTTCCCTAAGCTCCGGCACCCATGGCGCAGTTGCGGCGGGTTTAATCGCGCCCCAGCAGCACAAACGCCTGTACAGGCGGCGGCCCTGGTGTAGAATTCGCGCCCTCCTGGTGCGGGGTGGAGCAGTCTGGCAGCTCGTCGGGCTCATAACCCGAAGGTCGCAGGTTCAAATCCTGCCCCCGCTACCAATAAAATCAGCAACTTACGATAGTTTTAGTCTCCCAAAAGTAGTAAACTCTAGCC
>DAIMZW010000018.1:0-40189 GCA_036733765.1 Steroidobacteraceae bacterium
CTTCTCTCTGCTGATCTTCAATGCCGGCGGGGAGCTGCTGCTGCAGCAGCGGGCGGCCTCGAAACAGCTCTGGCCGCTGTACTGGTCGAACAGTTGCTGTAGTCATCCCCGGCGCGCCGAAACTATGGAGACGGCCATTCACCGCCGCCTGCAACAGGAACTAGGCTTGAGCTGTGCGCTGCACTTTTTGTTTAAGTTTCAATATCAGGCGCAATTCGATGCGGGTGGCGCCGAACACGAGATCTGCTCGGTGTTCATAGGCCGCTGCAGCGAACCGGTCAGGGTCAATCGCAGCGAGGTTCTCGCGTGGCGTTGGCTTGCGCCGGAAGCGCTGCAGGCCGAATTGGCCGGGAGCGGCGCCGATAAGTTTACGCCGTGGTTCATGTTGGAGTGGGGACGCGTCTGGCGGGATCACCGCGCAGCGCTGCTTGCCCTGCAATAGGAGTTACAGATTTGGCAATTCCATTGATTCAGGCGTACCGCGTTGGACGCTACATTGCCGGGCGCAAATTGCGCGGCGCGAAGCGCTATCCGCTGGTGCTCATGCTGGAGCCATTGTTCCAGTGCAATCTCGCCTGCGCCGGCTGCGGCAAGATCGACCATTCGAAGGAGGTGCTGCAGAAAAGGCTCAGCGTCGAAGACGCGCTGCATGCGGTGGATGAATGCGGAGCGCCGATGGTGTCCATTCCGGGCGGGGAGCCGCTGATTCACAAGGACATGCCGGAGATCGTCGCTGGCATCGTGGCGCGCCGGAAGTTCGTCTATCTGTGTACCAACGCCATTTTGTTGCCCAAGCATATCGATGATTACCAGCCATCGCCCTATCTGACCTTCTCTATCCATCTGGACGGGAACCGGCAACGTCACGACGAATCGGTGTGCCAGGAGGGCGTGTTCGACAAGGCGGTCGCGGCCATTCGACTCGCGCGCAGCAAGGGCTTTCGCGTGACCATCAATTGCACGCTGTTCAGCGGCGAGAACCCCGACCACGTGGCTGAATTCTTCGATGAGGCGATGGCGCTCGGCATCGAAGGAATCATGGTCTCGCCCGGTTACAGCTACCACCACGCTCCGCGGCAGGATGTTTTCCTGGGTCGCAGCGCCAGCAAGCGGCTGTTCCGCGAGATTTTCAAACGTGGGCGCAGTGCCAGGTCCTCCAGCGGCGGTTCCCGCAGCCGCTGGTCCTTCAATCATTCCGGGCTGTTCCTGGATTTTCTGGCCGGCAACCAGGCGTACCAATGCACGCCGTGGAGCACTCCGACCTACAATATTTTCGGCTGGCAGCGGCCTTGCTATCTGCTCACAGATGAAGGCTACGCGCCGAGCTTCCGATCGCTGATGGAGGACACGGACTGGGACCACTACGGCGTGGGGCGCAATCCTGCCTGTGATAACTGCATGGCTCATTGCGGGTTTGAGGGCACGGCCGTGGATGACGCATTCGCTCACCCGATCAAGGCGTTGAAAACGGCTCTGCGGGGTCCCCAGCTCACGGGTCCGATGGCGCCCGATTTGCCGATCCTGTACGGCGATCGCGCGCGGCACACCGTGGCTACCGTTCCGGTTGAGGCAGTGAAACGCGCGAACCGTGAGCCCGATGCCGGGCATACCGCCAGGCCGCGATGATGCAGGCGTGAACACCGCCACCGGTGCTCGACACGCCATGCAGGATGAGTCGGCAAAGCGTGCTGCGTTCGCCGCACAGCTCGAATCCTGGCGCGCGCGCATAGAACTCGCGCTGGCGGCGCGGCTTCCGCACGCCGATGCGGTGCCCACGCGTTTGCACCAGGCGATGCGCTACAGCGTGCTGGGCGGTGGCAAGCGGGTGCGACCGGCGTTGCTGTTCGCCACGGCGCGCGCGGTGGGGCTTGCGGAAGACGAAGTCGAGGCCGCGGCTTGCGCCATCGAGCTGGTGCATGTTTACTCGCTGGTACACGATGATCTGCCGGCAATGGACGATGACGATCTGCGCCGCGGTCGGCCCACCTGTCACAAAGCTTATGACGAGGCGACGGCGATCCTGGTGGGGGATGCCCTGCAGCCGTTGGCATTCCAATTGTTGGCCAGCGATCCGGGACTGCCCGCTGCGCCGGCCGTACGTCTGCGACTGATTGAGTTGCTGGCCGAGGCGAGCGGCACCTTTGGCATGGCCGGGGGTCAGGCGATCGATCTCGCGGTGCAAGGCACGCAGCTCGATGTGGCGCAGGTGGAGGAGATGCATGCGCGCAAGACCGGTGCGCTGATTCGCGTCAGCGTGCTGATGGCGGCGGTCTGCGCGCCATCGCTCGAGCCCCGCCTGTACCAGGCGCTGGCCGGTTTTGCGGCCCCGATCGGCCTGGCATTCCAGATTCAGGACGATTTGCTGGACGTGATCGGAGATGCTTCGACCCTGGGCAAAGCCACGGGCGCCGATAGCGAGCGGGCGAAACCCACGCATCCGGCTGTCATTGGAATCGAGTCGTCGCAGGAGCGCGTGCGCCTTCTGCACGCCCAGGCTCTCGATGCCCTCGCGCCTTTTGGCTCGCGTGCGGAGCCGCTGCGCTCGATGGCTGATTGGCTGCTCTCGCGGCGCTATTGACCCCGGCCGGGCAGGCGCGGCCGGCTACGATCGGACGGCTAGGCGCCACTGGCCGAGCGCAGGCGCTCCTGATTCTGCAGCGCCCACCAGCGCTCGACGCGCGCACTTAATCCGGCCGCATCGAGACCCGCAGCAGCCAGGCAGCTCTCGCGCGAGCCGTGTTCGATGAATCGGTCCGGTATGCCGACCTGCAGCAGCGCCACCTGCAGTCCTTCCGATGCCAGCAGCTCCCCGACGGCAGAGCCCGCGCCCCCGGCCACGGCATTCTCCTCGATCGTGACGATGGCCCGATGCTGCGCGGCAAGCGCGATCACGAGATCCTCATCGAGCGGCTTGACGAAACGCATGTTGACGAGCGTGGCATCGAGCCGCTCGGCGATCTTCTGCGACGGGTCGAGCAGCGTGCCGAATACGAGCAGCGCAAGCCCGCTGCGTCCCTCGCGGCGAGTCTGCGCGCGACCCACTGGCAGGGCGGTCATCTGTGCGACCACGGGCACGCCAGGGCCCGCGCCGCGCGGATAGCGCACGACCGCCGGACCGCCGAACGTGCTGGCGGTGTATAGCATCTGGCGGCATTCGTTCTCGTCGGAAGGCGCCATGATCACGAGGTTTGGAATGCAGCGCAGGTAGGTCAGATCGTAGCTGCCCTGGTGAGTTGCGCCGTCGGTGCCGACGAGCCCGGCGCGGTCCACGGCGAACATCACGGGCAGATGCTGCAGCGCAACATCATGGATCAACTGATCGTAAGCGCGCTGCAGGAATGTCGAATAGATCGCCACCACGGGCTTGAGCCCTTCCGTTGCAAGGCCTGCGGCAAAGGTCACGGCATGCTGCTCGGCGATCGCGACATCGAAATAGCGGTCCGGGAAGCGTTTGGAGAACTCGACCAGCCCCGAGCCTTCGCGCATCGCAGGCGTGATGCCGATGATCTTCGGGTCGGCCTCGGCCATGTCGCATAGCCACTGACCGAAGATCTGCGAATAGGACGGCCCGGCGCTCTTTTCCTTGAATATCGTGCCGCTTGCCGGGTCGAACGGGCCGGGGCCGTGCCAGGTGATCGGATCGGCCTCCGCAGGCGGATAACCTTTGCCCTTGCGGGTCAGCACGTGCAGAAACTGCGGTCCGCGCAGCTTGCGCAGATTGCGCAGCGTACGCACAAGCGCCTGGACGTCATGCCCGTCCACGGGCCCGATATAATTGAACCCCATCTCCTCGAACAGCGTCCCGGGCAGCACCATGCCCTTCAAGTGTTCCTCCGAGCGGCGCGCAAGTTCGCGCACCGTAGGCATCTGGCTTAGCATTTTCTTGCCGCCCTCGCGCAGATGCGCGTACACGCGGCCCGAGAGCGCGCGGGCGAAGCGGTTCGATAGGGCGCCCACGTTCTCGGAGATCGACATGTCGTTGTCGTTCAGAATGACCAGCAGATTCGTAGGCAGCGAACCCGCATGATTCAAGGCCTCAAAGGCCATGCCTGCAGTCAGGGCCCCATCGCCGATGACCGCCACGACGCGCCGGCTCTCGCCGAGCTGAGCGGCCGCAATGGCCATCCCAAGCGCGGCACTGATGGAAGTGCTCGAGTGGCCGACGCCGAAGGTGTCGTACTCGCTTTCGCCGCGGCTCGGGAACGGAGCCAGTCCCCCGGGCTGCTTGATCGTGGGCAGGCGTTCGCGCCGACCCGTGAGCACCTTGTGCGGATAGGCCTGGTGCCCGACGTCCCACACAAGGCGGTCGTGGGGAGTGTCGAACACGTAGTGCAAAGCGATGGTCAGCTCGACCGTGCCCAGACCCGCGGCGAAATGCCCCCCTCGGGTGCTGACGCTGTGGATCAGGAACTGGCGCAGTTCCGCGGCGAGGGCGGGCAGCTGTGCGACCGGCAAGCGGCGCAGATCTGCCGGGGAATCGAGGCTGGCGAGCAGCGGCTGGTTATCGGACGGGCCGGTCATCGCCCGCAGTATACCCTTAAGCGATTCGCGCCCGCCGCGGCCCGATTTTTCCCACCAGTGCAACCAAAGCGCACTGGCACTATCATGTTCAGGCAGCTCGAGAATTGCGTGTTAGAGTCCTCACGGGCGATGGGGGCAACCCGCGCCTTTAGGCGCCACGCGCAAAATCAGCCGGCTTCGAGCCGACGATGTGTGAAGCCAGCGGCTTGGGGCCGGTGGATGTTCACTTTGTCCCAAGCGTAACGTGTCGAACTGGTGTTATTCGTACGATGTCGCGAGACACTCTCCAAGTCGATTCCGGAGTTTCCGATGAGGTCTACCAGGATCGGATTCTCCCGCACGTATCGCGCACGTTTGCGCTGACGATTCCGCAGTTGCCCGCGGCGCTGCGTACCCCGGTCACCAGCGCTTATCTGTTGTGCCGGATTGCCGATACGATCGAGGATGAGCCGGTGCTGTCGGCCGATGCAACGCTCGTGCTGCTGCAACGCTTTGTGGCGGTGCTGTACGGCAAAGAGGATGCGGTGGTTCTGGCAAAGGACCTCGCGCCGCAGCTGTCGCAGCAGACCTTGCCGGCCGAACGCGATTTGGCGCTCAACTTAGCAAGGGTCGTCAGAGTGACTGCGCGTCTTGAGGAGCCGCGGCGCATCGCGATCCAACGCTGCGTCGAGGTGATGTGCAGCGGCATGCACCAGTTCCAGCGCACCGCGAGCTTGCGCGGTCTGCCCCGCTCGACTGACCTCGACGATTACTGCTACTACGTCGCAGGTGTCGTAGGTCAAATGCTCACCGAGCTGTTTTGCGACTACTCAGTGACGATCGCACAGCAGCGCGGCGCGCTGAATGAACTCGCCGTGTCCTTCGCGCAAGGTCTGCAGATGACGAATATACTGAAGGATGTCTGGGAGGATCGCAGTCGCGGAGCCTGCTGGTTGCCGCAGGAGGTGTTCACTCGCCATGACATCGACCTCTCGCAGCTGTCCCCGGGGCAACGCGATGCGCGCTTCGATGCCGCGATGAGCGAGTTGGTCGGCGTGGCTCACGCTCACTTGCGCAACGCGCTCTCGTTCACGCTGCTGATTCCAGGCGAGGAGGCGGGGATCCGGCGCTTTTGCCTCTGGGCCATTGGTCTTGCGGTGCTCACGCTGCGCAAGATTGAAGACACCCCGGGCTTCACCAGTGGCGCGCAAGTGAAAGTGTCGCGTAGGGCTGTGGCCATGACTCGCATTCTGACCAGCTTCGCGGTGAGCAATGATTGGATGCTCAAGCGTCTATTCGATCGGGCTGCCAACGGTCTTGCGCTCGCCGCGCCCTCGGCGATGCGTCGCCCGTCCCGGCCTGCCCTGCACACCCCTGCGCCTGCGGCGGAATATAGCCACAGTGCCCGGCATGTCCCGTTGGAGGGCAGCGGGCGCCGCTCTGAAGGACGATCCGCCCATTGAATAGCAATGTCTCCGCGCTCGATTCCGTCGTGAACCGGGCGAGCACGCGCCCCGAGCGGCGCTCGCATGCGCGTGAACAGCTCGCCGGGCTGCCATCGCTGGATCGCGCGATCGAGACCGCGCGTGAGGCGCTGATCGGCCTGCAAAGCGCGCAGGGCTATTGGCTGTTCGAGCTCGAGGCGGACTGCACGATTCCCGCCGAATACATTTTGATGATGCACTTCCTCGAGGAGATCGATCCGGCTCTGGAGGCGAAGATCGCCGCGTACCTACGCGCTCATCAGGCAGAGCACGGCGGCTGGCCGCTCTATCACAACGGTGGGCTGGATATCAGCTGCACTGTCAAAGCTTACTTTGCGCTAAAGCTCGCGGGCGACAGCCCCGCGGCGCCGCATATGGTGCGGGCGCGCACCGCAATTCTAGAGCGCGGCGGCGCCGCCCGAGCCAACGTGTTCACGCGCATCGCATTGGCATTGTTCGGACAGATCCCCTGGCGCGGTGTGCCCTGCATCCCCGTCGAGATCATGCTGCTGCCGCGCTGGTTTCCGTTCCATATCGACAAGGTGTCGTACTGGTCCCGCACGGTCATGGTGCCGTTGTTTATCCTGTGCACGCACAAGCCACGCGCCAGAAATCCGCGCAACGTGAACATCCGCGAGTTATTCACCACGCCGCCGGAACAGGAGCGTCAATATTTTCGGCTCCCGGCCGACCGGGCCGGAGTATTGGCCAAGGCGTTTCTCGTGCTCGATCGTGTCGCCCGCATGATCGATCCGTTGATTCCGATAGCCGTGCGCGAGCGCGCCACGCGCCGCGCCGAAGCTTGGATATACGACCGGCTGAACGGTGAGGATGGCCTCGGCGCCATCTTTCCGGCCATGGTCAATGCGCTCGAAGTGTTGGCGGTGCGCGGGTGTGCCAGCGACGATCCGCGGCGCGTCACCGCGAAGCGCGCGATCGAGAAGCTCCTGGTCGTCAACGGCTCCACGGCCTATTGCCAGCCTTGCGTGTCACCGATTTGGGATACCGCTTTGGCCGCTCTGGCGATGCAGGAGGCGGCCGGTGCCGGCGCTATTGCCGCGGCCGATCGGGCGCTCGACTGGCTGCAATCGCGACAATTGCTCGAGGAGCCCGGAGACTGGCAAGTCCGTCGCCCTGGCCTGTTGGGCGGCGGCTGGGCCTTCCAGTTCGCGAACAGTTTCTACCCTGACCTCGACGACACGGCAGCTATCGCCTGGGCTATGCACCGGGCGAGCGATCGTGCTCGCTACGCGGACGGACTGCACCGCGCGTTGAATTGGCTGGTCGCCATGCAAAGCCGCAACGGCGGGTTTGCCGCCTTCGATGTCGATAATACTCACTATAATCTCAATCAAATTCCGTTCGCAGATCATGGCGCGTTGCTGGATCCGCCGACGAGCGATGTCACGGCCCGCGTCGTGACCGCGCTGGCTATCGTCGGCCGATCAGAGGACAAGGAGGCGCTCGAGCGGGCTATCGCCTTCCTGCGCAAAGAGCAGACCGCGGAGGGCTCGTGGTTCGGCCGCTGGGGTACGAACTACATCTACGGTGCCTGGTCAGTGCTGACTGCATTCGCCCAAGCGGGCATCGGCGCCGACGATGAGGCCGTGCAGCGCGCTGTGGGCTGGCTCGAAGCGCGTCAGAATGTGGATGGCGGCTGGGGCGAGAGCAATGACACCTACGCGCAGCAGGCTCGGGCGGCAGAACGAACCGCGAGCAATCCCCACCAGAGCGCCTGGGCGCTGCTGGCGCTGCTGGCGGCCGGGGAGGGACGGTCAGACGCCGTGCGAGGCGGCATCGAATACCTCTGCCGTACGCAGCAGGCCGACGGATTGTGGAGTGATCCGAGCTTCACCGCGCCAGGCTTCCCTCGGGTGTTCTACCTCAAGTATCACGGCTATTGCGCTTATTTTCCGTTCTGGGCTCTAGCGGCGTACCGCAATTGCGCACGCTCCGGAGCCGCTCATTGACATTGAATGTGGTTGGCATCGTGTGCGCACTGGCGGCCGAGGCGCGCCATCTGGGGCCCACGACGCAGCGGCGTGAGCCGCTTGCATCCCTCGCCGATGGAACACTGCTGGCCGTGAGCGGCATGGGCGGCGGCGCTGCCGCGCTGGGCGCGCGCGCGCTCATCGACGCCGGCGCCACCGCGCTCACGAGCTTCGGATTGGCCGGGGGACTGGATCCAGCACTCGCCGCCGGTGCGATCTTCCTGCCGAGCGAAGTCATGGCGTTGAATGGGCCGTCTATCGCTACGGCGCGCCATTGGCGCGAGCGGCTCAGTGCCGCAGTCGCCGCGCACCGCCCCGTCGCCGACGGCAAGCTGCTCAGTAGCCCCCGAGCGATCGGAACCGTGGCCGAAAAAGCCGCACTATTCCGCGAAACCGGTGCCGCAGCGGTGGACATGGAGAGCCTGGCGGTGGCGGAAGTTGCCAGCACCCATCAATTACCGTTCATTGCCGTGCGAGTGATCGTGGACGGTGCCGGGGATGTTCTGCCGCGGGCAGTGGCCGCCGCCGCCGACAGCGCCGGGCATCTGCAACTCTGGCGCCTGATCGGCGCGCTGGCCCGCTCGCCCGCGGATCTGGCGCCGCTGATCCGGCTGGCGCGGCGCTACCGGGCCGCGAGCCGCTCGCTGGCGGTTGTGGCGCGCGCTGGCTCATTGGCACCGCACGCCTTCTCATGAGAGCGCTGGTCACCGGCGCCACGGGCTTTGTCGGCTCGGCAGTTGCCAGGGCTCTGCTGCAGGCGGGCTGGCAAGTGCGTACCCTGGTCCGCAAGGACTCGCAGCTTCGCAATCTGCAGCACCTTGAGGTAGAAATCGTCACGGGTGATCTCGCGGACCGGGGCTCGCTCGATCGCGCCCTCGCCGATTGCCAAGCGCTGTTTCATGTTGCGGCAGATTATCGGCTCGGCGCGCGCGAACCGGAGCAACTCTACCGAACCAATGTGGAAGGTACCCGCAGCATCCTGGATGCCTCGCGCGTTGCGGGCGTTGCACGCGTGGTCTACACGAGCAGTGTCGCCACGATCGGCCTACCGGCTGACGGCTCGCCCGGACAGGAGGACACGCCGGTTGCGCTCACGGACATGATTGGGCACTACAAGCGCTCGAAGTACCTGGCGGAAGAGCTGGTACGCGAAGCGGCGCGGAGCGGCACTTCGGTGGTCATCGTCAATCCATCGACACCGATCGGGCCCGGTGACGTGAAGCCCACGCCGACGGGGCAGATGGTGCTGGACGCCGCGTGCGGTCGGACGCCTGCCTATGTGGACACAGGACTCAACATCGTACACGTCGATGACGTCGCCGCAGGTCACCTGTTGGCTTTTCACCGCGGGCGTGTCGGTGAGCGCTACATTCTCGGCGGGCAGGACATGACGCTGCGCGAGATTCTCGGCGAGATCGCCCGCCTGGTGGGTCGCAAGCCCCCCCGCATCCGTTTGCCGCGTGCGGCGCTGCTGCCTGTCGCCTATGCAGCCGAGCTGGTGGCCCGAGTCAGCGGCCGCAGTACTCGAATTACCGTGGAGGGCGTGCGCATGGCGCGAAAGCGCATGTTTTTCTCGAGCGAGAAAGCCGTCCGTGAGCTCGGATATCACTGGCGAGCCCCGAGCCTCGCGTTCGAGGACGCCGTGCTTTGGCTTCGTGAGCAGGGGCTTCTGCGTCAATAAGTACCGGCGTGCCGGTTATGGTGCTTGCGACAGCAGCAGCGTTGCGGCAATGACGAAGCCGAACACTCTGGGAACGCTCCGCCACATGTAGTCGTTGAAGTCGTTGTGGCCGACCTGCAGGCGCGGACGCGAGTATGCTGCGGCCGGCGCTGCGGATGCACGTCCTCAAGGCGGGCGGTAGCATCGACAGCACTGGCGGAAGGTGAAAATACATGTGCGCCAGAAGGCGTAGAAGGAATTTCAGATGAACGCATCCATTTACGACATTGCGCTGCCGACGTTGCTGCACGCGCTGGGCAATTTGTCCGCCGTCCTCGACAAGGCGAGCTCGCATTGCGAGCAGGAGAAGATCGATCCGAGTGTGTTGTTGTCGGCTCGACTCTATCCGGACATGTTTGCCCTGAGTCGACAGGTCCAGGTGGTTTCAGATACGGCAAAGGGCGGCGCGGCACGGCTTGCCGGGGTGGAACCGCCGAAGTTTGCCGATACCGAGACCTCGTTCGCTGAACTCAAAGCGCGACTCGACAAAACCGCAACATTCGTGAAGGGCATTGAAGCGGCACGCTTCCACGGTGCCGAGGATCGGGCCATAGAGGTCAAGTTCCCGCAGGCGACGCTGTCGTTCCCCAATGGATGGAACTATCTGCTGAGCTTCGTCTTTCCGAACCTCTATTTCCACAGCGCTACCGCCTACGACATCCTGCGTCACAACGGCGTCAAGCTAGCCAAGAGCGATTTCCTCGGCGCCGTCGGCCGGGCCTGAGGACGGTGGCGGCCGCGGCCTAAGCGTGCCGCCATTTCACTGTTCGCAGTTCAGTGGCCGCCCTGGACCAGCAATCCTTCCTCGCTCAGCGCTGCTGCCAGCTGCGCCTCGATGCGCGCGGCCTCAGCGCGCGCAAGCTGCTGCAGATGCAGCGTCGGGCCGGTCAGCACTTCGAGCCCGCGCTTCAATACGCTGCCGGCCGCACGAATACCGGCCTTGTGTTGATCGAAGCGCTGCGCCGGGGAGTAGCCGCTCATGCCGACGTAGACACCAAACGGATCGCCCCCGCGATCGCCGTAGTCCAGCAGCACCAGATAGACATTGCTGCAGCCGCGCTTGGCACCCCGGTAACGTCCCGCGGTTTGGTACAGCAGCGGCAGAAAGTGGATGTAGCGCATCGGCAGCCAGTCCGGAATCGACCTCGCGGCGCCCTGCCATAGCCGCTCCAGCGCGGCTTCAATGCGCGCCGGCAATTCTCCACGCATGCACAGTTCATGAACGCAGTGCGCCCCCGATAAGCCGTCAGCGCGATCCAGCGCGAGTGAAAACTGTTCGGCCAGCGCGACGGCCGATAGGGCCTGCAAGGGCCGCGTGGCGGGCGAGGGATCTTTCGCGCGCATACGCCGCGGCGCGCGGCCGGCAGGATCGCGGAGTACTTCCAGGTAGTCAGGATGCAGGCACCAAAGCGGCATGCGCCGATTCTCTTTTAATCGCGCGATGGCCTCAAGCCGCGCCCGGATCGCAGGGCTTCATGCGCGGATCAGATCCGCGGCGTAGGGCACGGTGCTGTCGGGAAACACCTGAGCATCGAGCGTGCGCGTGCGGATCTGCAGATGATCACGCAGCACGGTCTTGATCACCGAGCGTAGATCCATGGTCGCTTTGAGGTCGCGGCCTTGGTACAGCGCGCGTGAGGACAGCCCTGGCCAGTCGGAAACGACCCGACCGCCGTGTACGGCGCCGCCAAGCAGTATCGCTGCCGCGGCCGTGCCGTGATCAGTGCCGCGGGTACCGTTGGCGGCCGCCGTGCGACCGAACTCGGTTGCGATCAACACCACGGTGCGCGACCAGGTCGAACCCAGGGATTCCTTGAGTGCTCGCAGCGCGGTATCGAGCGCACTGAGGCGCTGCCTCAGCTGGCCCTGCCCGCCACCCTCATTGAAATGCGTGTCCCAGCCAGTCGTATCGAACACCGCCACCGCCGGCCCGTCTTCGAGCTTGAGAAAGCCCGCTGCCGTGCGCACGGTTTCCAGATAACGGGCTGCACCCGGTGCCGTGGCGGCCCCGGCCGCACCGGCCGCGCTCATGTCGGCCGATTCGGCGGCAACTCGATCGCTCGCCAGCGCATCCCCAAGCCGCTGCGACAACAGCGGATCGCTGGCATAGCGGTCGGCAATGCGCTGCAGCGTGTCATCATCGATGTCCGGTAGCTTCGAGGGCGACCACGAGGCAATCGGCGCCGGACCGCGCAGCACCAATGGCACGTTCTGCCCGAGAGCGACACCCAATTGCGCCCCGTGCGCAGCGCCGGCCGGAAGGCCGGCAACGGCGCGATTGAGCCAGCCAATCTCAGTGGCATGCGGTCGCGACAGTCCGCTCTCGAGTACATCCTGACCGTCGAAATGCGAGCGCTCGCGGTATGGGGTCGCCACCGCATGCAGTATCAGCGCCTCACGCGCACCAAAGGCTTCGTGTACGAATGACAGACCAGGATTGAGGCCGAAGTGTCCATCCAGCGCCAGCGCGCCATCGGCCCTGCCGGGGGCGTCAATGGCCAGTTGTTCGCGCAGCCGTGCGTAATCCGGATCGCCGTACGGGGGCACTGCCGATAGGCCATCGAGCGCGCCGCGCAGGATGATGAATACGAAGCGCGCGTCGGTGACGGCGGGCGCGGCGAACGCATAGCGCGCGGTGAGCACACCGCCACCGGCAGCCAGGCCGAGCTGCAGGAAACGACGGCGCTGGAGCAGCCGCTGCCGCGCCGAGCGTGGCGCATCGTGCGATCGTGGCAGGCGGTGCGAGGACATACAGGCTCCGTGGCTATTGGGCTTCAGCGACGCAGGAACTCAGGCGCCGTCAGCAGCAGGGTCAGGGCTTGCGCCGGACTGGCGGCGCGCGAGATGCTCTCGCGCGTTGCCGCGGTCAGTGTGCCACCGAGCAACTGCGGGGCCAGCTGCATGGCATCGCGCTGGTCCGAGAGCTTCTGCGCGACCGCGTCGGACAGTTCGATGCGCTTCATGAGCGCCGAAGCACCATCCCAGTCCGAGCTGCGATCGGGCCAGCCGGCGGGGGACCCCGGTGCGAACTGGCGTTGGCCGAGCAGCTCAAAGGCGCTGAGCACGCGCGGTTCGCTCGCCGGCGGCAGCGCCAGGCCGCGAGCGAGGGAAAACAGATAATCCTGCGGGGTCTTGAACTTCACGGTAGCGCCGTCCCAGGCTTGGGGCGATTCGATGACGGCGGCATAGACTGCCGGCAGATGGCCGCCGCTGCGTTCAAATGCGCGGGCGATGTGCTCGACCGCGGCCGCCGGGGGATCATCGGCAATGAAGTGGCGCGCGAGCTTGGTCGCGATGTGCTGGGCCGTCGCAGGAGCCGCGGCGAGATCGGCCAGCACCGCCAGCCCTTGCGCTTGATCCGCCTCAGCGTAGCGTTTGCGCACGACGGTTTGGGCGCCCGGCTCATGCACTTCGGTGCGGAACACAAACGCGCCGATGGGGCCGTTCGCCAGTCGGCCCTGTCCGCCGCCGATGGACCAACCGGTCAGGACCTTCGCAAAGCTGGTCACATCGGCTTGCGTGTAACCCGCGTCCACACCAAGTGTGTGCAGCTCGAGGATCTCGCGCGCGAGATTCTCGTTCAGTCCGAGCGTGCGCCCGCGCTGTGCAGCACGGCGCGCCAGGGTCGAGTCCGGACCGACGGATTGCTGATTGTCCAAATACAGCAACATGGCCGGGTGCGTTTCGACCGCCAGCAGCAGGTCGCGAAATCGGCCCATCACGTGCGGACGGATCGCTTCGCGCTCGAAACTGCCGGCAATGCCCAACACCGCAAGCTTGTCGACCGAGACGGCGAAATGATTGCTCCAGAAATGCACCAACCGCTCGGCAAACGGCCGGTTGCTGAGCAGCGCGGCGTGCAGGCGCGCGCGGGCGTCGTTGACATAAATCGGACGCAGGTACTGCGGCAGGCGCATGGCCACATTGGCCTCCGCTGCCGGATCGGCGAGCGCCGGGCCGGTATTACCCGTGTCGCTGCCTGGAGCCACGGTGCGGGCTTGGCGCGCTTCGCGACGCTCGCGCACGATCGGCTCGGCGCCGCTCAGGATCTGCTGGGTGCTCTGCAGGCCGGCTGTCTCCATCAGCGGCGCACCGCCTGGGAGCTGCGCGCGCAGCCAACCCTGCGGATCCTCGGCGATGGCCGTCAGATCGCCCGGGCGCGCGCCCAAGCCGAAGCGATTGGCGGCGATGGCAGCGGCGACATCAATGGACAACGCGCACTCCTTGCAAAGGGTTCAAGCCCTGTTCAGCTACAGCGCGCCAGCCGCTAAGGGGTTGACGTCGTTACACGCCCACGAGATCGATCTGCTCGTAGGCCCGTTTGAGCCAAACCGTCAGCCGCTGGCGCTCGAGCAGACCCAGTGTGCCGCTCGCAGTGCTGCTCTGATTCACCGCTGCCCAGAAGCTGGTGTTCGAAGCGTCGAGCTTCTGCATCGTGGCATCGGCCAGGCGCTGCAATACCATGCTCCTGGCGCCCAGCTGCTGCGCACGTGCTCTCTGGCCGGAGCGCTCGAGGATGTCGAACTGCTCACCCCGCACTTGATTGAGCACCAGCACTAATGGCAGGCGTGCTTCGAACTGATCGAGCAGCAGCCGCAGTAACTCCACCGAGTCGCGGCCCGCATCCATGACGTGCCAGTACGTGATCGTCAACTGCAGCTCGGTCGCGGTCTCCAGCACGCGCGAATCCTCCATCCAACGCACCAGCGGCGCAAAACTTTGCGCCGACAGGTCCACGAGTACCGTCTTATGGGGATCGGCCGCCGCGGCTTCCACCACGCGATCGAAGCTGTGGAAGTCATCGAGCAGCGCCGGCTGCGTGTATTGCGCGTAAAAGCGCAACAGTGCGCCGTGGGTTCTATCCGCATCGAAGGCCTGAAACGCCTGGGCGTGATCGATCAGATATTGGGCGAGAATGCGCGCGACCAGCGATTTGCCTACGCCGCCTTTTTCGCCGCCGATCAAATGAATGGTGCTCATCGTCTGCTTCCTGAGTTCGGGGAGAGCGCTATCATATCGTGGCGCCCGCCGCGCGAGCGCGCCGCGGTGTATGCTCGCGGGGCAAACACCCCGCAACGCTTAGGGCACTGTGACCGAATCTGCATGGTTTTACTGGGCACTGCTGTCGGCAGCGTTCGCGGCCCTGACTGCAATCTTTGCCAAGATCGGCCTACAAGGGGTGGACTCCGACCTTGCGACGCTGGTTCGTACCTTGGTCATCGTGCTGGCGCTGGGCGCGTTCGTTTATGCGAACGGCAAGTGGATCAGTCCGCTGCGGCTGAGTGCGCATACCCTGCTGTTTCTGATGCTATCGGGGCTCGCGACTGGGGCATCCTGGGTGTGTTACTTCCGTGCGCTCAAGCTCGGTCAGGCTTCAAAAGTCGCGCCGATCGACAAACTCAGCGTAGTGCTGGTGGCGTTGTTTGCGGTGCTGTTTCTCGGTGAGCGGCCGAGCGCCCGTGACTGGTGCGGAATCGCTCTGGTCTCGGCCGGTGCGATCGTTCTGGGCATGAAGAGATGACAGGCTGTTAATCCGAGCGAATGGCGCTGCGGATGTATGCTTGGGGGGCAATGCACAAGAGGGCCTTTATGACCAACGGCACGCTCGAGCGGCGAAACCCGATCTACCTGGATGAGTTGACGCCGGGCCGCCGCTTTACGACGCAGAGCTATGCGCTCGGGGAAGCTGAACTCAAGAACTTCGCGGCGCAGTTCGATCCGCAACCGTTTCATCTCGATGCCGAAGCCGCTCGCCATAGCATCTTCGGCGGCTTGGTCGCGAGCGGCTGGCATACCGCGGCCATCACCATGCGCCTGCTGATCACTAGCGGATTGCCCATCGCGGGCGGCATGGTCGGCCTGGGGGGGGAAATCAGTTGGCCGAGGCCGACGCGGGCCGGTGATGTGCTGCACGTCGAGACCGAAATCCTGGACGTGACGCCTTCGCGCCGCCACGCTCGCGGAGTGGTCACGATGCGCTCCAAGACCTGCAATGAGCGCGGCGAGCCGGTACAGATCTTCACCGCGAAGCTGCTGGTGCCGCGTCGACCATCGCTCGACGCCGGGAGTTCGGCATCATGAATTTACCGATCAAGCACCGCTCGGGCATTGCGCTCGGCGCAAAGCTGATGGCATCGCTATGCGTCTGCGCGGCAATGGCCGTGCTCGCGCCGACGCACGCCGCGGCGGCAGACACCGCGCCGGTACTGCGCGCGACGCTGTCCAACGGCCTGCGCGTGATCATCGTGCGCAATACGCTCGCACCCGTCGTGGCGACCTCGGTCAATTATCTGGTCGGTTCGGATGAGGCACCCGCGGGCTTTCCGGGCACAGCCCATGCACAGGAGCACATGATGTTCCGCGGCAGCCCGGGGCTGTCGGCCGATCAGCTCGCGGATATCGGCAGCGTGATGGGCGGGAATTTCAACGCCAACACGCGCGAGAGTTTGACCCAGTATCTCTTCACGGTGCCAGCCGAGGATCTGGATGTCGCATTGCACATCGAAGCCACCCGCATGCGCGGCGTACTTGATACGCGCCGGGACTGGGATCAAGAGCGCGGTGCGATAGAGCAGGAAGTGGCGCAGGATCTGTCGAACCCGGGCTACATCCTGTACGAGAAGCTGCGGGCAGCAATGTTTGCCGGGACGCCCTACGTACACGATGCGCTCGGCACGCGGCCGTCCTTCGACGCTACACGGGTCGAGATGCTGCAGCAGTTCCATGACGCCTGGTACGTGCCGAACAATGCGATTCTGGTCGTGGTCGGTGATTTGGATCCTGCGTCGACGCTGGAGAAGATTCGAGCGCTGTTTGGCGGTATCAGCGCCAAGGCGCTACCCGCTCGGCCCGTGTTCAAGCTCAAAGCGGCTCACGCCGTGGCGCTTCAAGTCGACACCGACCGGCCCACCGGTACGCAAATGCTCGCCATGCGCGTGCCGGGTCTGCATAGCCCGGACTTTCCGGCCCTGGAAGTGCTGTCCGATGTCCTGAGCAGTCAGCGCTTCGATCTTTACGGCCTGGTGCCCCAAGGCAAGGCCATCAGTGCGGGCTTCGCGCTCGATCCGCTGCCGCAGGCGGGCCTGGCCTATGCGGAAGTCTCGTTCTCCAAGGGTGAGGACCCCAAGGCGCTGGAGGCCGAGGTGCGCTCGATCCTCAAGAAAGTGGCGCAACAGGGCGTGCCGCCGGAACTGGTGGAGGCGGCCAAGCTGCAGGAGCGGCGACAGGCGGAATTCCAGAAGAATTCGATCGAGGGACTCGCTTCGATCTGGGCCGATGCCGTGGCGCTCTATGGACTGAACTCGCCCGATGAGGATCTGGCGCGCATCGAGAAGGTGAGCGTGCAGGATGTCAATCGCGTGGCGCGCAAGTATCTGGATCTTGCGAACGCGGTATCGGCGGTCATGATCCCGCAGGGCACCGGGCGGCCTGTGACGGCCAGCGGCGGCTTCGGCGGACAGGAGAGCATCTCGCTGGGAGAGGCCCATCCGACACAGCTGCCGGACTGGGCGCGCGCGGCATTGGAGCGTCTGGAGGTCAAACCCTCGAGCATCCAGCCGGTGGTCAGCACGCTGCCCAATGGGCTGACATTGATCGTGCAGAGTGAAGACGTCAGCGACACCGTCGGTGTTTTCGGGCGCATTCGTAATCGCCCCGAAATCGAGGCGCAGGTGCAGCAGCAAGGGGTCGCACAACTACTCGACCCGCTGCTCTCTTACGGCAGCGAGCACCTGGATCGTCTGGCATTTCAGCGCGCGCTCGATGAAATCGGCGCCGATGAGCACGCTGGCACCGACTTTGACGTACAAGTGCTGTCGCGGGACTTCGATCGAGGCGTCGCGTTGCTGGCGGACAACGAACTGCATCCAGCGCTGCCGGCTGCGGCGATGAGCGTCGTGGCCAAGCAGTTGATCCAGATCGTCGCCGCGAGACTCCACAGTCCCGGATATCTTGCACAGCGCTCGCTGCGTGCCGCGCTGTTCCCGCCGGATGATCCGAGTCTGCGCGAAGCAACGCCGGAGGGCGTGCGGGCGCTTAACCTCGAGGACGTTCGTGCCTTCTACCGCAAGGTCTTTCGCCCGGATCTCACCACCATCGTCGTCGTCGGCGATGTCTCGGCCGAGCAGGCGCGCGCAACGATCGAGAAGTACTTCGGCGACTGGAGCGCAAGCGGTGCCAAGCCGGATACCGATCTGCCGCAGGTTCCGGCCAACAAGGCCAGCACGGTGGCCGTGCCGGATGCCAGCCGCGTCCAGGACAACGTCATTCTGGCGCAGAATCTCGCCTTGACCCGTTCCGATCCGGACTACTACGCGCTCGAGCTCGGCAGTGCCGTGCTCGGTGGCGGGTTCTATTCCACGCGTTTGAGCATCGAGCTGCGCAAGAATGCCGGACTCGTGTATTCGGTCGGGTCGACGCTGCAGGCCGGTCGAACCCGTGGCGCGTATTTCATCCAGTACGCCTGTGATCCGCAGAATGTCGGCAAGGCCGCGAACATCGCGGTGCAGGAGCTCAGGAGCATGCAGAGCGCCGTGGTCGGTAGCGATGAGCTGCTGCGGGTCAAGGCGCTGCTGCTGCGTCGGATCCCACTGGCGGAGTCGAGCGTCGATGGCATCGCGCATGGGCTGATTGAACGTCGGGAGCTCAATCTGCCGCTCGATGAGCCCTCGATTGCGGCACGCCGCTACATCGAGCTCACACCCGCCGAGGTGCAGGACGCGTTTCAAAAGTGGATGCGTCCGGACGATCTGGTGCGAGTAACCCAGGGTCCGACGCCGCAGTAGCCGCCCGCGCTTCAATCCAGTTGCCAGGATTGTGATGAGACGCAGCGGCGATTGCCGGTGCGTTGTATTTCAATAACGCAGTGCGGCAGGTGCGCCCGATCCGTTTCCTTGGGAGGCCCTATCCGATAGACTGGGAGCCTGTCCGTTTGCATCTAGCTCATTGAGTGGACAGGGTTTTTTCCATTTTTTCAGGTTTTGCTCCAGGCTTATCAGGACCCCTCATGCCGCCATCCCTGCTCGAGCAGCTTGCCAGCACGCCATTGTCTGGCGCCAATGCCAGCTATGTGGAGGCGCTCTACGAGCAGTACCTGCGCGATCCGGCCAGCGTCGATGCCGCATGGCGTAGCTACTTCGACGCGCTGCCCTCCGGCGATGGCCCCGAGCGAGCGCACAGTCCGGTCATCGCCGCGGTGGCTGCGCGCACCCAGGCCGGCCGCCTGGCTGCGGCAAGCCCCGCGCCGGCTGGCGTGGCCAGCGAAAAGCAGGCAGCGGTATCGCGGCTCATGCAGATCTACAGCAACCGCGGTCATCTGATCGCGCATATCGATCCGCTCGGTCTGCAGCAACGCTCGCGCCCGCGGGTGCTGGATCTCGACTATGCGGGTCTCAGCGATGCCGACCTCGATAGCGAGTTCTATACTGCGAGCCGCAACGAATGGATTGCCAAACGCGCGACGTTGCGCGAAATTGTCGCGCGCCTCGAAGCGGTCTATTGCGGCCATATCGGCGCCGAATTTGCCCACGTCTCGGACACCGATGAGCGGCTGTGGCTGCAAGATCAGTTCCAGCTCGGCCGCATGCAGTATCGTTTCCCGGCTGAGGAGCGGTGCAACCTGCTCTGGCAGCTGACAGCCGCCGAAGGTCTCGAGCGCTATCTGCATACCAAGTACGTCGGCCAGAAGCGCTTCTCGCTCGAAGGCGGCGATGCACTGATTGCGCTGCTGAACGATCTGATCCAGCAGGGGGGTGGCGCCGGAATCGAGGAATTCGTGCTGGGCATGGCGCACCGTGGCCGGCTCAACGTACTGGTCAATGTGCTGGGAAAATCCCCGGCGCAGTTGTTCTCGGAGTTCGAGGGTAAATACGACGAGAACCACTGGCAGGGTTCCGGCGACGTCAAGTATCACAAAGGCTTCTCGGCCGACCTGCGCACCCCGGCCGGCAACGTGCACGTCGCGCTCGCCTTCAATCCCTCGCATCTCGAGATCGTCGATCCGGTAGTCGAGGGCTCGGTGCGGGCTCGCCAGGAGCGCCGCGACGACGCCCAGGGTGACAAGGTCGTGCCGGTACTGATGCACGGCGATGCAGCGTTCGCGGGGCAGGGCGTCGTCATGGAGACGCTGCAGCTCTCGCAGGCGCGCGGTTTCCGCACCGGCGGCACGATTCATATCGTCATCAACAATCAGATCGGCTTCACCACGTCCGATCGGCGCGACGTGCGCTCGACCACGTATTCGAGCGATGTGGCCAAGATGGTCGAGGCTCCAATCCTACACGTCAACGCCGATGACCCCGAGGCGGTAGTGTTCGCGACGCGCCTGGCGCTGCGCTATCGACAACGCTTTCACAAGGACGTTGTGATCGATCTGGTCTGCTATCGGCGACTCGGGCATAACGAAGCCGACGAGCCGGCAGCGACACAACCGCTGATGTATCGCGCTATACGCCAGCATCCGACGGCCCGCAAGCTCTATGCCGACCTGCTGGCCGCGGAGGACGTATTGACCGCCGCCGAGGCTGAGGGCATGGTCGAGCAGTACCGGCACGCCCTGGATTCAGGGCGCTTTGAAGTGCATCCGGCCCTTGGGCTGATCGGCAACAAACACACGATCGACTGGTCGAGCTACGCGCAGTTCGATTGGTCCGAGCGTCCGCGCACGGGCGTCGAGCCTGATCGCCTCGCCGCGCTCGGCAAGCGTCTGACGCAGTATCCGAGCGAGTTCGTGCTGCATCCGCGGGTGGCGCAGGTGGTCGCCAACCGTGCCAAGATGATGTCCGGAGAGCTGCCGCTCGACTGGGGCGTCGCCGAGACGCTGGCGTATGCCTCGCTGCTGGACGAGGACGTCGCGGTACGTATCTCGGGACAGGATTCCGGGCGCGGCACCTTTTTTCATCGCCACGCGGTACTGCACGATCAAAGCAGCGGTCAGCGCTACCTCCCGCTGCAGCATGTCAAAGACGGTCAGCCGCGCTTTACCATTATCGACTCGGTGCTGTCGGAAGAGGCCGTGCTCGGATTTGAGTACGGCTACTCGACCACGAGCCCCGATTGCCTCGTAATTTGGGAGGCGCAATTCGGCGACTTCGTCAACGGCGCGCAGGTCGTGATCGACCAATTCATTTCCTCCGGCGAGGCCAAGTGGGGGCGATTGTGCGGTCTGACGATGTTTCTGCCGCACGGATACGAAGGTCAGGGGCCGGAACATTCCTCGGCGCGCCTCGAGCGCTTCCTGCAATTGTGTGCCGAGAACAATATGCAGGTGTGCGTGCCCTCGACACCGGCCCAGATGTTCCACATGTTGCGGCGGCAGATGCTGCGGCCGTTTCGCAAACCGCTCATCGTGATGACGCCCAAGAGCCTGCTGCGCCACGAGCTGTCGGTCTCCTCGCTCGCCGACCTCAGCAACAACAGTTTCGCCAATATCATCGATGAGATCGACGAGATCGAGCCGGCGCAGACACAACGAGTCGTGTTCTGCAGCGGTAAGGTGTACTTCGATCTGCTCAAGGCGCGCCGGCTTGCCGCACAGCACGATGTCGCCATCGTGCGCATCGAGCAGCTGTACCCATTCCCGGTGGAGGAATACCAGGCGGTGCTGACGCGCTATGCCAACGCCACCGAGTTGGTTTGGTGCCAGGAGGAGCCGCAGAACCAGGGCGCCTGGTATCAGATTCGTCATCGGCTGCAGGATCTCGCGCTGCCGCGCACCGTGTACTACGCGGGGCGCGCCGCCGCCGCGGCGCCCGCCACCGGCGTGGCCAAGCTGCACGAGGCTGAGCAACGCCGTCTGGTCGAGACCGCACTCAATGCCACCTCCATCGAGCAGACCCTGCGCAGTACGCCGCGACTGACCCTCACCGCCGGACCCGTGGCCGAGACACCGGAGCGCAGCGCCAGCACGCCAATCAGGAAGAAGAGTTCATGAGCGTCGAGATTCGCGTTCCGCAATTACCCGAGTCCGTCGCCGATGCCACGCTCGTGGCTTGGCACAAGCAGCTTGGCCAGAGCGTCAGTCGCGACGAGAATCTGGCCGATCTGGAAACCGACAAGGTCGTGCTCGAGGTGCCCTCGCCCATCAGCGGTGTGTTGCGCGAAATCAAGGCGCAGGCCGGAGCGTCGGTCAAGAGCGGCGAACTGCTCGCCGTCATTGAAGAGGGCGCCACCGTGACCGCCGCTGCGCCCGTCGAGGCTGGCACTGGCACGGCGGGTGCGAACGCCGCCGCGCCCAGAACGGGGCCGGCCGCGCGACGCGTGATCGAGGAGAATAATCTCGCGCCCGGCTCAATGGTCGGCTCGGCCGCCGGTGGCCGCGTGACCAAGACCGATGCGCTGGCTGCCGCGTCGGCCGCCAGCGCGCCGGCCGCCAAGCCAGCGCCGGTCGAGCCGCGCGCCGGACGGGTTGATCAGCGTGTGCCGATGACGCGGCTGCGAGCGCGTATCGCCGAGCGCCTGGTACAGGCGCAAACGACCCAGGCCCTGCTCACAACCTTCAACGAGGTCGATCTCGCGGCGGTGCAGGATCTGCGCGCGCGCTACAAGGACAGCTTTGAGAACAAGCACGGCGTGAAGCTCGGCTTCATGTCCTTTTTCGTCAAAGCGGCGGTCGAAGGCCTCAAGCGCTTTCCGAGCGTCAACGCCTCGGTCGAGAACAGCGACATTGTCTACCACGAATACTTCGATATCGGCGTGGCGGTGTCGACCGAGCGAGGCCTGATGGTGCCGGTGCTGCGCGATGCCGATGGTCTGAGCTTTGCTGAGATCGAGCAGCGCATTGGCACGTTCGCAACCCGAGCGCGCAGCGGTTCGATCACGCTCGAAGACTTGACCGGGGGCACCTTCAGCATCACCAACGGCGGCATCTTCGGTTCGCTGATGTCCACGCCGATCGTCAATGCACCGCAGAGCGCGATCCTGGGGATGCACAAGATCCAGGAGCGCGCGATGGTCGTGAAAGGTGAGGTGGTAGTCCGGCCCATGATGTACCTGGCGGTCACCTATGACCATCGCATCATCGATGGCCGCGAAGCGGTGCAATTTCTGGTTGCGGTCAAGGATTGCCTCGAAGATCCGGGCCGGCTGCTGCTCGGAGTGTGAGCACCATGGCAGACGCCTTCGATGTCGTCGTGATCGGCGCAGGGCCCGCCGGCTATCCGGCAGCCATCCGCGCGGCGCAGAACGGTCTCAAAGTCGCCTGTATCGATGCCTGGAAGAATCGCGATGGCAGCGGCGCCTTCGGCGGAACCTGTCTGAATGCCGGTTGCATTCCGTCCAAGGCGTTGCTCGAGTCTTCCGAGCTCTATGACCGGGCCAGGTCAGAGTTTGCGGTCCACGGTATCCGGGCGAGCGGCATAACGCTCGATCTGGCCGCGATGCAAAAGCGTCGCGCGAGCATCGTGCGCACCATGACCGGAGGGGTCGCCGCGCTGCTCAAGGCGGCCGGCGCCACCGCGATCCACGGCTCGGCCCGACTGTTGGCGGGGCGGCGCGTCGAAGTGACGGCGCCCGACGGTGCCAAGAGCGAGCTCGCTGCGCGTCACGTGGTGCTGGCCAGCGGCTCAATACCGACCGAGCTCGAGGCGCTGCCTTTCGATCACCAGCACATCATCGATTCCTGGGACGCGCTCGAGTTGGCCTCCGTCCCCAAGAAGCTGATCGTGATCGGCGCCGGGGTCATCGGTCTGGAGCTCGGCAGCGTCTGGCGCCGTTTGGGCGCCGAGGTGGTCGTGCTCGAGGCGCTCGAGAGCTTCCTCGCGATCGCCGACCAGCAGCTCGCACTCGAGGCGCTGCGGCACTTCAAGAAGCAGGGACTGAACATACGACTCGGTGCCAAAGTCACCGGTGCGGCGGTCGCAAACGGCAGTGCGACCGTCCAATACAGTGATCAAGGCGGCGCGCACAGCCTCAGCGCCGACCAAGTCATCGTTGCCGTCGGCCGTCGACCGTACAGTGCGGATCTGTTCGCCGCCGAGTGCGGCGTCGGGCTCGATGAGCGCGGATTTATTCAGGTCGATGCGCAATGCCGCACGGGCGCCGAAGACGTCTGGGCCATCGGGGATTGTGTGCGCGGTCCGATGCTGGCACACAAGGGCAAGGAAGAGGGCATCGCGGTTGCGGATCGCATTGCCGGGCGCTATGCGCACGTCAACTACGAGGTCATTCCCTCGGTCATCTATACGGCGCCCGAGATCGCCTGGGTCGGCAGGAGCGAACAGCAGCTCAAGGCTGCCGGCACGTTCTACAAGAGCGGGGTGTTTCCGTTCGCGGCCAGCGGCCGTGCGCGCGCGATGCAAGCAGCGGTCGGCTTCGTGAAGATTCTGGCGGCGCGCGACACCGACAGCATCCTGGGCGTGCATATCATCGGTCCCATGGCCGGTGAGCTGATCGCTGAGGCTACGCTCGCGATGGAGTTCCAGGCCAGCGCCGAAGATCTGCAGCGCACCATCCACGCGCATCCCACGCTCGCCGAGGCGCTGCACGAGGCCGCGCTGGCCGTCGACAGGCGCGCCATCGACAATATCAACCGCTGAGCGCTGCGCAGGCCGGGCTCACGAAGGCGCGCCTGAGCGATGCACCGCCAGCGGCCCGAAGGACTGCGTGACCGGCATGAGCTCGATCGAATTGATATTGACGCGTGCCGGCAGGCTCGCCACCCAATGCACGGTCTCGGCGATGTCCTCGGGCGTGAGCGCGTCCGCGCCGTCATACATTTTGGCAGCCTTCTGCGCATCGCCACCGAAGCGCACGGTTGAGAATTCGGTGCCGCCGACCAAACCTGGCTCCACGTTCGTCACGCGGATCGGGGTGCCCAGCAGGTCGGCGCGCAGGTTCAGGGAGAATTGTCGGACGAAGGCCTTGGTTGCGCCGTAGACATTGCCGCCCGGATAGGGGTAGGTGGCCGCAACGGAGCCGAGATTGACGATATGCCCCCTATGACGCGCGACCATGCCGGGCAGTACCGCGCGGGTGACGTACATGAGTCCCTTCACGTTGGTGTCAACCATGCGCTCCCAGCCAGCCAGATCGGCGCGCTGCGCGGGCTCCAGGCCCACCGCGAGACCGGCATTGTTCACGAGCAGGTCGATTGCCGCGAGTTCGGGCGGCAGCGCGGCCAGCGCCGCATCGATCGCCGCGCGATCGCGCACATCCAGTGCGACCGGATGCACCCGCGCCGTGCCGAGCTCAGCCACCAAGGCCGCAAGCCGCTCGCGGCGGCGGCCCGCGGCGATGATGCGATGGCCCTCGGCAGCAAAGCGCCGCGCAATCGCCGCGCCAAAGCCAGAGGTTGCACCGGTGACAAGAATGATCATGCTCAAGCTCCCATAAGAACCCAAATGCGCCGTTGGCCATCACCGGCGCGAGTGCGTGCGCCGATCGAGGCCGCATACCGTCAATGATTCAGTGTCGCCAATCCCGCTGTGGCGGCAGAATTTGCTCCTCGGGCTCCAGGCTCCAGGCTCCAGAGCGAGTATTCGGTCTGTAGCGCGGCTATCGGATGCACCCGGTGGGCGGGGCAGATCGTGGCGGGTGCGGCTTCCGATAGTCCGACGTGGCGTACCCTGCCGGCCTGCACCAGGCCGGCCATCGAACGTTACGCCCAGATCCAGGGCCCTGTGGATCAATTGGACCGCTTGGCTGTCACTGCCGATGCTGCTGGAATACATCTCCGCAATGCCCAGACTCATGCAACCGAGGCCAAGGGCGGAGACTTCGGGGCCATGACTTCCAAGACGACGATGCTGCATCGACAGCTCTCCTTTAAGGCAGGCGTTGAGCGCGCAGTACATTTGGTACGGCGCTGAGGCGCTGTAAGACCCGACCGAGTTGCTCATGGTCGCGTACCGCGGTGCGCATAACAATGGTGGCGATGCGATCGTTCGGGTCGGTGTCGGAGTTGACCCCTTCGATGCTGAGCTTTTCGAGCGCCATGACGTCGGAGACGTCGCGCAGCAGGCCGCGGCGGTCGAAGGCTTCGACGCGAATCCGTACTGGCAGCAAGCTATCGGAATCCAAAGTCCAATCGACGTTGAGTACGCGCTCGGGTTTGACCGCGCGCATGCGCAGCAAGCTCGCGCAGCGTGCCTGATGAATCGTGACGCCGCGGCCCAGGGTTACATAGCCGGCAATGGGTTCGGGCGGCACCGGACCGCAGCAGCGCGCCATCGTGATCGGCAGATCCCCGACGCCTTCGATCTCCACCGGAGAGCGTCCGGTGCGGCGTTGAGGTCGCGTGCGCACCGTGGTCAGCGGCGCCGGCGCCGGTGCGCGCAAGCGGGCGAGCGCCTGCGTCAAGGCGCTGCTGCTGATCTCGCCCTCGCCGATCAAACGCTGCAGGTCCTCGGCGCTATCGGCCTTCAGTTCACGCACCAGCGGGGCGATCAGCTCGGGTCCCGCCCCGGCACGCGTGAGCTCGCGCTCGAGGCTTTCGCGGCCGCTGGCGCGATGATCGGACTCATCGATCCGTCGAAACCAGGCGCGCACTTTGGCGCGACTTCTGGCCGAAGCCAGGAAGCCCTGTTCCGGTGACAGCCAGTCGCGGCTCGGAGCGGCCTGCTTGCCGGTAATGATTTCCACCACCTCGCCATTGGCGAGCGGCTGATTGAGCGGCACGATGCGACCGTTGATCTTCGCGCCGCGACAGCGATGCCCGAGATCCGTGTGCACGTGGTAGGCGAAGTCCAGCGGCGTCGAGCCTCGCGGCAGATCCACCACCTCGCCGCGCGGCGTCATCGCGTAAATGCGGTCGGCGAACAGCTCGATCTTCAGGCGTTCGATCGGATCGCCGTCCAGGTCCGTGGCCTGCGTCGGGTCGAGCACGCGCCGGACCCACTCGATCTTGCGCTCGTAGCTGGCATCGCGCGTGCCTCCTTCCTTGTAGCGCCAGTGCGCCGCGACGCCGAGTTCGGCCTGCTCGTGCATGTCGCGCGAACGAATCTGCACCTCGAGCGATTTGTCCTGCGGGCCGATTACCGCGGTGTGAATCGAGCGATATTCGTTGCCCTTGGGCGTGGCGATGTAATCGTCGAACTCGCCCGCAACGTAGTGCCACAGGCCATGCACGACGCCGAGGGCTGCGTAGCATTCGGCGATCGAATCGACCACGACGCGCACTGCGCGCACATCGAACAGCTGCTCGAAACCCAATTGCTTGCGCTGCATCTTGCGGGCAATGCTGTAGATGTGTTTGGGTCGGCCGAAAACCATGGCGGCGACGCCCGCTTGCCGCAGTTCGCGCTTGAGCAGCGCGCAAACCGAGTCGATGTAGCGCTCGCGGTCTACCCGCCGTTCGGATAGCGCGCGCGCGATGCGGTGGTATGGCTCGGGCTCGAGGTAGCGAAAGGCCAGATCCTCAAGTTCCCATTTGAGGTTCCAGACTCCGAGGCGGTTCGCGAGCGGCGCGAGGATCTCGCGCGTCTGCAGCGCAAGGCTCTGCTGCTCGGGCGGCGTCAGCCCGCGCGCATGGCGCAGTCGCACCAGCTGCTCGGCCAGCCGCGCCACCACCAGACGCGGGTCGGCAGCCACTGCCAGCAGCATCTTGCGCAGGGTTTCGGCCTGCTGGGCATTCAGACCCTTTGTGGCCGACCAGTTCGCGGGCAAGCTCAACTGGCCCAGGCGCCCCAGATCCGCGGCGAGCTGCAGCGCCGTCGGGCTCAGGCGCGTCTCGGCCGCGGGTGGTTCGCGCGGCAGTCCGCTCAGACGCGTCCAATGCAGCGCGGTCGCCACTGCGAGATCGATATCCTGCGTCAGCGCAGCGACCGCCTCGGCCGCCTCGACACCGGCTGCGAGCGCGGCGTGCTCGGCACCGAGTTCGAGCAGGGCCGCACGCGCGGCATCGAGCTTCGCGGCGATCTCGGGCAGTGCGTGGGTCGCGGTTTCCATGCTGTGAGGCTGGTGTCTTCCGGCTATCATTCAGGGTATGGTCGGCCACAGCAAGTGCGTTTGAGGAATTCAATCCATGGCGCGATACTCGACCAAGTCCTGGCGCGCGTTCCGGCCGCGCGACGGCCTTGAGTCGCTCACGCTGATCGCGAACGAATGCCGCGTACTCGGTATCGATCCCGGCTCGCAGCGCACCGGCTTTGGAATCATCGATTGTCGCGCCGGCGGCGAACGTCACGTCGCCAGCGGTTGCATCGATGTCGCGGGGCGCGTGATGGTAGTGCGTCTGCAGCGTATCTACGCCGCTGTGAGCGCGCTGGTGAGCGAGCACCGGCCGGACATGATCGCGATCGAGCGAGTGTTCCTGCATCGCAATCCCGACAGCGCTCTCAAGCTCGGGCAGGCGCGCGGTGTGGCGTTGTGCGCGGCCGCCTCACTCGGCGCCAGCGTGCACGAGTACGCGCCACGTGCGATCAAGATGGCGGTCACCGGCTACGGTGCCGCTGCCAAGCCACAGGTCGCACAGATGGTGCGAACGCTGCTGCAATTGGAGGCAGCGCTCGCTGCCGATGCCGCCGATGCGCTCGCGGCCGCACTGTGCCACGCGCAGACGCGGCGGCTCGGGGCGCTCAGCGCCGCCGGCATCGAGGATCGGACGCTCTTCGGTAGCGTGACCGCACGATGATCGGTTCGCTTTCCGGGCTGGTGGCGTTCAGATCACCGCCGCACCTGCTGCTCGAGGTCGGCGGCATCGGCTACGAGGTCGAAGCGCCCATGTCGACCTTTTACACTTTGCCGGCGGTTGGCCAGCCTACGCGCCTGCTGACCCATTTGGTGGTGCGCGAGGACGCGCACGTGTTGTATGGCTTTGCGACCCTGCAGGAGCGGGCCCTGTTCCGCAACCTGTTGAAGGTCTCGGGCGTCGGCCCGCGCATCGCGCTCGCGATTCTCTCGGGCGTCACCGCCGCGGCCTTCGCGCAGGCGGTGCGCGCTGAGGATGCCGGCACGCTCACGCGCATTCCGGGCGTTGGCCGCAAGATCGCCGAACGGCTCATCATCGAGATGCGCGACCGGCTGGAGGATCCGAGCGTGCTGGCTGCGGCGGCGGTCCTTGGCGCGGATGCGCAGCGCTTACAGCCGGGAGCGCAGGCTGAGGCCTATAGCGCGCTGGTCGCCCTCGGCTATAAGCCGTTGGAGGCCACGCGGCTGCTCAAGGGGCTGGGCAGCCAGAGCGGCGCGCTGTCGACCGAGGAGCTCATACGTCGTGCGCTGCAAGGAGCGGTGCGCGAATGAGCGCGCTCGAGAGCGAACGGCTGGTCAGCGCCGCCGCCGCTGCACCCGATGATGCGATCGATCGGGCCATCCGGCCGCGCGCACTGGCCGAATATATCGGCCAGGAGCACGTCAAATCGCAGCTCTCGATCTTCATTGACGCGGCACGCATGCGCGCCGAGGCGCTCGATCACGTGCTGATCTTCGGTCCGCCGGGATTGGGGAAAACCACGTTAGCGCATGTCATCGCCACCGAGCTGCACGTGAATCTGCGGCAGACTTCCGGCCCGGTGCTCGAGCGTCCCGGTGACCTGGCGGCAATCCTGACCAACCTGCAGCCGCGCGATGTGCTGTTCGTGGATGAGATTCACCGCCTGAGCCCGATCGTCGAGGAAATCCTGTACCCGGCGATGGAGGATTATCAGCTCGACATCATGATCGGTGAGGGTCCCGCCGCGCGCTCCATCAGGCTCAATCTGCCGCAGTTCACGCTGGTCGGCGCCACAACCCGCGCCGGCCTGTTGACCTCGCCGTTGCGCGATCGCTTCGGCATCGTGCAACGGCTCGAGTTCTACGCCATTGCCGAGATCGAGCGCATCGTGCACCGCTCGGCCAGGATCCTCGGCGTCGAGATCGATGCTGCCGGGGCACTACGCATCGCGCAGCGCTCGCGCGGCACGCCGCGCATCGCCAACCGGCTGCTGCGCCGCGTGCGCGACTATGCGCAGGTCAAGGCCGACGGCCGCATCGACGACAGCGCCGCGCACGCCGCGCTCGACCTGTTGCAGGTCGACCCGCAGGGGCTCGATGCCCTCGATCGCAAGCTGCTGCGCACGATCATGGAGAAATTCGATGGCGGCCCGGTCGGCATCGAGAGCCTGTCGGCAGCGATCGGCGAGGAGCGCGGCACGCTCGAGGACGTGATCGAGCCGTTCCTGATCCAGCAGGGCCTGGTCGCCCGCACGGCGCGCGGACGCGTGGCCACGCGCCTGGCCTGGCAGCATTTCGGGCTCAAGGTGCCCGAGCGCGCGGCCGCCAACCTGTCGCTGTTCGGCGAGGGCGCTTGAAGGCCTTTGTGTGGCAGGCGCGGGTGTACTGGGAGGATACCGATGCAGGCGGGATTGTTTATTATGCGAACTATCTAAGATTCCTCGAGCGCGCGCGCAGTGAATGGCTGCGCTCGCGCGGTGTCTCGCAGCGCGCGCTCGCCCTGGATCCGGGGATCGTATTCTCGGTGGTGGCGCTCGAGGCGCAGTACCGGCGACCGGCCCGCCTCGATGATGTGCTCGCGATCAGCTGTGAGCCGGCCCAGAACGGGGGCGCCAGCCTCGCCTTCGAGCAGAGCATCTGGCGCGACAGCATCGAGGGTGAGCTGCTGCTGTGCGCAACCGTGCGCGTGGCTTGTCTCGACGCGCAAAGCCTGAAACCCAAGCGCTTGCCGGCAGTCATAATCCGTGAGCTCCAGGCTTGAGATCCATGCCCTGCGCCAATGCTGTCGTTGTTCCAAGGAGTAGTTGATGGGCGGTGAGTTGTCGGTTGTGCGCCTGATCGTACAGGCGAGCCTGGTGGTGCAGATCGTCCTCGGGATTCTGCTGGCCGCTTCGGTGGGATCGTGGGCCATCATTTTCCGCAAGCGCATGGTCGTGAACCGCGCGCGGCGCGATGCCGATCGCTTCGAGAACAGCTTCTGGTCCGGCGGGGATCTGAGTTCGCTGTATCGGACCGTGGAATCGCGCGGCAAAACCTCCGGCATGGAGAGCATTTTTGAGTTCGGTTTTCGCGAGTTTGCGCGCCTGCGGGCACAGGGCGGCGTCGCTGCCGATATGCTGCTGGAAGGCTCGCGGCGCGCCATGCGTGTGGCACAGCTCAAGGAGATCGAGCGACTCGAGCAAAGCCTCGCGACGCTGGCCACCGTCGGCTCGACCAGCCCCTATGTGGGTCTGTTTGGTACCGTCTGGGGCATCATGAGCGCGTTCAGTTCGCTGGGCAATGTGCAGCAGGCAACGCTGGCGATGGTCGCACCGGGGATCGCCGAGGCGCTGATCGCCACGGCGATGGGCCTGTTCGCGGCCATACCGGCGGTCGTGGCTTATAACCGCTATGCCGACCAGGTCAGTCGGCTCGAGCTGCGCTACGACGGATTTATGGAAGAGCTCTCGACGATCCTGCAGCGCTACGCCGGCCGCAGCCCCGCTGGCGCCTCCGGGCCGGTGGCGGCGGGGGGGGCGCTTGCGGCCGCGCCGGCAGCCCCGCCACGCTCGCCCGGACGAGGAGGCTGACATGGCCGCAGCCCACAAAGGCAAGCGCATGCTGATGGGCGAGATCAACGTCGTGCCTTACATCGACGTGATGCTGGTGCTGCTGATCATCTTCATGATCACGGCGCCGTTGCTGACCCAGGGTATCAAGGTAGATTTGCCCAAGGCTGCGGCCGAGCCGCTCCCCCCGCAAAACGAAACGCCGCTGGTCCTGTCGATCGACGCGCAGGGGCGGCTGTATCTGAATCTCGGCGCTGCCCCGAAGCAGCCCATCAACGATCAGACGGTGCTCATCCGCGCCACCGCGGCCTTGCGGCGCGCTCCGGACCGCGCCGTTCTGGTCAATGGCGATCAGGCGGTCAGCTATGGCCGCGTGGTCCAGGCCATGGTCCTGCTGCAGCAGGCCGGGGCACACAAAGTTGGCTTCCAGACCGATCCGCCACGGAAACCCCCGACAACGCCATGAGCGAACGCCGCAGCGATCGCGTCCTGTCGGTAGTCCTGTCGATCCTGATTCACGCGGCGATCGTTGGCGCTCTGGTGTGGGGCTGGTGGCAATATCGCTCGCCCAAGCCGGCGCCGCAGGTGCTGGCGATCGAGGGCACCGTCGTGCACGAGGCCGCGCCGAGCGCACCGGCTCCGCCGGCCCAGCCCGCCCCCCCGCCTGTCGACACCGAAGCCGAGCAACGGGCTGCGGAACAGAAAGCTGAGCGGCTTCAGCACGAACAGGCTGAAAAGGAAGCGGCCGCAAAGGCCGAGGCGGAGCGCCAGGCCCAGGCTGAAGCCGAGCGCAAGGCAACAGCGGAGGCGCAGGCCAAGTCGGCAGCCGAGGCAGAGGCCAAGGCCAAGGCTGCGGCGGAGGCCGAGGCAGAGGCGAAGGCCAAGGCTGACGCCGCGGCCAAGGCCGAGGCGGACCGCAAGGCGCAGCAACTGGCGCAACAGCGCAAAATCGAGCAGGAGCGCGCGCAGCGCGAGGCGGATTTGCGCTCGCAGCTGCAGGCCGAAGAGCACCTGGATGTAGCGCGCTCGAACGGCGCATTGGCGCAGTATCAAGCCATGATTGCCGCTCGAATCGAGCGCGCCTGGATTCGCCCGCCCAGCGCTCATGCCGGTATCAGCTGCCAGGTCCGTATCACTCAAGTGCCGGGCGGGGTGGTCACCGCCGTACAGGTGGGCAGCTGCAACGGCGATGAAGCCGTGCGTCAGTCGATCGGGGACGCGGCCTACCGGGCCTCGCCCTTGCCCGCGCCGTCCGATCCGGCCTTGTTCGACCGCGATGTGGTTGTTACCTTCACCCCCCATGACTAGATATCCATCATCGCGGGGGCTGCGCCCCCGCCCACGCGGCCTTCGCAGGTCCCTTGCTGTCCTAACGAGCAGCGCAATCCTGGCCGCCCTGGGGCTGGCAGCGATACCGGCCCGAGCCGAGCTGCAGGTCAACGTCACGCAGGGTGTGACCGATCCGATCCCGATTGCGATCGTACCGTTCGGGCGCGCAGTGCCGGCCGACGGCGGCTTTGATCTGGCCGCTGTGGTTCAGCACGATCTCGAGAGCAGCGGACGCTTTCGCGCGATGCAGCGCCATGACATGCTCACGACGCCTACGCGCCCGGCGGAAGTGCAGGCTGCGGACTGGAAGGCCGCGGGCAACGACTACGTGCTGGTCGGCCGAGTGACAGCTCCCAACCCGAACGAGATCGATGTCGAGTGCGATCTGGTCAATACGTTGACCGGCCAGCGCATTGGCGGCAAGAGATTCGTTGCCACGAGTGCCAGCCTGCGCAACGCCGCGCACATGGTCAGCGATTTCGTCTACGAGGCGATTCTGGGCGTACGGGGGGCCTTTGCGACCCGCGTTGCCTACGTCTCGGTGCAGGGTCAGGCGCCCAGTCAGCACTTTCAGCTCATCGTCGCCGACTCCGACGGCGAATTGCCCAAGGTGATTCTCGAGTCCGCGCAGCCGATCATGTCGCCCACGTGGTCGGCGGACGATCAGTGGCTGGCCTATGTGTCGTTCGAGAATCGCCTGTCAGCGATCTACATTCAGCGTGTACGCACCGGCGAGCGCCGTTTGGTGTCGCAGCGATTGGGCGTCAACGGCGCGCCCGCGTTCTCGCCCGACGGCACGCGCCTGGCGCTCACACTCTCGGGCAGCGGCGGTAACCTCGATATCTGGCTGCTCGATCTGGCGACGCAGGGGCTCACGCGGCTGACCGACGATCCAGCCGTGGATACCGAGCCGGCCTGGGCGCCGGACGGCAAGAGCATCTATTTCACTTCCGATCGCGCCGGCGGCCCCCAGATCTACAAGCTCGACATCGCCAACCCCAAACGCGTGCAGCGCATCAGCTTCGGTTCGGGCTATGTCGCCCGGCCGCGAGTGTCATGGGATGGAACCAAGATTGCGTTCGTGACGCGCGAGGGCAGCAATTACCGCATTGCCGTGCAGGATCTGGCCTCGGGTACGGTCAGCGTGCTCTCTCATGGCAGCCTCGATGAATCACCGAGTTTTGCACCCAACGGTGCCACCATTATCTACGCGGGACGCGAGGGCGCGGTCGGGACACTGCAGACCGTATCGGTGGACGGCCAGGTCACGCAGCGGTTGACCTCGAGCCAGGGTGAGCTGCGCGAGCCGGCCTGGGAACCGTTCCAACACTAGGAGACAGGCCCTCATGGGGACGTCAAACAGATGTCGGCCGTGTCACGGTATGGTAATAAGGTGGCTGCCGCGACAGCGCCACGAACTTCGGAGTCAAGCTATGCATAAGAGCGTTCTCATCTGGACCGCAGTCATCGGCGCGGTGCTGCTCGGTGGCTGTGCCCATAAGCCGCGCCCCACAACGACACCAGCTGGCACCACGGTGCCTGCCGATCAGTCACAGACCTTGGGCGCCGATACCTCCGGGGCCTACGGGGCTGCCACCGCCAACGGCTCCGGCGAAGGCGTCGCTGGTCCGGGCGGAGCACAGCTCAAGAATCGCACGATCTATTTCGACTTCGACAGCAGTGAAATCAGATCCGACTACAGCGGTCAGATTACTGCGCACGCGCGCTACCTCGCCTCCAATGCCAGCATTCGTGTGCGCCTCGAAGGCAACACCGATGAACGCGGCTCGCGCGAATACAACATCGGATTGGGGGAGCGCCGAGCCCAGGCCGTGCGACGGGCGCTGTTGCTGCAAGGCGTGGCCGAATCGCAGATCACGACGGTGAGCTACGGCGAGGAGCGACCCGCGGTCACGGGGCATACGGAAGACGCGTGGTCGAAAAATCGGCGCGTCGAAATCGTCTACCTGAACTGAAGATACGCGATGTCGAGGCAGTTTTGCCAATGGCTGGCGCTGATCTGTTGCGCCGTCGCGCTCGCCGGCTGCGAGACCAACGCAGCGGAGCCCGATCCAACGCAGGTCAAGCTCAACGACATCGATCAAAGGCTCGGGCGAGTCGAGCGCGTAGTCAGCAACCAGAGCCTGCTGACCCTGTCCCAGCGCCTCGATGTGCTCGACGCACAACTGCGCGAACTGCGCGGCACGGTCGAGGAACTGCAGAACAGCAACGAAGCGCTGCGCAAGCAGCAGCGCGATCTGTACGCCGATCTCGACCGGCGACTCAAGGTGCTCGAGACGCTCAAAGGTGGCACGGGCGCGGGGCTCACCGGCAGCGGCGGCGCCTCGGGGCTCGCTCCCGGACCGGGCAGCAGCGCGCCTGCGGGCGCGGGGTCCGGCGCGGACGATCAGGCTGCCTATAACCGCGCCTTCGATGCGCTCAAAGCCTCGGACTACAGCGGCGCCATCACACAGTTCCGTGACTTTCTACGGCTCTATCCGCACAGCGCACTGGCCGATAACGCGCAGTATTGGCTCGGCGAGGGCTTCTACGTCACACGCGACTACGATAATGCCATCGCGGCTTTTCGCACCCTCGGCGAACTGTATCCGCAATCGCGCAAGGCCCCCGATGCGTTGCTGAAGACCGGCTACGCCCAATTCGAGCTCAAGCACATGGCTGACGCGCGTTCGACCCTGAAGCAGGTGGTGCAGCGCTATCCCGGTACCGATGCGGCCAAGCTGGCCGCGGACCGGCTGACGATGATTGCGCCGGACGCCCCTTAGCGCGTGCCGCCGGATGCGCGCGGATTGAGCGTGCGGCTCAAACTCACGGAGATCTTTCACTCGCTGCAGGGTGAAGCGGATACGGTCGGTATGCCGACCGTGTTCGTGCGCCTGACCGGCTGCCCGCTGCGCTGCCAGTACTGCGATACGGCCTACGCGTTTCATGGTGGCGAATGGTGGGAGCTCGATGCGATTCTCGAGCGCGTGCGTGAACTCGGCGCCCGCTATGTCTGCGTCACGGGTGGCGAGCCGCTGGCGCAGAAGTCCTGTATCGAGCTGTTGACCGCGCTTGCCGATGCCGGATATCGCGTCTCCCTGGAGACCAGCGGTGCCGTGCCGATCGATGCGGTGGACGTGCGCGTCATACGGGTCGTCGACGTCAAGACACCGGGTTCCGGCGAAGAGCACCGCAATCGCTATGAGCAGCTCGCGCTGTTGAGGCCGGAGGAGCAGATCAAGTTCGTGCTGTGTGATCGCGCCGACTACGATTGGAGCCGCGCCACGCTCGAGCGACTCAAGCTTGCCCAGCGCTGCGGCGTGCTGTTCTCGCCGAGCCACGAGCAGCTGCCGGCGCGGCAGCTGGCCGAGTGGATCCTCGCCGACCGTCTGCCGGTGCGGCTGCAGATTCAACTGCACAAGTATCTCTGGGGCAATGAACCGGGGCGCTGACTCACCCGCACGCGCCGTCGTGCTGCTCTCGGGCGGTCTGGATTCGGCCACCGCCCTCGCGTGGGCGCGCCGGCAAGGCTTTGAGGCTTATGCTTTGTCGGTGGGCTACGGCCAACGGCATCAGTCCGAACTTCAGGCGGCCGCGCGCGTGGCGCGAGCGCAAGGGGCGCGCGAGCATCGCATCATGCATGTAGACCTCGCCGGCATCGGCGGCTCGGCCCTGACCGACTGGAGCATCCCGCTGCCCGAGCAGGCGAGCGTCGGGATTCCGATCAGCTACGTTCCGGCGCGCAACACGCTGTTGCTCGCACTGGCACTGGGCTGGGCGGAGGTGCTCGGCGCCAGGGATCTGGTGGTCGGTGTCAATGCTGTCGACTGGTCCGGATATCCCGACTGTCGACCCGAATTCATCCGCAGCTTCGAGGCGCTGGCCGCGCTCGCGACCAAGGCCGGGGTCGAAGGCGCGCGCTTTCAGGTGCACGCGCCGCTGATCGCCATGAGCAAGGCAGAAATTATCCGCAGCGGGTTGCAGTGGGGAGTTGATTACGCTATGACCGTCTCGTGCTACCAGGCCGACGTCGAAGGCCGCGCCTGCGGGCGTTGCGATTCCTGCCGCCTGCGGCGCGAGGGTTTCGCGGCCGCGGGCATTGACGATCCGACCCGCTACGGCTGAACGCAGTGCTGCGCTATGCTCTTTTCGGTATCATGCGCGGCCCATATTTCCCCCCTTTTGCATGGCGATCCACGGGTCGGTAGCTCAGTCGGTAGAGCAGCGCCCTTTTAAGGCGTTGGTCGTGGGTTCGAGCCCCACCCGACCCATGTTCCATCAGCGTGGCGGCACCGATGCCGTCCGCGCCAGGGGTTAAACTAGGCCATTGATCCTGGGGGAACTGCCTAATGGTCCAGCCGCCGTCGGCACCTGTGCACGAGCCGCAAACCCTGCGCGGGGACTATGCGCGCGCCGGTGCCGATTACACCGTGGAGCAGGATTGGCGGGATTACTCCGAGGATGAGCACGCCATTTGGGCGCAGCTCTACGGGCGTCAAATCGAGCTCATCGAACGCTACGCGGCGCCGGAATTCCTGCATGGCGTGCACGCGCTCGGCGCATCCGCTACGCGCATTCCACGCTTTGAGGACGCCAACCGCGTACTCGCCGACAGCACAGGGTGGCGCATCGTCGCGGTGCCGGGCCTGATTCCGGAGCAGATCTTCTTCGAGCATCTGGCGAGCCGGCGCTTTCCGGTGACGGTCTGGATTCGCCGCCGTGAGGAGCTGGACTACCTGGTCGAGCCGGACGTATTTCATGATTTCTTCGGTCATGTGCCGTTGCTGACCATCCCGGCATTTGCGCGCTTCATGCAGGCCTATGGCGAGGCGGGACCGAAGGCGCTCGCGGTTACCGGCGCCCTTAGCATGCTGTCACGCTTGTACTGGTACATGGTGGAATTCGGGCTCATCAGCACGCGCGCGGGTCTGCGCGTTTACGGTGCGGGAATTCTCTCCTCCAAGGGTGAGACGGTGTACAGCATCGAGAGTGCGCAGCCGGGACGCTGGCGCTTCGATCTGCTGCGCGTGATGCGCACCGACTATCGAATCGATGCGTTTCAACAGAGCTACTTCGTGCTCGAGAGCTTCGAGCAGCTATTTCAGGCCTGCTATACGACCGACTTCACACCGCTCTATCAGCGCTACGCGGCGCAGGCGCCATTGGCGGCCGACGCCTGCCTGCCGGGCGACGTTGCGGTCGAGGCCTCATTGTAGGGATTGCCTTCGTTGTGGGAAAAAAATAGGCGCATCGCCTGGGAGTGGCCACGATGCGCCTAATATCGCGGTACGAGTAGCTTGACGGCTCGACAGGGAGGGACAACCGTCATAATTCATCTACCCGCTGCGGGCCGGTGGACAGTACAAAGCAGGCTGCGTGCCAGGCAAGGGCCGCTATTTGTTGTGCGTGAATCCCCAAATCGCCACTGATCGACCGATCAGGCACTTGCGGAAATCTGTAGCACGGCCCCTACAGGACATTCGGCGATGTTGAGCGTCCGGCGGTTGAGCGTTCGCTGACCCGGGGAGGCTGTGCGCTGCGGTCGCCGCCGAATTATATGTAAGCCTTTCAGGTTCCGAGGCGCGCTTGAGCATTATTTCGGCTCGAGTGCGCGCACAGGCATGGCGTAGCGATTGCTGAGTTCCTATGTGATCACACCACAGGAGCACGGCAATGAATTGGGACCGAATCCAAGGCGACCGGAAGCAGTTCAAGGGTCAGGTCAAGCAGCGGTGGGGCAAACTGACCCATGACAATCTGGATATTCTCGATGGCCGCCGCGAGCAGCTGCCATCACGACGGATCGTGCGGGCGCCGCCGTGCATGAAACGCGCGACCGCGGCCAGCAGCAGCATCGAGCGGTCGCGGAAGTAATACCGGATCAGCGAGGGATCGACGCCCATATGGCGCGCCACTTCAGCCCGCGTGATTGGGTTGGGCGGCAGCTGCGTGAGCAGCTCGCAGCTGGGCAAAGGCATGATAGGGCGGTCGGTGATTTGATTAGGGAATGCACTTATCGCACGCGACCCGGTGGTGCGCAACGCGCTGGCGGCCGGCGACCAACGCCGCTCGATGTGATAGGCTCGCACTGCTCGGGCGGGGCGATGAACTACAGTGCAACGCATATCGACCCACCCATTTGTTATCCGCTATTGCCGGCTGCGTGCGCGGCGACATGTGCCAGGAGACATCCATGATCCGTTACCTGAAGACCGGTCAGACCGCGGAAGTGACGGCCGAAAAGCAGGCGGAAGCACGCCGGACGGTCGAGGGGATACTGGAGAACATTGCCAAGAACGGCGAGCGTGCGGTGCGCGAGTACTCGCAGAAGTTTGATAAGTGGTCACCTGAAAGTTTTCGCCTGAGCAAGGCACAGATTCGCGAGTGCGTGGATCAAGTGCCCGACTCGGTCAAGCGAGACATCGAGTTTGCACAAACGCAGATCCGCAATTTTGCGCTGGCGTAGCGCGCGGCGCTCAAGGACGTGGAGGTGCAGACGCTGCCCGGTGCGTTGGCGCATGGCGCCGGCAAGGGAGGCGCACTCCGGAAGATATCGCCCGGTTTGCCACCTACGTGGTTTCGGATGAGGCGAGCTGGGTAACGGGAGCGGATTTCCGCATCGACGGCGGTGCGACCGCCTGGTGATTCAAATGAAAGCCCTGCACAAGCCCGGATTGCTGAGTCTCTGGTGTCTCGGCGCGGCGCTGAGCGCGGCGGGCTGCGCGGTACCCGGCGCCGTGATTCGAGCCGAGGTCGCGCACACCAACACGCAGACGGTGCTGGCGTTCGAAGAGACGGTGTTCAACAAGCATCAGGTGAAGGAAGGTTTCGAGCGCTACGTCGGACCGAGCTACAAGCAGCACGACCCGCTGCTCGCCGACGGCAGGGACGGTGCGATCAAGGCGTTGAGCTACTTGATGTCCAAGGTGTTTCCGAATTCGCGCGTGGTGGTCAAGCACACCGTGGCGCAGGACGACCTTGTCGCCGCTCACGTATTCTGGAACCAGAAGCCGGGCGAGACGCGCGGCGTGGCGATGGTCGATATCTATCGCCTTGAAAACGGCAAGATCGTCGAGCACTGGGGCGTTGTGCAGGATGTGCCAGAAAAGGCGGCCAACGACAACTCGATGTTCTGACAGCCCACTTCAGGCGGCAGCCTTGAACGCAAAGGCGAAGAATGCAGCCACGCCGAGAAAGGCGAATGCCACGAGATAATTCCATGCGACTTTCTCCTTCAGATACAGGATCGCAAATGCGATGAAGACGACGATCGTGACAACCTCTTGAATGATCTTGAGCTGAAATCCCGAGAACTCGACATAGCCGAGACGATTCGCGGGGACCGCCAGGCAGTATTCGAGCAGTGCAATGCCCCAAGAGACCAGGATCGCTCTCCAGAGCGGCCAGTCGTGCCCGTATTTCAAGTGCCCGTACCAGGCGAAAGTCATGAAGACATTCGAAAAAGTCAGCAGCAGGATGGTGCTCATAGGTTCGGACTCAGCAATTGCCTACCGCGTGTCTGCGGCATCAAGAAGTATAGGATGCCAAATGCCGCCGACGCGACCGCGCCAAGAAACAGGAACCCCGTAGCGAAACTGAATTGATGCACGATGGATCCGGCAATGGTCTGGCTGAGGGCACCGTGATCACCAACTGCGTGGTTAGCACGCAGGCCGACATAAACATCATCGAACTTCGGCCGTGACCCTTGGCCAGCATCTCGCCCAAAAGCGGCAGCGCCTTGAGGCCAGC
>DAIMZW010000019.1:0-34937 GCA_036733765.1 Steroidobacteraceae bacterium
CCGCGCCACTCGCGGCAACGGCTTGGGCAACGGCAGGCGCCGGGCTGGCCGAATATTCCGTCGGCGCTCTGGTTTGCAGCACTGAGGCGCCCAGCATTGGGGCACCGCCGGCTCCCAGCGCCGCATCCCGCAGCATCGAGACCGACAAACCGGCCACGGCTGCCACCAGCGTCGCGGCCAATGCCGCACTCCAGACCAGACTGCGCCCGCGCTGCGTGCGTTGCGGCACCGCGGCCGCCTCAAGCGCCGCGCTGACCCGTACGGCAAAGCCCCTGCGGGCCGTGGCCACCGGTTCTGAGCGCATGGCGGCGCCCATCAAGGCATAGCGCGACCAGCGAGCGCGAAGATTCTCGTCGCGATCGATACGTCGCGACAGCAGCTCGCATTCAGCCGCCGGCAACTCGCCGTCGAACATCGCCGACAGCTGGCTTTCGACTTCATTCTCGTTCACACCAGCTCCTCCGCCCGACCCAATCCGCCGTCAAACACTTCGCGCAGACGCCGATCGATGGCCTCGCGAGCACGGAAAATGCGCGAGCGGACCGTGCCGACCGGGCAGTCCATCGATGCCGCTATTTCCTCGTAGCTGAGCCCTTCCAGCTCGCGCAGCACGATGGCGGTGCGCAGATCCTCGGGCAGTGCCCCGATCGCGGCGTTGACCGTGTTGCGGATCTCCTCGGTCAACGCCAGGCCTTCCGGCGTCTCCGGATCCTTCAGCCGGCTGACCATGTCCGTGGATTCCTCGCCGTTGTGCATGTCCAGCTCATAGCTCACAGGGTTGCGATCGCGGGCCGCGAGGGCGTTCTTGGCAGTATTGATGGCGATGCGATACAGCCAGGTGTAGAAGGCGCTGTCGCCCCGGAACTGCGGCAGTGCCCGGTAAGCCTTTATGAACGCCTCCTGGGCCACATCCTCCGCATCGGCCGGATCGCGCAGGTAGCGCATCACGAGCTTCACGACCTTGTGCTGATACTTGAGCACCAATAGGTCATAAGCGCTGCGCTCGCCACGCTGCACGCGCTGCACCAGACTCAAGTCACTCGCATCGGGGGCCATCGGCGATCCTGCCATTGCATTGCCAGGCCGCCCATCTGCGACCTGAATGGACCTTGAACGGTCCTGAAAGTTCGTGGCGGGGAGTGTATCAGCTGAACCGCCCATGAAGACCCTACCCTGCGAACGCTTGACTTGACGTAACGGTATCCATCCTTAGATACCCCGGGCGGGGGAAGGTTCCCCGGCCAGGTCGGCCTCCAGGGGGTGCGCAGCGGCCAACAGGTAGCGCGCGAGCTCAGGATCGGGCAGCTCCAACAGGGCGGCAAATCGTGCGCGCTGCTCGGCCGTGGCCGACTCGAAGTGCCGAGCCAGCCAGCCCAGCAGCAGCAGGTCCAGCTCCTTGCTGCCGCGCCGGCAACGCCAGGCCAGCCGGGAGCGATCCTGGCCCTCAGGACTGGCCATATCGCTCAGTGCTGCCGATCGGCCAGCATCTGTTTGATCGCGCCGATGGCCTTGGCCGGATTCAAATCTTTCGGACAGGCCTCGGTGCAATTCATGATCGTGTGGCAACGATAGAGCCGGTACGGATCCTCCAGCGCATCGAGTCGCTCGCCGGTCGCCTCGTCGCGGCTGTCGACGATCCAGCGGTACGCGGCCAGCAGCGCCGCCGGACCCAGGAAGCGCTCCGGGTTCCACCAATAGCTCGGGCAGGCCGTCGAGCAGCAGGCACACAGGATGCACGCGGATGGTCGATCGATGTGCTCCTGGTCCTCCTTGGATTGCAGCCGCTCGCGATCGGGCGGCGCCGGCGTGTGGCTCTGCAGCCAGGGCTTCACGGCCGCATATTGGGCGTAGAAGTGGGTCATATCGGTGACCAGATCCTTGACCACGGACATATGCGGCAGCGGATAGATCTTGACGTCACCGCCGCCGAGCTCGTCGCAGGCCTTGGTGCAGGCGAGCGTATTCAGGCCATTGATATTCATGGCGCAGGAGCCGCAGATGCCCTCGCGGCAGGAACGTCGCAGCGCGAGCGTGGTATCGACCTCGTTCTTGATCTTCAATAACGCGTCGAGCACCATCGGCCCGCAACGGGCCATGTCGAGCTCGAAGGTATCGATGCGCGGCCGGCCGCCTGCTTCCGGATCGAAGCGATAGATCCTGAAGCGACGCACATTCTTCGCCCCGGCCGGCGCCGGGTAGATCTTGCCGGCGCGGGCGTCGATCCGCGAATTTGGGGGCAGCGACAATTCAACCATGATCCGTTGCACTCCTCGTGGCGACGAGTTCAGTAGGTGCGCGCCTTCGGCGCGATCACTTCGACCTCGTTGGTCAGGGTATTGAGATGGACCGGCCGGTAATCGAAGGCGGCCCGACCGCGCGCGTCCACCCAGCACAGGCTGTGCTTGAGCCAGTTGGCATCGTCGCGCTGAGGGAAATCCTCGCGCGCATGCGCACCGCGGCTTTCCTGGCGATTCCCGGCCGAGTGGATGGTGGCGAGCGCCTGCAGCAGCAGATTCTCCAGCTCCAGCGTCTCGATTAAATCGGTGTTCCAGATCAGCCCGCGATCGGCTATCTGCACGTCGGCAAAGGAATCGAAGGTGCGCGAGAGCTTCTCAATGCCCTGCGCCAGGGTCTGCCCGGTGCGAAACACCGCCGCATCGGCCTGCATGATCTTCTGCATCTCGAGGCGGATGGCAGCGGTTGGCCGAGAGCCCTTGGCGTGGCGCAGTCGGTCCAGGCGCGCGAGCGCCAGTTCGGCGGCGTCCTTGGGCAGCGGCCGCTGTTTGGCACGAGGCTGAGCCACTTCCGCGCAATGCCGCGCCGCCTCACGGCCGAACACGATCAGGTCCAGCAGCGAATTCGAGCCGAGCCGGTTCGCGCCGTGCACGGATACGCACGCGGCCTCACCGACGGCCATGAGACCCGGCACGACGCTGTTCGGATCACCGCTCTTCGGCGTGACGACCTCTCCGCGCATGCTGCAGGGAATGCCGCCCATGTTGTAGTGCGCCGTCGGCAGGATCGGAATCGGTTCGCGCGTGACATCGATACCCGCAAAAATACGCGCCGTCTCGGCGATGCCCGGCAGGCGCTCTTGGATCACGGCCGGTCCGAGATGCTCGAGGTGCAGATGGATATGATCCTTGAGTGCGCCCACGCCGCGACCCTCGCGAATCTCGATCGTCATGGCGCGGCTGACGACATCGCGCGAGGCGAGATCCTTGGCGTTCGGGGCGTAACGCTCCATGAAGCGCTCGCCGTCGGAATTGGTCAGATAGCCGCCCTCCCCGCGCGAGCCCTCGGTGATCAGGCAGCCCGATCCGTAGATGCCGGTGGGATGGAATTGCACGAATTCCATATCCTGCAATGGCAAACCGGCGCGCAGCACCATGCCGCCGCCGTCGCCAGTGCAGGTATGGGCCGAAGTACAGGAAAAATAAGCGCGACCATAGCCGCCGGTGGCAAGGATGGTCACCTGGGCGCGGAAGCGATGCAGCGTGCCGGTGGCCAGATCGATCGCGACCACGCCGCGGCATTCGCCATGCTCCATGAGAAGATCGATCGCGAAATATTCGATATAAAATTCGGCTTCGTTGCGTATCGACTGCTGATACAACGTGTGCAGCATCGCGTGCCCGGTGCGATCGGCCGCAGCGCAGGTGCGCTGCGCGATGCCCTGGCCGTAATGCGTGGTCATGCCACCGAACGGTCGCTGATAAATGCGCCCATCATCCGTGCGCGAGAACGGCACGCCGTAGTGTTCGAGCTCGATGACCGCGGCCGGCGCCTCCTTGCACATGAACTCGATCGCATCCTGATCGCCTAGCCAGTCCGAGCCCTTGACGGTGTCATACATGTGCCAGCGCCAGTCGTCCTCGCCCATGTTGGCGAGCGCCGCGCTGATGCCGCCCTGCGCAGCCACGGTGTGGCTGCGGGTCGGGAACACCTTGGTGACGCAGGCGGTCGACAGTCCGGCCTCGGCCAGCCCCAGCGTCGCACGCAAGCCCGCACCGCCGGCCCCAACGACCACGACATCGTAGGTGTGATCGACGAACTCGTAGGCGCTCAAGCGCCGCTCCGCAGCGCGATGCGCAGCACGGCGTACACGCCGCTGGCCGCGAGCAGAGCGTTGACGAACGTGGACAGCAGCAGCAGCAGCAACTTTCCTGGAACGTGCGCTACGTAGTCCTCGATCACGACCTGAATGCCGAGCCAGGCGTGCCAGGCCGCGAGCACCGTCGTGAGGGCCAGCAGCACCGGGTGCAGACCCGAGCCGATCCAGCCTGTAACGGCCGCATAGCTGCCGGTCGGCAGACACAGCAGCGAGACAGTGAGCCACACGCTCAATGGCGCCAGCGCCAGCGCCGTGACGCGCTGTACCCACCAATGGCTCACGCCATCGCGGGCCGCGCCATGATTGAGCACGCGCGCGAGCGGTGCACGCAGGCTCATGCCGCCCCCGCGCTGGCCCGGAACAGGAAATACAGGCACAGCGCAGCGGCCAGCAGCGTCACGATGACCACGACCACAGCACTGCGGCGCGCCTGCGCGCGCTCGAAGCCCCAACCCATATCCCAGGCAAGATGACGCAGGCCGTTGCAGAAGTGGTAGCACAATGCGAGCAGCGCGATCGCAACCAGGCATTTGACCGGGACAGAAGCCAGCGTGGCCATCGCCTGGGAATAGGCGCTAGGGCCCGCGGCGGCCGCCATCAGCCAGAGGATCAATCCGATCAGGGCCAGCAACAGGGCAACACCGGTGATCCGGTGGAATATCGACAGCGTCATCGTGTAGGCCCATTTGTAGACCGTCACATGCGGTGACAGTGGGCGCTCAGCCATGACTACTCCTGTTCAAAAATCGATGCAGCGTCCGCGCTGTTCCCAGTCGCCGTAGCGGGTAGGCTCGGGACCGGGCGGGCCGCCGATCTCCCGCACAGGGTTCGAGCAGTCATCGGCACGCGGCGGCGAACTCGAGCTGCTCGCTGTGGCGAGTCCCGAATCGAGCGGGTCGTCGATCAGAACCGGCATAGCGCCAAGTGTGCCAGAATTGCCCATCAGCGACCAGTACGCCATCTGCCCGCTCGAGGACTTCGGCACGCTGCGATTTCGCGGCCCGGATGCGCACAAGTTCCTGCAAGGGCAGCTGTCCAATGACGTGGCGCGGCTCTCGAGCGGATCGATTCTGCGCGCCGGCCTGCACAACGCACAGGGTCGCACACTGGCGCTGCTGTGGTTGGCGGCGCGCGCCGGCGATGACGTCCTGGCACTGCTGCCGCTCGAGCTCGTCGCCACGGTCGCGACGCAGTTGCGCCGTTACCTGCTGCGCGCCAAGCTCACGCTCAGCGATGAAAGCGCGCAGACCCGCATCCATGGCATCTGGACCCGCGATCGGTCGACGCGACCGCACGAGCCGTGGACGCTCGATGCGCACCGGGTGCTGATGATCCAAGCCGCCAACGACAGCGCACCGCAGGGCGAGCCCATGACGCGCGAGCAATGGCGCGGGCTCGACATCGCCGCCGGAATGCCGCAGGTCTATGCGCCGACCTCGGCGCAGTTCGTCGCGCAGATGCTCAATCTCGACTGCATCGATGCCATTTCATTCAGCAAGGGCTGCTACACCGGCCAGGAAGTGATCGCGCGCGCGCATTACCGCGGGCGCGTGAAGCGGCGCATGCAGCGCTTTGAGAGCCTGGCGCCGCGGCGGCTCAGCGCCGGCGATGCGGGGCGATTCGAGGATGGCCGCAGCTTTCGAATTGTCGAGGCAGTGCAGCGGGCGGATGGGTGCAGCGAATTCCTGGCCGTGGCGCCGCTGCCCGGCGTCGCGCGCGAGCCCGAGGAAGGGATCGCATCCCCGGACGCGCAGGCGCTGCGCGCGCGCGCGCTGCCGCTGCCCTACGCGCTGCCGGAGTAAGGCGCGCGTCCCGGCGGCGGCTGGCTCACGACGGACTCGACAATCCGTTGCCGCTGCCGGCCTTGAGTATGCGCTGAGGTTGGGCCACGCCGTAGCCCTGGGCGTAGTCGACGCCGATGTTCTTGAGCATCTCGATGATCTCGGCGTTCTCGGCAAATTCGGCGATGGTTTGTTTGCCGGTCAGATGTCCGATCTCGTTGATGGATCGAACCATTTCGCGGTCGATCGGATCGTGCAGAATCTCGCGCACGAAGCTGCCGTCGATCTTCAGAAAGTCGACCGGGAAGTGCTTGAGGTAGCCGAATGAGGACAGACCGGTGCCGAAGTCATCGAGTGCAAACTTGCAGCCGAGCTGCTTGAGCGCCTGAATGAAGCGGTTGGCCTGGGAGAAGCTCGCCACCGCGGCAGTTTCCGTGATTTCAAAACAGATCTTGGAGGCATCGAGTCCGCTCTTCTGGAACTGATCGATGACGTAGGGCAGGAACTTGTCATCGCCCAGGCTCTGGCCCGAGAGATTGATCGAGCACATCGCCAGCCGCTCGCGCTCATCGGCCTCCGAGACCAGCCAGCGCAGCGCATTCTCGAGCACCCAGCGATCAATGCTCGGCGTGATGCCGTAGCGCTCTGCGGCGGCAATGAAATTGTCGGGCGCGACGATGCGTCCATTCTCATCGCGCATGCGCAGCAGCAGCTCGTAATGAGCGCCCACCTCGGGTTTTTGCAGCGGCAGGATGGGCATTCGAAACAGCTCGAAACGGCCCTCCTCGAGCGCCGCAGTGATGCGCGCGGCCCATTGCATCTCGCGGCGCCGGCGCATGAGCTCAATATCGTTTTCGGCAAAACTGTGGACGCGATTGCGCCCGAGCTCTTTGGCCGCGGCGCAGGCGCTGTCGGCGGCCGAGAGGATCGAGGCGACGTCCTCGTTGTCGGCCGTGATCGGCACCACGCCGATGCTGGCGCCGAGGCGGAACACGCGCTCCTCCCAGCTGAAGCGGAAATTGCGCACCGCCTCGCGCACCGACTCGGCCATGCGCATGGCCTCATCGAGCGTGCAGCTCTCGAGCAGGATGCCGAACTCATCCCCACCCAGGCGCGACAGCGTATCGCGCCAGCGCACTTTCGATTTCAGCAGCGCACCCACCTGCCCGAGCAGCGCATCCCCGGCGCTGTGACCGCAGGTGTCGTTGACGATCTTGAACTGATCGATGTCCAGATAGCACAGCGCATAAGAGGCCTCGCGCGCCTTGGCGCTCTTGAGTGCCCGCTCGACGCGGTTTTCGAATTCGCGGCGGTTGACCAGTCCAGTCAGCAGATCGTGGCTGGCGTGATAGCTCAGGCGGCGATTGAGCTCACGCGATTCGCTGACGTCGTGGAATACCAGCACGCCGCCCCCGACTTTGCCGTTGCCGGCTCGGATCGGCGAGGCGGTGCTCTCGACGTACAGCTCATTGCCGTCGCGCCGGATCAGCAGCATCGGCCGCACCGATTTGATCGGGCGCGCGCGGCGAATCGATACCGTCAGTGGGTTTTCCAGCGGTTCGCAGGTCTCCTCGTGGAAGGCACGGAAGATCTCCTCGACCGGCCGCCCCATCGCATCCTCGAGCCGCCAGCCCGTGAGCTGCTCGGCTACGGGGTTGATGTAATCGATGGTCGAGAGCGCATCGGTCGTGATGACCCCATCGCCGATCGACTGCAGCGTGATCTGGGCGCTCTCCTTCTCGCGAAACAGCGCCTCCTCGTACAACTTGCGCTCGGTGATGTCGAGTTCGACGCCGACCAGGCGCAGCAACCGGCCGTGCGCATCGAGCTGCGCCTTGGCGCGACTGATGACCCAGCGCCATTCGCCGCTGCGATGGCGCATGCGGTGGATGCTTTCGAATATCGGGGTCTTGCTGGCCACGTGCTCGCGAATCGCCGCCTGCACGCGCGAGGAATCGTCCGGATGCACGAGGCTGCGCCAGTCGAAGCCGCCCTTCAGATCGGCCTCATCGTAGCCGAGCATCGCGCGCCAGCGCGGCGAGAAGTAGACGTCATTGCCCTCAACGTCGAAGTCCCACAGGCCGTCGTTGGCGGCCAGTTCGGCCAGGGCATTGCGCTCCTCGATGCGGCCCAGTGCCAGCGACAGGCGCACGCGCTCCAGTCCGGTCGCAAGACTGGTGCCGAGCAGCTTCATGAGCAGCTGCAGGTTGACGTCGAAGCCGCCACGCGGCAGTCCATAGGCGAGCCCGAGAAAGCCCGCCGGTTGATCCTTGATGCGAAACGCCACCAGCAGCGCCGCCCCGATCGCAAGTTCGGCCAGCGTGCCGGCGTCGTCGGCCTGCTCCTTGCGCGGTGAGGCGGTATCGCGAAACTCGGAAAGCTTCAGGTGCTCGCCGCGCGTGCTCAGCCACGGCAGCGATTCGATGGCGACACCGCGCAGCGCCTCGGGATGGCATTGCGCGAAGTGACCGCGGGCGAACACTACCGACTCGATATGCTTGGCGTTTTGATCGAAGAAGACCGCGAAGGCGGCATCGGCTGAAGTGGCTTCGCGCAGAGTCTCAAGACTGCGCCGAATGCAATCGTCGGCGGCCTCGCGCCGCAGATTCTGCAGGTCCACCGCGATCTTGGTACAGGCGACGTCAATACCGGGAGCGGGCCGCTCCGCCTTGCCGATCCAGAACTGCGGAGCAAGAACGTCGGAAGCCGAGAAGTCTGCTGGGGTACCCGGCGGCTTTAAGATGGACATGAGGCGCGAGATTCTCGCACAGACACGTAAGATTACAAGCTAACCCGCTGATTTATTAACCAGTGTTCATAATGATACGTCTGAGTTTTCGCCCAGCGCTCAGGGCGCAACACCAGGCGCCCCTGCTGATGGGCCCGCCAGGGCCGCACGGGCGCTCTGATAGGTCTGCTGCAGCGAGCGCTCCATCTCCAGCGTGATCGCCTGCAAAGCCGCGGCATCGAGCACACGCGGCACCTCGCGCGGCGGCCCGATCGCGATGGCGATGCGACATAACGGCACCGGCAGTACGAACCGGTCCCAGTGCACGAGCCAGGCGCGCGATGCGGCGTAGGCCATTGGCAGCATGGGCCGGCCCGACATCTGCGCCAGCAGCACCGCACCGGGCTTGAACTTGAAGCGCGGACCGCGCGGGCCATCCGGGTTGATGACCGGCGAGACCTGCTCGCGCACCAGCGCCTCGAAATAGCCCTTCAACGCCAGCGCACCGGTGTGCGAGGAGGAGCCGCGGATCACGACGCCGCCGGCGCGCCGAATGATCATCGCGCCCAGCTCGCCGTCCACCGACGGGCTGATCAGGAAGCCGATCCGCAATCGCCGCCGACGCTGCGCCTGCAGCAGGTAGTGCGCGCAGAACAGCTGGTGCTGGTGCCAATAACAGGGTAGAAACGAAGGCGCGCGCGCGAGCGCTGCATCGAGATGCTCTTCGCCGACGACGGCGACGATGCGGCAACTGCGCCACCACAGTCGCATCAGCGCGAGGATGGTCGGTGCGGCCACCAGGTACAGCGCGCGGCGCAGGCGGCTCATGCGTCGTCCCGAGCGGGTGAGCCGACGGTAGATCGTATTGCGTAATGGGCCGCCGCCGGGAGTCTGCTGGCCGCTGGCGTTGTGATCGCTCATGTAAGCTAGAATTACACGCTCACATGAATGCGACAACGCTGACCGCGCTGATGGAAGCCAATCGCGGCGCTGCGCGCAGCGTTACCTATCTCGAAGGCGAACGCGACGCGCGGCCCGTCGCCTATGGTGCGCTGCATGAGCGGGCGCTGGGCATCCTGTACCGCTTGCAGGGGCTGGGTGCGCGACCGGGCGACAAGCTGATTCTCCTGCTTTCGCACAACGAGCCGTTCATCGATGCCTTCTGGGCCGCGGTGCTCGGCGGCATCATTCCGGTGCCGGTGGCACCCGGCATCAGCGATGAGCATCGGCATAAGCTGTTGCGCATCGCGCGCAAGCTCAAGAGTCCCTTCATCTATACCGAACAGCGCCTGCTCGAGCGCATCGGCAGCTTCGCGGCTGCACACCAGGAATCCGAGCTGTACGGGTCGCTGCGCACGCGCGCATTCCTGGTCGATGAGCTCGATTCCATCGGGCGCAGCGGCAAGCCCTATCAGGCGCGCCCAGAAGATGTGGCGTTCATTCAGTTTTCCTCCGGCTCGACCAGCTCGCCCAAGGGCGTGGTGCTCACGCACGCGAACCTGATGGCCGACATCCGTGGTGCCAGCACCGCGGCCGGATTCCACGAGGACGACGTCAGCCTCTCATGGATGCCGTTGACGCACGACATGGGTCTGATCGGATTTCATCTGATCATGTTCGCCAATCGCATCCAGACGCATCTGATGCCCACCGAGCTGTTCGTGCGCCGCCCGCTGCTGTGGCTGCAACTGGCCGCCAGCGTGCACGCGAGCATTCTGTGTTCGCCGAACTTCGGCTACCGGCACTACCTCAAGGTGCTGGGCGAGCGCGCGCCCAGTGGCTTCGATCTGTCCAGCGTGCGGTTGATCTTCAACGGCGCCGAACCGATCAGCGTCGAGCTGTGCGATGAATTCCTGACGCGGCTCGCGCCCGCGGGCCTCAAGCGCAATGCCATGTTTCCGGTCTACGGCCTGGCGGAAGCCTCTCTGGCAGTGAGCTTTCCGCAGCCCGGTGCGCCCTACCACGCGACGCACTTCGATCGCCACCGGCTGAGCCTCAACGCACAGGCCTCGATTGTCGCGGCCGACTCGCGCGATGCATTGCAGCTGGTGAGCGTCGGCCGCGCCGTTCCGTATTGCGCGTTGCGCATCGCCGATGACGCCGATCAGAGTCTGCCCGAGCAGCGCGTCGGCCATATTCACATCCGTGGCGAGAACGTCACTCAGGGCTATTTCGAGGACAGCGCCACCAACGCCGCGGCTTTCACCGCCGATGGCTGGTTGCGCACCGGCGATCTGGGGCTGATCCTTGAGGGCGAGCTGTACATCACCGGCCGCCACAAGGAGATCCTGTTCGTCAACGGCCAGAACTACTATCCGCACGATCTCGAGCGCATCGCCGAGGCCGTTCCGGGCCTGGAGCTCGGCAAGGTCGTGGTGGCAGGAGTCCGGCCGCCCGGGACGGAGACCGAGCTGCTGCTGGTGTTCGTGCTGCATCGGGGCGAATTGAGCGAGTTTCTGCCGCTCGCGCGCCAGCTTGCGCGAGCCTTGAGCGAGCAGGCCGGGCTCGAGCTCGACGCCGTCGTGCCGGTGCGCCGCATCCCGAAGACCACGAGCGGCAAGGTGCAGCGGCATCTGCTCGAGCAGGAGTATCTGGCCGGTGCCTTCGATGCCGAGCTGGCCGAGCTCGAGCGTCTCGGCGGTGCGCGGCCAAGCGCCGCCCAGCGGCACGGCGCGATCGAAACCCAGCTGTGCAGCATCTGTGAAACCGAGCTCGAGGGGCGTCGTATCGATCTCGATGAGAGCCTGTTCGATCTCGGTGCGAGTTCGCTCAAACTGATCGCGATTCACGAGCGTATCGAGCGGCTCTGGCCGGGGCTGGTCGAGGTGACCGATATATTCGAGCATCCCAGCATCGGCGCATTGAGTGCCTTCATCGAGGCGAAGCTGGGAGCGCAGCCCTGAACGAGTCCGATCGACCCCGGCGTGCGGCCCAATATCTGCGGGCCTTGCGCCGCGCCGGCCCGCGTCCGCCCTCTCTGCCGGCCGATCTGTCGCCGCGGAGCGAGCAGGAGGCCTACCAGGTGCAGCGCGAGCTCTCGCGCGCGCTGGGTGCGCAGGCGGGCGGCTGGAAAGTCGCGATGAGCAGCCCGGATCGGGGCACCTCGGCCCCGATCTTCGCCGAGCACCTCTACCCCTCGCCGGCGCGCGTGGCCTGCGTGATCGGCGACAGTCTGGGAATCGAGCCGGAGGTAGCCTTCAGCCTGAGGCGCGATCTGCCCGCGCTGTCCAATGGCGCACGCTACCAGCGCGAGGAACTCATCGCTGCCATCGATGCGGCCTACGCGGCGATCGAGATCGTGATCAGTCGCTTCCAGAGCCACGACGGCGCCGCGCCGCTCGATCGGCTGGCCGACAACATCAGTAATGGCGGCCTGGTGCTGGCCGCGCCGTGTCGCGACTGGCGCCGGCTGGACCTGGCCACCGTGCCGCTGCGCCTCACGCTGCACGCGCCCGATGGCACCCGCTCGGAGCAAGCGAGCCGCGGCGGGCATCCGCTCGGCGATCCGCTCACGGCGCTGCTGTGGCTGGTCAACGATCGCGCGCGGGGCGGTGCCGGGGTCCGGGCCGGCGAGATCATCACGACCGGCAGTTACGCAGGGCTGGGCTATGCCACGCGCGGCACGCACGTGGCCGTCGAATTTGCCGGGCTCGGCACGGCGACGCTGGAAGTGAGCTAGACTCCCGGCCCATGAGCGGTCGAAGCAGCAGTGGCATGCGCGACACCGATGTGCTCGTCATCGGCGGGGGCCCGGCCGGCTCCACGGCTGCGGCACTGTTGGCACGGCGCGGTCACCGCGTCGCGGTGATCGAGAAAGCGCGTCATCCGCGCTTTCACATCGGCGAATCCCTGTTGCCCGCCAACCTGCCCTTATTCGAGAGCCTCGGTGTGGCCGAAGAAGTGCGTGCCATCGGCATGCAGAAATGGGGGGCCGAATTCGTCTCCTCGTGTGATGCGCAACAGCAGGAATTCCGCTTCAGCGACGCCTGGGACAAATCCATGCCCTATGCGTATCAGGTCCGGCGCTCCGAATTCGATCGAATCCTGATCCGCAACGCCGCGCGCGCCGGGGCCGAGGTCATCGAAGGGGCGCGCGTGAGCGCGGTGGAGTTCGACGCCGGTCAGGGGCCGGCGCAGATCCAGGTACAGCACGAGGACGGCACGGCCCAGAGCTGGTCGGCTCGCTACGTGGTCGACGCCTCCGGTCGCGACACGTTCCTGGCCAATCGCCTGCAATGCAAGCGCCGCAACCCTCGGCACAACAGCGCTGCGATCTTCGGCCATTTCAACGCTGCTCAGCGCAACGCGGGCGACCGAGAGGGCCACATATCGATCTACTGGTTCGATCACGGCTGGTTCTGGTTCATTCCGCTCAGCGACGGCGCCACCAGCGTCGGCGCAGTGGTGTGGCCCTACTACCTCAAGAGCCGCACGCGTGCGATCAACGACTTCTTCCTCGATACCATCGCCCTGTGTCCGCCACTGGCCGAGCGCCTCAACGCCGCCCAACTCATCGGTGAGGTCGAGGCCACCGGCAACTACTCCTATCGCTGTACTCGCTCGCACGGCCGCAATTACCTGCTGCTCGGAGATGCCTACGCGTTCATCGATCCGGTGTTCTCCTCGGGCGTGATGCTGGCGATGAAGAGCGCCTTTGCCGGGGTCGAGGCGATCGAGGCGTGCCTGCGCGCACCCTCGCGTGCCAACGCGGCGCTGCGCGAGTTCGACCGCCTCATGCGCCACGGTCCAAAGCAATTCTCCTGGTTCATCTATCGCGTGACCTCACCGACGATGCGCGAGATGTTCATGCGCCCGCGCAATACGCTGCGTATGAAAGAGGCGCTGCTGTCGCTGCTGGCCGGCGATATCTTCGGCAGCACGCCGATCTGGCGCTCGCTGCGGGCATTCAAACTGGTCTATAGCTTGCTGTCGATGCTGCATCCGCGCCGCAGCGCACGCGCGCGCCGCCTGCGCCGCCTCAATATCCGGCCCGCCGAGTCCGGACCGATGCCCGCCAGCTGATGGGTGCCGCGGCCAAGCTGCAACTCGACTACCCGCGTCTCGCCGACATTCGGCAGCATCCTGCGACGTGGTGGCGCGACGTGCTCGCAGTGGTCTGCTACGCGCGCGACGGCGATGCGCTCGCCTCCCCGCTGCCCGACATGCCGGCCGCGCACGTGATGCTGCCGGTGCTCGCCGGGCTCGATGGCACCGTGGAAGTCTGGCGTCTGGCCGGGCCTATGCAATCCGGACGACACGGTCGCGTGCAGTATCGGCGCAACGAGCGCATGCTGTTCGCGGCCCTGAGCATCGCCGAGCAGGAATTCGCGGCTCCGCAATCCGACCGGAGCGCGAGCGCATTGCGAGGCGCGACCCGAGCCGTTTACCGCCAGCTGTTCGATGCCTTGTCGGCGCTTGGATTTCCGCATCCGCTGCGCATCTGGAACGTGTTGCCGGAAATCAACGGCCAGACCCGCGAGGGCGAGCGCTACTGGCACTTCAACGACGCGCGCCAGGAAGCCTTCATCGGCGTCCGGCGCGATATCGCCGACAACGTGCCGGCGGCCAGCGCGCTCGGATCCCCGCACGCCGGCCCGCTCACGGTCTACTGCATCGCCAGCGCGCGCGCGCCGATCACGCTCGAGAATCCGCGCCAACGCAGCGCCTGGGACTATCCGGCTCAATACGGCCCGAAGAGCCCGACCTTTGCGCGCGGCTGCATCGAGAGCGGTCCCGCGCAGACGCTGTTCGTCTCGGGCACCGCGAGCATCGTCGGCTTTGAGACGGCGCATGCCGGGGACGTGCGCGCGCAGACACAGGAGACGCTGCGCAATATCGGCGCGTTGCTGGCCGCGGCGAATGCTCGCCTCGGCAGCGAACGCTACGCACTGGAGCGCCTGAGCTACAAGGTGTACGTGCGGCGGCCCGAGGATCTCTCGCACATCGATCAGGAGCTGCGTCGTGCGATCGGCCCCGAGGCACGGGCCCTGTACCTGAAGGCCGATATCTGCCGGCGCGATCTGCTGGTCGAGATCGAAGCGCTCGGCAGTTGATCATGCCAGCGCAAGGCAAGCCAGGCCGCGCCCGCGGCGCCGCGCTTCAGGCGCTGCTCCAGGCGGCGCTGCTGGCCGCGCTCGGCGCGCTGTGCGCGCCGGCGCACGGCGAGCCGCTGCCCTTGTGGGAATTCGGCTTCGGCGTGGGCGGATTGTTCTTCAACGACTACCGCGGCGCGAGCACCATGCATGTCTATCCGGCGCCGGTGCCCTACTTTATCTATCGCGGCCAGTTCCTGCGAGCCGACCGCGACGGTGTGCACGGACGCTTGTTCAATCGCCGTTATCTGGAGCTCGAGATCAGCGTCAACGCCACCGCGCCCGTATTCAGCCGCAGCAGCGCGATACGCGCGGGCATGCCGAACCTCGAGCCCACGATCGAACTGGGACCCGCATTGCAATGGCATCTGTGGCGCAGCGGCGCTGAGCGCTTGCGGCTGGATGTACGCCTGCCGCTGCGCGAGGCCATTACCGTTACATCGCCACCGATGGCGATTGGTGCGATATTTGCCCCGAGCCTGGATCTGGACTGCCTGGGTGCCGGGCGGCTGGCCGGCTGGAACTTAGGGCTGATGGCCGGGCCGCTGTACGCGCAGCGGCGCTATCATGAATATTTCTATGGAGTCGCCCCGCAGTACGCGACCGCGACTCGCCCGGCCTATGAGGCTGCCGGCGGTTTTTCGGGCACTCAGGCGCTGCTCGCAATCAGCAGGCGCTTCGCCAATTATTGGCTGGGCGCCTATCTGCGCCATGATTGGCTCGCGGGTGCCGCCTTTGTCGACAGCCCGCTGGTCCAACAGCGCGGCTACTGGGCGGGCGGTATCGGCTTTGTGTGGATGATCAGCGCTTCTTCGAGAATGGTCGACAGCCATGATTGAATTGCGCGCCGTTGACGCCGGCTCCCCGGCCAGGACCCTCAGCAAGGCAATGTACGAATACGCCGGGTTGGACAGCTCGCTGCTGCTGTTCGCGTTGCTCTGCCTGAGCTGGTCGCTGATCACCGTGCCGCTCTATGTGTTGCTGGCGCTCACTTACCGCCTACGGCTCGGGCACCGCTTCGATCCGCCGCAGGACCCCGAAGCGTTCAGGCTCGAGCTCGAACGCTACTATCGCAACGAGCTAACGCACGAGTGCCCGGCAGCACGGAGCGCCAGTTCCTCGTGCCGCTGACTGCGCCGTCCAGCACGCATCTGGTCCTGATTCCAAGCTACAACCCGGGGCCAAAAGTATACGAGACGGTGCGGGCCGCACGCGCGCACTGGACTCCCGTGTGGGTCGTGGTCGATGGCAGCACGGACGGCAGTGCCCAGGGCCTCGCGGCCATGGCCAAGCAGGATCCGGGCCTGCGCGTGCTGGTGCTGCCTCGCAACCGCGGCAAGGGCGCCGCGGTGCTGCACGGAGCGCGTATGGCACTGCAGGCCGGCTATACACATGTCCTGACCATGGATTCGGACGGCCAACATCCGGCCGACCGCATCGGCACTTTCATGGCTGCCTCCATCCAGGAGCCACAGGCGCTGATTTTGGGCGAGCCGCTTTTCGACGCCAGTGCACCGGGGGTGCGTGTCCAGGGCCGCAAGATCTCGAACTGGTGGTCCAATCTGTGGACGCTCTGGGCCGGCATTCACGATTCGCTGTTCGGCTTCCGCGTCTATCCCGTAGAGCCGCTGGTGCGAGTCATGCGCCGTCAGCCATGGATGCGTCGCTTCGATTTCGATGTCGAGGTGGCCGTGCGTCTGTGCTGGCTTGGGCTGCCGCCGCGCAATTTGTCCGCGCCGGTGCGCTATTTCCGTCCCGAGCAGGGCGGCGTGTCGCACTTCAATTATTGGCGCGATAATGCGCTGCTGACCTGGATGCATGCGCGCCTGCTGCTCGAGTTCGCGGTGCGTCTGCCGTGGTTATTATGTCGGCGTTGGCCGATGCGCTGAAGGCGCCGTCCTACGCATTGCTCGCGCCGCGGTCAATCTCGATATAATGTTGCCGATTCGGCCGGATCGCCGGTACCGGCCTTGGGTAGGACGCCGCAGGGCCAACAAGACACTCAATCCATTATGTCGGAACAAGCGTTGCCACAGCCGACGACAGCGCGCGTCGATACGCTCGCGCTCGAGCGGGAGATCGCGCGGCTGATCGTTCAGGGCTTGAATCTGCCCATTGCGGCCGAGCAGATCGACCCCGAGGCGCCATTGTACGGCGAGGGTCTGGGACTGGATTCGATCGACATTCTCGAGATCGCGCTGATCGTCTCGAAGCAGTACGGGATTGTGCTGCGCGCGGACAATCAGGAGAACGAGCGCATCTTCCGCTCGCTGCGACATTTTGCGCAATACGTCGCGACCCAGAGAAGCAAGTGAAGCGCGGATGGCTGCGCCAGGCTCTGATCGCAGCGACGATACTGATCTACGCGGTCCTCGCCCATTACAGCAACGCGAGCCCTGGCGCCCGCGAACTCGGTGCGGCCCTGGCTGTTGTCCCATTGCTGCTGGCTTTGTGGCTGGCCGCTCGCCGCTCGCCGCATCCGCTGATCGCGAGCGTGCTGCTCGCGCCGCTGACTGCCGCGCTGCTGCTGCTGAGCTGGCGTCACATCGAGCGCAATTTCGCCCTCATGATCCTGCTACAGCAGTGCGGCGCTTATTTGACGCTGGCGCTGGTCTTCGGCCGCAGCCTATTGCGCGGCGAGGTTCCGTTGTGCACACGCTGGGCCGCCATGTTGCACGGACCCCTGCCGGGGGAGGTGCAACGCTACACCCGAGCCGTCACCGCGGCTTGGACGATATTTTTCATCTCGATCGGCGGCCTCAGCGCCGTGCTCTACGCCTGGGCACCGCTACGGGTCTGGTCGGTGTTCTCGAACTTTCTGACGCTGCCGCTGGCAGCCCTCATGTTCATCGGCGAATACGCGCTGCGGCAGCGCCTGCTGCCCTCGATGCGGCGTATCACACTGCGCGCTACCGCTCGCGCCTATTTTCAATCCCCGGGCGGCGGCGCATCGCTCTGGTGAAGTGCGCGTAGCTCAGCCATGCCCGCACTGCCCCTGTTCGTGCACCAGCGGCCCGAGTCGATCGTCGCCTACCGCGACGGCGAGCCGATCGACGCACGGCGCTTCCTGTGCGATGCGCGCGCGCTCGCGGCTCGACTGCCGGCGGGCATGCATGTGCTCAATCTGTGCACCGACCGCTATCGATTTACCGTGGGGCTCGCGGCCAGCCTGCTGTCGGGCAAGTGCAGCCTACTGCCTCCGGCCCATACACCCGAGCTGATCCGGCAACTGCGCTCGTTCGCGCCGGACGGCTTCTGTCTGACCGATGACGCCGACTGCACGCTGGACTTGCCATTACTGTTTTATCGTGACGGCGAGGCGGACGGGCCGCCCTCGCAATCGGGCGACTGGTCCGTGCCGCAGATCGATGCCGCGCAATTGGCCGCTTGCATATTCACCTCGGGCTCGACCGGCGCTCCGGTGTCGCATCGCAAGACCTGGGGCCGCCTCGTACAATGCGTGCGCCTCGAGGCCACTCGCCTGACGCCGATCGATCGCGGCGGCTGCGCGATTCTCGGTACGGTACCGCCGCAGCATATGTACGGCTTTGAATCCACGGTGCTGCTGCCATTGCAAAGTGGCGGCGCGCTGTGTGCCGGGCGGCCGTTCTTCCCGGCCGACATTGCCGCGGCCCTGAACGAGCTGCCGCGACCGCGCGTTCTGATCACGACACCGGTGCACTTGCGCTCACTGCTCACCGCCGAGATGGCGCTGCCGAGCCTGGATCTGATCGTGTCCGCGACGGCGATGCTGCCGACCAATCTGGCGCGGGAAGTGGAACGGCGCTACGCGGCGCCGTTGCTCGAGATCTACGGCACGACCGAAACCGGCCAGATCGCTACGCGCCGCACCGCGCTCGAGCATGAGTGGCGGCTCTGGCCCGGTGTGCGGCTCGAGCTCATCGACGAGCGCTGCTGGGCCCAGGGTGGACACATCGAGCAGGCCACGCCGGTGGCGGACATCCTCGAACTCAAGGGGGAGGATCGCTTTGTGCTGCACGGCCGTACGGCCGATCTGGTCAATATCGCCGGCAAGCGCAGTTCGCTCGCGTATCTGAATCATCAGCTCAATGCCATACCCGGGGTGCTGGACGGTGCGTTTTTCGTGCGCGAGGATGCGCAGGCCTGCCTCGCCGGCAGCGCGCGGCTCGCGGCGCTCGTGGTCGCCCCATCGCTCGATGTGGCGACGATTTTGCGGCGGCTGCGCGAACGCATCGATCCGGTGTTCCTGCCGCGACCGCTGCTGCGCGTTGAAGTGCTGCCGCGCAATGCGACCGGCAAACTGCCGCAGCACACGTTGCGCACGCTGGTGGCGCAGGCCGCGGACCGCGCGCCGCATTTATTTGCATGAACTGGTCCAGCGTGTGGCTGCGCGTTGCGCCCGATCATCCGGCGCTGGCCGGTCATTTTCCGCAGCATCCGATTATTCCGGGCGTGGTGCTGCTCGATGAGGCGTTGTACGCCATTGAGCAGGCCGCGACGGACCACCAACCTGCGCTTGCGGGCACGCATTGGTATATCTCGAGCGTGAAATTCCACCGTATCGTGCAACCGAATGAAACCCTGCGGCTCGAGTGCATGGAGCAGGCCGGCGGTCGCCTGCGCTTTGAATTGCACGCCGCACAGGCACTGGTGGTGAGCGCTTCGATCGAGCGCCGGCACGCATGAGCGCTGAAGTCGAGCCCGCCGAATGGCGCCGCCGGCCTGAGCGCGGCAGTTCAAGTCTGTTGCGCGTGATGGCCTGGCTGTCGCTGCGTTGCGGGCGCGGCTTAGGCCACCCGATCCTGCATCTGATCGCCATCTACTACTTCCTGTTCGCTCCACGGGCACGGCGCCACATGCGCACTTATCTGCGACGCGCTTTGGGCCGTGAGCCCGGCGCGGCGGATCGCTACCGGCTGATCATGTGGTTCGCTACGACCATACAGGATCGCTTGTATATGCTCTCGGGCCGCTATGAGCTGTTCCAGGTCTCCCTGCAGGGCGAGGCGCTGATCCGCGACGTGGCTAGCGCAGGCGGCGGCGCATTTCTGTTCGGCGCGCACATGGGCAGCTTCGAGGTCCTGCGCACCGTTGGCGATCGCCAGCCGGGACTGGCGGTGGTGATGGCCATGTACGAGGACAATGCACGCAAACTCAACGCCGTGATGGCCGCCGCCAAGCCGCGCGATCCACCCGAGATCATCGCGCTCGGCCACGTCGATGCGATGCTCAAGATTCGCGAGCGCCTGGATCGCGGCGCGCTGGTCGGGGTATTGGCCGACCGCACGCTCGGCGATGAAGCCTCGCTGCCGGTCAACTTCCTCGGCGCCACGGCGCACTTGCCGCTTGGGCCGATGCGCGCTGCCGCCCTGCTCCGGCGCCGTGTGCTGTTCATGCTGGGGCTCTACCGCGGCGGGCACCGTTACCACGTCATTTTCGAGCCGCTGGCGGACTTCACGAACATCACCAGGGCGGAGCGCGCAGGGGCGATCGAAGCGGCGGTCGCGCGCTACGCCAGCCTGCTCGAGCGACACTGCCGCAGCGATCCCTACAATTGGTTCAACTTTTTCGATTTCTGGTCCAGCGCGCACAGCAACGCGCGCCCAGCACGGCCAGGGGTCGATCCGGCATGCTCCTGAGCACGCCGCGGCGCGCCATCGCGCTGCTCGCAACCCTCGCAACACTCGCATCCATGATCGTTACCGCCGGCGATGACGCGGGCGCGCTCGATCGCCTGATGGCGCTGCTGGCGCAGCGCCGACACGGGCTCGCGGACTTCGAGGAGACGCAATACCTCTCGCTGCTCAAGCAACCCGCGTACTCCTCCGGGGTGCTCAGCTATGAGGCGCCGGATCATCTCGAGCAGCGCACGCTCAAGCCGCGCCCACAAAGCGTCGTGCTCGACCACGGCATGCTGACGCTGCAGATCGGGACGCATCAGCGAACCCTACGCCTGCAGGATTATCCGCAGTTCGCGCCGCTGATCGACAGCGTGCGTGCAACGCTCGCCGGCAATCGCCCCGCCCTCGAGCAGCGCTTTCAACTCGACTTCGAAGGCGATCTCGATCACTGGCAGCTGCTGCTGCGACCGCTCGAACCCAAACTCGCCGCGATCGTGCAGCGCATCCGCCTCTCGGGCGAGCGCGATGCGGTGCTGCAGGTGGAGGTTCAGCAGAGCGACGGCGATCGCTCGCTGATGAGCATTACGCCGCGCGAATGATGGGCTCGCGTCCGCTTGTGTTGGGACTGTGGCTGCTCGGGATGGGCCTCGCCGCGATAATCGTCGCGCGCGCGCGCTTCAGCGCCGATCTGTCGGCGTTTCTGCCGCGCGTACCCTCGCCCACGCAGCGGCTGCTGGTAGACCAGCTGCAAAACGGGCTGGCCGCGCACCTGATCCTGATTGGCATCGAGGGCGGCGATGCGGCGCAGCGCGCGCGCGCATCGAGCGCGCTGACCGCTCGCTTGAGCGTGCAGAGCGCATTCCTCGCAGTGAACAACGGCGAGGCCGCGATCGAGGAGCGCGATCGCGCGTTTCTGTTCGCGCACCGCTATCAGCTCAGCACTACGGTGACACCGGAGCGCTTCAGCGTTGCCGGACTGCACGCAGCCATTGAAGCGAGCCTTGATCTGATCAGCTCTCCGGCGGGGTTGCTCGCGAAGTCGCTGCTGCGTAGCGATCCGACCGGGGAGACACTGCAGGTGATCGATCAGCTCGATGCGGGCGGTGCACCGCACAGCGAGCAAGGCGTGTGGAGTTCGCCCGACGGACAGCGCGCGCTGCTGATCGCCGAGACGCGCGCCTCGGGCTCGGATACCGACGGGCAAGCCGAGGCCCTGGCATCGATTCGTGCCGCGTTTGCCGCGGCGGCCCCTGCCGCGACCGCAGCGGCCGCGCCGCCGGTAACGCTGCGGCTGCTGCTCAGTGGCCCCGCGGTGTTCGCGGTCGATGCGCGCGCGACCATCGAGCACGAGGTGATGCGGCTATCGATACTGAGCACCGCGCTGATCGTGACGCTGCTGCTGCTGGTGTATCGCTCCGCCACGACGCTGCTGCTCGGGCTGCTGCCGGTGGTCTCGGGCGCACTGGCGGGGGTCGCGGCCGTGGCCATCGGCGCCGGCGTCGTGCACGGCATCACGCTCGGTTTCGGCATCACCTTGATCGGTGAGTCGGTGGATTACTCGATCTACCTGTTCGTGCAGTCTCGCCGTGGCGAGGGCGGCTTAGGTAGGCTCGAGGTGCCCGCACGATTGTGGCCGACGATCGGCCTTGGCGTGCTGACCTCGGTGTGCGGCTTTGCCTCGCTGCTGCCCTCGAGCTTTCCCGGCCTCTCGCAGCTCGGGTTGTATTCGATTACCGGATTGCTCATCGCTGCGGCGGTCACGCGGCTGGTGCTGCCGCAGCTCTTGCCACAGCGTCTTCGATTGCGGGACTTGGAGCCCTTCGGCGCCGCCGCCGCGCGCCTGCTCTCGCGGCTGCATGGTTTAGGTCTGGCCGTCATGGCCTTGGGTGTGGTCTGCGCCGTCGTGCTGTATTGGCATCGAGCCGGGCTCTGGAATCGCGATCTGGCGGCGTTGAGTCCGGTGGCCGCCTCCGCCCAGGCACTCGACGGGCAACTGCGCAGCGAACTAGGTGCCCCCGACATCAGTAACCTGGTCGTGGTCAGTGGCCCGGACCAGGAATCGGTACTGCAGCGTGCGGAAATCGTCTCGCGACAGCTCGATGCGCTCATGGCCACCGGCGAGGTGGGCGGCTACGACAATCCAGCGCGATATCTGCCAAGCCTCACGGCGCAGGCGGCGCGGCTTGGGAGCCTGCCCGATGCGTCGACGCTGCGCCAACGGCTCACCGCGGCGACGGCGAGCTTGCCATTGCGCGCTGAGGCGCTGGATGATTTCGTGCATCAGGTCGATGCGGCCCGCACCAGCGCGCCGCTCGAACGCGGCGCTCTCGAGCACACCTCGCTGGCGCTGGCGGTCGACGCGCTGCTTTGGCACCACGCGGGGCAATGGTATGGACTGCTGCCGCTGCGCGCCAGCAACGCCGGGCCGCATGCCGGCGATATCGACATCGCGCGCGTGCGCGCTGCGCTCATGACAAATCCCCCGGGTACGGTGCTGGCGTTGAACATGAAGCAGGAAACCGATGCGCTCTATGGCGGCTATCTACGCGAGGCCGTGCGCCTGTCATTGGCCGGCCTGTGCGCCATCGTGCTGCTGCTGAGCCTCGTGCTGCGCAGCGCCGTTCGGGTCGCGCGCGTGATCGCGCCGCTGGCGCTGGCGGTGCTCGCGGTCAGCGCGGGACTGATCGCGAGTGGAGTCCAACTGACGATCCTGCATCTGATCGGACTGCTGCTGATCGTCGCGGTTGGCTCGAACTACGCACTGTTCTTCGACCGCCGCGCCGCCGAGCGCGCGAGCGCGGAACTGCCCCTCACACTGGCCTCGCTGCTGATCGCCAACGCCAGTACCGTGATCGGCTTTGGCGTGCTGGCCTGCTCGCGCGTGCCAGTGCTCAGCGCGCTCGGCACCACGGTGGCGCCCGGCGCGCTGCTCGCGCTGTGGTTTTCGGCATTTCTGGCGCCGCGCACACTGTTCGCCGCTGCCTCGCCCGCGCCGCCGGCGAGGCATTGACGGTGCAGACGCAGCGCATCGCGCATCTGACGGGTCGCAACTGGCTGCTTCGCCTGTACGATGAGGTCGTGCGTCCAGCACGTGCGGCCGGCCACAGGCTCTGGCTCGGCGGCATCTCTCTCGGCGCTTTCATGGTTTTGCGTTTTGCCGCACTGTATCCCGAGCAGATCCACGGCGGCCATGAGTGGCCGGTACGGCGCCAACTCTGGGAGAATTTCCTCGACCGCTACCTCGAGCCATGAGCACCAACCCATCCACGACGTACCTGGCCCTAAGGCATTGGCACGCCGCGCCGCTGCTGCGCGCTTCGCTCGCGTGGCATTGCGCGGCGGCGGTGCTCACGCTGCTGCGGCCGCATTGGTGGCCGTGGACGTTAAGCGCGCTGATTGCCAACCATCTGGCGCTCATGGCTTTGGGGCTGTGGCCACGCAGCCGCGCACTGGGCTCGAATTGGACGCGCTTGCCCGCGCGCGCGGCCGCGCGCGGGGAAGTGGCCATCACCATCGATGACGGCCCGGATCCCGAGATCACGCCGCAGGTGTTGTCCATCCTGGCCGAGCATCGCGCGCGCGCGACATTTTTCTGCATCGGCGAACGCGTGGAGCAATTCCCGCAGATCGTGCGCGAGTGCGTGGCGCAAGGTCACACGGTTGAAAACCACAGCTATCGCCATGCGCACTATTTCTCGCTGCTCGGCATCCGCGCTCTGCACGCGGAAGTAGAGCGCGCGCAACAGCATATCGAGCGCGCCAGCGGCGTCGTGCCGCGATTCTTCCGCGCCCCCGCGGGTCTGCGCAGCCCGCTGCTCGATCCGGTATTGCAGCGGCTGGAATTGCAGCTGGCGAGCTGGACACGCCGCGGTTTCGATACCGTCAATTGCGATGCAAGCGCGGTATTGGCGCGCCTGACCCTGCGCCTGGGCGCCGGCGACATCCTGCTATTGCACGACGGGCACGCCGCGCGCACGAGCGCCGGCAGGCCGGTCGTGCTCGAGGTGTTGCCCGCGCTGCTGACGGCGATCGAGCAACGCGGATTGCGCACCGTCACGCTGCGCGAAGCCTTGGCCTGAAATGCACGTGAGCACTGGCGCCAACAGAGTGCCGCTGCCCGCAGTGCTGCTCGATTCGGCCAGCGCGCCTTATCGCACGGTCAGCCGCTTCGCCTATCATTTCGCCCGCGGCAAGCTGCGCGGCGATCCGGCGTATCGTGCCATCCTCGAGCGCGGGCTGCTGCTCGGGCGACGGCGTATACTCGATTTGGGCGCCGGTCAATGTCTGCTGGCTGCGTGGCTGCAGGCTGCGGAGCGCTGCTACGCACGCGGAGGCTGGCCAACGCATTGGCCGCCGGCACCCACTGAGCTGTCGATACGCGGTATCGAACTGATGCCCCGTGAGGTCGAGCGTGCCCGTCGCGCGCTCGGTTCCAGGGCCGAGGTGCTGCAAGCCGACATCCGCAGCGCCGAGTTCGGTTCGGCCGACGCCGTGGTCATGCTGGATGTTCTGCACTACCTGGCCGCGCCGTTGCATCGAGCAATCTTACAGCGCGTACGCGCCGCGCTGCCCGCGGGCGGAGTGCTGCTGTTACGCGTCGGCAATGCCGGCGGCGGCGTGCGCTTTCGCTACAGCCAGTGCATCGATAAGCTCGCTATGCTGGCGCGCGGTCATGGTTTTGTATCCGTGCACTGCCGCAGCGTCGCGCAATGGCGCCAACTGCTGCAAGAGTGCAGCTTCCAGAGCGAGGCGGTACCGATGAGTGAAGGAACACTGTTTGCCAATGTACTGCTGATCGCTCACGCGCGATGACACCGCTGCGGATGAGCCATTTCACTGCGACCAGCTGCCTCGGCCGCGGCCAGGCGGCGACGTTGGCTGCGCTCGAGGCCTCGCGCAGCGGGCTCAAGCCCTGTGATTTCGAAACCGTCGCACTCGACACGCAGATCGGCGAAGTCGCCGGCATCGACGCAGTGCGACTGCCGGCGCGGCTGCGCGAGTACGACTGCCGCAACAATCGGTTGGCGCAGTTGGGACTCGATCAGGACGGGTTTTACGCAGCCGTGCGCGCGAGTGCGGCACGTTGGGGCCCGGAGCGTCTGGGCGTATTCCTCGGCACCAGCACCTCGGGCATTCTCGAGACGGAAATCGCCTACCGCGCCCGCGATCCCGTAAGCGGCGCGTTGCCGGCGGATTTCGACTACGAGCACCACCAGAATTCGTTTTCGGTCAGCGACTATGTGCGCCGCGCGCTCGCGCTCGGGGGGCCCGCGGTCTCGCTGTGCACCGCCTGCTCCTCGAGCGCCAAGGCGTTCGCGGCCGCGCAGCGTATGATCGCCGCCGGCTTGATCGATGCCGCGGTCGTCGGCGGAGTGGATTCGCTGTGCCTGACCACGCTCTACGGATTTCATTCGCTGCAGCTCATGGCGCGCACGGCCTGCCGTCCGTTTGATCTGCGGCGCGACGGACTGTCAATCGGCGAAGCGGCGGCTTTTGCGTTGCTCGAGCGCGCATCCGGACGCGACGATGACGGCGCCGTACTGCTGCTGGGCGCCGGTGAGTCCAGCGATGCCCATCATATGTCTAGCCCGCATCCCGACGGCGCGGGAGCGCGCACGGCCATGCGCCGCGCGCTGGATGCCGCGGGGCTCGAGGCGAGCGATATCGACTACATCAACCTGCACGGCACCGGCACGCCAAGCAATGACAGTGCTGAGTCCCTGGCCGTCAGCGCGCTGTTTGGTACCGACACGCCCTGCAGCTCCACCAAGGCCGCCACCGGTCACACGCTCGGGGCGGCCGGTGCGCTCGAAGCCGTCATGTGCGCGCTCGCCCTGCAGCACGGACTGCTGCCCGGCGGCCTGAACCGCACCGAGCGCGACCCGCAGCTCACACTGAACTACCTGACGCAGAATCGCCGCGGAGCGATTAAGGCTGTGCTCAGCAATTCGTTCGGCTTTGGCGGCGTCAACTGCGCGCTGGTGTTCGGGCGCACGGCTTGACCAGACCTACGCTGTCGGCCTCTATTGAAGGCATCGGCGTGCTCGGGCCTGGGCTGCCCGATTGGCCCGCGAGCGCGGCCGTGCTCGCGGGGACCAGTCGCTACGGTTCCGCGCGCACCGTGCTGCCGGCGCCGAACGTGCTGCCAGCCGCGGAGCGGCGCCGCGCTGGACGCGTGATCAAGCTCGCGCTCGCCGTCGGCGCCGAGGCGGTCGTGCAGTCGGGGCGCGATGCGCGCGGCTTGCCGAGCGTATTCAGCTCCTCCGGCGGCGATGGCGACAATTGCCATGCAATTTGCGAGGCGCTCGCAGGCAGTGAACGACTGATCTCGCCGACGCGCTTTCACAATTCGGTGCACAACGCGGCCGCGGGCTATTGGAGCATTGCCTATGGCTGCACCGAGGCGTCGGTGACGTTATGCGCCGCCGACGCCAGCTTCGCTGCGGGGCTGCTCGAAGCGGTCTCACAAGTCGCCTACGACGCCAACCCTGTGCTGCTGATCGCCTACGATGCCGACTACCCGCCACCGCTGCACGAGCAATGCAGGATTCCCGACGCCTTCGGCCTTAGCCTGCTGCTCGCGCCAACTGACTCGCCCGGCGCTCTCGCGACCGTGAGGGTTTCTCTGTGCCAACAGGAGGGGGCCCGGCTCGACCGCCCCGAACTCGAAGCGCTGCGGGTCTCGATTCCGGCCGCCCGCGGCCTGCCGCTGCTGCAGCATCTGGCGCAGTCGCGCAATGGCACGGTCATCCTGGATTATCTGGACACGGCGCGTCTGGCCGTCGAGATCGAAGTATGAGCCTCGATCGCGACTGGATTGCAGGCCATATCCCGCATCAGGGCCGCATGTGTCTGCTCGATCAGGTGTTGTTCTGGGATGCCGGCTGCATCGAATGCACCAGCACCTCGCACCGCGCGCCCGATCATCCCTTGCGCGCCCACGGCCGACTGGGGGCGGTCTGCCTGATTGAATACGCCGCGCAGGCCATGGCTGTTCACGGCGCACTGCTGCTTTCGCCCCCAGAGAGCTCAAGCGCCTTCGGCATGCTCACGAGCGCGCGTGCGGTGGAACTGTTCGTTGCGCGTTTGGATGAAGTGGCCGGCGAGCTGCTCATCCGCGCCGAGCGGCAGCATAGCGATGGGCGCGGCGCACTCTATGGCTTCCGCGTGACCGATGGCCAGCGCCTGCTCGCGCAGGGGCGCGCCAGCCTGCTGCTCGATGGCGCTGCGCTCGCCGCGGCGGGACCGCTGCCATGAGCGCAACGGCGCGCCGCGCGCTGGTCACCGGCGCCAGCGGCAGTATCGGCGCCGCAATCTGCCGCCGACTGGCTCGATCCGGGCATCAGATCTATCTGCACGCGCACCGCGGCAGCGAGCGCGTACAGTCGCTGGCACAGGAGCTCAACGCCGGCGGCGAACGCGCGCACGTGCTGCGCTTTGACGTAACGGATCAAGCCGCCACACAGGCGGTGCTCGAGCAGGTGCTGGAGGCCGGGCCGATCCAGGTGCTGGTCAACAATGCCGGCATACACGACGATGCCGTTTTCCCCGGCATGACGGCGCTGCAATGGCGGCGCGTGATCGATGTGTCGCTGAACGGCTTCTTCAACGTCACACAGCCGCTGCTGATGCCGATGATCCGCACCCGCTGGGGCCGCATCGTGAATATCTCCTCCGTGGCGGCGCTGATCGGCAACCGCGGCCAGGTCAATTACTGCGCCGCGAAGGGTGCGCTGAACTCCGCCACGCGCGCGCTGGCGCTGGAACTCGCCCGTCGCGGCGTCACCGTCAATGCGGTCGCTCCGGGCATCATCGCCACCGACATGAGCGAGGGTCATTTCGATGGCGCCAGCATCGCGAAGCTGGTGCCGATGCAGCGTCCCGGCAGCGCCGATGAGGTCGCGCACCTGGTGGATTTCCTGGCCGGCGAGGCCGCCAGCTATATCACCGGCCAGGTCATCTCGATCAATGGAGGCATGATTTAGCGCGCGCGGGCTTGCCGGTGCAAGCCTGAGACGGTTGGGTTTATAGTGCCGCCCAGGCCATTGGAGGACCAAGCGGATGAGAGTGTTACTGCGCCCGGCGTTGTGGGCGGTACTGATCGCTGCGACGTTGAGTCCTGCGGCGCACGCGGCCTGGACCTGGCCGCGAAGCGACAGCGCCGCCAAGGCTAAGCAAACCGGCAGGACGGTTCACCCGGCCGTGCAGCATGGCGTGCGCCCGCTGGGACACCACCTGCGCGAGGTCAAGCCACTGGGTGGCACCCGGCCCCCGGCCAAGACCATCCTGGCCAAGCGCCCGCCATGACCTCTGCACGCCGCCACGTGCGGACCGGCTACGGCGAGGCGGCCTGCTCCTGAGGGGCCAACTGGCTGGGAGGCGACAGCTTCCAGCGCCGATGCGTCCACATCCAATCCGCCGGGTCAGCCCGGATCTGCGTCTCGAGTATGTGCGCAAAGCGCGCCGTGAAAATCTCCGGGTCCAAGCGCTCACCGGCCGCAGCCATCGGATGGAACGTCATCTCATAGCAGCCACGACCCGTGCGGCGCATGGACGTGAAGAACGCCGCATAGCCGGTCATGCGGCCGATCTCGCCAGGTCCAGGATAGAAGGCCGTTGCGCGGCCGAAAAAAGCCAACCAATGACGGCCGCCGCTGGAGGCTGGAATCTGATCGGCCATGATCGCAATCGCATGCACTTCACCGCGACCGCGCGCCACCACCCGCACCAATTTCTTGGCCGCGACCATGCGCGCGCCGAATCGGCGGCGCAGTTTCAGCAGTTCGCGATCCGCGCCGGCGGAGTGCAATGGCTTGTACGCCGCATCGACCGGCACGCGAAGTTGCAGCACGACGCCTTGCAGCGACCACTCCCAATTGCCCAGGTGACCCGCGACCAGCAGCACTGAGCGTCCCGCGTCGGTTTCAGAGTGCACCAGCTCGGCGTTCGTAAAGCGCACACGGCGGCACATCTCCTCGGCCGATATGCTCGCGAGCTTGATGCACTCGGCGATCACCTGCCCGAGATGCCGATAGTAGGCACCCAGCAGCGACTCAACCTCAGCCGGCGAGGAGTTGGGAAAGCAGCCGCGCAGGTTCGACCGTGCAACCTTCACGCGGTAGTGCAGCACATGGCGCAGCACAAAGGTAATCACCGCAGTCAATGCATACAGCACGCCGAACGGCAGGCGTGCGAGTGTGCGCAGCCACAACGCGGGCGGATCCTCCGATGGCACTGGAGCAGTCTGGCTCAAGGGCTGTCGCGTCTCCTCATAGTCTTTCCGGTCCCAGGCGCGCTAAGGTGCGCACCTGCGGCGCGCACTGCGCCAAACGTCGGGCCCACCATGCTCTGGATCAAAGCGCTGCACCTGATCGCCGTGATCGCCTGGCTCGCCGGCCTATTCTACCTGCCGCGCATCTTCGTTCATTACGCCGAAGGCCAGTCCCATGGCGAGGACGTGCGCCGGCTGGTGATCATGGCACGGCGGCTGTTTGGCTTCATGACCATCATGGGCGCCTTAGCGCTGCTGTTCGGCCTGTGGCTATGGCTCGGCTTTCACGATGGCGGGCTGTGGTTGATGCTCAAACTGCTGTTGGTGCTGGCTTTGATCGGCTATCACATCGCCTGTCGGGTATTGCTGGGGCGCTTGCAGCGCGCCGCGCCGCTGCCTGGGACGCTGGCGCTGCGCCTATTCAACGAAGCGGCACTGCTGCTGGTGGTGCCGATCATCATCCTGGCGGTGGTCAAGCCCTTCTGAGGGCCATCGCTAGATCGTGCGGCTGAACAGCACCTTGTCGGGCGTACGGCGCGACAAGCGCGCATCGAAGGCCATGCAGATATTGCGCAGGAACGCGCGACCTTTTTCGGTGACGCGACAGCCCGCGGCGTCAAGTTCGATCAGCTGGTCGGCCGCCGGCTCGGCCAGACGCTGTATGGCCGTGGCCAGGTAGTCGGTGTAGTCCTCGGGCGCTTCCCAGCGCGTTTCCAGACGCGTCATCAGACGCAGAATGTGGCGGCGCAGAATCTGGTCCTCGGCATCGAGCAGATGGCCGCGATGGATCGGCAGCTCGCCCCGCTCCACGCGCTGCTGATAGTTCCGTAGATCCTTCTCGTTCTGCGCAAAGGCATCCCCGGCATCGCCGATCGAGGACACACCCAGCCCGATCAGCGGCCGCGTGAAGGCGTCGGTATAGCCCATGAAATTGCGATGCATCGCGCCCGATTGCTGCGCCTTCCAGAGACTGTCGGATTCCAGCGCGAAATGATCCAACCCGATTTCACGGTAGCCTTCGCGTTCGAGCCGCTCGCGCCCGAGTTCATAGAGCTGGCGCTTCACCCCCCCCTGCGGCACATCCATCTCGGTGAACCGGCGCTGTCCCGGCTTGATCCAGGGAACGTGCGCGTAGCCATAGAGTGCGATGCGGTCGGGTCGCAGACGGCAGACCGCATCCATGGTGGCATCGATGCTTGCGAGCGTCTGCAATGGCAGCCCGTAGATCAGATCGAAATTGACGCTGTCGTAGCCCAAAGCGCGCGCGGCCCGTGTTACTTCGCCGACGCACGCTTCGCTTTGCACGCGATTGACGATGTCCTGCACGCGGGGATCGAAGTCCTGCACGCCGAGGCTGATGCGGCGAAAACCATGGCGCGCGAGCACGCTGAGCTGCTCGGTGCTGGTGACGCGCGGATCGACTTCAATCGAACAGATCGCATCGGAGCGCACACGGGCACGCTCGAACAGACCCGCCAGCAGTGCTTCGAGCTCCTCGGTGGTCAGAAAAGTCGGCGTACCGCCGCCCAGATGCAGCTCGCCGAGCTCGAGCTGCTCGCGCTTCAGCGGACGCAAATACAGATCCAGCTCGGCGAGCAAGGCCTGCACATACGGCATCACGACGCTGTGACTGCGGGTAATGCGCGTGTTGCAGCCGCAGAAAGTACACAGTGCGCGGCAGAATGGGATGTGCACGTACAGTGCCGCCCCATGCTCGCCGCCGGCATCCAGCGCGCGTCCAATATGCTCGAGCCACTGGCGCTCGCTCGGGCTGTTCTCCCAATACGGCACCGTCGGATAGCTGGTATAGCGCGGACCCGCGATGTCATATTTGGCGATCAGCGGATCGGCGATTAGAGCACTCATCCGAACATCTCCCGCTGAATCTTGAGCGCCAGCCGCACGTTCGCTTCCGGGGTGGTTTGCAGCACGCCATGCCCGAGCCCACAGACCCACCCCGCGCGCAGCGCCGCGGGCTGCTCGAGCAGCCGCGTGAAGCAATCGCGCAACCGCAGCTCCAGTTCCGCCGCCGGCAGCAGCAGCCACTGCGGATCGATGTTGCCCTGCACGCTCCAACGGCTGCCCTGGGAGCGCAGCACCTCGACCAAATCGTGGCGCCAGTCGATGCCTAAGCACTGCAGGTCGATCTCGCGCAAAGCCGCCCAATGCGCCGGTCCGGTATCGCGCGAGTAGTAGATCACCGGCGTGTCCGGGCAGCGCGTGCGAAACTCGCGCATGACGGCCGCCAACGGCTCGGCGGCATAACGTGCGAACTGTTCCGGGGAGAGCGTACCCGCCGCCGTGTCAAAGATTGCCACGCAGTCCGCGCCGGCCTGCGCCTGCAGCGCCATGTTGGCTGCGAGCAGGCCGCACAGACGCTGGTTGAAGCCCTCGTAGAGACCATTATCCAGGCCGTCGAGGCCGCCGCGCACGAAGCCCTCGTGCGAGCCGGCCACCGCATAGGCATACAGCGTAAAAGGGCCACCGACGAAACCGATCAGGCAGGTTTCAGGCGGCAGGCGTGCGCGCAGCAGCTCGATCGCCTGGGCCTGAAAGCTCATATGCGCGGCGCGCCCGGCGCCGCCCTGCAGCTTCCCTAAATCGGCAGGGCTGCGCAGGTACCAGTCGAGCTGCGGCCCCGGCACGTAGCGCAAGCCCATGCCCATGGCCTCGAGCGGAAACAGCAGATCGGAAAATAGAATCGCGGCATCGAAGCCAAATTCCTCTATCGGCCCGAGCGTCACCTCGGCCGCGAGCCGCGGTTGCTTGCACAGATCGATGAACTCGTGCCGGGCACGCAGAGCCTGGTAGTGGCGATGGTAGCGGCCGGCCTGGCGCATGAACCACACGGGCGGACGCCCGGGGTTGCGGCACGAGAGCGCCTGCAGCAGCAGCGGCTCAGTCACGGTGGACCTCCGTGAGCAAATAACCGACGCCGCGGATGCTGCGGATCACGCGCGGATCGGCGGCATCGACCTCGACCAGTTTGCGCAGGCGCACGATGAAATTGTCGACCGTGCGGGAAGTCGGAAATTCATCGGCGGACCACGCGCGATCGAGAATCTCGTCGCGGCTGACGGCCTTGCCGGCGCGCTCGGCCAGCAGCCGCAACACGGCGCACTCCTTGTGTGTGAGCGACTGGCTCTCGCCGTCGACGGTGGCCAGGAAGCGCTCGAAGTCCACGAGCGCGCGACCGACATGCACCTGACCGCGCATCTCACCGGGAACCTCCGCCAGGTCCTGCGCCCGCTTAAGGCAATTTTGAATGCGCAGCAGCAGCTCACGAAAGTGAAATGGTTTGGCCAAATAGTCGTCGGCGCCGAGCTCCAGGCCGCGGATGCGATCCTCGGCGTTCGCGTGCGCGGTCAGAAACACGATGGCGGTGGCCGGCGCGCGCTCACGCAGCAGCCGCGCGAGTTCGAAGCCGCTGCCGTCGGGCAGCCCCACATCCAGCACCGCGAGTTGGAAGCCGCCCTCGCCGATCGCCCGCCGCGCGCTCGCCAGTGAATCCGCGCGCGTGAGCGCGAAACCGGCCGCGCTGAGCCGCTCGATCAGGGTCTCGGCGACGTTGCGCTCATCCTCGACCAGCAGCAGACGCGTCGGCGTGCTCATCGGCGCTATCCCTCAGGTACTGACCGGGAACCACAGCTCGGCGCGAAAACCCTCGCCGGGCGCGGTGTTGAATTTGGCCCGGCCGCCCATGCGCTGCATGAGCCGTCGCACCAGGTATAGGCCGACGCCGGCGCCGCTCGAACTCGGCCCACGCCCAAACAGGCGGCCGAGGCGGCCAGCACCGGCGAGGACTCCCTGGCCATTGTCCTGATATTCGAGCACCAGTTCAGCGCCGCGCACGACGGCCGTGAGCCGCACGCTGACGGGATTCACTCGCGCATGGCGCACCGAGTTTTCCACCAGATTGCGCAAGATCATCTGCAGGGCGGCGGCATCCGCTTGGATCCTCGGCAGCGCCACATCCACGTGTGCGAGCACGTCGAGCGCTGCACCGTGGGCTTGCGCGATGTTCTCGAGCGCGCGCGCGAGCCAGACCTGCAAGGGAATCGACTGCTCACTGAGCGGCCCACCGCCTTCGATGCGCGCGAGTTCCAGGGTCTTGTCGATCTGCGACTCCAGCCGGTGCGAGTCCTCGAGCAACCGGCGCGCCAGCTCGGCACGCTGCTCGCCTTCGGCGATCGCCTCGGCCTGCAGCCGAATGCTCGTCAGCGGCGTGCGCAGTTCATGGGTTACCGAGGCAAAGAAGGCCTGCATGCTGCGGGCATGCCGATGCTCGCGCCAGTACAGCCAGGCCAGCAGCAACGACACCGCCAGCAACAGCGTCAGGGCGCTGCTGGATTCACCCACCAGCATGAACTGGGTGCGGGACCATTGCGCTGCCGCGAGCCCTGCGCTGCCGCCGCGCAATGCCTCGAGCGCCGCAATTTGCCGCGCCTGGCGCTCAATGACCGTCGCCCACCAGACCACCAGTACGATCTGCAACGACAGCCATACCGCCGCGGCGACCGCCAGCAACAACGTGCGCCGCATGGGCGCCGTGCTCAGACCGCCTTTACCGGCGCTGTCTTTCACAGACCCAGCCACGTACGCCATTGCACAGCGGCAGGAAACATCCGCAGATTCTGCACCCCGGCGTGCAGCAAGTGCTGGTAGGTTTTGCCGGGACCGCAGGCATGTTGCACCGGTCCAGCAACTCCGGTCCGCCAGCGCTCGAACTGCGCGCTGCTGTGCCAATACAAGTGGGTCGCGTCCGCAGGCGGCGCGGCCGCCGCTTCATCGGCCGCTGAAGCCTCGCGATGACGGTACGTGGCGATCACCTGCCCCGGAGCCCAGCCGCTGACAGCGCCGGCGTGTGTGAGCACTGTCCACTGCGAGAGCGAAGGCAGCTGCAGCAGCGGCTCGCGCAGCAGCGGCTCGAGCAGCGCGATACCCAGACCTTCGGCACAGCCTTCGACCCATAAACCGCGCTCGGCCAGAGCCTGCCAGGTCGAAAGTCCTGGGACCCAGATGTGCGAGGCGGGATTGATGCGCGCGGGTGCGCCCTCGGGCAGCGCGCGGCCATGGGCGACAAATAGCGCTTCGGTCCCGGGCAGACGCTGCAGGCTTAACGCGTCGCCGGCCTCGATCGGCTCGATCGCAGCGCGCTCGGCGCGGCTGCCGTCCCAGGGCCGAACGGCACCCCTTGGGGCCGCGAGTGGCACCGCCGGCGTCCAGCGCAACTGCGGCTCACTGCCGTCTTCCCGTAGATATAGCAGCGCGCCCAAGTCGGGTACTTCAATCTGCGTGGCGCCAAAGCGCTGGTGGCAGCCGCCACCGCGGCGCAGCAGCCCGCGCCG
>DAIMZW010000020.1:0-30662 GCA_036733765.1 Steroidobacteraceae bacterium
GCGATAGAGCAGATTGCCTTCGGTATCGCCCTTCCACGCCTTGACGAGCGCCAGATCCGCCAGCAGGCCGGTCTCGAGCACATAGGTCTCGCCGTCGACCACTCGCGTCTCCTTGCCCTCGGCCACCCGCGTGCCCGCACCAGTGCGCGTATAAAACCCATAGATGCCGGCGCCACCGGCGCGAATGCGCTCGGCCAGCGTGCCTTGCGGGTTGAACTCGATCTCGACCTCACCGGCCAGAACCTGGCGCTCGAACTCGCGATTCTCGCCGACGTAGGAGGAAATCATCTTGCGGACCTGCCGCGTGCGCAGCAGCATACCCAGACCGAAATCGTCGATGCCGGCGTTATTGGAGATGACGGTCAGGCCCTTGGCGCCGCTCTCCCGCAACGCATCGATGAGCTTCTCCGGAATGCCGCACAGCCCGAATCCGCCGGCCATGACGCTCATGCCGTCGCGCACGAGGCCGCAGAGCGCCTCGCTCGTGCTCGCATAAACCTTGGCACTCCCCCCAACCGCGATAGCAGTCATGGGTGGATGATAGACCGCCGAACGCGGCGCTTCTACGCCGGAGCCTGCACTGCCAGGACGCCGCTGCGGCCGGGCACGGTTCCGGAACGCACTGCACAGGCCGGCAGCCGCGCGAGATCGATGCCCGCGAGCAGGGTACGCATCGAGACCAACTCATAGCCTTGCGCCTGCCAGCCGCGCATGAGCCGCTGCAATACCGGCAGCAGCTTCATGCCTTCCAGCTCGGCGTGCAGCGTGAAAACGTGATGTGGAAAAGCTTCGCGCGTGCGCGCCAGCAGGCTCTCGTGCACCTGCTCGACGCCGATGCCATCGATGCCGATCAGTTCATCGAGCGTCGGCAGCGTGGTCGGCAGCTGCGGGCATTGGCTGCGCCGCCCCTGCAGTAACGGCACGAACGGCGCGGCACCACGCGTATCGGAAGCGTAGCGAAAGCCCATCTGCTCCTCGAGCGCCAGGGCAGCCTCATTCATCTGCCAGCCGGCCGCTCCGTGCACGGTCGGTGAAGTGCCGAACACCTCGCGGAAGCGCTCGACCGCAAGCAGCATCTGCCTGCGCGTCCAGGCCTCGCCGCGGCGGCTTACGAAGTCCTGCCAGCTCGTGTGGTCGAAGCAATGGATGCCGACTTCGAAGCCGGCATCGCGCACGCGGCGCATCGTGGCACCGGCGCGGCGGCCTATGTCCGGTCCCGGAAGCAGCGTGCCGTACAGCAGTGTTCGCAGCCCGTAGTGCTCGAGTACCGAAGTGCGCGACACCTTGCTGAAAAAACCCGGCCGGAAGACCCGGCGCAGGGCGCGCCCGGTGTGGTCGGGCCCGAGACTGAACAGAAAGGTCGCGTCGGCACCGGCGGCCTTGAGGGCGTCGATCAGCGCCGGCACGCCCTCACGCGTGCCTCGCAGGGTGTCGACGTCGATTTTCAGTGCCAGCTGCACGCGTGCTGCGCTACGGGTGGCGCTCAGGGACGCACTTCCTGTTCGAGCAGTTGCCCGGCCTGCGCGATCTCACCGCGGTAGGCGTCGAAGATCTGGCGCAGCGCCTCCTGCATGCTCACGCGCGGCGACCACTCGAGATCCGCACGCGTGTTGTCGATCTTGGGCACGCGGTTTTCCACGTCCTGGTAGCCCTTGCCGTAGTACTCGGCAGCCGTGGTATCCACGAGCCGTACCTTGGCTGCATTGACGCGATACTCCGGGTAGGTGGCCGCAATGCGCAGCATCTCCATGGCCAGCTCACGCACCGACAGGCTGTTGTCGGGGTTGCCGACATTGTAGATGCGCCGGCTGGCGCGGCCGTCGCGGTTGTCGATTATCTTCATGAGCGCATCGATCCCGTCGCTGATGCCGGTAAAGCAGCGGCGCTGCCGGCCGCCGTCGACCAGCCGCACATTCTCGCCGCGCACGATGTGGCCGAGGAACTGCGTGATCACGCGCGAGCTGCCCTCCTTCGCCGCATGCATGTTGTCCAGCCCCGGTCCGATCCAGTTGAACGGGCGGAACAGCGTGTAGTCGAGCTCATCGCGCATGCCGTAGGCATGGATCACGCGATCCAGCAGCTGCTTGGAACAGGCGTAGATCCAGCGCGGCTTCTCGATCGGGCCGTAGACCAGTTCGGAGGCGTAGGGATCGAATTCGCTGTCGTGGCACATGCCGTAGACCTCCGAGGTCGACGGAAACAGCACGCGCTTGCGGTGCTTGACGCACAGCCGGATGATCGCAAGATTGGCCTCGAAGTCGAGCTCGAACACCCGCAACGGCTCGCGCACATAGGTGGCCGGCGTCGCGATCGCCACCAGCGGCAGCACCACATCGCATTTCTTGACGTGGTATTCGATCCATTCGCGATTGATCGTGATGTCGCCTTCGAAGAACTGGAACCGGGAATTTGCCAGCAAGGGCGCGATGCGCTCGCTGTACATGTCCATGCCGTAGACGCGCCAGTCGCTGGTGCCGAGAATGCGCGTGGACAGGTGATGGCCGATGAAGCCATTCACGCCGAGAATCAGAATGTTCATCGTCGACTCACTCCATGACCGGCCTGAGCGACAACGCGCGCTCGCCGAAGCGTCGGTGAAAAGCCTCGGCGCTGGAGAGGTCCGCGCCGAACTCGAATTCCAAAATCTTGAGTGCGCCGTCCTGGCACAGCGCGTAGAGCGCGCCCTGGTGCCAGCGCAGCGTCGGTGCGCCGTCCGCCGCAGCCATGGGTGCGCTCGCAGCGTTCACGGGCAATGAGCGCAGGATGCGCACTCGCACACCCTCCGCTTCCGTATAGGCCCCCGGGTACGGCGGCGCGACCGCGCGGATCAGATTATGCGCTGCGCGGGCGCCGCCTCGCCAATCGATGGCGCCATCGCGCGCGGTACGACGGCCGAAGTAGCTGCCGGCAGACAGGTCCTGCGGCGTGTGCGGCGCGGTGCCGGCGATCAATGCCGGCAGGCAGCGGTATAACGCCGTTTCCGCGGCCACGGTGACCTTGCGGAACACCTCGACCGCCGTGTCGTCGGGCAGTATCGGCACTGCCTGGGCGTCGACGATGTCGCCGGCGTCGGGTTTGATCGCCATGGCATGCAGCGTCGCGCCGGTCTCGCTCTCCCCGCGCAGCACGGCCCAGTTCACCGGCACACGGCCGCGGTATTTCGGCAGCAGCGAGCCATGCACGTTGTAGGCGCCGCGGACCGGCAGCGACAGCAGCTCGCTCCCCAGCATCGAACGGTAGTAGAACGAAAACAGGAAATCGGGTCGCGCGGCCCGAACCTGCTGGATGATTTGCGGCAGATTCGGATTCTGCGGCGTGAGCACCTCGATACCGTGCCACGCCGCATGCTGCGCCACGCTCTCGAACCAGATGTTCTCGCCGGGTGCGTCGCTGTGCGTCAACACCAATGGCACCTCGACCCCGCGCGCGAGCAGTGTGCGCAGGCAGCGCACGCCGACGTCGTGATAGGCGAACACCACGGCGCGCGGCGCGCGCGCAGCCCCCGTCAAGCCTCGTCCTCGCGCCGCTCCAGCACGTTGCCGACGATGTAGCGCGGCCGGTGCCGCACCTCGTCATAGATGCGGCTGACGTACTCGCCGATCAACCCGACCCCGAACAGGGCCACGCCAATCAGGAAGAAGGCGATCGCGAACAGCGTGAACACGCCTTCGGCCTCGGGACCGACTATCAGCCGGCGCACCGCGAGGAACGCGACGAACAGCACCGAGAGTATGGCGATGCCGATGCCAAAGGCCGAAAACCACTGCATCGGCGCGGTCGAAAAGCCCGTCATGAGATCGAAATTGAGCCGCATCAGCCGGAACAACGAATACTTTGACACCCCGGCACCGCGATCTTCGTGCGCGACACGGATTTCGGTCGGACTCATCGCGAAGGTATAGGCCAGTGCCGGCACGAAGGTGTTGTATTCCGAGCATTGGTTGACGGCATCGACAACGGTGCGCGCGTAGCCGCGGAACATGCAGCCCTGATCGGTGATGCGCACACGCGTGGTGCGCTCGCGGATCGCATTGATCAGACGCGAGGCGTAGCGGCGCCAGGCCAGATCCTTGCGTTGGATGCGGATCGTGCCGACGTAGTCGTGGCCGGCGTCGAGCTCGGCCAGCACCCGGGGGATCTCCTCCGGCGGATTTTGCAGATCGGCGTCGAGCGTGATGACATAGCGCCCGCGACTCTCGGCGAAGCCGGCCAGGATCGCGCGATGCTGGCCAAAATTGGCCGCGAACAGCACCACGCGCGTGACGTCGGGTCGCCGCTCGAACGAATCTTTGAGCAGCGCCGCGGAGCGGTCACGGCTGCCGTCGTTGACGAACAGGATCTCGTAGCTGCGCCCCAGCGCATCGAGCGCCGGATACAACCGCTCGAACAGGCCCGGCAGCACCTGCTCTTCGTTGTACACCGGAATGACGACCGACAGATCGGGAGCAGTGCGAGTCATGCTCGCTGCAGAATGCGCGCGGTCTGTGCGCAAACCCTATCCACGTCCTGCTCGAGCATCGCCGGAAACAATGGCAGCGTGGCGATGCCGCGGCCGATGCGTTCGGCATGCGGGAACTCGCCCGGCCTGAAGCCCATGCTGCGGTAGAACGACAACAGATGAATCGCCGGATAGTGCACGCCGACGCCGATGCCGGCGGCATGCATGGCGCGGATGAAATCGCCGCGCTCGATGTGCGCGGGCAGCACGATCTGAAACATGTGCCAGTTGCTGTGCTCGAAGTCCTCGAGCGGCAGCTCGCAGCCGAGCGAGCGGTCGAAGCGCTCGAAGTAACGGCGCGCCAGAACGCGCCGGCGCAACGTGAATTCCTCGAGCCGGCGCAGCTGACCCACACCGATGCAGGCCGCGACGTCGGTCAGGTTGTGCTTACCGCCGGCCAGCGTCGCATCCAGGCCGCCGTCCGCAAAACGCTCCACGCCCTGCAGCCGCCAAAGTTCGCAACACTTGGCCTCTTCCGCATCGTTCAGGACCAGGCAGCCGCCCTCGGCCGTCGTGATGTTTTTATTGGCGTGAAAACTGATCGCGACCAGATCGCCAGTGGCGCCGATGCGCTCGCCGCCCCAGGTCGAACCCATGGACTGCGCCGCATCTTCCAGCACCCGCAAGCTGTGCTCGCGGGCGATGGCGTACAAACGCTCGCGATCCACCGGCAGCCCGGCCAGATCCACGGGCAGGAGCATACGCGTGCGCGGGCTGAGCGCGGTTTCGATCAACGCCAGATCCATGTTGCGCGTGAGCGGATCGACGTCGACGAACACGGGCCGCGCGCCGGCGCGCACGATCACGTTCGCGGTGGCCACCCAGGATAGCGGCGAGGTGATGACCTCATCGCCGGGTCCCACGTCGACCAGCGCGAGACCGATCTCCAGGGCGCCGGTGCCCGAGCTCATGACGCGCACCGGCCGGCCGCCGCAATAGGCCGACAGCTGCGCTTCGAATTCGCGCACCTGCGGACCGCTGGTGATCCAGCCCGAGCGCAGCACCTCGCCCACCGCGCTAATGGTCTGCTCGTCGATGGACGGGCGTGTAAACGGCAAAAAATCCTGGCTCACGGCCATGCCCTTCGCGTCAGTTGCGCGCCACCAACCAAACCCCGACGATGATCACACCGATGCCGGCCATCCGCGCGGTGTTCAAATCCTCGCCAAACAGCATCCACGCCGCGATCGCATTGACCACGTAGCCGATCGAGAGCATCGGATACGCGACGCTGACTTCCACGCGCGAGAGCGCCAGAATCCACACCACGACGCTGAAGGCGTAGCAGAACAGTCCGCCGATAATCGGCGGGTTGATCGCGATGCGCTCGACCAGCGTCCAGGCGTTGCCGAAGTTGAGGGCAACGCCCGCAATGGCGCGCGAACCCGCCTTCAGCAGCAGCTGGGCCACGGCATTGAGCAATACGCCTGTGAGGATCAGCGCCAGGTCCGCGCTTCTCATCGTCTGACCACCGCGACCAAAGACTGCGCAGTGTATATCACGTGCATCGGCAGACCCAGTGCCTGCAGCTGCCGGTAGTCCTCTGGACGCAGGATGGCCAGCGCATCGCTCTGACGCTGCCAGTCGCTCGCAAACTGCTGCAGATTGGGAATCCAGCGCCAGGGTTCCTGTTTGAGGCCGAAATCCAACTCGCCGCGGTAACCGACCAGCGTGCACGGACGTCGCCAATAGAATGGAAGCGGCTGCAGATAGTCATTGACACAGTAGAAGCGGGTCGAGTTCCCGAGCAATGGTTGTACCTGCGTTTCGAGCTGGACCAGATCCTGCATGCGCGGCAGCTGCTCGGCGGCCAGCAGCGCGCACTGCGCCAGCATCCAGCCGCCAAGACCGGCCGCGGCCGCTGCTGCGATCGGCTGCGCTCGCCGGGCTAATTGCACGCCGATAGCCGCGCCCAGCGCCAGCAACAGGAAAGCCGCGGCGAAGCCCACGATGCTTAGCGTAGAGGCGCGCTCGATCAGTGGCGCGGCCGCAGGCAGCCGCCACAGCAGCAGGATCAGCAGTCCCAGCCCGAACGCGAGCATCGCGATCGCGGCGAGATGCTGCGCAAAGCGCCTCGCGCTCATGGCCGCGAGGCTGCGGCCCGCGAGCAGCGCCAACGCCGGCAGCATCGGCACGATGTAGGGTATGAGCTTGGATTGCGACAGGCTGAAGAACGCGAACACAAACACTGCCCAGACTGTCAGCATCGCGCTGCCGCCCTCGCCGCCGCGCGCCGCGCGCCAGCCCTGGCGCAGCGCGCCGGGCAGCAGAGTCGTCCACGGCAGGAAGCCAAGCGCCAACACCGGCACGAAAAACCAGAGCGGTTCGTTGCGGTCGAAGCCCGCACTGCTCAGATAGCGCTGAAAATGCTGCACGATGAAAAAGAAATGCGCGAACTCAGGATTGCGCCACGACACCGCCAGGAACCACGGTGCGGCGAGCACGGCCAGCGCGATCACGCTCCACCACGGCTGCGCGCGCAGCGGCAGTGTCCAGTCACGCATCCACAGCAGGTACAGGCCGGCCACCGCGCACGGAATAAGGATACCGACCAGGCCTTTGGACAGCACCGCGAGCGCGAGCCCTAAACCGAGCAGCGCCGGCAACCGCCAACTCCCCGGCAACCGCGCGGCGCCACTGGGAGCCGAGCGTTGCTGCGCCAGCAGCGCCAGCGCGCACATCGCGATTTGCAATCCGAAGCTTAAGGACATGTCGAGCGTCGCGATGCGCGCGAGCGCGAGATAGAGCAGCGAGCTCGCCTGGATGATCACGGCCAGCGCCGCGCTGCGCTCATCGTAGAGCGCCCGAGCGAGCGCCCAGGTCAGCAGCAATCCGAGAAACCCGCACAGCGCCGGCCACAGTCGTGCGCTCCAGGCGTGCTCACCAAACAACCGGAACGCGCCGGCCGTGGCCCAGTATTGCAGCACCGGCTTCTCGAAATACTTGATCGCGTCCAGGCGCGGCGTCACCCAATCGCCGCTCGCGAGCATCTCGCGCGGAATCTCGGCGTACCGGCCTTCGTCGGGATCGAACAGGTGCGGCACGTTGAGCGGCCCAAACCACAGCATCGCAGCGGCCACCCAGAGCGCCAGAGCGCGGTGGCCATGAGTGGCCCGGCCGTTCGTGGCCCGGCCGTTCATGGCACAGCGCCAGGGCTGCGCAAGCGCCACAGCAGCAGGCTGCGGTGCGCTCCAAAGGAGCGCCCGGCGATCAGCGCGTAGTCCGGGTTCAGACTACTCGCCCGACCGTCGTGATTATCCTGCACCAGTACCCACTCCGGCCGCGTTGCCATCGCGCCAGGCTGACGCAGCAGTTGGATATCCAAGGGCACAACGGCGCGCCCGGCATAGAACGGAATCTCGGCCGCCAGCGTTTCATCGACGCTGGTGGCGTACACGGCCTGGCCCGCGGGCAGCTGCTGGCCGATCCAGCGCACGAATGGTCCCATATCCTTGGTTTCATTGAGCAGCATGGGGGCCAGGGCAAGTGCCAAAGCGCTGCCAGCGAAGGCGCAAACCAACGCCGCCAGCCCTGCGCGCACGCGCTGCGCCGCCGCGCTGGCATAAAGCAGACCTCCGGCGCTCAGCGCCGCGACCAGCAGCGCCGCGAGCACCCAGGCGTTCAGCGTCCTGAGCCAGATCCAGGCCGCCAGCGGCGGAGCCAGCGCATACAGGCACAGCAGCAACACCTGCAGCCACCAGATCACGCCCAGTCCCGCGTTGGTGCGCCGCTGCCAGTCCTGCCACCATTCGTAGCCGCGGATGCCGAGCCACAGGAACAGCAATGGGAGCAATGGCAGCAGATAGGTTTCGCGCTTGGTGGCTGAGATCGACAGCAGCACGAGCATCGCGGCGCACATGAGCGCGGCGTAGCGCGCTGGATCGCTCAAGCGAGGCAGGCCCGGCACGTTCACGCGCCGCCAGTGCGCCGGCCGCAGGGCTTCGAACAGCGGCAACAGCCACGGCAGCATGGCATACGGCAATGTCCAGCCATAATAGAGCAACGGTTGCCGATGGCCGGTGATGCCGGGATTGGTCAGGCGTTGCACGTGATTGACATAGGCCCACTCCCACAGGGCCGCTCGCCCGCCCTGCCTCCAGATCGCAAGCCCCAGCAATAGCACCGCGAGGCCGAGCACACTTATCCCCGCGATCGGGCCCAGCCGCCGCCAGTGCGCGGGGCGGTCTACCAGCACGTAGGCGATGAGTCCGGCGCCGATCAGTACCGGACCGATCAGACCTTTGATCCACAGTGCCAATACCAGCGCCAGATAGAACAGGAGCCGCAGGGCCGTGCTGTCGCGCCGCGCCAGCAATTCCCAGGCCGCCCAGGCTGCCAGAGTCGTGCACAGCATCAGTAACGGATCGATCAGTACCCAGTGGGTGGAGATCATGAACTGCACGCTGGTGGCCAGCATGATGGCCGACAGCCACCCGGAAGCGCGCGAGTGTGCCGCGCTGCCCCAGGCGACCAGCAGCGCCAGCGTGGCTGCCCCGGCCAGCACGCTGACACTGCGCGCGGCGAGCACCGAAGCACCGCCGGTCAGCCGGTAGAGCGCGGCGACCGTCCAGTAATACAGCGGCGGCTTTTCGATGAAGCGCTGGCCATTCAGGGTCGGGATCACACTGGGCGCGAGCGCCATTTCGCGGCTGACTTCGGCCTCGCGCGGCTCGTCCGGGGTCCATAGTCCGCGGTTGCAGCCCAGCAGCGCGAGCAGCAGCAGCGCCAGCGCCGCTGCTGCGGGGCCGGCGCGCGGCGCGAGCGGGAATACTCTGGACATAGACGACCGACACAGCCGAATTGGCGCGCACTCTAGCAACTTCCAGGCGCTGCGGTGGGCAGCCGCGCCACCATCGCGGCCCAGGATTTGCGGATTTGACAGCGTCGGAGCACTGGCGCGATGCTCATAGCCGTGGCGACCGTGACGCTATGGATTGGGACGCGCAAAGGCGCATTCGCGCTGCGCTCTGATGAGCGCCGGCGAAGCTGGACCCTGTCGAGCCCGCAATTTCTCGGTCATACCATTCACCACATCGTCCAGGATCCACGTGACCCGAAGTCGCTGCTGATGGCCGCGAAGACCGGACATTTGGGACCCACTGTCTATCGATCCGCCGATCGCGGCCGTAAATGGCGCGAAGCGGCGACGCCACCCGCGTTTCGGAAGGCCGTGAACTCGGAACCGCCCCGGGCCGTCGAGCGCGTGTTCTGGCTCACGCCCGGCCATGAGCGCGAGCCTGGTGTGTGGTATGCCGGCACCTCGCCCGCGGGACTGTTTCGCACCGAAGACGGCGGCGAACACTGGGCGCCGGTCGCCGGCTTCAACGATCACCCGATGCGAGCGCAATGGGCACCGGGATCGGGAACGCCGGACGGCGAGCTGCTGCATTCGATATTGGTCGATCCGCGTGATGCCAGGCATCTTTATCTGGCCATATCGATCGGTGGCGTCTTTGAATCGACCGATGGCGGCCTCGATTGGATGCCGATGAACGACGGCGTCGCTGCGGATTTCCTGCCCGATCAGAACGTAGCCTTCGGCCACGATCCGCACTGCCTGGTATTGCATCCGCTCGAACCCGATCGCCTCTATCAACAGAACCATTGCGGGATATACCGGCTGGACCGGCCGATGCGGCGCTGGCAACGCATTGGCCGCACCATGCCCGAGCGCATTGGCGACGTCGGGATAGTGGATTGCCGCGCGCCCGCGCGTGGTTTACGGTGCTGCGCCAGGCGATGTGCACCGACCTGCACACTCGCCCCGCAGTGTATTTTGGCACCACCAACGGGGAGGTCTGGGCCGGTGCCAATGCCGGCCAGGAGTGGCGTCAGATCGCCGGGCGCCTGCCGGAGATCTACTCCGTCACCGCGGCATTGCATTGAGGCGCGCTTGAGCTGCACGGTCAATGTTGCGAGCCCATTGCGGGATTATACCGGGGGCGCCGCGACGGTCAGCGCTCAAGGCGCGACGCTCGAGGAAGTTCTGCTCGATCTTGACCGGCGCTTTCCCGGCATGCGCTTCCGCATGATCGATGAACAGCAGCGCATCCGCCGCCATATGCGCATCTTCATCGCGAGCCGTGAAGCCCATGAACTGGCCACGCCGGTCGGGCGCAACGAGCCGGTGCATTTGATCTGCGCCTTGAGCGGCGGCTAGTGGCATGAGCCAGCAGCTCTCGCCCGCAGAGCTGCGGCGCTACAGCCGCCACCTCAGTCTCGCCGAGATTGGCGTCGCGGGACAGGAGCGGCTCAAAGCCGCGCGTTTGGTTGTCATCGGCGCCGGTGGCCTCGGCTCGCCGGCGGCGTTGTATCTGGCAGCCGCCGGCGTCGGTACCGTGGGTCTGGTGGATTTCGACCTGGTCGATGAGTCCAACCTGCAGCGCCAAGTGCTGTACGACACCGCCAGCATCGGCGCCCCTAAAACGGCCGTGGCGCGCGCGCGGCTCGAGGCACTCAATCCCGCGATCCAGGTGGTGGCGCATCAGATCGAGCTGTGCGCCGCGAACGTGCAACAGCTATTCAATGATTACGACCTGGTGATTGACGGCAGCGATCGCATCGGCACGCGCTATCTGGTCAACGATGCCTGTGTGATCTACGGCAAACCGCTGGTTTCGGCGGCCATTCATCGTTTCGAAGGTCAGGCAATGACCTATGTGCCCGGCCAGGGTCCCTGCTACCGCTGCCTGTTTCCGCATATGGCCGAGGGGATGGTGCCCAATTGCGCCGAAGTGGGGGTGCTCGGTGTGCTGCCTGGTGTGCTGGGCACGATCGCGGCCACGGAGGCGATCAAACTCATTGTCGGCGCCGGAGTGCCATTGATCGGACGGCTGCTGACCTATGACGCGCTCGAGCTGCGTTTCAACGAATTCCGCTTTGCGCGCCGTGCCGACTGCGCCGTCTGCGGCGAGCATCCAAGCATCACAGCGCCCACCGATCCGCCGGGTTTCTGCACGCTCGAGGAGCTGCGGCGCGTGCACATCATCTCGCCCTCGCAACTGGCACAGGCACTGGCCTCAATACAGCAGCCGATCAGCCTGATCGATGTGCGCGAACCGGATGAATTTGCGACCGGTCATCTGGCTGGCTCGATCAACATGCCGCTCGGTCAGCTCGAACACAGCGGCCCGCAGCTGCCGCGCCAATACACCGTGTTCATGTGCCGCAGCGGCGCACGCAGTTTGAAGGCTTGTGCGATCGCCAGGCGCGCCGGTGTCGCGGAACCGCTGCAGCTCGAAGGCGGATTGCTCGCCTGGAAAGCCGCGATCGATCCGTCACTGCCGCTGTGAGCGCATGAGCCCGGTCAGGTCGCTGACAAAGCGTTCGATATCCGCCGCGCCCGTGGCCCAGGAGCACATGAGTCGATAGCCGGCCTCGCCCATGAGGTGAAAGTGCCAGCCTTTGGCCGCCATCGCCTCGGCCACTGCCGCCTCCAATTCGACAAATACCGCGTTGGCCTGGACCTCCCGGAAAGGGCGCAGTCCCGGGATACGCCGCAGCGCGGCGGCCAGCTGTGCGGCCGAGGCGTTGGCGTGCACGGCGTGTCGCAGCCAGGCGCCGCTTTCCAGCACGCCGACCCACTGGCTGGTCTGAAAGCGCATCTTGGAGGCCAATTGCGCAGCCTGCTTACAGCGGTAATCGAACTGCGAGGCCAGCGCTGGATCGAAGAACACCACGGCCTCGGTCGTGTTGAGACCGCACTTGGTGCCGCCGAGGCTCAACACATCGACACCGGCGCGCCAGCTCAGATCCGCCGCGCTGGCGCCGCGTGCGCTCAAGGCAGCCAGGGCATTGGCAAAGCGCGCGCCGTCCATGTGCAGCGCGAGACCGTGGGCACGCGCGAGCGCGCTGAGCTCCGCGATCTCGGCCGGCTCATATACGCTGCCCCATTCGGTCGTCTGGCTCAGGGACACGACGCGCGGCTTCGAGGAGTGCACATCGTTGCGGCGCTCGATTGCGCGCAGCACCGCCGCCGACGAGAGCTTGGCTTCGGGGCCCGGGGCCGTGAACAGCTTGGCGCCATGGCTGAAGAACTCCGGCGCGCCACATTCATCGGTCTGCAGGTGCGACTGCTGGTGGCAGACGATGCCATGGTAGCTCTGGCACAGTGCGGCCAGGCCGAGCGAGTTGGCGGCCGTGCCGTTGAACACGAAGAACACTTGTGCCTGCGGGTGTTCGAACAGCGCTCGGATCAGAGCCGATGCGCGCTGCGTCCAACGATCATCGCCGTAGCTGGGCGCATAGCCGACATTGGCCGCTGCGAGCGCGTTCCAGGCTTCCGGGCAAATTCCGGCGGTGTTATCGCTGGCGAATTGCCAGCCCGGTTCAACAGCTTCCATTGTGGATCCCAAGGCTAACCGAGTTTTCAATGCTAGGCTTGAACCCATGTACGCACTGGCCATTCATGGGGGTGCCGGCGCGCTGCCGCGCACGCAACTCACCGGCGGACGCGAGCAGGCGTACCGCCAGGGCCTGGCGCTGGCGCTGGCGGCAGGCCAAGGTGTACTCGAACGCGACGGCTGTGCGCTCGATGCCGTCGAAGCGGCAGTTACGGTGCTCGAGGACGACGTCTTGTTCAATGCCGGACGCGGCGCGGTGTTGACCCTGGACGGCACGGTCGAGCTCGACGCCGCGATCATGGACGGCGAACAGCTGCGTGCCGGCGCCGTGGCAGCGGTCAGGTGCGTCAAGAATCCGGTGCAGCTCGCGCGGCGCGTGCTGGAAGACTGTCCCCACGTGTTCCTGGTCGGCAACGGCGCCGAGAGCTTCGCCGAGGAAGCCGGGCTGACACGCGTGGCCAACGAATATTTCATTACGCCATATCGCCTGGAACAACTCGCAGCGCTGAAAACGCAGCTCGCGCAATCGGGATCCCGGCAGCGGCAAACGCTGAACGCGCTGGATGAGCCGCCGTTGGGCACCGTGGGCGCAGTCGCGCGCGATCGCGCCGGGCGGCTCGCGGCCGCCACCTCGACCGGCGGCATGACCGGCAAGCGCTCGGGCCGCGTCGGAGATTCGCCTGTGATCGGCGCTGGCACCTACGCTGACAACCACAGCTGCGCGGTCTCGACCACCGGCCATGGCGAGTGGTTGCTGCGTACCGTTCAGGCCTACGACATCGCCGCTCGCATGTGCTACGGCGGCGCTTCGCTCGCCGAGGCCGTGAGCGCCTCGATCGAGCAACGCCTGCCGCGCCTGGGTGCGGCCGGCGGACTCATCGCGGTCGATCATCGTGGCGAGATCGCGATTCGCTACAACACACCGGCCATGTTCCGCGCCAGCGTACGCAGCGGCGAGGCGGCCAGCATTCACATTTATTGATTGAAGGCGTACACCAGATTCAAAGTGGTCAGCGTATTGACCTTCTTCAGCCCGCCTGGGGGTTCGGTGTTTTCCTGAAACGTGAAGCCGGCACTGAGCGCGAGCTTCTTCGACATGTTGACCACCAACGCCAGATCGTTCTCCAGTGAGGTGTTGCCCGAGCCCGATTCGACCAGGAGCTTGTCGGTGATCTTGGTGCTGGCATTGAAGATATGCGCGAAATCAAAGCCCGCCGTGCCGATGGCGGTGCCGGTCGATTCGCCGGGAGTTCGAGCGATCACGGCGCCGGCCGCATCCATCGTCAGCAGCTCCGGGCGCAGGCGACGGTAGCCGATGCCGACTTGCGCGGTGAGCTTATCGGCCGCCGTGACGAGAAATTTGTAGCCGATGCCGGTGGTCGCGCTCACCATGGCAGTGCATCGAGGTCGACATTGCCGCCGGTCAGGACGATGCCGACGTGCGCGTCGCGCACATCGAGCTTGCGCTCGAGAATGGCGGCGTACGGCACGGCCGATGAGGGCTCAACAATAACCCGCAGATGCTGCCAGAGCTCGCGCATGGCGCGCACGATGGCCTGCTCATCGACCGTAACGACCGCATCGACGTGCGCTCGCATCAGGGCAAAGGTGCGCGCGCTCAGCGCGCCGCGCAGACCGTCGGCGATCGTGGCCGCCGGCGCGGGCGGCATCAGCACGCCCGAGTCGAAGGAGCGATACGCGTCATCGGCGCCGGCCGGCTCGACCGCGATGACTCGGATGCTCGGGCGCAGGCTCTTTGCCGCGACCGCGATCCCACTGGCCAGGCCGCCGCCGCCGACCGGGCACAGTAGCCAATCCAGCTGCGGCACCTGCTCGAGCAATTCGAGCGCGATCGTGCCCTGGCCCGCGATGACGTCGGGATCGTCATAGGGATGGATGAACACCGCTCCGGTATCGGCGACGATCTGTGCCGCAGCGGCCTCTCGCGCCGCCAGCGTCGGCGCACACAGCGTGACTTGCCCGCCGTAGGCGCGCACCGCCGCGAGCTTGGCCGCTGAGCAATTCTGCGGCATCACGACATGCGCCGGCACGCCCCTTAGCCGCGCCGCGCGCGCCACTGCCGCGCCGTGATTGCCGGAGGAGTGCGTCACGACACCGGCCCGCAACTCGGCGGCCGAGCGCGCGAAAATGGCATTGCTGGCACCGCGCGCCTTGAAGGCGCCCATCTCCTGCAGATTCTCGCATTTGAAGTGCAGCTGAGCGCCGCAGCCGGCATTGAGCAGTGCGTTCTCGAGCACCGGTGTGCGTATCACGCAGCCGGCAATGCGCACCTGGGCTGCGCGGATGTCCTGGAGCGTCACGTCCTGTCGGGGCATGTTCAGCTCAGGGCTGCAGTACCACCGGATCGAAACCAGCGGCCCGCACCGCGGCGACGATGGCTTCGGCGTGCCCTGAATCGCGGCTTTCGAAACTCAGCTCCAGCGTCGCCGACTTGGCCGGCACGTTCATCGACAGCCGCCGGTGAAACACGTCGAGAATATTGCCGCCCTGCTCGCCGATCACATGCGTCACGCGTGAGAGCGCACCGGGCTGATCGGCGATCGGAATGCGCAGTGTCACGATCCGCTGCTCGCGCACCAGTTCGCGCATGATGACCGAAGCCAGCAAGCGCGGGTCGATGTTGCCGCCCGAGAGAATCACCCCGACTTTTCGGCCGCGATAGCGCTCAGGCTGTGCCAGGATCGCAGCCAGACTGGCCGCCCCGGCGCCCTCGGCCACGGTCTTCTCAACGTTGAGCAGCAGGGCGATACCGCGTTCGAGCTCATTCTCGTCCACGAGCACGATGTCACCGACCAGCGCGCGCACTACCTCTCGCGTCAGCAGGCCCGGCCACTTGACCGCGATGCCTTCGGCGATGGTATTGCCCTGGCACAGCGCCTCGGCGCCCGTGAGCGCTGCCCGCATCGACGGATAACTGGCGCTCTGCACACCGATCACATCGATACCAGGCGAAATGGCCTTGGCCGCCACCGCCATGCCGGCGATGAGGCCGCCGCCACCGATCGGTACCACGAGCTGTTCCAGATCCGGCTCTGCGGCGAGCATCTCCAGCGCAATCGTGCCCTGCCCGGCCATCACCTGGGGATCGTCGTAGGGGTGCACGAACGTCAGGCCCTGCTCGGCCAGGATCTGCTGCGAATGCTCGAAGGCCTCCACCAGCGTGTCGCCGTGCAACACGACGGTAGCCGCGTGCGAGCGTGTGTGCTGGACCTTCACGAAGGGCGTGTGACGCGGCATCACAATGGTCGCCGGGATGCCCAGACGATGGGCGTGATAGGCCACCGCCTGTCCATGATTGCCGGCGGACATGGTGCACACGCCGCGCCGCCGCTCATCGTCGGTGAGCTGCAACAGGCGGTTGAGCGCGCCTCGCTCCTTGAAGGAAGCGGTGAACTGCAGGTTCTCGAACTTGATGTAGATCTGAGCGCCGGTCAGTTGCGTGAGCGTGCGCGAGTGCAGGCACGGGGTGTTGGACAGCTGGTCGGCGATCCGAGTCTGCGCGGCCCGAACGTCTTCAAGCGTGAGGCATAGGGTCATGACAATCCGAGCGGCACGCCGTATATGAGAGTAGACTATTATGACATTGCGTCAACAGCCTGCGCACGCATGGAGAGTTTCATTGGCCAAACCCAATTATCGTCAGCAGAAAAAGCAACGCGAGCAGGCGAAGAAAAAGAAGAATGACGAGAAAATGCTGCGCAAAGGTCGCAAGCCCGGCGTCAACGAACCGGTGCCCACCACATGAGCAAGGGAATGGATCAAAAAAAGGAAGGCAAGAAGAAGCCGGCCAAGACTTTGGAAGAAAAGCGGGCGGCGAAGAAGGCCAAGAAGGCGGACCGCGCATTCATGCAGAAAACGTAGCCCGGGCCGTAGGCCGGCTGCTACAAGCTGGTCACCCACACGCCCACGTCAAGATCGGCGCCCCCCGGCCCGAAGTAGCTGCCGCTCACAGGCGAGACCGTATCCGGTGATCTCGCGACGGCCAGCGCGATGTGCTTACTGCCCACCAACTCACCAATAGTCGGATCGAAGCCTTTCCAGCCCGCGCCCGGCAGATACACTTCCGCCCAGGCGTGACTGGCGCCGCCGCGCCCGTCGGCAGACGGCGCGTTCAAGTAGCCGCTCACGAAGCGCGCGGCCAAACCCAGCAAGCGGGCCGCCTCCATGAACAGAGTGGAAAAGTCGCGGCATGAACCGATGCCGCGCGCGAGGGTGTCCGCGGCCGTCTGCACACCGGGTTGCTCGCGGAGCTGATAGCTCAGCGTGCGATGGATCCCGGTACACAGGCGCTCCAGCAAACCATAGCTCTGAATCGGCTCTCCGGACTTCCAAAAGCCCTCCACCCACGCCCGCAAGGCGGTCTGATCGGGTTGCGCCGGCGCAATCAGATAGGGCTGCAGCACGTCAATCGTGTCCGTGTCGTAGACGAACGGATAGTTCACTGCATAGTCGGCAACGACGAAATCGAGCGGCGTCTCATCGTAGTGCTGAACGATGAGCTCGCTGACGATCTGCAACGCTCTTGTGGTCTGCTCGAAGGTAGCAATCGCGACCGAATTGTCGTACGCATCCCGGACCCAGCGGATACCGGCGGTCGGCACGATTTCCAGCCGCGAGAACTCGAGGCGCACTGCGTGCCCTTCGCGTGGGCGCAGCAGCAAGCGGTGCGGGCCCAGCCGCACCGTGCCGTGAAAATTGTAGTAAGTGCGATGCAGGATTTCTAAGCGACGCATGGCGGGCGTCAGCTGTGTTGCTCGTGCGAACGCAGATCAAACACCTCGTTCGAGGCCGCGTTCCACAATTCGATGGCCGGCTCGTGCACATTGTCGTGTTCGTAGGCGAGCATGCTCAGTGCGCCGGTATCCAGACCGAAATTTCGCCCGTGCAGGATTGGCAGCTCGATCCAGCGCACCGCGAGCGCGCGCAGGAAGTGTCCATGCGAAAAGATGGCCACGCGGCCCTGCATGGGGCGCAGCTGAGCAAGGGCTGCATCGATGCGCTCGCACATCTGCTCGCTCGATTCACCGCCGGGACAACCATCGCGAAACACGTCCCAATCCGCGCGTTGCGCATGGATCTGCGCGCCGGTCAAACCCTCGTAGTCGCCGTAGTCCCACTCGCGCAGAGCGTGATCCACGCGCGCCTTACCCCCTAAGCCCGCCAGTTCGCAGGTCCGACGCGCGCGCTGCAGCGGACTGACCAGTACCTGTGAAAAGCGCGTGACGCGCAGCAGCTCACCGAGTTGCCGCGCCTGCTGCTCGCCGCGCTCGGTCAGCGGCACATCGGTGCGACCGGTGTATTGTCCGCTCAGCGACCATGCCGTCTCGCCATGTCGAATCAGGTAGATTTGATCGACCACAGGCTGGGGTCCCATTTCCAGTCGCGGATCTCCGGCATGTCCTCGCCGTACTGATCGATGTATTGCTTGTGCTCGAGCAGCTTGCATGCGAGCAGGCCTTTGAGCTCGAGGCCGGCCACGCCCGTCTGCGGCAAGCGGTCGATGACATCCATCACGAGGTGGAAGCGGTCCAGATCATTCAGCACCGTCATGTCAAACGCCGTCGTGATCGTGCCTTCCTCCTTGTAGCCGCGCACATGCAGATTGTGGTGGTTGGTGCGGCGGTAGGTCAGGCGATGGATCAACCACGGATAGCCATGAAAGGCAAAGATCACCGGTTTGTTCGCGGTGAACAGCCGGTCGAAGTCCGCATCGATCAGACCGTGCGGGTGCTCGCTGGCCGGCTGCAGACGCATCAGATCGACCACGTTGATCACGCGGAGCTTCAGCGCCGGCAAATTCTGCCGCAGGATCGAGACCGCCGCGAGTGTCTCGAGCGTCGGAACGTCGCCGGCGCAGGCCATCACGACATCCGGCTCGGCCCCTTCATCGTTGCTGGCCCAATGCCAGACGTCGATACCCTGAGCGCAATGCCGCGCAGCGGCCTCGATCGCCAGCCATTGCGGCGCGGGATGCTTGCCTGCCACCACGACGTTGACGTAGTGGCGGCTGCGCAGGCAGTGATCGATGACCGACAGCAGGCAGTTCGCGTCGGGCGGCAGATAGACCCGCACGATCGAGGCTTTCTTGTTGACCACGTGGTCGATGAAGCCCGGATCCTGGTGCGTGAAGCCGTTGTGATCCTGCCGCCAGACATGCGAGGCCAGCAGGTAGTTCAGCGAAGCGATCTTGCGCCGCCAGGGCAGCTGCGCCGAGACCTTGAGCCACTTGGCGTGCTGGTTGAACATTGAATCGACAATATGAATGAACGCCTCGTAGCAATTGAACAGTCCGTGTCGTCCGGTGAGCAGATAGCCCTCCAGCCAGCCCTCGCATTGATGCTCGCTGAGCACCTCCATCACGCGGCCGCTGCGCGCCAGGAATTCATCGTTCGGCACCACCTCGGCCTGCCACTGGCGCGCGGTCGCTTCGAATACCGCCTCCAGGCCGTTGGACAGCGTCTCATCCGGACCGAACAGGCGGAAATTGCGCTGCTCGGCATTCATTGCAATCACGTCGCGCAAGAAGCGGCCCAGGACATGCGTGTCGCCGATCCCCGCAACACCCGGCGTGGCCACATGGACCGCGTGGTCGCGAAAGTCCGGCAGCTTCAGATCGCGCAGCAGCAGGCCGCCATTGGCATTGGGATTTGCACCCATGCGCCGCTCGCCGGTGGGCGCCAGCTCGGCCAGTTCGGGCCGCAGGCGACCCTGCGTATCGAACAATTCCCCGGGCCGATAGCTGCGCAACCAATTCTCGAGCTGCGTTAGGTGTTGCGGCGGTGAGTTCGCGCTGATCGCCAGCGGCACCTGGTGCGCACGAAACGTGCCCTCATTCGGCCGGCCATCGACCATTTTCGGTCCGGTCCAACCCTTGGGTGAGCTCAGCACGATCATCGGCCAGCGCGGGCGCGTTGTCGCGCCCTGCACGCGCGCGCTGTGCTGGATCTGCTGGATCTGCTGCACGACCGTATCCAGTGTCGAGGCCATGGCGCGGTGCATCGCTGCCGGTTCATGACCCTCGACGAAATGCGGCGTCCAACCGTAACCGTGCAGCAGCTGCGTTAACTCTTCGCGCGAGATGCGTGCCAGCAGGGTCGGATTGGAAATCTTGTAGCCGTTCAGATGCAGTATCGGCAGCACCGCACCGTCGTTCGCTGGATTGAGGAACTTGTTCGAATGCCACGCGGTGGCCAAGGGTCCCGTCTCGGCTTCGCCATCGCCGATCACACAAGCGACCAGCAGCGTCGGATTGTCAAATACTGCGCCAAAGGCGTGACTCATTGAATAGCCCAGCTCCCCGCCTTCGTGGATGGAGCCGGGACATTCCGGCGACGCGTGGCTGGGAATTCCGCCGGGAAATGAGAACTGCCGGAACAGTTTCCGCAAGCCGGCTTCATCGCGGCTGATGTCCGGATAGACCTCGCTGTACGTGCCCTCGAGATAGGTATTGCCTACCAGCGCCGGGCCGCCATGTCCGGGTCCGGACATGTAGATCATGTCGAGATCGAACCGCTTGATGATGCGGTTCAGGTGCACGTAGATGAAATTCTGGCCCGGCGTCGTACCCCAGTGCCCGAGCAGCATGCGCTTGACGTGTGTAAGCTGCAGCGGCTCCTTCAGCAGCGGATTGTCGTACAGATAGATCTGGCCGACGGACAGATAGTTGGCCGCACGCCAGTAGGCGTCCATCTTTCGCAGCAATTCGGCATCCGGGGTATTGTCCTGCATCACACGCGCCTCTTTAAGAGCCGCAATGAGCTTGGCTCGCACGGCGGCGCGTGTCCATAGGCAATAACGATGACCTGACGCGCGCATGACTGTGTACGCCAGCGTACGGACCGACGGGAGCGCTTGGTTTATGGTAATCCAGGCGAACCAGCCGCGGTGGTGCGCGGTGTCCGGAATATAGCAGGTGCCCTGATGTCGGTGAATATCCCACATGTCGGATGGCGGCGCGGCGAGCGCGCGATCGAGCAACCCGATTGAGATCGCTCATGCGGCGCGCTCTGGGACGCAGCGCCCGGCCCTCAATTTGGGACAATGAAGAGATCCTGCGCGCCGAGCTGTTCAGCATCGAGCGCCTCGAGCAGCACGCGGCCAGTCTCGCGGCCGCACAACCGATCACGCGGCGCCGCGGTTCCCGCCATTCCCTTAGCGTGCGGCTGGGACAGAACGAATCCGTGCTACTGGCGGCGTATCGCACCATCGCCGCCGCCGCGGCCGAGGGCCGGCCGATTACGCCGGCCGCCGAGTGGCTGCTCGACAATTACCACGTCATCGAGGAGCAGATCCGCGAGATTCGCGTGGACCTGCCGCCAAGCTTTTATCGGCTGCTGCCGAAACTCGCGAGCGGACCGTTCGAGGGCTATCCGCGGGTGTTCGGCATCGCCTGGGCATTTGTCGCCCATACCGACAGCCACTTCGATCCCGACTCGCTGCGCCGCTTCGTGCGCGCGTATCAGCGCATCCAGCCGCTGACCATCGGTGAGCTGTGGGCCGTGGCGATCACGCTGCGGGTCGTGCTGGTCGAGAATCTGCGACGCGCCGCGGCGCGTATCGTCAGTAGCCGGGCGCACCGGCAGGAAGCCGACGCCGCGGCCGATCGCCTGTTGGGCGTCAACGGCCTCACGGTCGAGCCGCAGAGTCTGCGCGGCCGCGATGCAGAACGGCATCTTCTGGCACCGGCCTTCGTCGTGCAGCTGGTCCAGCGGCTGCGCGATCAGGACCCACGCGTCACCCCAGCGCTGCAGTGGCTGGAGGAACGTCTGATCACGAAAGGCACGACGTCCAATCAGATCGTGCGTGAGGAGCATCAGCGCCAGGGCGCATCCAACGTGACGGTGCGCAACATCATCACCAGCATGCGGTTGCTGTCGGATGTGGATTGGCCGGAATTTTTCGAAAGCGTCAGCCTTGTCGATGAACTGCTGTGCGCCGGCAGCGACTTCACCGCCATGGATTTTCCCACGCGCAACCTCTATCGGCACGCGATTGAACGCCTGGCACGCGGCTCGCGGCTGACGGAGTTGGAGATCGCGCAAGCGGCACTGGCCGCCGCCAGCCGGGCCGTGGCCAGTGAAGCGCCCCTTCGCGAGCGCGACCCTGGTTACCACCTGTTCGCCGACGGCCACAGCGCGTTCGCGAGGCACGTCGGCTATCGAGCTCCATTCTGGCGTTGGCCGAATCGCGTCATATCCGCCAATGGCGCCGCCGACTATATTGGCGCGATCGCGGCTCTGGCGGCCGGCGTGTTGGCGCTGCCATTGCTGCTGCTCTACACCTGGGGAGTCGCCCATTCCAGCCTGGCGCTGCTGGCGCTGCTGGGCTGGATCCCGGCGCTGGATGCGGCCGTCGCGCTGGTGAATCGCGCCGCCATGCGCAGCTTCGGCGCCACGATCCTGCCGGGCCTGGCGCTGCGCAGCGGCGTGCCGCCGCCGCTGCGCACCCTGGTGGTCGTGCCCGCTCTGCTCACGACCAGCGCCGCAATCGAGCAGCAGATTGAGCGGCTCGAAATCCACTATCTCGCCTCGCCGGAAGGCGAGCTGCATTTCGCGTTGCTGTCGGACTGGACCGATGCCTCGACCCAGCGCGTTGCCGGTGACCAGATGCTGCTCGACGCGGCGATCGCCGGCATCGCGCAATTGAACCGCCGCTATGGACCGGCCGCCGCCGGTGATCGATTCCTGCTGCTGCATCGCCGCCGGGTCTGGAGCCAGGGACAGCGGCAATGGATGGGATGGGAACGCAAGCGCGGCAAGCTGCATGAATTGAACCGATTGCTGCGCGGAGCCGCCGACACGAGCTTTCTGGAGGTCGGTGGACTGCCGCCCTGGGTCCCGGCCGATGTGCGCTACGTCATCACACTCGACGCCGATACCCGGCTGCCGCGCGACACCGCGCGCCGCCTGGTCGGCAAGATGGCACACCCGCTCAATCGGCCTCGGTTCGACGCCGCCTCCGGCCATGTGCTGGAGGGCCACGCGGTGCTGCAGCCGCGGATCGCCGCTTCATTGCCGATTGGCCGCGAAGGCTCGCTGTTTCAGCGCGTGTTCTCGAGCAGCAGCGGCATCGACCCCTATGCCGCGGCGGTGTCCGATGTCTATCAGGATGTGTTCGGCGAGGGATCCTACGCCGGCAAGGGCATTTACGAGATCGACACGTTTGAAGCGGCGCTGGCCGGCCGCGTGCCTGAGGGGACTCTGCTCAGCCACGATCTGTTCGAGGGAATCTTCGCGCGCGCCGGACTGGTCTCGGACGTCGAGTTGGTCGAGGAGTTTCCATCGCGCTATGACGTCGCTGCCGCGCGCCAGCACCGCTGGGCGCGTGGCGACTGGCAATTGCTGCCGTGGATCCTCGGACGCGGCGGCCGCGCACTGCCGCTGATCAGTCTGTGGAAGATGCTGGATAATCTGCGCCGGAGCCTGACGGCACCGGCATGTCTTGCCGCCGTAGTGGCCGGATGGCTGCTGCCGCAGAACCGCGCCGCCCTGCTCTGGACTGCTTTCGTCTGCACGACACTGGCACTGCCGGCATTGCTGCCGGCATTCGCTGCGATCCTGCCGCACCGTGCCGGCATCAAGCTAGGCAGCCACCTGCGGGCGTTGCGCAAGGATGTCGTGCTCGCGGCCTGCCAGTTTCTGCTGCTGCTCACTTTCATGGCGCATCAGGCGTGGTCGATGATCGATGCGATCGCTCGCACGCTGTTTCGCCTGTTCCTGAGCCGGCGCAATCTGCTGCAGTGGGTCACCGCCGCTCAGGCGAACCTCAGCCCGCAGCTGCACCTCGGCAGTGCCTATGGCCGCATGAGCGGCGCCGTGGCGCTCGCCGTCGCTGCTTTCGGCCTGATCAGCGCCTTGCGACCGGAGGCCTGGCGCGTGGCCGCGCCGTTCCTCGTACTCTGGATTGCATCGCCCGCCATCGCAGTGTGGATCAGCCTCGCCCCGCTGGTGGCGAATCGCCTGGCGGTGACTGCGGCGGACGCCAGTGCGCTGCGACTGGTCGCGCGCCGTACCTGGCGCTTCTTTGAAGCATTCGTGACGACGGCGGATAACATGCTGCCGCCGGATAACTTCCAGGAAGATCCCCAGCCGGTCCTGGCGCACCGCACCTCACCGACCAATCTGGGCCTGTACCTGCTGTCCGCTGTCAGCGCTCGCGATTTCGGTTGGGTGGGCACGATCGAGACCGTCGAGCGCCTTGAAGCCACCCTCGAGACCATGGGCAAGCTCGATCGATTCCGCGGTCATTTCTACAACTGGTACGACACACAGGACCTGCGGCCATTGGAGCCGCGATACGTCTCCTCGGTAGACAGCGGAAATCTCGCAGCGCATCTGATCGCACTGAGCAACTCGTGCCGGGAATGGATCGATGTCTGCCCGGCGCCTCACGAATCATTGGCCGGTATTGCCGATGCCATGAAGCTCACTCGCGAGGCCGTGGGCGAGCTCAGCGAGGACATACGCACTCATACCATCGCCTGCCAGCAGCTTAACCATGCGCTCGATGCACTGGCCGGGACGCTCAGCGACGGCAACCTGGCGCAACTCGCGCCGGTCGCCGCGACACTGGTGGACATCGCCCAAGCCCTGTCGAACGAACTGGGAGAAGCGGCCTGCGCCGACGTATTGTATTGGGCGCAGGCTACACAGCGTTCAATCGCCAGTGCGCGCCGCGATGTCGCGCAGAGCGAGGATGAACTCCAGAGCCTCAGGCTGCGTTTGGCTGGCCTGGAGTCGCGCGCGCACGCGATGGCCGAGGCGATGCAATTCGCTTTCCTGCTCGATCCGGAGCGCCGGCTGCTGTCGATCGGCTACCGTGCGATCGATGGGTCGCTCGACCCGAACTGCTACGACCTGCTCGCCTCCGAGGCACGCCTGGCCAGCTTTGTGGCGATTGCCAAGAACGATGTGCCGGCGCGGCATTGGTTTCGGCTCGGTCGCCCCGTGACACCGATTGGATACGGTGCGGCATTGGTCTCCTGGTCGGGCTCGATGTTTGAATACCTGATGCCCTCACTGGTCATGCGCGCACCAGGCGGGAGCCTGCTGGAGCAGACCAATCGCCTGATCGTGCAGCGGCAGATCGGTTACGGCGCGGAACTCCGTGTGCCCTGGGGCGTTTCGGAATCGGCCTACAACGCGCGCGATCTCGAGTCCACTTATCAGTATTCGAATTTCGGCGTGCCGGGCCTGGGGATCAAGCGCGGCTTGGGCGAAAACACCGTCATTGCCCCTTACGCCACCGCGCTGGCGGCGATGGTCGATCCGCAACGCGCGGCGCGGAACTTTGCGCGGTTGGCGGCGCTCGGCGCACGCGGGCGCTATGGTTTTCATGAGGCGCTCGACTACACGCGCAGCCGCGTGCCGGAAGGGGCGCGATTCGCGCTGATCCGAGCCTTCATGGCGCACCACCAGGGCATGACGGTGATCGCGATCGCCAATGTCCTGCTCGACGGCCGGATGCGCGCGCGATTTCATTCCGAGCCGAGCATCCGCGCGACCGAGCTGCTGCTGCAGGAGCGCACGCCGCGAGATGTATCCGTCGTGCCCGCGCGCGCCGAGGCCCTCAACACGGCAGCGCGCATCGATGAGGCGCAGCTTCCCGAGGTACGACGGCTGTTCACGCCGCACGACGCTCAGCCGCAGACGCACCTGCTCTCGAACGGCCGCTATTCGGTCATGCTCACGAGTGCCGGCTCCGGCTATAGCCGCTGGCGCGATCTGGGCGTGACGCGTTGGCGCGAAGACCCCACGCGCGACGACAGCGGCAGCTATCTGTTTCTGCGAGACGTCGAGAGCGGCGCCGTGTGGTCCGCGGGTTATCAACCCAGCGGCATTGAGCCCAACAGCTACGCGGTGACCTTCACCGAGGACCGGGCGGAGATCATTCGTACCGACGGCATGATCACGACCACCCTGGAGGTCGTGGTATCGCCCGAGGACGACGCCGAGGTCCGCCGCGTGTCGATCGCGAATAGCGGCGCCCGTCGATGCGACATTGAAGTCACATCCTATGGCGAACTGGTGCTCGCGCCGCCGGCCGCCGACACGGCGCATCCGGCCTTCTCAAAAATGTTCGTGCAGACCGAGTACCTGCCGAAAGACGCCGTGCTGCTGGCCACGCGCCGACGGCGCTCGCCCGAAGAGCCGGATGTCTGGGCGGCCCATCACGCAGTCATCGAAGGCGAGAGCATCGGCAAGCCCGAGGTCGAAACGGACCGTGCTCGATTCATCGGCCGCGGGCGCGATATCCGCTCGCCGATTGCCCTGATGGACGGCCGGCGCCTGTCCAACACGGTGGGCACCGTGCTCGATCCGGTGTTTGCGCTGCGTTATCGGCTGCGCGTTCCGGCCGGAGCAACGGTGCGCATTGCGTTCTGGACCGATATCGCGGACTCGCGCGAAAGCGCTCTGGCTCTCGTCGACAAGCATCGCGAGACCAATGGCTTCGCGCGCGCGACCACTCTGGCCTGGACGCAGGCCCAGATACAGCTTCGGCACTTAGGGATGGACGCGGCCGAGGCCAGTCTGTTTCAGCGTCTGGCCGGGCACGTGCTGTTTGCCGACGCATCCATGCGCCCGACCTCGGACACGATTCGCCGCGGCGCCGGTACACCGGCGGGACTGTGGGCGCAGGGCATCTCCGGCGATATCCCGATCGTGCTATGTCGCATCGACAACATTGATGACATCGCGATCGCGCGCGCGCTGTTGCGGGCTCATGAATATTGGCGCATGAAGCAAGTGGCGGTGGATCTGGTAATTCTGAACGAACGAGCACCGTCCTACCTCAACGAATTGCAGACCGCGCTGGAGACGCAGCTGCGCATGAGCCAGTCGCGGCCGCGGCTCGGTGCCGACCACGCACGCGGCGCGGTATTCCTGCTGCGCACGGATCTGATCCCGGAGGAAACGCGCGCCCTGTTGTCATCGGTCGCACGCATAGTCCTCGTAGGCCAACGCGGCAGCCTGACGGATCAGCTCGAGCGCCTGCGCGTGCCCGCGCCCGCGCCCGCGCTCACTAACCTGCGGCCATCGCGGCCTTTGGCGCCGGCGGACATTGCCGTGGTCGCACCCGCCTCGCTCGGTCTCGAATTCTTCAATGGACTTGGCGGATTTGCCGCCGACGGCTGCGAATACGTGACGCTGCTTGGGCCCGGCCAGTCCACACCCGCGCCCTGGATCAATGTCATCGCCAATCCGCTGTTCGGTTTCCAGGTAGCGACCGAAGGCAGCGGTTACACGTGGTCGCTCAACAGTCGCGACAATCAGCTCACACCTTGGTCCAACGATCCCGTCAGTGATCGCCCCGGCGAGATGCTGTATGTGCGCGATGAGGAGAGCGGGGAGCTGTGGGGACCGACCGCTTTGCCGATCCGCGATCAGCGCGCCTCCTATACGGCGCGGCACGGCCAGGGCTACAGCCGCTTCGAACATTCTACGCACGGCATTGACCTGGATCTGCTGATGTACGTGCCGATGGCGGATCCGATCAAGATCTCGCGTCTGAAGATCCATAACAGCTCGGGCCGCAACCGAAGACTTTCGGTAACCGCCTACGTCGAATGGGTGCTCGGTCCAACGCGGGCCGCCACCGCCCCGTTCCTGGTGACGGAGTTGGACCCGGCCACGGGTGCGCTGTTCGCCCGCAATCCGTGGAGCGCCACATTCGGTTCGCGTGTCGCGTTTGCGGATCTGGCCGGACGGCAAATGCATTGGAGCGCCGATCGGCGCGAATTTCTGGGCCGACTTGGCACGCTCGAGCAGCCCGCCGCGCTGACCGGACGGACTGCGCTGTCGAGGCGCGTCGGGGCCGGACTGGACCCCTGCGGTGTGCTGCAAACCTTGCTCGAGCTGGAACCCGACGAGACGCTGGAGGTCGTGTTCTTCCTGGGCGAGGCAGCGACGGCTGAGGAGGCGCAATCCCTAATCGCCCGCTATCGCTCGGCGGACCTCGAAGCGGTGTTTCGCGCCGTCGTGGACTATTGGGACGATGTGCTCGGAATGGTGCAGGTCAAGACACCGAGCCGCTCGTTCGACATCATTCTGAACCGCTGGACGCTGTATCAGACGCTGGTGTGCCGCATGTGGGCGCGATCCGCGTTCTATCAGGCCAGCGGCGCCTACGGCTTCCGCGACCAACTGCAGGATGGCATGGCGCTGGCGCTATCGCGTCCGGCGCTCACGCGCGAGCATCTACTGCGCGCTGCAGGCTGCCAGTTCATAGAGGGTGATGTGCAGCACTGGTGGCTGCCGTCATTGGGATCGCGCCCGGGCGGTCCAGGCGTCCGCACGCGCATATCCGACGATCGGATCTGGCTGGCCTACGCCACCGCGCACTACATCGAGACCACTGGGGACTTGGCAGTACTGGATGAGAAGCTGCCGTTTCTCGAAGGCCAGCTGCTGCGTCCCGCCGAGCACGAGGCGTTCTTCCAGCCCGCGATCTCGGACGAAACGGCTGCGCTGTTCGAGCATTGCGCGCGAGCGCTCGATCACAGCCTGCAGAACGGATCACACGGCCTGCCCCTGATCGGCACCGGCGACTGGAACGACGGCATGAATCGCGTCGGTGTCTTGGGTAAAGGCGAAAGCGTGTGGCTCGGATGGTTCCTGTACGCCACGCTGGCGAGCTTCGCGCCATTGGCACGGGCGCGTGGCGAACGCACACGCGCTGCGCAATGGTTGGCCCACGCGGCGACACTGCGCGATTCGCTCGAACGCGAGGCGTGGGATGGAAACTGGTACCGGCGGGGCTACTTCGATGACGGCACGGCGCTCGGATCCGCCGCGAGCGCTGAATGCCGGATCGACTCGATTGCACAATCCTGGAGCGTCATCTCGCACGCCGCCGACCCGGCCCGCAGCGTACAGGCCATGGCGGAGGTGGAAGCTCAGCTCATCCAACGCGACACCGGTCTGGCATTGCTGTTCACGCCACCGTTCGACCATACGTCGCTCGATCCCGGTTATATCAAGGGCTATCCGCCCGGCATCCGGGAAAATGGCGGCCAGTACACGCACGCCGCGACCTGGTCGGTCATGGCACACGCGATGCTCGGCCACGGGAATCAGGCGGGAGATCTGTTCGCGCTACTCAATCCAATCACTCGTTCGAGCACGCGCGCCGACCTGCAGCGCTACAAGGTCGAGCCCTATGTCATCGCTGCAGACATCTATTCGGTCGCTCCGCACGCCGGACGCGGTGGGTGGACGTGGTACAGCGGCTCGGCCGGCTGGATGTACCGGACCGGTCTCGAATGCATCCTGGGATTTCGCGTCCAGGGCGCCAGTTTGCTGCTCGCGCCCTGCGTGCCCGAAAATTGGCCCGGTTTCGAGATCGCCTTCAAGTATCGCTCTGCCCGCTACAACATTTCGGTCGACAATCCGCACGGTGTCAGCCGCGGCATTGCGCACGCCGAGCTCGATGGCCAAGTGCTGCCGCTCGGGCAGGCTCGAATTGCGTTGGCGGACGACGGCGCCACCCACAGCGTGCGAGTGATCCTCGGCGGCGCCTGGGTTGCCAGCGTCTCGAGCGCCTGAGGAGCTTTACAGTTTACGCATACCACGACGCGTACGGACACCCGCGCCACATACCATTATCGGCTATCGCACTGGGTCCCGGCGCCTTAAAGCCTAGCGGTGTATGTACGTTCGCGCACCGACTTTTGACCCCAAGTCCCGCAAGATCGCATTCTCAGGCGGCTGCCCGGCAGCCGTGATCCGCTCTCACCAATAGAGAAATGAACATGAACCCTACCTCGCCCACACAAACTCGTTCGTCGCTGCTCGCAGCGGCCAGTCTTACGAGCGTGCTGCTGCTTGCCGCGTGCGCATCGCCGCCGCCGCCCACCGCAAGTCTGAAGCTCGCTCAGCAGGCCATCGCGACCGCCGAGCAGAATGAGGCCGGACGCTACGCTCCCGGCGAGTTGGCCGAATCCCGTACTGAGCTCGCAGCCGCCAATACCGCGGTCAGCGACAAGCAAATGGTCACGGCAAAACAATTGGCCGAGGAGTCGACCGCCGCGGCCGAGTTCGCCTCCGCCAAGACCGCTGACGCCAAAGCCAATGCGGTCAATGATGAAATGAAACGCAGCACTGCCACGCTGATTCAGGAAATGCAGCGCAATGCGGGAGCACAGCAATGAATACCACAGTCCGGAGCTTGAACATGAAAAAGCCCTTGATGGCTGCGGCCGTCGCGGCAGTCTTACTCGCCGCCTGTGCCAATGCGCCGGTCAAACCGGAAGGCGCCGCGCATGCCCGCAACATGCTGACGCAGCTGCAGGCTGATCCAAACCTCGCCAACCGCGCGCCCATATCGATGCAGCAGGCAGAAGCCGCAGTGCGTATCGCCGAACAGCCGGAAACCGACCAGCAGTTGGTCGCGTACCGGGTGTACATGGCGGATCGCAAAGTCGAGACGGCCCGCGCCGAGGCCGAGACGAAGTTTGCGGAAGATCAGCGTGTCGAACTGATCGCGCAGCGTGAGAAGGTCCGTCTCGATGCGCGCACGCGCGAGGCCGATCTGGCCACCGGCAAGGTCGCGATGGCGCGCGCCGAAGGCGCCGAGCAGAAGGCCGAGGCTGACGCGGCCCGCAATCAGGCGGACGCCGCGCAAGCCGCTGCCCTGAGCGCGCAGCAGCAAGCCGAAGAACTGCAGCGGCAAATTGACACCCTGCAAGCGAAGGTTACGGATCGCGGATTGGTATTGACCCTCGGCGATGTGCTGTTTGCGACCGCCAAAGCCGACCTGAGCTCAGGCGCCAACGGCACTCTGCACAAGCTGGTGGCCTTCCT
>DAIMZW010000021.1:0-30305 GCA_036733765.1 Steroidobacteraceae bacterium
CCCGCGGAGCCAGTAGCGACCTTGCCGGTCCACCCGGGCAGATAGCGCGCCTCGCTCGAGCGCGCCAAACGCAGGCCGAGCGCAGTGGCGCGCCGCTGCTCCCGCTTGATTAGCCGCACCGAGACCCGCGGGCGGAAGAAATCCGCCCACAGGAACTCCACGAACGGCTCCTGATCCTTGGCGAACCCGCCGGCACTACGCACCAAGCCGGCCAGGCTGCGGTGCGGGTCATCCTCGAGTTGCGTGAGGCGACGCGGCATGTCGCGATAGTCGCAGCGTCGGCCGCGATGGTCATAGGGATGGCTCCATGAGCGAAATTCCATGGTCCGCCAGAACACGGAGGATTCGAGATAAGACAGATCGTCCAGCACCGTGACGAGGACGTCCCTGATCCCCTCATCGATCAGAGCAATGCCCAGATGATGGTGGTCGATGATGAAATAGTCGCGCCCGGGCCCAAGCACTGCTGGGAATACCTGGTACTCGAGTTCGATCTTGCGCCGCTTCTTGGCGAGGCGTGCCCATTCCTGCGCTTTGAGCGTGACCTCGACGTAGCCGACCGTCAGCTGAGTCGGGCGCAGACGCGCGAGTCGCACGCTCGCCAACGAGGGACTGCGGGATAGGTGATACACGCAGATGCTAGATCGAGGGCGCTTCGAGCTGGTGCAAACCCGGGCCGCCGACGACATCGAGTCGGACCGGTTCGCTGTCGGCGGCATAGCGTTCCGACAGCGCCGCACCGCGCATCGCCGTGGCGTCATAGATCATGGTGTCGAGCCGCCGCACGCGCTCATCGAGTGCCCCAGGGATTCCACCAGGGCGATTGCGTCCGTAAAAACCGGCATGAAAGGCGCGCGGCGTGGCCGGATAGGCGATCGGCCGGGCGCAGATCTCCTGAATACGGCGCACCAGACTCGCCTGCTCGACGTACCCGAGGCTCACGCGACTGTCCGCGAAGTGTCGTCGCAGATAGCGCTTCGGATGCGAGAGGTAATCGAGGTTGACGTGCGGCGCAATCAGCCCCGTGATCACCGTGCGATCGAAACACACGCCCCAGGAACAATAATCGCCGCTGGTGAGATAGTAGCCATCCGGATCGTCTGGGGTCTGGACGCAGCGATTGTGATTGCGCACGGCGATCGAGCAAAACAGGCTTTCGCGCTGCGAGTGCACGGCGGCATGCCAGCGGAAGAAGTCGCGCCCGACCATGATGTCGTCTTCGATCAAATAGACGTAGCGGCGCGTCAACGCCGCCGCCTGCATATAGCCGAGCAGAATGTTGGCACTGAGTTTGGCGCGCCGATAGGGACATTGAGGGGTGGGCTGAATCTCGTAGCTCGGCAACCGGCCGGCGAATTCATGAATGACCGCGATGTTATCAGCGTCGTAGCCGCTGTCGGGCCGGAATACCACGTGCATCGATTGGACGCCGTCGGCTTTACAAAGATTATCGATGCAATGCCACAGCATCTCGGGCCGGCGCCAACAGGGCACGAGCACGATGTCGCGCGGCGCGGGTGGGCTCGACGCTGCGCGCGGCCGCGTCGCCGCCCGCACTGCGGTGCCGGCGGCACGTCGGAATTTCCAGCGATCGGTCGCCCACTGCAGCATCGCTCACCCCGTCGATTTACGACGTTTCGCAGGGCCGACATTGGTCGCGTGGCCATTAAGCGAACATGAGCGCACGGTTAAAACCGTTTAATAAATGCGATAGCCGGCGAATCCTGACCGTACCCTCCGAGCATAGCAGATGTGCCTCCAATTCCCGCACATTGGAATTGTCGCGCCTGCGGCCCGGCTCAGACGTTGAACCGAAAATGCATGACATCGGCTTCCTGCACGAGATATTCCTTGCCCTCGAGTCGCAGCCGGCCGGCCTCCCGCGCGCCGGCCTCACCGCGATACTGAATGTAGTCATCGAAGGCGATGACTTCGGCGCGAATGAAGCCGCGCTCGAAATCCGTGTGGATCACGCCCGCGGCCTGCGGCGCGGTACTGCCCTGGCGCACCGTCCAGGCGCGGACCTCCTTCGGCCCGGCGGTGAAATATGTAATAAGGCCCAGCAGCTCGTAGGCGCCGCGGATCACGCGGTTGAGCCCGGGTTCGGATAGCCCGAGATCGCGCAGAAATTCGGCCCGCTCGCCTTCCGGCAGCTGCGCGATCTCGGCTTCGATCGCCGCGCAGACCGGTACCACCACCGCATGCTCGGCCGCGGCGCGGGCGCGCAGGGCCGTCAAGTATGCGTTGTCGGTGGTCAGCCCCGCCTCATCGACGTTGGCGATGTACATGACCGGCTTGGATGTCAGCAGATGCAGTTCGCGCAGATCGCGTCGATCCTCCTCACCGCCGCCGAGCAGCCGTGCCGCCTTGCCCTGGTTGAGCAGTGCGCGCGCGCGCTGGAACAACTCGCGCTTGCGCGCCGCGTGCTTGTCGGCGCCGCTCTTGCCCGCCTTGGTCGCGCGATCCAATGCCTTTTCCACCGATACCAGATCGGCCAGGGCAAGCTCGGTATTGACGATCTCGACATCCGACAGCGGGTCGATGCGGCCGGCCACATGCACGATGTCATCGTTCTCGAAACAGCGCACGACATGAGCGATGGCGTCAACCTCGCGGATATGAGCCAGGAATTGATTACCCAGGCCTTCGCCCTGGGACGCGCCCGCCACGAGCCCGGCGATGTCGACGAATTCGACCGCCGTGGGCAGAATTTTCTCGGGGTGCACGATCGCTGCGAGTTCACCCAGGCGCGCATCGGGCAATGCCACCACCCCGACATTGGGATCAATGGTGCAGAACGGATAGTTTTCGGCCGCGATCTGCGCACGCGTCAGCGCGTTGAACAGGGTCGATTTGCCGACATTCGGCAGCCCGACGATGCCGCATTGAATCGCCACGTCTACTACTCCCTAGGCAGCCGGCTCATCGCCGCCGCTGCGGTGCAGACGATTCATCGCCTTCTGCGCCCCGGCGCGCAACAGCTCCGGCACCGCCTCGAGCGCGCGTTGCACGGCTTCATCGATCATCTGCTGCTCGGCGCCCGTCGGACGATCGAGCACGGCGTCTAGCACCAGATCCTTGGCCCCCGGGTGACCCACGCCCAGGCGCAGACGCCAGAACTCGGCGCCGATATGCGCGATCACATCGCGCACCCCGTTGTGGCCGCCGTGACCACCGCCGTGCTTGAGTCGTGCAACCCCTGGCGGCAGATCGATATCATCGTGCACGATCAGAATCTCCGGCGGCGCAATGCGGTAAAAGTGCGCGAGCGCGCTCACCGGTGCGCCGCTGCGATTCATGAAGGCCGTGGGCTTGGCGAGCCACAGCTCAGACTCATCGATGCGAACCCGGGCCACATCGACCTGCTGCTGGGCCTCATGCCGCCATGCACCGCGTTGCTGTGCGAGCAACGCATCAACGAACCACCAGCCCGCGTTGTGGCGCGTGCGCGCGTACTGGGCCCCGGGATTGCCGAGGCCGACGATGAGCTTGAGCGGTAGTGCGGCCACGATCGACCGCGGCGCTTACTTCTTGCCGCCCTCCTTCTTCGCTGGGGCGGCGTCCTTCTTGATCTCTTCCTTCTTGGGCTCTTCCTTCTTCGCCGCATCGATCGCTGCCGGCACTGCAGCCGCCACTGCGACTTCGGTCGGCGCCGCCACCTCGGGTTCCGGCTCCGCAGCGCGCGGGCTATGCACCGAGACCACCGGCGGATTGCGATGCGCCAACTCTGGGATAGTGACCCCCGATGGCAGCGGGATATCGCCCAGCAACAGGGTTTCGTTGAGATTCATGGCCGACAGGTCGAGTTCGAGGAAATCCGGCAGATCCGCCGGCAGGCAGCTGATCTCCACGTCCTGCATCAGATGCGAAACGATGCCGCCCTGTGTCTTGACGCCCGGCGCCACCGCCTCGCCCTTGAAGTGGATGGGCAAATGGATCCGAAGCTTCTCGTTCTCGACCACCCGCTGCAGATCCACGTGCACCACCGCATTTCGCGCCGGATGCATCTGCACGTCGCGAATGATCGCCGGCTGCGGCTGCGCATCGACGTTGACGCTGATGATCGAGGAATAAAACTTCTCTTTGTCGATCAGCGTCAGCAATTGCTGGTGATCGAGCGTAATGCTGCGCGGGCCGCCCTGCCCGCCATACAGCACGGCGGGGACCTTACCGGCACGACGCAGGCGGCGGCTCGCACCTTTGCCCTGATCGTGACGCGAGTCCGCGCCTACCTGATACGTGATACGCATAAAGCACTCCTGACTTGTGTACCCAAAGCAGACGCACCGCGACCTGTGCGCCTCCACCAAAAAAAAACTAGTCGATATACAGCGAGCTGACCGATTCCTCATCGCGCATACGACGAATGGTCTCAGCCAGCAACGAGGCGACCGAGAGCTGGCGAATGCGCGCGCACTCCTTCGCCGCCTGCGAGAGCGGAATCGTGTCCGTCACCACCAGCTCATCGAGCACCGAGGCGGCAACGCGCTCCACCGCGCCGCCCGAGAGCACGGCGTGCGTGATGTAGGCCACCACGCGGGTGGCGCCCTCTTCCTTGAGCGCCTGCGCTGCCAGGCACAGTGTGCCGGCGGTGTCGACCATGTCATCGACCAGCACACAGGTCTTGCCGGCGACCTCGCCGATGATGTTCATGACCTTGGACTCGTTCGGCCGCGGCCGCCGTTTGTCGATGATCGCCAGCTCCGCATCATCGAGCCGCTTGGCGAAAGCGCGTGCCCGCACCACGCCGCCGACATCGGGCGAGACCACGATCAAATTCGGATAGCGCTGCCGCCAGACGTCACCGAGCAGCACCGGCGAACCATACACGTTGTCCACCGGAATGCCAAAAAACCCCTGGATCTGAGCGGAGTGCAGATCGAGCGTCAGCAGGCGATCCACGCCGGCGCTGGCAATGATGTCGGCCACCAGCTTGGCTGTGATCGCCGAGCGCGTGGCGCGCGGCCGTCGGTCCTGGCGTCCGTAACCAAAATACGGCACCACGGCCGTAATGCGGCCTGAGGAGGCGCGACGGCAGGCGTCGGTCATCATCAGCAGCTCCATCAGATTATCGTTGGTCGGCGGACAGGTGGGCTGCACGATGAACACATCGCGCCCGCGCACGTTCTCCATGATTTCGACATTGATTTCGCCGTCGCTGAACCGGCTGACGGCGGCGCGCCCCACCGGCAGGCGCAGATGACGAGCAATGTCGTGCGCGAGCGCGGCATTGGCGTTACCGCTGAACAGCGCGAGAGTCTCCGAATCCACTATGAGCTCTTCCTAATTCATCAAACCGTGGCTGGGGTGGAAGGATTCGAACCTCCGTATGGCGGGATCAAAACCCGCTGCCTTACCACTTGGCGACACCCCAGCAGTATCCAACTTTTCAGCTCGGCAAGCCGAGCATGGCATGTAGCGGCGAGCGGTCCAGGCCGCGAGCCACGAAACTGCTCCAACCTTCCGGAACTCGCTGCGCGATACGCCGCGCGTCCTGCTCGTACTCGAAACTGGCGAAGATACACGCGCCGGTACCCGTGAGGCGCGCACTCTGGCGCGCATCGCGCGCCTCGATTTGCGCATCCAACCAGTCGAGCGCCGCCGCCACTTCAGGATAGCGTGTACGCACAACCGGTTCACAGACATTGCGGGTCTGGCCTTCCGCGAAGGCGCGTATTGTGATGAGGCTGGAATTTCGTGTCAATTCAGGGGCCTGGAAGATCTCCGCAGTGCTGACAGCCACGCCGGGGTGAATGACCAGAAACCAGCGCGCAGGCAGGGTCAGCGCCTGCAGCCGCTCGCCGCGGCCCTCGCCCCACGCCGAGGCACCATAAACGAATAGCGGCACATCCGCCCCCAGCCCTAAGCCGAGCCTTGAGAGTTCATCGAGCGCGAGTCCCGCGCCCCAAAGCCGATTCAAGCCGAGCAATACCGTGGCGGCATCCGAACTGCCGCCGCCGAGGCCACCGCCGGCAGGAATATGTTTAATCACGTGCAGATCGGCGCCGAGACGCACACCCGTATGGCGCTGCAATGCCTGTGCGGCACGCACCGCCAGGTCCCGCTCGGGCGGGAGATCCGGCATGCCGGCGACGCGTTCGATCATGCCGTCCTCACGCAGTGCGAGCCCGACAGAATCGCTGAGGTCGATCAGCTGGAACAGCGTCTGCAGCTCGTGATAGCCGTCCGCACGGCGCCCGACGACGTGCAGGAACAGGTTCAGTTTGGCCGGCGCCGGCCACCACGACAGCGCCGAGGTTACAGCCGCCACGTGTTGACGATGAGCCTGAGCCGCAATGCCTGGCGAGTCACGGTCAGCCGTCGCGGCAGCCATTGCTGTCCCACCAGCGCGTAGTCCTGGCAATCCACGCGCCACCCGTCCTGCTCCAGGTGCGTGAGCCGCTGTTGCTCATCGATGGACTCCTGCGCTGGAAAGGCCGGGTCGCTGGCTCCCAGCACCCAATACCGCAGGCTGCGCAGCGGCGGCTCGAATCCCAGCGTCGCAGCCAACTCCTCGCTGGCGGCAGCGTGCGTCAGCGTGACCCCTTTGCTGGTGGTAACGGTCAGCTCATCCGGGGTCTGCTCGATATGCGCCGCGCCGAAGCCGAGCGGTGCGGTCAAATCGAGCGTGGCGGTGTCGTTCTGCTGCCGCCAGCGCAGACCGGCGCTGAAGCCCTGCGTTCCGTCGCTCGCGGCCACCCGGCCGTCGAGTTCGAACTGGGCCACGGCCTGCAGCGCGGGCAGGCGCTGCTCCCAGGACAAGGGCAGCGCACTGCGGGGCGACACGCTGGCGCAGCCTGCGCACAGCAGCGCACTCAAGACGGCCGCGCGCAGGACGCCGCTTAAGCGTGCGACGCTGGTGTAGCCGCGGCTTGCCATCGCCCTAAATCGACGTGCCGGTACCGCTGGCGGGCATTTGCGGTACACCCGCGCGCTGCTGCGCGGCGCGCACCAGCGCGTTATCGGGATCGGCGATCAAGGCGCGGCTCCAGGCCTCACGTGCCTTCACTTTGTCGCCCAGCGCCCACAGCACCTCGCCCCAATGCGCGCCGATATCGCCATCCTGGGCCAATCGGAACGCGCGCTCGAGCAGCGGCAGGGCCTCGCGCGACATGCCGCGCCGATAGTCGAGCCAACCCATGCTGTCCAGAATGGCCGGATTATCGGGTTCGCTCTTCAACGCCGCCGTGATCAGCCGATCGGCGCGCGAGAGCTCGCGATTGTGGTCGGCAAGCAGAAACCCCAGAGCATTGGAGATCGCACCGTCCTGCGGTCGCTCGCGATACAGGCTTTCGAGCTGTGCGATCGCCGCCTCCGTGCGCCCGGCTTTTTCGAGCAGGATCGCCTTCTGATAGAGCAAGTCCGGGTGAGCCGGAAAACGCGCCAGCGCATCGTCGATGCGCGCCAGCGCCTGGTCCGCCTCACCGCCATTGGACAGCAGTTGTGCCTGCTCGATCTCGGCATTGAGCCGCGCTGGCGGGCTGGCGTCGTCGCTCGCCTGCAATAGCTGCAGCGCTTGCTCGCGCTGACCCTGCTTGTACAGCAGCGTCGCCGCCCGGTCCCGGGCTGCGCCGTCGAGTGGCGTGCCGCCGAGCAGTTGGTAGCCGCGCAGCGCGGTGGCCACATCGTTACGCCGATCGGCGATGGCGGCGAGGTAGTAAACGGCGATCGTGGAGGAATCGTGGTCATTGAGCAGTTCGGAGAAGTCGCGCTGCGCCTCCTCGTAATCGCCGCGGTTGAAGGCCAGCAATCCCAGCCGGCGCTGCGCTTGCATGCGCAGCGCCGCAGTGTCGCGCAGGGTCTCGAGCGCCGTGCGGGCTTCGCGATCGCGTCCGAGCAGCATCAGTACGTCCGCCGCGGCGAAACTCTGCTCCTTGGGCGATGCGGTGCGGGCCGCCGCGGCCGCCGCCACGGCCTGATCCGCTTCGCCGAGGCCGGCGTGCGCCCGTGCCAGTACCAGTTGCGCGGGCGCCGCCGCGGCGCCGGCGTTCAGGGCCTTCTGTCCATACTGCAGTGCCTCACGGTAATTCCAGCCGTCGAGTGCCAGATCGGCGAGCGCGAGCTGCGAGGGACCGCTCTGCAGCGGTCCGGCCTGTACCCCGCGCAGCATGGCCAGAGTCGCCGGCACGCCGGATTGCTGCGCCACGAGCCTCACGGCCTCGGCGACCCCGGCGGCTCCGGTCGCGTCCTTGCCCGCGCTGCGCGCGTTCGCCAAGCCACCGCTCTTGATCCAGCCCTCGAAGGCGCTGCGCGCGTCATCGATTTTGTACAGACCCAGCTCCGCGCGCATCGCGGCGTGCAATGCCGCCGGCTCGGACGGTACCAGCGAGCGCCAGCGGGCCGCGGCGCGCTCGGCGGCTTGGTATTGACCGCAGTCCAGAGCTACGTCCGCGGCGCGTGCGGCGAGCTTCGCATCCGACAGGCGCTGGGCCGCAATCGTGTAGTTGGCCGAGGCGCGGCCGCAGTCATCGCGCTGCAGTGCGATCTCCGCGGTCATGATCAGCGCGTTGGAATCCTCGGTGTCGTGCGAGCCGCGGGCCGCTTGAGCTGCAAGCGGCAGGCACACCAGCACGGCGCTGGCGAACAGCGCACCCGTAGCGAGGTTGCAGTGGCGAGGTTCCATGGCCGCTAGACTATAGCTGAAGATGAAAGCATCGATCCGCCAAAAACTCGAAAAAGCCGAACACCGTTTTGAGGAGCTCGCGGGCCTGCTCGCCGACCCCGAGATACTCGGAAACTCCCAGCATTTCCGGGACTTATCGGTTGAGTATGCGCGCTTGCAGCCTACCGCGTCCGCCTTTGCCGACTATCGGCGACTCGAGCAGGATCTCTCCTCCGCGGAGGGCATTTTGACCGACGCGGATTCTGACATGCGTGCGCTCGGACAGGAGGAAATTACCGCCATCCGTGGCCGCCTAGACGAGCGCGACACCGAGCTGCAGCGGCTGTTGCTGCCTCGCGACCCGCATGATGAGCGCAACATCTTTCTCGAGATTCGCGCCGGCACCGGCGGCGATGAGGCCGCGATCTTCGCGGGCGATCTGCTGCGCATGTACAGCCGCTACGCCGAAGCGCAGGGCTGGCAGATCGAAACCTTGAACGAGAGCCCCGGCGAGCACGGCGGTTACCGCGAAGTCATCTGCCGTATCGTCGGCCGTGGCGTCTTCTCGCGGCTGAAGTTCGAGTCAGGCACTCATCGCGTGCAGCGCGTACCGGCGACCGAGGCGCAGGGCCGGGTCCACACCTCCGCTGTCACGGTCGCGATCCTGCCGGAACTCGATGAGATTGATAAAATCGAGATCAATCCGGCCGACTTGCGTATCGACACCTACCGCTCCTCCGGCGCCGGCGGACAGCATGTGAACAAGACCGACTCGGCGGTGCGCATCACGCATCTGCCCAGCGGCATCGTCGTGGAATGTCAGGACGAGCGCTCGCAGCACAAGAACCGCTCGCGCGCGATGTCGCTGCTGGCCGCGCGCCTGCTGGCCGCCGAGCAGGAGAAACAGCTCTCCGCCCAGGCGCAGTCGCGCAAGCTCCAGGTGGGCAGCGGCGATCGCTCCGAGCGCATCCGCACCTACAATTTTCCCCAGGGCCGCGTGACCGACCACCGTATCGACCTCACGCTCTATCGACTGGCCGCGATCATGGACGGTGCGCTCGATGAACTGCTGCAGGCCCTGAGCCAGGAATATCAGGCCGAGCTGCTGGCGGCGGAGTGAAGCGCGAGCGCCAGCGCGCTCAAGTACACGAGAAACAGCGCGCCGAAACCCACGGTGCAGGCGCTCTCGATCGCCGCAAAGGCTGGTCCATTGCCGGCCAGCAGCCCGGCGATCCCACCGATGATCGCAGCGACGACAAACGCGCCAATGATAAACACGAGCAAAGCGATCACGAACGCTGCCAGCGCCTTCCACCACAGGGGCCGGATCAATTGCACACTGCGCAGCAGGGCGGCGTAGGGCCCAAGGCCGTCAAACAGCACGACCGGCAATAGCACCAGATAACAGACCATCAGAAACACGCCCGGTACGATCAGCAGCAGCAGCCCTGCGACGATGCTCAGCATCGCCAGCAGCGTGCACACGAGAATCACGGGCAGGCGCCGCAATGCGGCGCGCAGCTCCGCGCCGGCAAGAATCGGCGCGCCGAGCACCACCGCTCGCTGACGCAACATCATGGCGCCGACCAGCCACAGCTCGATCGCGGTGCCGACGATGGCGAGCAGGTCATAGTTCGCGTCGTACTCAGCGCTGAGACTGACCGTGTGACCGGTGGCGACCCAGTAGATGTTGGGCAGCTGCGCGCACAGCACCGCGACCATGCCTAAGGGTAGGCACTTGAGCAGAGAGGCCCGACACAGCTGCGCCGACGTTTGCAGCAGATCGCTGACGCTCGCGCTGCCCGGCGGCGGCATGGAAGCGGTCATAATGGCTCCATCGTGGAAACGGTGGACAATCTAACAGAGCCGACCGAAGCGCAGCTCTCGCGCCTGCTCGCGCAAGGCGCGTGCACGCGGCTCGATGCCGAGGTGCTGCTTGCACACGTGCTGCGCCAGCCGCGCAGCGCTCTGATCGCGCATTCTGAACAACACATCGATGGCGCAGCGGCCAAGCGTTATCGGGCGCTGCTGGCGCGCCGCGCTGCCGGCGAGCCGGTCGCCTATCTTGTAGGCGAGTGCGAATTCTGGTCCCTACCCCTGGCCGTGAGCCCTGCGGTGCTGATCCCGCGACCCGAAACCGAGCTGGTGGTGGAACGGGCCCTGGCGCTGCTGCCCGACCCGCGCGGCGATGCAGGCGAGGTGCGCGTCGCCGATCTGGGGACCGGCTGTGGGGCCATCGCACTGGCCCTGGCATCCGCACGCTTAGGCTGGACGCTACTGGCGACCGATCGATCGGCAAAAGCACTGCGCGTGGCGCGCGGCAATGCCGAGCGTTTGGGCCTGGCTCGGATCGAATTCATCGAAGGGGACTGGTTTGCGCCGCTCGCTGCGCGCCGCTTCCACGCCATCCTGAGCAACCCGCCTTATGTGGCCGCCGGCGATCCCGCGTTGAGCGCGCTGCGCTACGAGCCCGCCACCGCCTTGAGCCCGGGACCGACTGGGTTGGAAGCGCTGCGACATCTGATCGCGCTGGCGCCAACTTACCTCGAGCCTGGCGCGTGGCTGGTGCTCGAGCACGGCGCGGATCAGGCCTTTGAGGTGGCGGCGGCGCTTGTGGCGGCGGGCTATGCTCGCGTACGCTGCCATCGCGACCTGGCCGGCCGGGATCGCGTGACCGAGGCACAGTGGCTGTAATAGCTCGGGCGGCGAGGAGGAATGAAATCATGGTTCGATTCGAGACCTCACACGGCGGATTCACCATCGAACTCTATGATGAGGACGCGCCGCAGACCGTGGCAAACTTCCTGCGCTACGTCGATGAAGGCTTCTTCGACGGTACGATCTTCCATCGCATCGTTCCGGGCTTTGTGATCCAGGGCGGCGGTCTGACCAGCGACTTCGCGCAGAAGAAGACCAACCCGCCGGTGCGCAATGAGGCCGCGAACGGTGTGCGCAACCAGCGCGGTACGTTGTCGATGGCGCGCACCGATGAAATCCATAGCGCCACCTCGCAGTTCTTCGTCAATCTGGCCGACAACGATTTTCTCGATCAGCGGCCAGGCCAGTATGGCTACGCCGTCTTTGGTCACGTGTCCGAGGGTATGGACGTGATCGAGCGCATCGCCGCCATGCCAACCGGTCGGCGCAAAGGCTTCACCGATGCGCCGATGCAGGATGTCCTGATCACCTCGGCCCGGCGCCTCGACACCGCGAAATAGTTTCCATGGGCAAGGCGCGGCCCAACCGCGATACCCGCCCGCGCCCGCGACGCGGCCGGCCATGGCGGCTCGGCCGCGCGCTGCTGTGCACGGTATTGGGCGCGCTGGTGCTCGCGGCGCTGTGCGTGCTGGCGCTGCGCTGGATCAATCCGCGCACCACGGCCTTCATGCTCGAGGCGCGGGCCGAGGCGCTGTGGCACGGCGAGCACGACTATCGCACCCGCTACCAGTGGGTCTCGCTCGAGGGGATCTCGCCGCAGGCGGCCCTCGCGGTCATCGCCTCCGAGGACCAGCAGTTCCCTTTCCATGCCGGCTTCGATTTCAAATCGATCCGCGAAGCGGTGCGCGCGCACGAGCGCGGCGGTAAGTTGCGCGGCGCGAGCACGATCAGCCAGCAGGTGGCCAAGAACCTGTTCCTGTGGTCCGGCCGCAGTTTTGTGCGCAAGGGCCTCGAGGCGATGTTCACGGTGATGATCGAGGCAATGTGGCCCAAGGAGCGCATTCTTGAGGTGTACCTGAATATCGCCGAATTCGGCCGCGGAGTGTACGGCGTGCAGGCCGCAGCGCGTGTGTTCTTTCACAAGGATGCCTCGCGGCTCAACAGCGCCGACAGCGCCCTGCTCGCCGTCGTGTTGCCCAACCCGCGACTGTATCGCGTCGATGCACCCTCGCGCTTTGTGCTCGCGCAGCGCGACTGGACGCTCAAACAGATGGCGAATCTGGGCGGCCCGGCCTACCTGAGCGCCATCGAGCCCCGGTAGGAGCCCACGACATGGCCACAGATCCGAACCCCGCCCGTCACTATCGCTACTATGACTTCCTCATGGCGGCCTACGTCTGCATCGTGCTGTGCGCCAACCTGATCGGTGCGGCCAAGAAATCGACGGTGCATTTGCCGCTCTTCGGCAGCGTGACCTTCCTGGCCGGCGTCCTGTTCTTTCCGCTGTCCTATTTGTTCGGCGACATCCTGACCGAGGTCTACGGCTACGCCCGCGACCGCCGCGTGGTCTGGGCCGGCTTCGTGGCCTTGGCGTTCGCCTCGCTGATGGCCAGTGTGATCGTGGCACTGCCGCCGACCGTTGACGGGGCCGAAGAGCAGCACGCCGTGGCCAGGATTTTCGGACAGACGCCGCGCATTGCCGGGGCTTCCATCATTGCGTTCTGGTGCGGCTCATTCGTCAACAGCTACGTGATGGCGAAGATGAAGTTGTGGACCGGCGGCCGCTGGCTCTGGAGCCGAACCGTCGGCTCGACGCTGTGCGGCGAGCTGGTCGACTCGCTGCTGTTTTACTCTCTGGCCTTTTACGGTTTGTGGGATACCGCGCAGCTCGAAGCCGTGACGCTCACGCAGTACATATTCAAGAGCGGTTGGGAGATCATCATGACGCCGGTAACCTACCGGGTCGTGGGGTTTCTCAAACGCACCGAGCAGGAGGACTTCTTCGACCGCGGCACGAATTTCACGCCGTTCTCGCTCCAGGATTGAAAGCCCCAAGGCGCTAATTGAGCGACTGGGGCGCCTCCGGGCTCGCCCCATAGGCGAACAGCCGCTCGACGTCGATCGCGTCGAATTGGTAGGGTCGTCCGCAGAATTCACAGGTCACGGTCACGGCACCCTGCTCGGCAAGGATGCTGCGCAGTTCATCCACTCCGAGCGAGCGCAGCACGCTCTCGACGCGCGCAGCATTGCAGCGGCAGGCAAAGCGAACCGGCGAGCCTGCGAACAGTCGGCAGTCATGCTCTGCGCACACGCGGTGCAGAACCTCCTCGGCGCTGCCGAGCCGCAGTAGCGGCTCATCCAGCATCGCGATGCGGGACTGCAGACTCTCCCAGGCATCCTGCGACATCGCTCCGAGCGCCTCGCCCTGCGCGTTGGAGAGCGGCAATTTCTGCAGCAGCAACCCGGCGGTGCGCTGGCCGTCGGCGGCCAGCGCGATTCGGGTCGGCAGCTGCTCGGAGGTGGCGAAGTAGTTTTCGATACACTCGGCCAGATTCTGGCCTTCGAGCGCGACGATACCTTGATAGCGTGCGGCGCGTTCATCGGCCTCGATCGTCACGCTCAGGCGCCCAGCCCCGACCAGCTCGCGAAAACTCGGCTCGCCCACGCCATGCTCCGGCGAGCGTGCGACCGCGCGAATCGCAAAATCATGCGTGCACTGCGCCACCAGCAACGACACCAGGCCGTCGCCTGCGAGCTGCAACGTCAGCGTGCCATGAAACTTCAAGGTAGCGGCCAGCAGCACCGAGGCGGTGACGGCCTCGCCGAGCAGCGCCTCGACGCTCGGCGCATAGTGCTGATGGCTGCGCAGCTCGCGCCAGGCCTCATCGAGCCGGATCCAGAATCCGCGCACCGGGTGACGCTCGAGTATGAAACGCCGCAGCTCCCCGGCGCCGGCGGCAAGCCGCTCAGCCACCCAGCTTCTTCTTGAGCAGCTCGTTCAGGCGCGCCGGGTTTGCCTTGCCGGACGTGGCCTTCATGACCTGACCGACAAAGAATCCGAACAGCTTGTCTTTCCCGGACCGATAAGCGGCCAGCTGTGTGGGATTTGCAGCCATGACGGCCTCGATGGCGCGCTTGATCGCCGACTCATCGGTGATCTGCTGCAGACCGCGCGCCTCGATGATCGCATCGGCCTGTGCCCCGTCCTGCCACATCGCTTCAAGCACGTCCTTGGCGATCTTGCCCGAGATCGTGTTGTCCGCGACGCGCTTGAGCAGCGCCGCGAGGCTACGGGCATCGACGCGGCTGTCGCCGATCTCGAGCCCATCGCGGTTGAGCAGTCCCGAGAGATCTCCCATGACACTGTTGGCCGCAAGCTTGGGATGACCGCCCAGATCCCGCACCACGACCTCGTAGTAGTCCGCAAAATCGGCGCTGGCGGTCAGCACGCCGGCATCGTATGCCGACAGCCCATACTCGGCGATGAAACGCTGCGCTTTCTGGTCCGGAAGTTCCGGCAGGGTACCCGCCACGGTATCGATATAGAGCTCGTCGATCTCCAACGGCAGCAGATCCGGATCGGGGAAGTAGCGATAATCGTTGGCCTCTTCCTTCGAGCGCATCGAACGGGTCTCGCCGCGATCGGAATCATACAGGCGCGTCTCCTGCACGATCTTGCCGCCACCCTCGAGCAGCTCGATCTGGCGCACCACCTCGTAGTTGATGGCCTTTTCGACAAAGCGGAAGGAATTGAGGTTTTTGATCTCGGCCCGCGTGCCCAACTTCTCGACCCCGCGAGCTCGCACCGACACGTTGGCATCGCAGCGGAACGAGCCTTCCTGCATGTTGCCATCGCAGATGCTCAGGTAACGCACCAGCGTGTGCACCTTCTTGAGATACGCCACCGCCTCCTTGGCCGAACGCATATCCGGCTCGGAGACGATTTCAATGAGCGGCGTGCCGGCGCGGTTCAGATCGATGCCCGTCAGCCCGCCGAGCCCCTCATGCAACGACTTGCCGGCATCCTCTTCGAGGTGGGCCCGCGTGACGCCGATGCGTTTGGAGGTGCCGTCCTCGAGCATGATATCCACCGCCCCACCGCACACGATCGGCAGCTCGTACTGGCTGATCTGATAGCCTTTGGGGAGGTCAGGATAGAAGTAATTCTTGCGCGCGAAAATCGAACGGCGCATGACCCGCGCGTTGATGGCAAGACCAAATTTCACGGCCATTCGGACCGCCTCGGCATTGAGCACGGGCAGCACGCCGGGATAGGCCAGATCGATCAGATTGGCTTGGGCATTGGGCGCTGCGCCGTAGGCGGTCGCCGCGCCCGAGAAGATCTTCGAGCGCGTCGCGAGCTGGGCATGGATCTCGAGCCCGATGACGGTTTCCCATTCCATCACGCAAACCCCGGCGGCGCTCGGCGATGCCAGTCGGTCTCTTGCTGGTAGCGATGGGCCACGTTGAGCAGCTTGGGCTCGGCAAAGTGCGGTCCGATGATCTGCATGCCGACCGGCAACCCCTGCACGAAACCGCAGGGCACCGATATCGCCGGCAGCCCGGCGAGATTGGCACCGATCGTGTAGATGTCATTCAGATACATGGTCACCGGATCGCTGGTCTTGGCCCCGAGCTCGAAGGCCGGTGTCGGCGTGGTCGGGCCGATCAGCACATCGACCTCGTGGAAGGCACGCGCGAAATCGGCGCTGATGAGTGCTCGCACCCGCTGCGCCTTGAGATAGTAGGCATCGTAGTAGCCGGCCGACAGCACGTAAGTGCCGGTCATGATGCGACGTTTGACCTCGGCACCGAATCCCTCCCCGCGCGAGCGCCGGTAGAGATCGAGCAAATCGCGCGGGCTGTCACAGCGATAGCCGTAGCGCACGCCATCGAAGCGCGCCAGATTCGAGGAGCATTCGGCCGGTGCGACCACATAATAGGTGGGGACCGACAGCGGCAGATTCGGCAGGCTGACTTCCTTGAGCGTTGCGCCCTGTTCGCGCAGAACCTCGAGCGCAGCGCGAATGCGCTGCTCGTTCTCGGCATCGAGTCCCTGGTCGAAGAATTCCTTGAGCAGCCCGATCTTCAATCCTTTGAGCGGCTGCTCGAGCGTTGCGGCGTAATCGGGTACGGGCAGCTCGACGCTGGTGGAATCCCGCTCATCGAAGCCGGCCATCGCCGAGAGCAGCAGCGCCGAGTCCTCGGCGCTGCGCGTGAGCAGTCCGCCCTGGTCCAGACTTGAGGCAAAGGCGATCATGCCAAATCGCGACACCCGGCCATACGTGGGCTTGATGCCGGTGACGCCGCACAGCGCTGCGGGCTGGCGAATCGAGCCGCCGGTGTCGGTCGCGGTCGCCGCCGGCGCTAGCCGGGCCGCCACCGCGGTGGCCGAGCCCCCGGAAGAGCCGCCCGGGACACGCTTCGGGTCCCAGGGATTGCGTACTGGGCCGTAGTAGCTGGTCTCGTTGGAGGAGCCCATGGCAAACTCGTCCATATTAGTCTTGCCCAGCATCACCATGCCGGCGGCGCGCAGCCGCTCCACGACCGCGGCGTCATAGGGCGAGACGAAGTCCGCCAGCATGCGCGAGCCACATGTGGTCCTGTGGCCGCTGGTGCAGAAGATGTCCTTGTGGGCGATCGGCACGCCTATGAGCGGGCCGTCCTCCCCGGCGTGCAGCCGCGCATCGGCGCGCTCCGCCTCGGCGAGCGCGGCATCATGCAGCACGCTGATGAAGGCATTGAGTCGCTCCTGGTGCTGCACAATGCGCGCAAGATAGATGCGCGTGAGTTCGACGCTCGAGACCGTTCGCGTGCGCAACACCTTGGACAGCTCGGCGACGGTCAGTTCGTGCAGGGCGGTCATTCAATCACTCGCGGCACCAGGTAGAGCCCTGCTTCCACCTGCGGTGCGTTGCGCTGATAGAGCTGGCGCTGATCGGTCGTGGTGACGGCATCGGCCCGCAGCCGCTGCCGCTGTCCGGGCAACGGATGCGCCATGGGCTCGACCTGGCTGGTATCGGCGCGCTCGAGCTCTCCCACGAGGGCCATGATGCGCGAGAGGTTCTCCACGTAAACTGGGATCTCGCTCTCAGTCAGCGCGAGGCGCGCAAGATGCGCAATCTTGTCGATGTCTTGGCGGTTGAGGCTCATGTGAAAGCGTTCAAAATCTGCAGAAAAAACGGCGCGAAATCATACACCTCGCCTTGTGAAATGTCCTGTCGGTTGATAGATTAGCGCCCGCTTCACGTAAGCCCACTCGAAAGGTCTGCCGCCCTCATGTTCAAACGCCTGCGCGGCTATTTCTCCAGCGATCTATCGATCGATCTGGGCACCGCCAACACCCTCATCTACGTGCGTGATAAAGGCATCGTACTCAACGAGCCGTCGGTGGTTGCGGTCCAGGACGAGCCCTCGCGCGGCGGCAAGATCATCGTCGCGGTCGGCGCCGAGGCCAAGGGCATGCTCGGTCGCACACCGGGCCACATTACCTGCGTACGCCCGATGAAGGACGGCGTCATCGCCGACTTCACCTACACCGAGAAGATGCTGCAGTACTTCATCAATAAAGTACACGGCAATCGCTTTCTGAAGCCCTCGCCGCGGGTACTGGTCTGCGTCCCGTTCGGCTCCACCCAGGTGGAGCGGCGCGCCATCCGCGAATCCGCCGAGGGCGCCGGCGCTCGCAATGTAGCCATTGTCAGCGAGCCGATGGCCGCAGCGGTGGGCGCCGGTCTGCCGGTGCAGGAGGCGCGCGGCTCCATGGTACTAGACATCGGTGGCGGCACCAGCGAAGTGGCGGTGCTGTCTCTCAACGGCATCGTCTACGCCAATTCCGCGCGGATCGGCGGCGATCGCTTCGATGACGCGATCATGAACTATGTACGCCGAAACTACGGCATCCTGATCGGCGAGGCCACCGCCGAGCGCATCAAGATCGAGATCGGCTCGGCTTACCCCGGAACCCAGGTGCGCGAGTTGTCGGTCAAGGGTCGCAACCTGTCCGAAGGCGTGCCGCGCAGCTTTACGCTCAACAGCAATGAGATTCTCGAAGCGCTGCAGGAGCCCTTGCAGGGCATCGTGAGCGCCGTCAAGCAGGCCCTCGAGCAGACGCCGCCCGAACTCGGCGCGGACGTGGCCGAGCGCGGCATCGTCCTGACCGGCGGCGGTGCGCTGCTGCGCGATGTCGACAAATTGCTGATGGAGGAAACGGGGCTCCCGGTCGTCGTCGCGGACGATCCACTGACCTGCGTCGCTCGCGGCGGCGGTCGTATTCTCGAGCTCATGGATCAGATGGGGCCAGGACATTTCGGTCTGGAGTAACCGGCGCATGCGCCGCGCCCACATAGGCCCCTAGGATCGCGCGATGGCGGTCTTTGGCACCGAGGTAGATCGACCCCTCTACGGCCGCGGCCCCTCGCCGGGGCTGCGCTTCACGGTCTACGCGCTGCTCTCGGTCGTGCTCATGTACTACGACCAGCACGGCCATTGGGAGCAGCGCCTGCGCTATGCGCTCGAAGCGGCCGCCTACCCGGTGCAGGTGGTGGTCAACTCCCCGAGCGCGGGCTGGCGCGCCCTGAGCGAGAGCTTCCAGAGCCGAGCCGTATTGCGCGCTGAAAACGAGCGCCTGCGCACGCACGAGCGCGAGCTCGAGCTGCAGCTCATGCGGGAGGCGGCGCTCGAGCAGGAAAATGCCGAGCTGCGGCACCTGAGCGCCTCGCTGCTGCCCCCACTCATCAAGAAGTCGCAGCTGGCCGAGATCATCAGCGTCGAGACCGACCCGCTGCGCCAGCGCATCGTGATCAACAAGGGCGCCCGCGACGGGGTCAGTCTCAATCAGGCCGTGGTGGACGGCAATGGCGTACTCGGCCAGGTTGCGCGCCTGGGCCCCTGGAGCGCGGAAATCATCCTGGTGACCGACCCGGAACACGCCATTCCGGTGCAAATCACGCGCAACAGCCTGCGCTCGATCGCCGTGGGTTCGGGCAACTCCGGGGAATTGCTGCTGCCGTATCTGGCGATCAATTCGGACGTCAAGAGCGGGGATCTGCTGGTCAGCTCCGGATTGGGCGGGGTGTTCCCGTCCGGCCTGCCGGTTGCCCGCATCAGCGGCGTGCGGCGCGAGAGCAATCAGCTGCTGGCGCAGGTGCGCGCCCAGCCCCTGGCCACTGTCGAACGCGACCGCGAGGTCATGCTGCTGGAGTTCGAGCCGACGCACCCGGATGCACCGGCGCAGAACCCGCCGATCGCTCCGGCTCCCACAGCGCCGGTCAAGCCGCCGCCGAAGATTCCGGACAACGACGAATGAGCGATCGCAATCCCGGCCTGACCATATGCCTGACCGCCATCATCGCCCTGGTGCTCACGGTGCTGCCGCTGCCGACCTGGTTTGCGATTGCGCGGCCGAATTTTCTGGTGATCACCGTGGTGTATTGGTCGATCATGATTCCGCGCAGCGGCGGCCTGCTGCTGGGTTTTGCCAGCGGGCTCGCGCTCGATGTCCTGCAGGGTCCGTTGCTCGGCGAACATGCGCTGGCGCTGGCATTTACCACCTACCTGGCCATCCGCCTGCACCTGCTAGTGCGCGCCAAGCCGCTATTTGAGCAATCGCTGTTTGTATTTGCGGCGCTGATGGTTTATGAATTCCTGCTCTGGGTGATCGACGGCTGGAGCGGCCATCCGCTCTCCACGCCAACGCGCTGGGTGCATACGCTGACCGGCGGCCTGATCTGGCCGGTCGTGGTCGGAGTGCTCGGCCGGTTTCATAGGACACGCTGATGAATTCGTGAGCTCGCGCGTCCGCATCAAAGACCAATGGACCGAGCAGCGCATCTTTTCGCAGCGCACGGTCGGCGCCATGCTGGTGATCGGCGTGCTGGTGCTGGCGCTGCTCGCGCGCCTGAGCTACCTGCAGGTGCTTCGCCATGACTATTACGTGGAGCTCTCCCAGGGCAACCGCGTACGGCTCGACCCGATACCGGCCAGCCGCGGCCTGATTCTCGATCGCAGCGGCAACGTACTGGCCAACAACGAGCCGGCCTATCAGCTCGAGCTGATTCGCGAGCAGGTGCCCGACCTGAACAACACACTCAAGCGCCTGGCGACCCTGGGCCTCATTGACCCTGAAGAGCTCGAAGACACGCGGCGCGTGATCTTCTCGCGCCGCAGCTTCGACAGCGTGCCGGTCCGGCTGCGGCTCACCGATGACGAGATCGGCCGCTTCGCCGTGCATCGCTACGAATTTCCGGGCGTCGACCTGGCCACGCGCCAGACCCGGCATTACCCCTACGGCGAGCTCGGCGTGCATGCCCTGGGCTACGTCAGCGCCATCAGCGAGCAGGATCTCGAGCGCATCGACCGCGCGACCTACGCCGGCACGACGCTGATCGGCAAGCTCGGCGTCGAGAGCGCCTTCGAGCCGCAATTGCATGGTCACAACGGCTTTCGCCAGATCCTGGTCAATGCACAGGGCAGATCGGTGCAGCGTCAGGGCGCCTTCGCACCGGTGCTGAACTCGCAGCCGCCTACGGCCGGCGAGGATCTATTGCTGTCGATCGATCTGAGCGCGCAACAAGCCGCCGAAGAGGGTTTGGGCGATCACCGCGGCGCGGTGGTCGCAATCGACCCCAACAACGGCGATGTGCTCGCGCTTGCCAGCAAACCCGGCTTCGATCCGACCGAATTCGCACGCGGCATCTCGCGCAGCGAGTATGCGGCGCTGTCCGACAATATCGACAAACCGCTGCTCAATCGCGCGCTGCGTGGCACCTACCCCTCGGGCTCGACCATCAAGCCGGTGATCGCGCTGGCCGCGCTGACCTACCACTTGCAGGACCCGAACAAGTTGGAGTTCTGTGCCGGGGTATTCCATCTGCCCGGCAGCAGGCTGCTGTTCCGCGAGGGCAAGACCGGACGGCACGGCTGGCTCGATATGACGCACGCGATTGCCAAGTCCTGCGATGTTTACTTCTACGGTCTGGCCGCAACGGTCGGAGCCGAGCGCATCGCCGCCTTCATGGCGCCGTTCGGTTACGGTGAGCTGACCGGAATCGACATCAGCGGCGAGAAACCGGGATTGCTGCCCTCGCCGGAATGGAAGAAAAAAGCCTTCAAGCGACCGCAGGATCAGGTCTGGTTTCCCGGTGAAACGGTTAATTTCGGGGTCGGCCAGGGCTATCTGCTGGTCACGCCATTGCAGCTGGCGCATGTGGCCTCCGTCCTGGCCGAGCGCGGCAAGAGCTTTCGCCCGCGTCTCGTGACGGGCATCCGCGACATCGCCGGCCAAGTCAGGCCGATCGCACCGATCGCCAATCCGTCGATCGCCGGCGTGACCGGCAACGACTGGGACATCGCAATCAATGGCATGGTTGGCGCGGCGACCTACGGCACGGCCGCCGCCATCAGCAAGGGCGCCAGCTACACGATTGCCGGCAAGACCGGCACCGCGCAGGTTTTCACGGTCTCGCGCAGCGAACGCCTGACGCAGAAAGTGGCCGAGCGACTCAAGGACCACGCCTGGTTCATCGCCTTCGCCCCGGTCGAAGCCCCGCGTATTGCCGTGGCTGTGCTGGTCGAAAACGGCGGCTTCGGCGCCAGCGCCGCGGCACCGATCGCGCGCAAAGTCATGGATGCATACCTGCTGCGCCAAAGCACGCGGAATGCGGCCGACACCGCGATCCCCGAATCCCAAGCGGCCGATTGACGCACGATGGAAGATTCAGGCTACTCACGCACGCGACGCACGCTGTCCTCCTCCGCGAGGCTGCTCTCGGTGCTCAATCTCGACGGCCCGCTGCTGGTGGGCTTGGGGTTGCTCGCGATCTACGGGCTGGCGATTCTGTACAGCGCCTCCGGACAGAGCGTCGATACCATCGTGCGCACGGTGATACGCCTCGCGCTTGGCACCGCGGCAATGCTGGCGCTCACGCACGCGAGCCCGAACTTGCTACGCCGGCTGGCCCCGTGGTTGTATTTGTTCGGCGTGGTGCTGCTGGTGGTGGTCGAATTGACCGGCGTCATCGGCAAGGGCGCGCAACGCTGGCTGAACCTCGGGCTGTTCAGGTTCCAGCCCTCGGAGATCATGAAGCTCGCAGTGCCGATGCTCGCGGCCTGGTACCTGCACGACCGCCCGCTGCCGCCGGACTGGAGGTCGCTCGCGGTCCTGGCAGTCATCATTTTTCTGCCGGCCGGACTCGTGGCCGTACAGCCCGACCTGGGCACTGCGGCGCTGATTGCCGCCAGCGGCGCGCTGCTGGTGCTGATGGCCGGACTGTCGTTGCGCATCGTGCTGGTGCTGCTGGTGGGGATGATCGGCTCAGCGGTGCTGGGCTGGAATTTTCTGCACGATTACCAGCGCGCGCGCGTACTGACATTCCTCAACCCGCAGACCGACCCGCTCGGCGCCGGCTACCACATCATCCAGAGCCAGATCGCCCTCGGCTCGGGCGGCGTATTCGGCAAGGGCTGGATGAACGGCAGCCAGGCGCAGCTCGAGTTCCTGCCCGAGCGTTCCACCGATTTTATCTTTGCGGTGGTCGGCGAGGAGTTCGGGCTCATTGGTCTGATCGCGCTGCTGGCGCTGTATCTGTTTGTCGTCGCGCGCGCCGTCTGGCTCGCCACGCAAACCAACGATACCTTCTCGCGCTTGCTCGGCCTGTGCATAGCACTGACCTTCTTCGTCTATGTGTTCATCAACGCCGGCATGGTCAGCGGCCTGCTGCCCGTGGTCGGCGTGCCGCTGCCATTGGTCAGTTACGGCGGGACATCGGTCGTGACGCTATTGGCGGGCTTCGGTATTCTGATGGGGCTTTATTCGCACCGTAAGTTGCTCGGCTCATGAGGATTGCCCTGCTGCTGTGGGCTCTGGCACTGGCCCGCGTCGTGGCCGCGGCGGAGCACGAACCCGCGATCGATCGCGGCCATTTTGACCTCACCCGGCCCGAGATCCAGGGCTTCATCGAACAGCTCGTGACTCAGGGCCTTGATCGCAATCAGGTCACGGCCGTGCTCGGCGCCGCCGAAGCGCAACCGAAGATCATCGATGCCATGGACCGGCCGGCCGAGAAGACGCTGCAGTGGTGGGAATACCGCGCGCGCATGCTGACCCCGCTGCGTATCGATGGCGGCGTGCAGCTTTGGCATGAGCACAAGGAACTGCTCGACCAGGTCGCGATCGAGTATCAGGTGCCGCCCGAGTATCTGCTCGCCGTGCTGGGCGTGGAGACACAGTATGGGCGCATGACCGGTCGCTATCGGGTGGTTGACGCGCTCGCGACCTTAGGCTTTGACTACCCGCCCCGCGCCAACTATTTCCGCAAGGAACTCAGCGAGTACCTGCTGCTCGCGCACGAGGACGGCTTTGATCCATTGAGCATTCGCGGCTCCTATGCCGGTGCCATGGGTGCGCTGCAGTTCATGCCCTCGAGCTACCGCCGCTATGCCGTCAGCGCACGGCACGCGGCTCGCCGTGATCTGTGGAACGATTGGGCCGACATCTTTGCGAGCGTCGCCAACTACCTGCATCAGTACGGCTGGCAGTACGGCGCGCCGGTGCTGGCCGATGCGCAGCTCGCGGGCGCTACCGGCCTCACCCCACCCGACCACATGGCGCTGAACGACACCTTGGGCAACCTGCGCGCTCGCGGCTTGAGCATCAGCACGACACTGCCGGATTCGACCCCGGCGCTGCTGCTTGGCGCCGCCCAGCAGGATGCCATGGCCTACCGCGTCGGCTTTCAGAACTTCTATGTGATCACGCGCTATAACACGAGCCCGCTGTACGCCATGGCGGTGCACGATCTGGCCGAGGCGATCAAAACGCAGATCAAGCAGGAGGCTGCGCTTTGAGATCCGGCCGCTGCGCCCTGACGCTGCTGGCGCCAGTGCTGCTGGTGTCGGCTTGCGCCCATGGGCCGCGCCGCGCGAACCCGAACGCGTCCGCGCCGACAGTGCGTTCGGCGCAGGCACTGGACGTGGCGGCCATTCCCGAACCCGTGCCGCGCGAGGAGCCGCGCAGCGCCGCGGGCAATCCGCCGTTCTACGAGGTCGCTGGCCACCGCTACATCGTGCTCGCCAGCGCCGCGGGCTACCACGAGCGCGGGGTTGCCTCCTGGTACGGCAGCGATTTCCACGGCCTGCGCACCGCGACCGGGGAGCGCTACGACATGTTCGCGATCACCGCTGCGCACAGGACGCTGCCGATTCCGTGCTACGCACGCGTAACCAATCTGTCGAATGGTCACAGCGTGGTCGTGCGCATCAACGATCGCGGGCCCTTCGTTGCCAATCGCATCATCGATCTGTCGTATACGGCCGCGCTCAAGCTCGACATGATCCGCAACGGTACCGCCTTCGTACAGGTCGAAGCGTTGACTCCGGCGACTCCCGCGGCAACGGCGGCGTTGCCGGTCACCACGCCGGCCGCCTCGGCAGCGAGCGTCGGTGTGAGCAATGTGCCGGCGGTTACCGCGCCGCTCGAGCCCGCAGCCAGCGCACCGCCGCAGCTAGCAGCCCCCGCCACGGCAGCATCGGGCCATTTCTATATCCAGGTCGGCGCCTACGCGCAGGCCGACAATGCGCATCGGGCTGCGCAAAGGCTGCGCGACGCCGGTCTCGAGCACGTGTTCACGCTGAGCCCAGCGACAGATCAACCACTGCAGCGTGTGCGCATCGGCCCGATCTCCAGCGTGCAGGAGTTCGACCAGTTGATCGCGCGCTTGACCGCACTCGGTTTTCTCGGGGCGCGGCTCGCACAAGACTAAACACAGCCGCTACACTAAGCTGCATGAAACCGACCGCCGTATTGTTTGCCTTGAGCCTGGTCTCGCTGTCCACACTGAGCGGCTCCCCGCTCGCGCTGGCCGCAGCCCGCGCACCAGAGGCCACCGCACCCGCCGCGACGGCCACACCGGCAGCGCCAGGGGCGGCACTGGCCACTCCCAGTGCGCCCGACGTCGACGCCCAGGCCTACATCCTGATCGACTACGCCAGCGGCAAGGTTCTGGCCGAGCGCAACGCCGATACGCGCCTGGAACCGGCGAGCCTGACCAAGCTCATGACCTGCTATGCCGTGTTCCACGCGCTCAAGGCCGGCACGCTCAAGCTCAATGAGATGGTCACGATCAGCGAGCACGCCTGGCGCGCCGAGGGCTCGCGCACCTTCGTGCAGGTCGGCAGCCAGGTACCGGCTGAAGTCCTTGTCAAAGGCATGATCGTGCAGTCCGGTAACGATGCCACGATCGCACTGGCCGAGCGCGTCGGCGGTACCGAGCCGGCGTTCGTGCAGCTCATGAATGAGTACGCGCAGAGTCTGGGCATGACCAACACCCATTTCGACGACAGCAGCGGTCTGCCCTCGGCCACCCACTACACCACGGCGCGCGATCTGTCCAAGCTCGGCGCCGCACTGGTGCGCGAGTACCCGGAATACTACGCGTGGTTCTCCATTCGCGAATTCATCTGGAACAACATCAAGCAGCAGAACCGTAACGGTCTGCTCGAGCGCGACCCGAGCGTCGACGGCATAAAGACCGGCCACACCGACAGCGCCGGCTTCTGCCTGGTGACCTCAGCGGTGCGCCAGAACATGCGGCTGATCACGGTCGTGCTCGGCTCGCGCAACATCAAGGGACGCGAGGATGCGAGCGCAGCGCTGATCAATTACGGCTACACGTTCTTCGAGAGCGTGAGCGTCAAACAGCGCGGTACCGTCGTGCTCAAGCCCCGGGTATTCAAATCGACCGAGGAGTACTTCCCGGTTGGACCCGCTACCGATATCACCATCGTCGTGCCTCGCGGACAGGGCGCCAGTATTCAGACCAATGCGAGCGTGCGCCACCCGTTGATCGCACCGCTCAGTACCACGACTGCAGTGGGCGAGCTTCAGGTCCTCGTCGCCGGGAAGCTTGTGACCTCGGTGCCGTTGTATCCGACGGTGGATGTGCCCTCAGGCGGTATGTGGAGCCGGCTCAGCGACAGCGTGCTGCTGTGGTTCCAGAAATAACGCGTCGTGGCTGAGCCACTGCCGGTCTGTCACCTCAATGGCAGAGTGCTGCCGCTGCGCGAGGCGCGTATCTCGCCGCTGGATCGCAGTTTTCTGTTCGGCGATGGCGTGTACGAGGTCATCGCGGTGCGGCGGGGGCAGGCGCGGCGGCTGGCGTCCCACCTGGCGCGGCTCACACGCAGCCTAGGTGAGTTGCGCATCCGCAACCCGCACAGCGAACACGAGTGGCGGCAGCTGGTCGAACAGCTGATCCAAGCCAACGGTAGTGGCGACCTCTACGTCTATCTGCAGATCTCCCGCGGTGCCGAATATGGCCGCAACCATGCGCCGCCGCCCGACGTCGAGCCCACCGTATTCGCATTCTGTGCACCGCTCCCCATCCCCGGCGCGGAAACATTGGAGCGCGGCATTGCCTGCATCACGGCGACCGACACGCGCTGGGCGCGCTGCGACATCAAGTCGGTGGCACTGCTCGCCAATGTGCTGTTGCGCCAGCAGGCCGTGGAGGCCGGCGCCGGCGAGACGATTCTGCTGCGCGATGGTTGGCTCACCGACGCCAGCTCATCGACGGTGTACGTCGTCATCGACCAGGAGGTGCGGGCTCCGCCAAACTCCACGCGCCTGCTGCCCGGCACCACGCGCAGCCTGCTCGAGGAACTCGCCGACGCCCACGGCATCGCGCGGCGCAGTGTTCCGGTCAGCGAGGCGCAGCTGCGAGCGGCCGATGAAATCTGGCTCACGGCCGCGACCCGCGGGGTCGTGGCGGTCACGACACTCGATGGCAAGCCGGTGGGCAGCGGCCGGCCCGGGCCGCTATGGCGACGCATGCATGAGCTCATCGAGGCGTACTGGACCGATTAATGAGAATCATCGGTCTGATCGGCGGCATGAGTTGGGAATCGACCGTTCCTTACTACTGTCAGATCAATCAAGTGATCAAGCGGCGGCTGGGCGGCCTGCACTCGGCGAGGCTGATTCTCTACAGCGTCGACTTTCACGACATCGAGCGACTCATGCAGGCGCTGGTTGCGCAGGGCGCGCAGGCCATCATTCTGGGCTGCACGGAGCTGTCTGCGCTCATCGGGCCCGCCGATGCGTCCGTGCCGTTGTTTGATACCACCGCCATTCACGCTCGCAAAGCCGCTGAGTGGTCGCTGTCGGCGGATTGAGCCTCAATTGCGCAGGTAGCCCGCAGCGACGGCGCCCACGATTGCGACACCAAAGATCAGGCGATACCAAACGAACAGCCAGGCGCTACGTCATCACCGTCCGAGCCTGCGCCAGACACTCGCGAGCCACGGTTGCTGCTCGCGCGGCAGTCCGGTGGGTCGATAGTAGTGCTCGAGCTCGAGGAACTGCGCGTCCGACAGGTAGCGGCACCAAGTCTCGAGATCGTGGTAAGCGCCGTAGCGCCCGCGGTTCCATCCCTCCTCGTTGGTGCCGTGCGGATTGGAACTGAATAGCACGCCTTCTGGCCGCAGCGCGGCATGAAATTGTTGCAACACCCGCGGCAGTGTCGGCGACGGAACGTGAAACAGCGTGGCATTGGCGAAAATGCCGTCAAAGCGGGCGCGCGGCAGATCGAGATGCAGGAAATCCTGCTGCCAGACTTCACAGCCGGTCTCGCGCGCGATGGCGACAAAGGCTGCTGCGCCGTCCAGGCCGATAGCAGTGTGGCCTAAGTCGGTAAAGGTCTTGAGGTCGCGCCCGGGTCCGCAACCAAAATCGAGGATCGTGAAGGGCGGCTTGCCGGCAATGTGGCGCAACAGCGCTGCGATGTTCTGACTGACGTCGTGATCGCTGGTACCGGCGCGAAACTGCTGCGCGGTTTGTTGGTAGTGCGCCAGCGTGCCGCTGGCAATCTTTTCCAGCTCATCCGGTTCAAGCGCCTTAGGTGTCATCGCGGTCGCTCTTGAGGCCGTCAGGGCCCGATGCGCGCATTGTGATCGAATTCAGCTCGGCGCGGCGTACACTACGGCTTCGGCGCAGTTGCCCTCGTTCCGTTCAGGCAGGTGTGATTCCATGCGCAAGCTCCTCGTGGTTTGGATGTTGCTCTTGGCGACCGGCCCGGTGATGGGGCAAGAGCTCACCGAGACCAGGCAAGCGGCGGCCCGTGCGACCATTGATGGCGTTCTGAGTGATCGATTTATCGCCGGTTGGAACAGCCACGATGCGCATCTGTTCGCCTCGGCATTTGCGCTCGATGCGGACTTCACCAACATTCGCGGCGAAGGCGCCTCCGGGCGCGACAATATCGAGAAATTCCACGCCAAGGTGTTTGAGCGCTTTTTCCTGCACAGTCACCAGACGGCACAGGCACAGAAAATCCGCTTCCTCAATGCCGATGTCGCCGTGGTGGACGTATCCTGGCAGATGACCGGCGCGGTGGACGCGGCGGGCAAGGCAATGCCCCCTCGTTCCGGGCTACTGGACCTGGTGTTCACGGCATCCGGCCCCGAGTGGCTGATAACCGTCATGCACAACACAGAGCTCACCGAAGCCCCGGCCCCCGCGCGTCGCTAGCGCATATAATGCCGCATGATTCCGCAACTCTCGGCCCTCGAGGCGCGTGTGGTCGGCAGTTTGATCGAAAAGCAGATCACCACCCCCGAGCAGTACCCGCTGTCCCTCAATGCGCTGGTCCTGGCCTGCAATCAGAAGAGCAACCGTGACCCGGTGCTGGAGCTCACCGACCGAGCCGTGCAGGACCTCGTCGACGCACTCATGCGCAAGCATATGGTGATTGAGAAATCGGGCTTCGGCAGCCGTGTGCCGAAGTATCAGCAGCGCTTCTGCAACACTGAATTCAGCGCGCAGCAATTCACACCCCAGCAGCGGGCGATCCTGTGCGAGTTGTTGCTGCGCGGACCTCAAACGCCGGGCGAGCTACGCACGCGCGCCAGCCGCATGGCCGAGTTCACCGACGTCGGTCAGGTCGAGGCAGCGCTGGAACACCTGGCTCAGCATGAGGGCGGCGCACGCGTCGTGCGGCTGGCCCGCGAGCCGGGCAGACGCGACGCGCGCTATGCTCATCTGTTCAGCGGCGAAGTCCATGCCGCGGTCGTGAGCACCGCCGCGGGGGCTCCTGCGCCCAGCGGCACCGAGGCCGCCCCGGGTGACCGACTGGCAGCGCTTGAGGAGCAGGTGCGCGAACTGCGCACCGAGCTGCACGCACTCCGGCAAGCCATACAGGCCGCCGCGGAGGAAGGCTAAGGGTCCGCCAGCGCGCGCCGCTTGCTCGTTCATGCGGAGCGCTCCACCGATGGCATGCGCACGAAGTGCGCCTGAGCCTGGACACGTGCCAGCCACGCGCCGATCGCCGGATAGCGCCGCAGCTCGAAGCCGCCCTCGCCGGCCGCGTGTGTGTAGGCATACAGCGCGATGTCGGCAATGGAATAGGCATCGGCGACGAAAAACGCGCGTTGCGCCAGATGCTGCTCCATGACGGCGAGCGCCTGCGCCCCGCGCTCGTACAAGCGCGGCAACTCACTGCGACGTGCATGCTCAGCCGGCAGCATCGTGCAAATAAATCGCGCCACGGCAATGTAGGGCTCGTGGCTGTACTGCTCGAAGAACATCCACTGCAAGACCTCGGCGCGGGCCCGCTTGTGCTGTGGCCAGAAGGCCGTGCCTTCGGCCAGATAGAACAGGATCGCGTCCGACTCCGCCAGGAATTGTCCGGGCTCGAGCTCGAGCAGCGGTACGCGCCCGTTCGGATTCTTCGCCAGGAACTCGCTCGAGCGCGTCAGGCCACTGCGGGTATCGAGCTCGACCCATTGATACGCGCTCTGCAGCTGCTCGAGCAATAGCCGCACCTTGTAGCAGTTTCCGGAGCTCGACATGCCATAAACCTTGTACATCGTGGCTGGTTCCTAGCCTTGCGCGACCTGCTGCTCCCAATTCCGGCCATCGAAGGGCGTGTTGCAGTCCGAGACCTCCAACTCCGCAGGCGCGAACACTTCGAAGCGGATGCGGCCGCAGTGGCAGCCACCGGTATGGCGGATCATGGCGCTCATCCTAGAGCGCGAAGCACAGCCGCGCCAG
>DAIMZW010000022.1:0-29686 GCA_036733765.1 Steroidobacteraceae bacterium
GCATGGCTCAGCAGCCAGGCTATCCCCCCGGCGAGACCGCCGGTGGCCAGCGACCCGAACAGTCGGCCGAACAGGCTTCGGAGCACGCCGCTGGCGACGAATACGACCACCAAGAGCAGCGGTAATGCGTTGCCCAAGCCGTTGCCGCGAGTGGCGCGGGCGATGCCCCGCTCGTGGCGGCGCTGCCGATCGCCAGCCACGGCCCGCTGAAGTATGTGACTCCCGCGGGAACCCTCAACGCACCAACCATTTTGCGCACCCAGCTGGCCGACTACATCGTCGCGCACAGCGCTTATTCGACGCCGCTGTTGCGGCGTAACGTGTTGTCCGAGCTGGTGACCAGTGAGGACCAAATGGGCATCGCATCCAGCTACACGGGTGCGGCCGGCGCGGCCCAAGGCACTCTGGCCGGTGGGGGCGATGCGATCAGGTCAACCTCAGACTCCAGCCGCTAGAGCATCCCTGCTGCCGCTGCTGCGAGCCGTGGGCGGTTGTGCCGCGCTCTGGATCGCGGCGGATGCGCTCGCAGCGGCCGCCGCAACCCGCGATGATCCGCGCGACTGGCTCGCGCGCACCGACCAGGCGCTGTCGAACCGAAACTACGAGGGCGTGTTCGTGCACGAGCATGCCGGGGAATCCGAGACGCTGCGCGTGATTCACCGCGTCGACAGCGACGGGGTGGCCGAGCGCCTGTTGTCGATGGACGGCTCGGGGCGGGAATTCATCCGCAAGGGCACGCAGCTGATCTGCTATCTGCCCGATCAGCGCACGGTGCTGGTCGAAAAGAGTCCCGATTCCGCGCTGCTGCTGAGCGGCCTGCCGCGAATCGACGCGACCTCGGCCGGACAGTACCAGGTTAAGGAACTCGCGCGCACGCGTGTTTCCGGCCGCGATGCGCGCGTGATCGCCATTACGCCGATGGACCAGCTGCGTTATGGCTATCGCGTCTGGATCGATGAGGCCACGGCGATGCCGCTCAAGACGCAGTTGCGCGACAGTCGCGGCGGCGTACTCGAGCAGATCGTGTTTACCAGCCTCAATATGCTTTCGCACATTCCCAACGCCGAACTCGAGCCGGGTATCGATGCGCACGGCTACCGCTGGGTGCGGCGCGATGCCGACCCGGTCGATGCGCGCAGTTTATCGGTGTCGTGGGAAGCCAATGCGCTGCCGCCAGGATTTCGCATGACCGCGAGCGCGCGGCAGATGCTGCCCGCCGGCCCGGTCGAGCACCTGGTGTTCAGCGATGGCCTGGCTTCGGTCTCGGTATTCATCGAGATCGGTCGCGCCAGCGGCGCCGAGCCGGGCAAGGACGATGCCGCGACCCTCGGCACCTCTTCGGCCTACTCAACGGTAGTGCAGGGCTATCGTGTGACGGCGGTCGGTGAAGTGCCGCCCGAGACCGTGCGTGTCATCGCGCAGTCCATCCGCAACGCCGGACCGGCTCCGGGGCCGTCCGAATCCGTCTCGAGCAGCACGATGGCGCCTGCGCTGGGACCGCGCGCGCGCGCCGGCGCCAACGACGGGCTGGATGCGAGCGGCGGTGCGAGTCCGTCGTTCTTCAATGGACCAGCCCTCGACAATCCCGCCACCTCGCCCGGCGGCCGCGGCCTCGGCGCCGACAGACCCGCATTCGGCAATGCCGGGGGGCTGGGCGGCTTAGGCGCTCCAGGCGGCCCTCCGGCTGGCGGTCCCGGAAAGCATTGAGCGCGGGCGGTCCCCAGACGCAGCCCGCGCTGACGCTGCTGACGCGTGCGGAATGCGGATTATGTGAGGCGATGCTCGCCGAACTGCGGGCGCTGGCTGCGCGAGCGGCGCTGCCGCCACTATCGATCATCGATGTGGATTGCGATCCGCAATTGCAGCGCCGTTACGGCCTGAAAGTTCCGGTGCTGCTGCTCGATTCGACCCCGGTCTGCAGTCATCGCCTGGACGCTCCTGAGCTGCTACGGATGCTCAGGCGGCCTTGAGGCTATAATCCGCGCGCCCCGACCCTGGGGCATTTAAGTCTCCTGATGCAACGCATACGCAACTTCTCCATCATCGCGCACGTTGACCATGGCAAATCAACGCTAGCGGATCGCCTGATCCAGCTCTGCGGCGGGCTCGAAGCACGGGAGATGCAGGCCCAGGTTCTCGATTCGATGGATTTGGAGCGCGAGCGCGGTATTACCATCAAGGCGCAAAGCGTGACGCTGCAGTACCTCGCCCGCGATGGCGAGCGCTATCAGCTCAATTTGATCGACACCCCGGGCCACGTGGATTTCTCGTATGAGGTCTCGCGCAGCCTTGCGGCCTGTGATGGGGCATTGCTGGTGGTGGATGCGTCCCAGGGCGTGGAGGCACAAAGCGTCGCCAACTGCTACACCGCGATCGAGCAGGGGCTCGAGGTGCTGCCGGTCATTAACAAGATCGACCTGCCTTCCGCCGATCCCGATCGCGTCGTGACTGAAATCGAGGAGATCATCGGCATTGACGCCTCGGAAGCGGTGCGCGTAAGCGCCAAGACCGGCGAGGGCGTGCCGGAACTGCTCGAGGAGATCATCCGCCGCTTTCCACCCCCGCGCGGTGACCCCGCCGCCCCCGTGCAGGCGCTGATCGTCGATTCCTGGTTCGACAACTACCTCGGCGTGGTCTCGTTGGTGCGGGTCGTCAACGGTACGCTGCGCCGGGGCGAGAAGATCCGGGTCTTTTCCACGGGCCGCAGCCACTACATCGATAAGCTCGGCCGCTTTACCCCCAAGTCGATCGCGCTCGAGACCTTGAGCGCCGGCGAGGTGGGGTTCGTCGTTGCGGGTATCCGTGAGATCGACGGCGCCCCGGTCGGTGACACCATCACGCTCGATGCGCGGCCCTGCGATGCGCCGCTGCCGGGCTTCAAACAGATCCAGCCGCGGGTGTTCGCGGGGCTGTTCCCGGTCAATGCCGAGGACTACGAAAGCTTTCGCGATGCGCTCGCCAAGCTCAAGCTCAACGACTCGGCGCTGCACTACGAGCCGGAAGTCTCGACGGCGCTCGGGTTCGGTTTCCGCTGCGGTTTCCTGGGACTGCTGCATATGGATATCGTGCAGGAGCGGCTCGAGCGCGAGTACTCGCTCGAACTGATCACCAGCGCGCCGACCGTGGTCTATGAGGTGGCACGGACCAACGGCAGCGTCGAATACATCGACAATCCCTCGAAACTGCCGCTGGTCAACGAAATCGCCGAGATCCGCGAACCCATTATCACCGCCAGCATCCTGGTGCCCCCGGATTATGTCGGCGCGGTGCTTGGGCTGTGCAGCGAGAAGCGCGGTGTACAGAGGAAAATGCAGTTCCTGGCCAGCGCGGTGTCGCTGCAATACGAACTGCCGCTGGCCGAAGTGGTGCTGGATTTCTTCGACCGGCTCAAATCGGCGAGCCGGGGCTACGCCTCCTTCGACTACGTGTTCAGCCATTTCCACCCCGCTCCGCTGGTGAAGCTTGATATCCTGATCAACGGCGACACGGTCGATGCGCTATCGATCATCGTGCATAAGGACAGCGCCTACAGCCGCGGGCGCGATCTGGTCGAGAAGATGCATGAGCTGATTCCGCGCCAGATGTTCGAGGTGGCCGTGCAGGCGGCGATCGGCAGCCATATCATCGCCCGCGCGACGGTGAAGGCCCTGCGCAAGAATGTGCTCGCCAAGTGCTACGGCGGCGATATCACGCGCAAGCGCAAGCTGCTCGAGAAACAAAAGGAGGGCAAGAAGCGCATGAAGCAGGTCGGGCAAGTCGAGATTCCGCAGGAGGCCTTTCTGGCGGTGCTCAAAGTGGGACGCAAATGACGCAGTTGCTGGCGGTTCTGGCTTGGGCGGCCCTGCCAGTGACTTTGCTAGCGATCGCCGATGATTGGTTCCTGCGGCCACGCCGGCGCATTGCGCAGGCCGGCGCCGAGCAGCCGGATCCGCCGCTGATGCGCGGGATCTACCTGCTGTTGCCGGTGGTGCTGCTGGCGGCGGTACTGCGGCTGTTCGGCTCCGAGCGGCTCGATTTCAGCCTGGTGCTGGTGGTCGTCGTGGCCGTCGCGGGGGCAATCTGGCTGCTCGACCATCTGCTGCTCGCGCCGGCGCGCCGGCGCGCCGCGCTGGCCGCCGGTCGCGAGCCGGCGCAGCAGCCGATACCGGTGACGGTCGACTACGCGCGCAGTTTCTTTCCGGTGGCGATGATCGTGCTGCTGGTGCGCTCCTTCATATTCGAGCCGTTTCGCATTCCCTCGGACTCGATGATGCCGACTCTGCTGGACGGCGATTTCATCGTGGTCGACAAGTTCGCCTTTGGTCTGCGGTTGCCGGCTCTGGGCACGAAAATTCTCAACATCGGCGAGCCGCAGCGCGGCGACGTGGTCGTGTTCCACTACCCGCCCGACCCGGCCGTGAACTACATCAAACGGGCGGTTGGGCTACCGGGCGACCATGTCCGGATCGTATCCGACCAGCTCATCATCAACGGCCAGCCGGTGCCCTTGCAGAGCGACGGACGCTTTGACGACGGCTGCTACCACAACATGCGCCTGTCGACCGAATTCCTCGCACAGCACACTCACCAGACGCTCTCGTGCCTGACTCCCGAGGAACTCGGCGCCCCGCCCGGCCCGACCTGCAATCGTCGGCTCGAACGCAACTATGAGTGCGTCGAGCCGACGGTGCCCGGCGAGCACGACCGCAGCGATGCGGGCGAAGTGGTCGTGCCCCCAGGCAATTACCTGATGATCGGTGATAATCGCGACAACAGCTCCGACGGGCGCTACTGGGGTTTCGTGCCCGAGGATCATTTGGTCGGCAAAGCGACGCGAATCTGGTTCAATTGGGACCTGCATCGTTCCGGCGGGCCGAATTGGCGCCGGATCGGCCGGCGTATCGAATGAGGACGGCCGCCGATCGAGCGAAGTAGAGTTGATCAAAGCCATGGGCCACAGGGAGAGTTCAACATGCGCCACTCACAGCGCGGAATTACCTTCATCGGCTGGTTGTTTCTGCTGGTTCCGATTGGAATCTGCGTCTACGCGGGCATCCGGCTAGCGCCGATCTATCTGAACTACATGCGCGTTGCCAAATCGCTCTCGGAGCTGGCCTCGGAGGCCAAAAGCAGTTCGAGCTCGACTCCGCAGGGGTTGCGCACGACGCTGGGGAAACATTTCGACATCGAAAGCATCGAGCATCCGGACCTCAAGGACATCGACATCCATCGCGAAGGCGATCATTTTGTCGCAATCGCCGACTACGAGGATGTCGCGCCGATGTTTGGCAATGTCTCGCTGCTGGTGCAATTTCATAAGCAGGTCGACATGCAGTGAGCCGCGCCGCACGGCTGCGCGTCTGGCTCAAGGAGACGCTCGGGTACGAGCCCACCGAGCTGGCCTGGTTCGAAATGGCCGTGACGCACCGCAGTGCCGACGGTGCCAACAACGAGCGCTTGGAGTTCCTGGGCGATGCGGTATTGAGCCTGATCACCGCGCAATATCTGTTTGAGCGCTTCCCGGAGGCTGACGAGGGCACTTTGAGCCGCCTGCGCGCGCGCCTGGTGAGTGGAGAATCCCTGGCGCAGCAGGCCGCCGCAGCGCAGCTCGGCGAGCTGCTAGCTTTGGGTCCCGGCGAGCTCAAGAGCGGCGGCTTTCGCCGCGAATCGATTCTGGCCGATGCGCTCGAAGCATTGTGCGGAGCGCTCTACCTCGACGGCGGGCTCGACGCGGCGCGACTCGGAATGCTGCGATGGCTCGAGAGCGGTTTGCCCACCGAGCAGTTGCTCGGTGAGCTCAAGGATCCGAAGACACAATTGCAGGAGCTGCTGCAGGCCCGGGGCCTGCCGCTGCCACGCTATAGCATCGAGAGTGTGGAGGGGGAATTGCATGCGCAGCTGTTTCGCGTAAGGTGCGAGGTCGAACCGCTGAACGCGCGCGCTGAGGGCGAGGGCTCGAGCCGGCGGCGAGCGGAGCAGGCCGCGGCGGCGCGCGTACTCGAGCAGTTCCGACTCGAACATGAGTGATTTTCGCAGCGGCTTTGTCGCCCTAGCCGGCCGTCCGAACGTCGGCAAGTCGACCCTGCTCAACGTCTTCGTCGGCCAGAAGCTCAGTATTGTGACCCCGCGGCCGCAGACCACGCGCAACCGCCTCATCGGCCTGTTACAGCTGCCCGAGGCGCAGATCGCCTTCGTCGATACGCCGGGCCTGCACCTGGGCCAGCGGCGCGCGCTGAACCGTGCCATGAACCGCACCGCCGCCGCCGCCCTCGGCGATGCCGACCTGGTATTGCTGGTGCTAGAGGCGCTCAGATGGACCGATGAAGATGACTTGGCGCTCTCGCGCATCCGCGACGCTGGGCGAACCGTCATTGCGGTGGTCAACAAGGTCGATCGCGTGCACCCGCGCGAGCTGCTGCTGCCTTACCTGGCGCAGCTGGCCAAGCGCCATGAGTTTCGCGAGATCGTGCCGGTATCGGCGCTCAAGCGCCGCAATCTGGACGATCTGCGCCGGGTCATCATCGCGGCGCTGCCGCTGGGTCAGGCGATGTTTCCGCTCGATCAGCTCACGGACCGGAGCCTCAGCTTCCGTATTGCCGAAACCATACGCGAGAAGCTCACGCTGGAGCTGGTCGAGGAATTGCCCTACGGCATCGCGGTCGAGATCGAGCAGATCGAAGCTCAGGAGGACGGCCGCCAGGTGGTCTCGGCGCTGATCTGGGTCGATCGGGAGGGTCACAAGCCGATCGTCATCGGTGCCGACGGCTCACGGCTCAAGCGCATCGGTCGCGCCGCCCGCCTGGAGCTCAATCACCTGATCGGCGGGCGCTTTCACCTGACGCTTTGGGTCAAGGTGCGCGAAGACTGGGCTGATGATGCGCGGGCGCTGCAGCAACTGGGTTTGGAATGAGCCGCTCGGCGCAACGTGTACAACTGACGCGCGCTTACGTGCTGCACCAGCGGCCGTTCCGCGACAGCAGCCTTATCGTCGAGGTGTTCGCGCGCGAGTATGGCCGTATGACGGTGTTTGCGCGAGCGGCTCGCGGTCCGCGTTCGCGCTTTGCGGCGCTGCAGCCGTTTCGAACGCTGCTGTTGTCCTGGAGCGGGCGCGGCGAGGCACCGCAGTTGACGGGTGCGGAGAGTACCGATGCATTGCAACCGCCGCCCCCGCCCGGGCAACTCATGAGCGCGTTCTACCTCAATGAGCTATTGCTGAAGCTCACGACGCGGCACGACCCGCACCCCGAACTGTTTGACCAGTATGGAATCACGCTCGCGCAGTTATGCCAGGGCATGTCGGCCGACCGCTCGCTGCGGCAGTTCGAGGCACGGCTGCTCGATTTCATCGGCTATGGTCTGAACCTGGCCGCCGAGGCCGATACCGGGCGGCCCGTTCGCGCCGACGCGCACTATCATTTTCGGCCCGGTGTGCATGGGGTCGTGCTGGCGGGCGCCCATGGCGATGACAATGGCGATGGCGCGATCGCCGGGCACGTGCTGCAGGGGCTCGCCTCGGCAACGGGGCTGACCAGTGACGCGGATCTGCGCCAGGCGCGGGCGCTCATGCGCACAGCGATCGATCATTGTCTCGAGGGGCAGGAATTGCGCACGCGCGTCGTGGCGCGCTCGCTGTTCAGTTATCCGCGCAAGGAGCGCAGAGCCTGATGGTTGCGGGTATCGCGCTGGGCGTGAATATCGATCACGTGGCGACGCTGCGCCAGCAGCGCCACACGCGCTATCCCGAGCCGGTGCAGGCGGCGTTGCTGGCCGAACAGGCCGGCGCCGACAGCATCACGCTGCATCTGCGCGAGGACCGGCGGCACATCCAGGAGCGCGACGTACAGCTGCTGAGCGGCCTGCTTGCGACGCGGATGAATCTCGAGCTGGCGGTTACGCCCGCCATGGTGGAATTCGCCTGTGCGCTGCGACCGGCCGACTGCTGCCTGGTGCCGGAGCGGCGCGCCGAGCTCACGACCGAAGGCGGACTGGATGTCCTGGGCGGCGGCGAGGTCCTGCGCGAGCGCTGTGCGCAGCTGGTCCAGGCCGGCATCCGCGTTGCGCTGTTCATCGATGCGCAGCAGGCTCAAATCGAGGCCGCCGAACGCGCCCGTATACCGGTGGTCGAGCTGCATACCGGGGCGTATGCGCAGGCCAGCGGCTCTGCCCAGGCGCGAGAGCTCGAGCGGTTGCGCCAGGCAGCACGGTTCGCTTTCGGACGCGGGCTGGAGGTGCACGCCGGGCACGGGCTGAATTACCAGAATGTCGCCCCGGTTGCAGCCATTACCGAGATCGTCGAGCTCAACATCGGCCACGCCATCATCGCGCGCGCGCTGTTTGACGGGCTGGCCAGTGCGGTGCGAGAGATGAAGGCGCTGATGCTCGCCGCGCGGGCATGATATTCGGCGTCGGCATCGACGTGCTCCAGGCGCAGCGCCTGCGCAACACCTACGCGCGCTTCGGGGAGCACTTCGTCGATCGCCTGCTGTTGCCGCAGGAGCGAGCGCAATTCGAGCGCACGCAGCGCCCGGAGCGCTTCCTGGCGATGCGCTTTGCCGCCAAGGAGGCGATCGTCAAGGCCATGGGAACCGGCTTTGCACACGGCATGTGGATCCGCGATGTCGGAGTGCTGCAGAACGCCTGGGGAAAGCCTGAAGTCATCTATTCCGAGCGCGGTGAACGCGTACGCCGCCGCTTAGGCATAGGCGAGGGACATATCACTTTGAGCGACGAGGCCGGGTTGGTGGTCGCCGTGGCCATTCTGCTGCGCGCCACGGCTGCCGGCTGAAGGCCATGCGCGGATGAACATCCTGGTATTCGACATCGAGACCGTACCGGACGTCGAGTTCGGCCGGCGCCTCTACAACCTGCAGGGACTGGACGATGCCGCCGTGGCCAAGGCCATGTTCGCGCAGCAGCGCGCCAGCACCGGCGGGGAATTCCTGCCGCACCTGCAGCAGCGTGTGGTCGCCATCTCCTGCGTGCTGCGTGCTCGCGAGCAGCTCACGGTCTGGAGCCTTGGCGATCTGAATTCGAGCGAGCCCGAGCTGCTGGCGCGCTTTTTCGACGGCATTGAAAAGTATCTGCCCGAATTGGTGTCGTGGAATGGCGGCGGCTTTGATCTGCCGGTGCTGCACTACCGCTCGCTGAAGGCTGGCGTGCAGGCGCCGCGCTATTGGGAGGTGGGCGATGAAGACACCGCCTTTCGCTATAACAATTACCTCAGTCGCTACCACTGGCGCCATCTCGACCTCATGGATGTGCTGTCCGGATTTCAGCCACGCGCCCGCGCCAAACTGGCGGATATGGCGGCGTTATTGGGCTTTCCGGGTAAGCTAGGTTTCTCGGGCGATCAGGTCTGGGACGCGTATCTGGCCGGCGAGCTGCTGGCCGTGCGGCGCTATTGCGAAACCGATGCGCTCAATACCTATCTGATCTATCTGCGTTTTCAGTTTCTGCGTGCGCGTCTGGACCGCACCGCGCTCGAGGCGGAGCTCGAGCGCCTGCGCACATTGCTGCGCACTTCCCTCGAGCCGCATCACGCCGAATTTCTCAAAGCCTGGGAGGCGGCGGCTTGAGCCGGCGTGCCGCCATCGTCAATGGCGCCAGCGAAACCGGCGTGGTCGCGGCCCTGAGCCAAGAGGGTCAGGGCATCGTCCACGACCGCAAGACTGCCTTCGTCGCCGGGGCGCTGCCGGGGGAAACCATTCGCTTCCGCCGCGTGCGCCGCCACCGGCAATACGATGAGGCCCGGCTCGAGGAGATCCTGTCGCCCGCCGCCGCCCGGGTGCCCCCACGCTGTGCGCACTTTGAGATCTGCGGCGGCTGCGCGCTGCAGCACCTCGATAACGCGCTGCAGCTGCAGCTCAAGCAGCAGCAGCTGGCCGAGAGCCTCGAACGCTTAGCAAGGCTGGCCCCGGCGCGCTGGCTGGCGCCGATCAAGAGCCGGCCTTGGAGCTACCGGCGGCGCGCGCGACTCGGCGTCAAGTACGTCGCGCGCAAGGGACGAGTGCTCGTGGGTTTTCGCGAGCGCGGCAGCAGCCTCGTTGCCAGCCTCGAGCGCTGCGAAGTGCTTGCGGCGCCAATCGACAGTCTCATCGCACCGCTGTCGGAACTGATCCAGCAGCTCTCGATCCGCGAGCGTCTGCCGCAAATCGAAGTGGCCGTCGGAGACGACACTGCGGCGCTGGTGCTGCGCGTACTGGAGAGCCCATCCGAGCAGGATGGCAGCCGGTTGCGCGAATTCGAGGCGCAGCATGGCATTCGGATTTTTCTGCAGAGCGGCGGGCTGGACACCGTGCGCGCGCTGAGCGAGCCGGCGCCGCGCCTGTCCTATGCGCTGCCCGAGGCCGATCTGGAACTGGAATTTGGGCCCACGGACTTCATCCAGGTCAACGCCGAGGCGAATCGCGCGCTGGTCGCGGCGGCCGGGGAGCTGCTGGAATTGACGCCCGAGTCGCGCGTGCTCGATCTCTATTGCGGGCTGGGCAACTTCTCGCTGGCGCTGGCGCGGCGCGCACATAGCGTCGTCGGGGTCGAGGGCGAGGCGTCGCTGATCGAGCGGGCACGCGCCAACGCCTGCCGCAACGGTATCGCCAACGCGCAGTTTTTTAGGGCCGATCTGTCCGGCCTCGATCTGTCCGGCGCCCCCTGGCTGCGACCGGGCTATACGCACATCGTGCTCGACCCGCCGCGGGTCGGGGCGCGCGAAATGTTGCCGCGAATTGCACAGCTCGCGCCGCAGCGCGTGTTGTACGTGTCGTGCCATCCGGGCACTCTGGCGCGCGATCTGGGACTGCTCGTGCACGAGCACGGGTTTGAATTGCTCGCGGCCGGCGTGGTCGATATGTTTGCGCACACGGCGCATGTGGAGTCGCTGGCGCTGTTGGGGTCGCGGCGCTGAGCAGACGCCCACCATTCGTGCGGAGGCAGATATGGCGGTGGAGATTGAGCGCAAGTTCCGGGTCATCAACGATGCCTGGCGCACCGCCGTGCGCACGAGCACCTTGCTGCGCCAGGGCTATCTCGCTAACACGGCGCGCGCCTCGATACGGGTACGACTCGCCGGCGAGGAGGGTTGGCTGTCCGTCAAAGCCATGACCCCCGGCCGCTCGCGTGCTGAATACGAGGCTGCGATTCCAGCGGCGGACGCAAATGAAATGCTCTGCCGGCTCTGCGAGGGTCCACTGATCGAGAAGTGGCGCCATATCGTTGCGCACGCGGGCAATCACTGGGAGGTCGATGAGTTCCTGGGCGAGAATACGGGCCTCGTGATCGCCGAGCTGGAGCTGGAGTCGGAACAGCAGAGTTTTGCACAACCCGACTGGCTCGGCGCCGAGGTTACGGACGACCAGCGGTATTACAATTTCCGACTCTCGCAGCAGCCCTATCGCCATTGGCCCGAGAACCTGCGGGCCGCGCCATGACGCTCGGTCCGTTGATGGTCGATATCGCCGGCACGGAGCTGACCGCCACCGATCGCGAAGTGCTCGCGCATCCGCTCATTGGCAGCGTCATCCTGTTCAGCCGCAACTACCTCGATCCGGCCCAGCTGCGCAGCCTGGTCGACCAGATTCATTCGGTGCGCGGCCCCGCGCTGCTCATTGCGGTCGATCAGGAGGGCGGCCGGGTGCAGCGGTTCCGTGCGGGATTCTCGGCGCTGCCGCCGCTGCGCCGCATTGGCCAGACTTACGACAGCGACCCACAGCAGGGGCTGGCGATGGCGCGTGCGCTCGGCTGGCTCATGGCGGCGGAACTGCTCGCCTGTGGCCTGGATTTTTCCTTTGCGCCGTGCGTCGATCTGGATTACGGGCTGTCGGAGATCATCGGCGATCGCGCCTTCCACGCCCGCGCCAACGTCGTGGCGACGCTGGCAGTCGCCTACATCCATGGCATGCGCGATGCCGGCATGGCGGCCACGGCCAAGCATTTCCCCGGGCACGGTGCCGTGGTCGCCGACTCGCATCTGGCTCTGCCCGTCGATCGGCGCGAGCTGATCGATCTGGATGAAGACCTGCTGCCCTACCGGCGCCTGATTGCCAACGGGTTGCCGGCGGTCATGGTGGCGCACGTGCTGTTCCCGGCGGTCGATCCCGTACCGGCGAGCTTCTCGCAGCGCTGGATTACCCAGGAGCTGCGTCACGGGCTGCAGTTCGGCGGCCTGGTGTTCGCGGACGATCTGACCATGGCGGGAGCGGCAGCCGTCGGGGATTTGCCTGCGCGTGCCGGTCGCGCACTGGCGGCCGGGTGTGATGTATTGCCAGTCTGCAATGATCGCGCCGGGGTGGAGCGGCTGCTCGATCACCTCGAGCCGCGCATCGAGCCGGCCTCGCAGCTGCGCCTGATCCGCATGCGCGGCCGCAGGCAGCCTGGTCTTGAGAGGCTGGAGGCTTCCGCAGCCTGGCGAAGCGCGCGAGAATGGTTGACACGCAGCGCGGCGAAACCGGAACTCAAATTCGAACCCGGAGACGCCGAGACGGGAGGCATTTGACAGCCATGGGGCAGTGGTCGGCCGAATTTCTGCGCGGGGTGCTGGACGCATCCCCCGAAGGCATCGTCGTGTGCGAATCAGCATCCGAGCATCAGCCGGTGGTGTACGTCAATGTGGCCTTCGAGCGCATGACCGGCTATAGCGCCGAAGAGCTCATCGGCCATGATCTGCGCCGCTTGCAGGCCTGGGACCGCGACCAGGAGGGACGCAATCAGTTGCGTGCCGCCATCGCTCAGGGAGAAACCTGCCGGGTGCTGCTGCGCAACTATCGCAAGGACGGCAGCCAATTCTGGAACGAGATACTGGTGCAGCCACTGCGCGGGGCCGCAGGCGCCGTGACGCATTTCGTCGGCTTTCATCGCGATGTCAGTGAGCGCGAGCGATTGGGCCTGCGCCGCGCCACGGGCCTGCCGACCTGGCTGCGAGAGGACCGGTTGTCCGGACTGTGCTCGCGGGCTTATTTCGAGGAGCTACTGCAACACGATTGGCAGATCGGCGCGCGCGAGGCGCGCTTGCTCACGCTGATCGTGTTCGATATCGATGATCTCACCAGCTACAACGACACCTTCGGTCGCGCGGCCGGAGATGCCTGCATCCGCCGCGTCGCCGGCGTGATCGGGACGGCGTTCAGGCGCGGGGCCGATGTGGTCGCACGCTGGGAAGGCGGGCGCATCGTCGCGCTGGTGCGCAATCCGGACCTGGAGGGGGTGCCCTCGTTTGCGGCCTCGGTCGCACACAAGGTGCTCGGTCAGCATATTCATCATCCACGCGCCGCGCGGCGACAGAAATTCGTGTCGGTCAGCGTCGGCGCCGCCAGTGTCAATCCCACGGGAGAGCAGAATGCCGATATGCTCGTGCAGGCGGCCATGAAGGCGCTGGGGCGCGCCAAGGAAGACCATGATGCGCCAATCGCCGTGGTCCGACCGGAAGATGTGGGCTGAGTGGGGCTCGTTATGACGGCACGATCAATGGCAGTGCGCACCTGCGTGGCCGCGCTGGCCCTGTGTGGTGTTGGCCTGCTTCCCAGCGCTGCGCAGGACGCGCGAGCCCCTGTGATCCTCGGTCGCTGGCTGACCGAGCCGCGCGACGGCATCATTGAGATCACGCGCACCGCCGACAACCGCTACCAGGGCCGCATCATCGGCGGCAACGATCCCCATCGGGTCGATCGACACAATCCCGACCCGGGCCGCAGGCAGCAAGTACTGCTCGGTCAAACGATACTGCAGGGCCTGCACGAGGATGGCGAGGGCAATTGGTCGGGCGGAACGATCTACGATCCGGACAGCGGCCGCACATACAAATGCCACGTCGAGCTGCTCGATCACGACCGCCTCAAAGTGCGCGGCTTCATCGGTGTATCGCTGCTGGGGCGCTCGCAAACCTGGACCCGCTATCTCGGCGCTACGCTGGATCTGTCGCCCGCCACGCGCTGACCTAAGCTCAGGGCCGCAGCACCTTTTCAAGATAAATCGCATCGGCCAGGGGACTGTCGTAGTAGCGCGGCACTTCGCAGAAGCCGAGCCCCGCATACAGCTGCCGGGCGCGATCCATGCGCGCGAGCGTATCGAGCCGCATGGCGTCATATCCGATCTCGAGCGCGCGCTGTAGCACCGCCCGTGCGAGCAGCGATCCTAAGCCGCTGCCGCGAAACGGTTCGCGCACCCATAGGCGCTTCATCTCGCAAATGCCCACATCCAGCGCACGCAGGGCGACGCAACCGGCGGGCTCATCGGCGTGCCTGGCCAGCAGCACGGCGCCGCCGCGCGCCGGCGCGTACGCACCGGGCAGGTCGGCGAGTTCGGCTTCGAAGCCCTGGAAGCACAGATCCACGTTCAGCCAGCTCGCGTATTCGCGAAATAGCGTGCGCACTGTTGGCACCCAGGGCTCCGCATCGGCGTCCAGCAGCTCAAAATTGCATGCAATCCGCGGCATGTTAAATCCAGCTAGCGCGTCGCGGCTCCGGCGGCCGGGGATGCCGGCGAGACCACGGCAATGACACCGAAGGCGGGATGATCGAAGTACTGTCTCTCGTTGTATTTGACGCTGCGCATCTCGTTGATGGCGTAGGTGGCGGCGCCTCCGCTCAGGTTCAGATTGACGCCCAAATGCAGGTAGGTCGCGCGCTCGAGGTAGATCGTGCCGGTAAGGCCCGGGCTATTGATACCGAGGTCCGCCAGCGCAATGCCGAGGTGCGTGCCCCAGTTCGCCGCGGTTTGCACCCAGGCGGCGTGCGCGATCGGGCGCCAGGCGCCGCTGCTGCGCAGCGTCGCTTCGATGCTAGCGAGCTTGTAGTCGCTTGGCGGCAGCACGCGCAGCACCTGCGGCGTGCCGCCGCGTGTGCTTTCATTGCCAAAGCCCCGGCCCTGCGGCGCCGCGGTCCAGTCCTCGTTGGCCCCGACGCTGGCGTCGCGAAACACGATGATCTCCACCGCGTACAGCGTTGCGCCGGATTGCTGCGCTGGCGCCGGCAACGGGCTCATGAGGGCCGTGAGCCCAAGCAGACAGGCCACTCGGCAGATCGCGTTCATGCGGCTATGGTAGCAGGGCCCAGTGCTCATGCCCCGGCCAGGTGGGTCAGCAGCGCATCGGCGCGCACGAAGCGCTGCTCGGACTGCGGCAGCGCGCGCGTAATGCGCAGCTTCAGCGGGCCTTCCAGTCGATATTCCTGCGCCTGGCGCTGGATCAATCCAACGATGCGCGCCGCATCGACCCGGTTGTGTTGTTCGAATTGAATGCTGCCTCCGGCCGGCCCGAGCTCGAGCCGCCGAATTCCGAGCTCACGCGCGCGCAGGCGCAGCCGCGCCAACTGCAGCAGATGATTGGCCGGCTCGGGCAAGGCGCCGAAGCGATCGATGAGTTCTGCGGTCATGTCCTGCAGGGTCACGGCATCGGCGGCCGCGATGCGCTGATACAGCGCCAGGCGCAGATGCACATCGCTGACGTAATCCTCGGGCAGCAGCGCGGCCACGTGCAGCTCGATCTCGCTGACCGCTGCCAGCGGACGCTCAAGCATCGGCTCGCGCCCCGCGCGCATCGCCTGCACGGCGTGCTCGAGCATGTCCAGGTACATGGTCAGGCCGACCTCGCTGAGCTCGCCGGTCTGCTGCTCGCCCAGGAACTCCCCGGCGCCGCGGATCTCCAGATCGTGGGTCGCGAGCACGAAGCCGGCGCCCAGTTCCTCGAGCGATTCGATCGCCTCCAGGCGCTTGGCCGCATTGCCGGCCAGATGCTTGCGCGACGGCACGATCAAATAGGCATAGGCGCGATGATGCGAGCGACCGACCCGACCGCGCAGCTGGTGCAATTGCGCCAACCCCAAACGGTCGGCGCGGTCGATCAATATGGTGTTGGCGCTCGGCACGTCGATGCCGCTCTCGATGATGGTTGTGCAGGCTAGAAGATTGAATCGCCGATGATAGAAGTCGACCATGAGCTGCTCGAGCTCACGCTCACGCATCTGTCCGTGGCCGACGCGCACGTCCGCTTCCGGCACCAGCTTGGCGATGTCGGCGGCGGCTTTCTCGATGCTCTGGATCTCGTTGTGCACGAAGTACACCTGGCCGCCGCGCCGCAGCTCGCGCAGCACCGCCTCGCGCAGCGTCGGCGCGTGCCATTCGATGATGAAGGTCTTGATCGCCAGGCGCGCGGCCGGCGGCGTGGTGATCAGCGACAGATCGCGCAGTCCGCCCAATGCCATGTTCAGCGTGCGCGGTATCGGCGTCGCCGTCAGCGTCAGTACGTGGACTTCGGCTCGTAGTGCCTTGAGCCGCTCCTTGTCGCGCACGCCGAAGCGATGCTCCTCGTCGACGACGATCAGACCCAGGTTGCTGAAACGCGCATCGGCATGCAGCAGCCGGTGGGTCGCGATCACGATGTCGACGGTGCCGCGTTCGAGCCCCTGGAGCACGGCCGCGGTCTCGCTGTTCGAGCGAAAGCGCGACAGGGCCTCGATGCGCACCGGCCAGTCGGCGAAGCGGTCGCGGAAGCTTTGCAGATGCTGCTGCGCCAGCAGCGTGGTCGGCACCAGCACCGCGACCTGGCGCCCGGCCTGCACGGCGACCAAGGCCGCTCGCATCGCGACCTCGGTCTTGCCGAAACCGACATCGCCGCACACCACCCGATCCATCGGCTTGACGGACTGCATGTCCTTGAGCACCTGCCGGATCGCCTCGGCCTGATCAGCGGTCTCCTCGAACGGGAAGCCGTTGGCGAAGGTCTGATATTCCAGTTCGTGCGCGACCAACGGCGTCGCCTGATGGGCGGCGCGGCGCGCATGCAGATCGAGCAGCTCGGCGGCTACGTCACGTACGGCCTCGGCAGCTCGGCGGCGCGCGCGCGCCCATTGATCGGTGCCGAGCTTATGTAACGGTGCCGCCTCGGGCGCGCCGCCGGTATAGCGGTTGACCAGGTGCAGTGCGTGCACCGGCACATACACGCGGTCGCCGTCGCGGTACTCGAGCACCAGGAATTCATTGCTCTGATCGGCGATCTCCATGCGCTGCAGCCCGACATAGCGGCCCACACCGTAGGTTTCGTGCACCACTGGCGATCCGGGTTCGAGGCTCTGCAGATCGCGCAGGATGGCCGCCGGGTCGGATACGGCAGTGCGGCGGCGGCGGCGCTCCTGGCGCGCACGCGAACCGAACAGTTGCGATTCGCTCAGCAGCAATAACGGCGGCTCGGCCAGCGCGAGACCGGCCATGTCCTCGGCAACGTTGATCGCCAGGCGCGCATCGCCGCTGATGAACTGCTCCCAGGACTGCACCGCGCGCGGCCGGCGGCCGTGCGCCGCCAGCATCTCGGCGATGACTTCGCGCCGTCCCGGTGAGTCGGCAGCAATCAGCACCCGGCCGGGATAGCTGGCCAGGAAGCTCGTGAGCGGCGCGAGCGGTTGCGCCGCGCGGGCATCGAGACGGAAATCAGGCGGGGCAGTGGTGGCGAAATCGTGGGCATCGCCGATGTGCTCGAAATCGCTGCCCGCAAAGCGCTCGATGCTCGCGCTTGCCCGGGACCCGAGCGCGGCGCGCAGCCCCGCCGGCTCTACGAAGGCTTCGGCCGGCGGCAGCAATGGCCGCTCGATGTCGTGGCGCCGATCCTCATAGCGCGTGCCGATTCCCTCCCAGGCGCGCTCCAGCGCCGCATCCAGACCCACATCGCTCGCAATGACCGCGTCGGCCGGCACGTAGTCGGTGATCTGCGCTGTGGCTTCGAAAAACAACGGCAAATAAAATTCAATTCCCGGTGGCGCGATGCCTTCGCTGACCCCGCGATAGACGCTCATGCGCGTAATGTCGCCCTCGAAGCGCGCGCGATAGCGGCGCCGAAAAGCGCGCACCGACTCGGCATCGAGCGGCAGCTCGCGCGCCGGCAGCAAGCGCAATTGCTCGACGCTCTCGAGCGAGCGCTGCGACTCCGGATCGAAGCGACGAATCGTATCGATGTGCTCATCGAGCAGATCGACCCGTACCGGCGCCGGAGAGCCCATCGGAAAGACGTCGAACAGCGAGCCGCGCAGTGCGAACTCACCGGGGCTGCTCACCTGGCTGACGCTGGCGTAGCCGGACTGGGCCAGGCGTAGGCGCAGTGGCTCGATCGCGAGCGGCTCGCCGCGCTGTAGCTCGAAGCTGCGTGCCTGCACATAGGGCACTGGCGGCAGACGCGTCAGCAGGCTGTCGACCGCCAGCAGCAGAATGCCGCGGCGCAGCCCCGGCAGGCGCGACAGGCTGCGCAGGCGCTCGGAGACGATGTCCGGGTGCGGCGAGAAGATGTCATACGGCAGCACCTCCCAGTCGGGCAGCGTCAGGATCTCGAGCGCGGTGCCGGCGAAGAAGCGCAATTCAGCGGCGAGCTGCTCGAGCTCGCGCGTGTCGGCGGCGATGAAAACCCACGGACGGCTATCGGCAGCCACCGCCTCGGCTAGCGCCAGGGCGCGGGCGCTACCATGCAGGCCGCGCCAGCGCCAGTGGCGAACGGCGGCATCGGGCAGCGGTGGGTGCAGCAGAGTGGGCATGGAGGCGCGCGAGCTTAAACTGCCACGGCGCGAATTCAAGCTCAATAGGCCGCGTGTGCGCCTAGGCTCGCAGCGCCGCTCGCTCGGTTGATTTCCGCCGCAGGGGGATGTTATGTGTCGTGAATCGCCAACGGTAGTTGACATTCTAGATGGCCAGTGACGGGGACAAGAGCGGGCTGCTGCGCGAGCTGCGGATCGACCGCGCGCAACGCGAGGGGCCAGCGGGCGGGCGGCGCGGCGTGCGCATCGCCCTGATCGTGCTGGCGCTGTGCTTAGCTGTCGGGGCTGCGGGGACCTACCTGGCGTTGCGCGGCCAGCGCATCGAGGTCGAGGCCGCGACCGCCGTGGCGCCCACTGCGGATCGTGGCCCTGCCTCGGTGCTTCAGGCCACGGGCTATGTCACCGCGCGCCGTGAGGCCACCGTGTCGGCGCAGATCACGGGCACGTTGACGGCGGTCCTGATCGAGGAGGGCGAGCAGGTCAAGGCCGGTCAGGTGCTGGCACGACTGGACGATACCGCGCAGAAGGCCGCGCTCGCGCAAACGCGGGCCCAACTCAAGGCTGCCGCGGCGCTGCGCGTGCAATTCGAGGCGCAGCTGCAGCAGGCGCGCCGCGATCTGAAGCGCAATGCGGATCTGATCGGACGCAATCTGGTCTCGCAGCAGGCGGTGGAGACCGCGCAGACGCAGGTCGATTCGCTGGCGGCGCAGGTGGATGCGCAGGAGAAGCAGCAGGAACTCGCGCAGGCCGAGATCGATGGTGCCGAAGTGCAGCTCGGCTATACGGTCGTCCGCGCGCCGTTTTCCGGCGTTATCATCGCCAAGGCGGCGCAGGCCGGTGAGATCATCTCGCCGATTTCGGCCGGCGGCGGCTTTACGCGCACGGGCGTCGGCACGATCGTCGACATGGACTCGCTCGAAATCGAGGTCGATGTCAACGAGGCCTACATCAATCGCGTGCTGCCGCGGCAGAGCGCGCAGGCGGTGCTCGATGCCTACCCCGACTGGATGATTCCGGCGCACGTGATCGCCATCGTGCCGACTGCGGACCGCAGCAAGGCCACGGTGAAGGTGCGTGTCGCCATCGATCAGAAGGATCCGCGAATTCTGCCCGACATGGGGGTGCGCGTATCGTTCCTCGATTCGGCGAGCCAGGCGAAAACCCCGACAGCGGCAGCCGGCTCGCCGCCCGCGGGTGTGCTGGTGCCTGCCTCGGCGGTCGTCGAGCGCGACGGGCACAGTGTAGTATTTGTCATCGATGGCGGCCGAGCGTATGCGCAGGCGATCAGCGCTGGGGCGGCATACGGCGATTTGAGCCTGGTTGGCGGCCTTGCCAGCGGCACCGAGATCGTGCGCCGTCCGCCGCCGACTCTGCGCGATGGGGCTGGCATCGCGATCAGCAAACAGTGAGGCTTGCAATGAGCGCTCTGGTTGAAATCCGAAAGTTGAGCAAAGTCTACGAGCGCGGCAAGCAGAGGATCGAGGTCTTGCACCACGTGGATCTCGACATCCAGGCGCGCGATTTCCTGGCGCTCATGGGACCCTCGGGCTCGGGTAAAACCACCTTGCTGAACCTGATCGGCGGCCTGGATTCGCCCACCGAGGGCAGCATCGTGGTCGGCGAGCAGCGCATCGACCGTCTGTCGGAGAGCGCACTGGCCCGATGGCGCGCAGCACATGTCGGCTTCGTGTTTCAGTTCTACAACCTGCTGCCCATGCTGACGGCGCGCAAGAACGTCGAACTGCCGTTGCTGTTGACGCGGCTTTCGGCCCCGCACCGCCGGCGCAATGCCGAGATAGCGCTCGAGCTGGTCGGTCTCGGCGATCGCTGCGGCCACAAGCCGGGCGAACTCTCCGGCGGCCAGCAGCAGCGCGTGGCCATCGCACGCGCCATCGTCTCCGATCCGACGCTGCTGGTGTGCGATGAGCCGACCGGCGATCTGGACCGGCAATCCGCGGCCGAAGTCCTAAGCCTGTTGCAGCAGCTGAACCGCGAGCACGACAAGACCATCATTATGGTGACGCACGATCCCAAGGCCGCCGAATACGCCAACTACACGCTGCGCCTCGACAAGGGCAGCCTGGTGGAGCACGGCGAGTCGTTGCCGGCGTGAAATATTTCCACCTGATCTGGAGCGCCATGTTCCGGCGCCAGACCCGCACCATCTTCACGCTGTTGTCCGTGCTCGCCGCCTTTCTGCTGTTCGGTCTGCTCGATTCGGTACGCAGCGCCTTCGCCAATGCCGGTGCCGGCGTGGCCGGCGTCGACCGACTGGTGACGGTCTCCAAGATATCGTTCACGTTGTCGCTGCCCAAGAGCCTGCTGGCGCGCATTGAGGCCGTCCCGGGCGTCGCCAAGGTTACCTACGCCAACTGGTTTGGCGGGGTCTACCAGGATCCCAAGAACTTCTTTGCCAATGAGGCGGTGGCGCAGAACTTCCTGGATCTGTATCCCGAATGGCAGCTCTCCGCTAGCGAGCGCGAGGCGTTCCGCAATACACGCACTGGCGCAGTGGTCGGCGAGAGGCTGGCCAGGAAGTACCACTGGAAGGTGGGCGACAAGATCCCGTTGCAGGCGACGATCTTTCCGCAGAAGGGCGGCAGCAATACCTGGATCTTCGATCTGGTCGGAATCTTTCGTGAGATCGATCCGAAACAGAAGGACCAGGAACAGGCCATGTACTTCAATTGGGACTATTTCGATGAGGCACGCGCCTTCGGCAACGGCAATGTCGGCTGGTATGCGACCAAGGTGGCCGACCGCAATACGGCCGGCCAGGTCGCGCAGGCGATCGATGCGCTCTCGGAGAACTCCGACCACGAGACCAAAACGCAGACCGAGCAGGCCTTCAATGCGAGCTTCGTCAGCCAGTTCGCTGACGTCGGTCTGATCGTGGGCGCCATCATGGGTGCGGTGTTCTTCACGCTGGTGCTGCTGACGGGCAACACCATGGCGCAAGCGGTACGCGAGCGCATTCCTGAGCTGGCGGTATTGAAGACGATCGGCTTTTCCAACCGCAGCGTACTCGCTTTGGTGCTGGTCGAATCGGTGCTGCTGATCGTGCTGGGCGGGGCAGCCGGGCTGCTGCTGGCAGGGGCTGCGGTCACCGCAATCAGCGCGAGCGTTGGCAGCGCGCTGCCGATGACCCCGGTCGGCAGCGAGATCTGGTTGCGCGGTTTGGGTTTGATGGTTCTGATTGGCTTGATCGTCGGGGCGCTGCCAGCGCGACGCGGGATGCGCCTGCGCATCGTCGATGCGCTGGCCGGGCGCTGAACGCAGCGTGCCGTGAGCCAGCCACGTTCGCTATGGCGCCGCCTGGGCACAGCGCTGTCAACGCTGATCGGCCTGATCGCGCCGATCCTGCTACTGATGCTGGCGCCCTGGTGGCTGCTGTGCACGCTGCTGCTGCTGTTGGCGATCTGGCTCGCGGCGACGCGTATCGGGCATCAGACCTGGTCGGTGGCGCAGGTGGGCATCCTTACCATTCCCGAGCGGCTCGGATCCTCACTGGTGGTGGTCATCGGCATTGCCGGTGTCGTCGGCGTGCTCGTGGCCGTGCTGGCCATGGGCGCGGGCTTCGAGGCGACGCTCAAGCAGACCGGCACGGATGACACGGTGATCGTGATGCGCGCGGGTGCGCAGACCGAGCTCAATTCGGTGCTCGATCATGACAGCGCCACGTTGGTGTCGCAGTTGCCGCAGGTGCTGCGAAACGCCGATGCGCGGCCGATCGCCTCGCCCGAACTGGTCGTGGTGGCATCGCTGCCGAAGAAGAGCACCGGGCTGGATGCCAATGTGGAGCTGCGCGGGGTGGGAGCGCGCGCCTGGGAACTGCGGCCGACCCTCAAAATTACCGCCGGCCGCAAATTCCAGCCAGGCCTGCGTGAATTGCTCGCCGGCAAAGGCGCACGAGCGCAGTTTGCGGGCATGGAGCTCGGATCGACGATCAAGCTCAACGGCCAGAGCTGGACTGTGGTAGGCGCGTTCGAGTCCGGCGATGCCTACGACAGCGAGATCTGGGGCGACGCGGATATCGTCGGGCCCACCTACCGCCGCGGCAGCAGCACCACTTCCGTGACGGTGCGCTTGACCGATGCCGCCGCGTTCGATGCCTTCAAAGCCGCGCTCGCGAGCGACCCCCGGCTCAAGGTTGACGCCAAAACCACTCGTGCCTACTACAGCGATCAATCGGCGCAGTTATCACACCTTATCCGAGTGCTGGGCATCACTGTCGGCTCGATCATGGCGATCGGTGCAGTGTTTGGTGCCCTCAATACCATGTATGCGGCCGTGGCCACGCGCACGCGCGAAATCGCGACCTTACGCGCCATCGGCTTTCGCGCCGTTCCGGTCATCGTTTCGGTGTTGCTCGAAACGATGCTGCTGGCGCTGCTGGGCGGGGTGATCGGCGCGGGGCTGGCCTGGTCAATCTTCAACCACTACACGGCCTCGACCCTGGGCCAAAACTTCAGCCAGGTCGTATTCTCATTCGAAGTCTCGCCGCCGCTGCTATGGGCGGGTCTGAAGTGGGCGCTCGCGATCGGCTTCATCGGCGGACTGTTTCCGGCGCTGCGCGCGGCGCGCATGCCGGTCACGGCTGGATTGCGCGAACTCTAGAGCGCTCAGGAGCCTGGGTTGACTACCGCGTGGATCACGTATTCGTTCTCGAAAAACACTGTGAAGGCCGGGTAATCCCAGCGCGTGATCGCCGGTTTGCCGACCGCCGGGTGCCGTTCCTGCGGTGCACCGAACTTGGCCTCGACCCTCTTCATGGTCATGCCGCGTCCAGGGCGATCCACATTGGATTCGCGCACGCTGACTTGATCGTCGACGGCGATGGTCTCAGCGCGCACGGCACCGCTGATCACGGCGGTGACTCCAATGGCCAGTGCCGCAACCCACGCGGCTGTCAGTGCCGGGGCTTTAGTTCTGCATGTGCCTGTCATAGCGCACCTTTACGCGTAGGGATCCACGGACGCCGACTATAGCACTGGCCGCAGATTCGCCCCATCGCGGCGGCCTGTACCGGGCTGTTTCTGTGATCCAAGTCCAGTTTCCCCGGTCGCCTGTGCTTTAATGCTCGCCGATGTTTCAGCCGCTGCCAGTGTTCATCGGCCTGCGCTATGTGCGCTCGCGGCAGCACAAATTCTTCGTTTCTCTGATCACCTGGGTGTCGCTGGCCGGGGTGTCGCTCGGCGTGGCAGCGCTGATCGTGATCCTCTCGGTCATGAATGGCTTCGAGGGGGAGCTGCGCGATCGATTGCTGGCTTTGGGCGCCCAGGCGCACGTGGTCAACGAGGGTGCGCCGGCCGGCGATGGCGAGCAGGGGCTGCTGCAGCGCTTGCGAGGGCTGCCCGGCGTGGTCGGGGTCTCGCCCTACATCGAGCTGACCGCGCTCGCGGTGCATTGGCCGGAGATGCTGCCGGTGTTGTTGCGCGGCATCGACCCGACGTTGGAGCGGCGTGTCGCCGACGTGCGTCCGCTGCTGGTCGAGGGCGGACTCGAGGCCCTGAAGCCGGGCGGCAATGCCGTGATCGTGGGCCGCGACATCGCCGATCAGCTGGGACTGCGGGTCGGGGATCCGATGACGCTGCTGGTGCCCATGGCCTTAGGCGGAGCCCTGCCCGAGCCGCGCCTGCGGGAGTTCACTGTCGGCGGCGTGTTCCAGGCCGGGCTTGAGGATCTCGACAATTCGCTGATCCTGGCGCAGATCGAGGATGTACGTGCCTTCGCGCCGCACTCGCAGGGCACGAGCGGGCTGCGCCTGCGCTTTACCGATGCCTTGCAGGTCTCACAGTTCATGCCGGCCGTGCGCGCAGCGCTGGGCCGCGGTTACCGCAGCAGCGACTGGACCGAAGACAATGCCAGCTATTTCCGCGCGATCCGCATTGAGAAAACCATGATGGCGCTGATCCTGCTGTTGATCGTCGCGGTGGCGGCCTTCAACACCGTTGCGATGCTCGTCATGGTGGTCAACGACAAACGCACTGACATCGCCATCCTGCGAACCATCGGCGCCTCGCCCAGCACTGTCCTTAAGATTTTCATGACCCAGGGCATTGCGATCGGCTGGTTCGGTGTCGCCGGCGGCCTTGCTCTCGGTGTGCTCGTCGCCCGGCACGTCGAGCGCATTGTCCCGGTGCTCGAGCGCGTACTGGGCTTTCACTTACTGGACGCGCAGGTCTACTACATCACGACGATTCCGTCCGAACTGCACCTGCACGATGTGCTCTGGATCGCCGCCGCCGCCTTCAGCCTCACGCTGCTGTCGACCATCTACCCGGCGCTGCGCGCGGCACGCACGCCGCCCGCCGACGCTTTGCGCTACGAATAGCATGGCGTGGCCGTACGAATGGATGCTGGGCACGCGGTACCTGCGCGCCACGCAGGGTCGCGGTTTTCTGTCCTTCATCTCGGTGGTGTCGGTGCTCGGGCTCGCAATCGGCGTGGCGGTGCTGATCGTCGTGCTCTCGGTCATGAACGGATTCGAGCGCGAGCTCAAGACCCGCATCTTGAGCGTCACCTCGCACGCCACGCTCATGGGCCTGGATGGTGCTCTCAAGGACTGGCGGGCCGATCAGGCACAGGCCCTGAAGATGCCGGAAGTGCTGGCCGCGGCGCCCTATATCGAAGCGCAGGCGCTGCTGATGCACGGCGAGCACACGGCGGGAACGACGGTGCGCGGCGTGCAGCCCGAGCAGGAGCGGCGCGCGGTGGGCCTGGCGCAGCACATTGAGGGCGGGCGGATCGAGGATTTGGCCGATGGCGGCTATCGCATCATCCTCGGCGATGCGCTCGCCACGGCGCTGGCGGCGCACATCGGCGATGACGTGGTGTTGATTGCGCCCAAGGGCGATGCAACCCCGGCTGGGATCGAGCCGCGCATGCGCCGCTTTCACGTCGCAGGAATATTTCATTCCGGGATGTATGAATTCGATCGCGCACTGGCGCTGGTGAATTTGCACGACGCGGCACGGGTGTATCAGATGGGCGATCGTGTCAGCGGCCTGCGGCTGGCGCTGCGCGATCCATTCATGGCCCCGCGGCTGGTGCGCAATCTGGCCGTGAGCCTCGGTGGCGGCTACTACGTCAGTGATTGGACGCGCAATCATGCCAATTTTTTCCGCTCCATCGAGATCACCAAATCAATGCTGTTCGTGATTCTGCTGCTGGTGGTCGCCGTCGCGGCTTTCAACATCGTTGCGACGCTGGTAATGGTCGTGAAGGATAAGCGCGCCGACATCGCGATTCTGCGCACACTCGGGGCCGGTCCGCGCAATGTGCTGGCCATCTTCGCCATTCAGGGCACCTTCATCGGTCTGGCCGGGACCGCGGCCGGCGCGGCGCTCGGGCTGACGCTGGCGGCGAATCTCGAATCGCTGGTGCATGGACTCGAGCGCTTGCTCGGTACACATTTTCTCGACGCCAAGGTGTATTTCATGAGCGATTTGCCGGCCTATGCGCAATGGGGTGATGTGCTGCGGATTTGCGGGGTCGCCTTCGCGCTGTGTGCGGTGGCGACGCTGTATCCTGCCTGGCGCGCGGCCGGCACGCAGCCTGCGGAGGCGCTGCGGCATGACTGAGGAGAATGCCACGGTGCTTTCGGCCCGCGCCGTACGGCGCAGTTTCCGTGAAGGCTCGACGACGCTCGAGGTCCTCTCGGGTGTGGAGCTCGAGGTCAAGCGCGGCGAGCGGCTCGCGATCATCGGCGCCTCGGGCTCGGGCAAGACCACGCTGTTGCAGATTCTCGGCGGCCTCGATCGACCGGACGCCGGCCAGGTCGAGGTCGACGGGCGCGATATTCACGCGCTCACGGAACGCGAGCGCGGGGCCTTGCGCAATCGCAGCATCGGCTTCGTCTACCAGTTCCATCACCTGCTGCCGGAATTCTCGGCGCTGGAGAATGTCGCGATGCCGCTGCTGGTGCGGCGCGAGGCGGCCAGCAGCGCCACGGCGCGCGCGCGCGCGCTGCTCTCGCGGGTGGGGCTCGCGCAGCGGCTCAATCACAGGCCGCATCAGCTTTCGGGTGGTGAGCGCCAGCGCACCGCCGTGGCGCGCGCGCTCGTGACTGCGCCGCATCTGGTGCTGGCCGATGAGCCCACCGGCAATCTCGACGGCCGCAACGCCGAGCAGGTGTTTGCATTGATGCTCGAGCTCAACCGCGAGTTGGGGACGAGCCTGGTGATCGTGACGCACGACCCGCGGCTCGCCGCACGCATGGACCGGGTTCTGGAACTCGAGGGCGGGGCGCTGCGTCAGCCGACAAGTTTATAAGCGCGACGCCGCTCGTGTCGTGTGTGGTAGCGATGCATGGTCGCCGCCCGCCAGAAGTACTCGAGCGCGAAGCGCCCGGCAAGACCGAAGACGATACTGCACACCAGACAGCCGAGCAGGAACGGCTTCCAGGCGGGCCCGAGGCCGTGCTCGAGCCAGTTCCAGGTCAGCTGAAATTCGAAATGGCGCGGCTTGTGGCGCAACAACGCAACGCCCACGCGGTAAGCGGCGTAGTAGGCCGGCACCATCGTGAAGGGATTGACGACATAGGTGGCCGCGATGGCCACGGGCAGATTGAGCCGCCACACGATCGCCGCGAGCACCACGAGCACCAGATGGATCGGCAGCGGGATGAAGCTCACGGCGATGCCGACGCCGAAGGCGGCCGTGATCGAATGGCGGTTCAGCGACCACAAATGCGAATCCGTCAGCCGATCGCCGAACATGCTCAGGTACCATTTGTCGCGCCGCGAATGGATCAAGTGAGCGAGTTTTTTGACTAGTCTGCGAGGCATTGCACTGCGACTCTAACAGTTGCCTGATACCGGCCATAAGCGCGGCGTCGCGAATTTGCGCTGCGGGCCGCGCGCTTTAGGTATCATGCGCCCGCCGCGGCTGAAACAGCAGGAGTCGACGCCAGAAATGTGGGAAATCGTGCAGGCGGGCGGGGCACTGATGTGGCCCATCATGCTGTGCTCTATCGTCGCCGCGGCAATCATACTGGAACGGCTCTGGACGCTGCAGGATCGGCGCGTATTGCCGCCTGATCTGATGCACAAGGTCTGGAAACTGGTCGAGTCGCATCAGATCAACGACAAGGTCATTCTCGCGCTGGAGCACAATTCGCCGCTGGGCAGGCTGCTCGCCGCGGGTCTGCAAAACCGGCACCGCCCGCGCGATGTGCTCATGGAGCGGCTCGAAGACACGGGCCGGCACGTGGTTTACGAGCTTGAGAGATTCCTCAATACCCTGGGCACCATCGCCGGGGTTTCGCCGCTGCTCGGACTGCTTGGAACCGTGACCGGAATCATCAAGGCCTTCAATGCCATCAACGCCGGCGGTGCCGGCGATCCACGCATGCTTTCCGGCGGCATCGCCGAGGCTCTGGTCGCGACCGCAGCGGGCCTGTGTGTGGCAATCCCATCGCTGATTGGGTACCGCTACCTGCGCGGCCGCGTGGAACGCATCGTGGTCGAGATGGAAAAAAACGCCCTGCGGCTGGTCGATGCGGTCGAAGCGGCGGCGCACCAGCCGGCAGAGATGCCAGCGGCCCCGGCGATGCTCGCCGCGCAAGCCTGAGCGTATGAACCTCAAGCCGCGCCGCACCGAAGAGCCTGAGATCAACGTCACATCGCTGATCGACGTGGTGCTGCTACTGGTGGTGTTCTTCATGCTGTCCTCGAATTTCTCAGCCGAAGGCCGGCTGCGCATCCGCTTGCCGCAGGCGAGCGCGCAAGCCGCGGAGCGCGCCGCCGGCGAGGGTCTCGTGGTCACGGTCAGCGCCAGCGGTGCCTATCTGGTCAACGGCCGCGAACTGATCAACTCCGGCCCCGATACGCTGCGCGCGGCGATTCTCAAGAGCACCGCGGGCGCATCGCGCGCCGCGCCGGTCACGATTCGCGCCGATGGCCGAGCCAGTCACCAGTCGGTCGTCACCGCGATGGACGTACTGGGCCGTCTGGGCTTTACGCAAATGAACGTCGCTACGCTCAACGAGAGCGGAGCGGCTTCGCCTTGAACGGTGCTGCGCCCGGCAATCTAGCCAGCGCCGCAAATCTTCAACGGGCGCGCAGCGTATACCGACGGCTGCTGCGCTATGCGAAGCCGTACACCGGGATGTATTTGCTCGGCGTGCTGGGCATGATCCTGTATGCCGGCACCGACCTGATCACGGTCTACTTCATCAAGACGTATCTGCAGAACACATTGACGCTGGAGCACAATCCGCAGCTGCTGCAGCTGCTACCCCTGGGCGTCATCGTGATCTTCCTGGTGCGCGGCGGCGGCGACTACCTTGCCAGTTATTTTCCGTCCTGGGTGGGCCGGCAGGTCATCAAGTCGATCCGCAACGACTTGTTCGCGCAATACCTGCGGCTGCCGACGGCACAGTATGATCAACAGTCCTCTGCCACGATGCTCACGCGCCTCACTTACAACGCTGAGCTCGTGGCCTCCGCCACCACCGATTCCCTGACGGTGATCATTCGCGATTCACTCGCGATCGTATTCAATATTGGAATGCTGTTCTGGCTCAACTGGAAACTGGCGCTATACGGGCTGACGGTGGCGCCACTCATCGCCTGGCTGGTGCGCAACGTCAATATCCGCTTCCGCCGCTACAGCACGCGCATTCAGAATTCCATGGGCGATGTCACGCGTGTGGCCAAGGAGGCGCTGGACGCGCACCGCGTGGTCAAAGTGTTCAACGCGCAGGGACATATCCGGACGCTGTTCGAGAACGCCAACGAACTCAATCGCCGCACCAACGTGCGGCTGATTTCCGCCCGCTCGAGCAGCAACCCGACCGTGCAGATGTTTTACGCGTTGGGGCTGGCGGGGGTACTGTTCATCGCCAACCGTGAAATGGCGGCCGGGTTGCTCTCAATCCCCAGGTTTGTCCCATTTCTGATTGCGTTGATCCAGCTTACGCAGCCATTGCGCCGCGTGCTCAATGTCGCCGGTCCCCTGCAGCAGGGAATTGCCGCCGGTGCCAGCGTGTTCGAGGTGCTCGATGCCCCAACCGAACCCGAGGGCGGCACGCGCGCGCTGGGCCGGGCGCGCGGCGAGGTGGAGTTTCGCGACGTCAGCTTTGAGTACGCAGCGGAAAAAGGCGCCGTGTTGCGCGATGTCTCGCTGTCCGTGCCGGCCGGCGCAACGGTCGCAATCGTCGGTCGCTCCGGCAGCGGCAAGTCGACGCTGGTCTCGCTCTTGCC
>DAIMZW010000023.1:0-23378 GCA_036733765.1 Steroidobacteraceae bacterium
GGGACAAGATCGCTTCTGTGCTCGAGCCTGCATTCCGCGCGCGTTTCGTGCCGAGTCTTTTGAACACCGCCTCGGACTTGAGGCTCATCGACGAACTCAACACGTTCGCCGCCGCCCATATTCCGCCGGACGGGCGCCAGCAGGTGCGCAAGTCAGAGGCCAGCGTCCGTTATCTCGCCGGGATACGCAAGGCCCGGCTGCCCGAGGTCGATCAATGGCTCAAGAGCCAACGCAGGTAGCGCGGCAGGGAGTGCTACGCTAGTTTTGGCGCTGTCGACCAATGAGCGGACTGTGGACTGCGTTCCTGTTTGCACGTTGCATTTGTGGTAGGGTTCGTCGGGTGCGTGTCGATGCCTTTCCTGTATCGAGACGCACCCCACTTTGGAGTTTGCCGAGTGGCTGCAACGATCCCACGTGCACCGCGGTTATTTCCATTCGGCACATGCCCACCACGCGTCTGAACCCTGCGGACTTTCCTGGCTCCATCTACGCGCATGAGTTGCGCCGCGGTGCAGCGGATCTGCAATTCGTAGCGCCGCTGGAAGCAGAGTTCAGGGCGTCGCATCTGCAGCGCGCGCGTCCGCGCGTGCGGATCTGGTTCTCAATGACTCTGGCGTTAGCCACGCTTTTTACCATCGCTACCGTACGACGCGTCGGGATCTGGAACGTTTTCTCCCTGGCGCACCTGGGCGCACTGATGCCGTGTACCGCGGCGCTGGTATGGCTGTCCTGGAGCCGGCGGTACGAGCGCGTTTACTTACCTGCCGCACGCGTGCTGGTGACTATATACACCTCACTCATCGCGGTATTCATAGCGCGCGCTCTCACCGAGGGACACAGTGAGCAATTGGCAGCTCTCGCGGTCAACCTGATCGGCGTGTTCTTCTTTGCCGGTCTGATGTTTCGCCAGGCGCTGGTAGCGTCCGCGATCGCGCTGATCGCCTTCGCGGCTGGGGCCCTCGCCGTGGGTCTGCCGCATGTGATGCTACTGAACAGCACGGTCGTCCTGGCGCTGACCAGCGCCATCGGCGCAATCGTTTACCACGACGTCGAGAAATCGTCCCGCAGGAATTTTCTCGAGGCCGCACTCATTGGTGAGCTCGCCGCCCGCGACGGGCTTTCCGGACTGATGAACCGTCGCGCCTTCGATGAACATCTGCTGCGTGTCTGGCAGCATGCGCTGCGCGATCAGCGCGCCATCGCCGTACTCTTGGTCGACATCGATCACTTCAAGCGATACAACGACACGTTCGGTCACCAAGCCGGGGACGTTGCGCTGCGCAGCGTCGCCCAGACGGTACAAGATTTCGCACGCCGGCCCCTGGATCTTGCAGCGCGCTATGGAGGAGAGGAGTTCGCAGTAATTCTCTACGACCTGGCGCTCCCGCACGTGCAAGACACGGCCGAACGGCTTCGCCATGCCGTGCAAAGTCTGCAGATCACGCCGCATGAGGCAAATAGGGCGGACCTATCGCAGGTCACCGTGAGTGTGGGCGTCGGTATCGTTGCGCCGACCATCGGTCGGACGCCTCAGGGTGCAATCCAATTGGCCGATGAGGCGCTGTATGAGGCGAAGCAAGCAGGTCGCAATCGCGTCGTCGTCAAGGGAACGGAGGCATATAGCACCCTGACCACCGGAGCGTTCAGAGCGCCGCAAGATTCCCGCCGAACGCAGTAACCCAACAGCGCAATACGGCGTCCCCGGCGTGCACCCAGCCGCCGTTCTATTGCTTGTCGTATACCGCCACGTCATTCTCCAATTCGCCCTTGGCGGTGGTCAGTTTCACGGTCACGGTAAGAATCTTGCCATCTTTCGACTCGACACGCTTTAGCCCACCAATGGTGTCGTAATCAGGAGCCCCGATAACCGCGTGTTGCTTACCGTCGTAGGTGAACGTAGCGCGTGCGCTGCAAAAATGCCAACGTGAATGGCGCATATCGCGAATACGCGAAGATCGGTTATGGCCCGGGAGCGATCTGGTCGAGGAAGTCGCTCACTTCATCGTGCGCACCGCCGGTCGGCTCCGACCCGCATCGGATCGCGATCGACAACCCAACTGCCGATGAGAGCGGCGTGTGGTCGCCGGCGCCGCCGGCGCACGGATCCTTGACCAGGGTCGGACAACAGAACAGCGCGCAGCGCAGCGTGCTGCGCCAGTCGGCGGCAAGCAGATCGCGTGCCGCCATCTGCTGCAGCAGCGGACGCCACAGCCGCGTGGCTTTGTCGCGCAGGAAGTGCAGCCGCAGTGCGGAAGGCCGCCAGTCGGTGGTGATGTGAATCGTATCGCCGGCGAGCCGCGACTGCACCGTGTACAACCGATCGGCTTGCGCCGGACTGTAGAGCCAACACGGGTGGGCAAAGATGTTGTGAAAGGTTGCCTTCACCTCGGCCAGTATTGCACTGACGTGCGTGCCCGCGAAGGCTGGATCGAACAGGATCAGCCTCGGCGTATCGCCGTCCTGCGCATCCCACCAGACGTTGGCGTTATGCGCATCGCCATGCGCCGTGACGCCGCCGAAGCGCGCCAGGCATGCGGGTCGCAGCACAGCGATGCTGCGCTCGAGCAGCTCTTCAATCGTGTCGACATAGTCAATGCCGTTGATGCACCAATGGACGGCCCGCAATTGCTCGGCGGGCATCAAGAGCCCCGCGACATCGAAGGTGCGGTCCCAAAAGAATCGCCGCGCGCGGCCGCCCACGACATTCGGGGCATCGGTGCTGACCAGACGGTGGTAGAACAGCTGATGGATGGGCTCGCGAGCGACCTCATCGGCGCTGGCAGCATGCAGCGTGCGCAGGTAAATACGGCACGTCAGCTCATCCAGATCCATCTGTGCCTGGATCGCGCGCTCGGCCTCGTGCGCCGGCCTGAAGTCCAGGCCGGCGCATACTTCGACGAAGCGCGGATCGTGGCGGCGACGGTACAGCAGCAGCTGTCGTCCGATCTGCTTCGAGACGTAGATCGGCAGATCGACCGGAAAGCCGGCATCGCGCAGCAGCTCGCCGCGATAAAGCTCCTGCAGCGTGACTTCTTCACCTTCCTCGTGATGAAATTTGAAGAAATACTGCTCGCCGTTCTCCAGTCGGACGAAGCCATTGACCGAATTAAAGCTATAGCCGTCGTGCGAAATCTGCACCGATTCGGCGTGCAGCGAAAAAACCTCATGAACGAGGCGCGCCACAATGGCAGCGGCCTGATCCCATTGGCCGGATCGCGTTGCCTGCAGCGCCAGTGCTGCCGGCGAGTCGGAGTCAGCGCTGGATGCGGCCGCGCACATTTATCGTTCTCTTTCGCTGCGCGGGGAGGCCAGCACCACGGCCACGGTGTGCAGATGATCCGCGTCCCGCAGCGCCGCCAGGCCGTAGGCCTTGGAGAACGTGCGCAGCACGAGCCACGGCCGCCGCTGCGCGCTGAGCAGGGCGACGCTGTCGGCGTAGTCCGCTCCCACCGCGTACTCATGGTAGGCCTCGACCAGTTTTGCCGGGATCGAGATCACTCTGGCATCAATGCCGTGCGCATTGGGGAAACCGCGCGGGCGTGACCGTCGAAGCCTTCATACAGGGCCAGGCGGTGTGCGTCGGGGGCCACGCTGGCATAGCCAGCGCGCGTGACGTACGCCACCGAGCTGCGCTTCATGTAGTCGAACACGGATAGCGGCGAGGCCGTGCGCGCGCGGCCCCCCGTCGGCAGCACGGCGTTGGGGCCCAACAGGTAATTCCCCAAGGTGATCGGGCTGCACGGTCCCAGCAGAATCTCTCCGGCATTGCGAATGCGGCCGAGCACGGCCATCGGCTCGGCCGCCAGAATCTCCATGTGCTCGGGGGCATAGGCGTTGGCGAAGGCAATGGCGGCGTCGAAATCCCGCGTCAGGACGATGCCCCCGTGCGCTCCGGTCAGCACCGCGCGCGAAAACGCCGCCCGGCGCGGCTCCATCTCGCCCCAATACTTCTGCAGCGCCACGGATGCGGCGCTGGCGATGCGCTGGCTGGGTGTCACGAGAAAGGCCGAGGAGTCCGGACCATGTTCGGACTCGATGATCAAGTCCAACGCTGCAAGCTCAGCGTTGGCCGCGTCGTCGGCCAGAATGATCGCTTCGCTCGGGCCTGCCGGGACGCCGGGATCGATGAGGTCGGACAGCAGACGCTTGGCGGCGACCACCCACGGACTTCCTGGTCCGACGATCTTGAGACACTTGGGCACCGTCTCGGTGCCGTAAGCGACCGCAGCCACCGCCTGCGCACCGCCAGATTTATAGACGTCCTTGACGCCAATGAGCTGGGCGGCGACCAGGGTACCGGCATCGACGCTACCGTCCGGACCGGGAGGGGTCACGATGATCAGGCGCGGTACGCCGGCGACCATACCTGGAATCGTGGTCATGTTGACCACGCTCGGAAACGCGCCCTTGCCGCGCGGCACGTAGCAGGCGACTGACTCGATGGGCGTATGCCGATCGCCGGTCCAAATTCCGGGCTCGATTTCCTTGAGCCACAACTGCGGCGGGCTCTGCGCTGAGTGAAATCGCCGAATGTTGTCGATCGCGTGCTCGAGCGCCTGGATGACTTCGCGCGGGAGCGCTCGCAGGGCGGCATCGAATTCCGCCGCTTCGACCCGGATCGTCATGTCCGCGGCCGTCACGCCGTCGAGCGAGCGTGCGAGGCGCTGCAGAGCCCGATCGCCTTCGGTCCTGACCGCTTCGACGATGGGCTTGACCTGATCGGTGAACGCGCTGAGATCCGCCTCCGTCCGGGCCAGTAGCGCGGAGGGTATGGTGTCCGTATCGCGGAGGTCGTGCAGTCGCGCCTGTTCCATTGGGTACTCCGTGTGCCGCAGCCTTGCAGACTAGCCGTACTGTACAGGGTTGTTTAGACAGCATCGGCGCCTGACTTCATGGCAGCCGCTGTTCCGTTCTAGAACAGAGCGCAGTGGGTTTCACCAAAACGGGGCAGTACCTATCACCAGGCGCTCGCACCCTTATAGGCTTGTCCGGACCTGTCTAGACAGCAAATGCGAGGCGCCGTATATTCGGCTTCAACACTGATCCGCGACGCGTAGCGCCACCACCGGGCCGTGCAGCAGTCGTAGACGTATTGAGATTGTTAGGGAGAGCATTCATGCGACTGCGGACCACGCTATTGGTCTCGTTGGCCTTGGCAGGGGTGAGCCTGGGCGGTGCGGCGCCGCTCGCGGCCCAAGAGCTTTCGCGCCCCGACGCGTCCGCCTCCGATCAGCTCCAGGAAGTGGTGGTGACGGCGGAAAAGCGCAGCGAAAACATTCTGGAAGTGCCGATCAGCGTCTCGGTCATCGACGGCGCCGCGCTCGAAAAGCAGCACGTGCAGAACTTCGATTCCATCACGCGCATGACCCCGGGCGTGTCCTTCAGCGCCGGCGCCGGGGAAGGGGCCGGCGAAGGACAGGAGACCATCGAAATTCGTGGCGTGAGCTCGAACGTGGGCGCCGCGACGGTTGGCGTCTATATGGACGAGGCGCCGATCACCTTGCCCGGTGAGGTCGGCAGCTCACAACCTAAATTCTTCGACATGGATCGCATCGAGGTGCTGCGCGGACCGCAGGGCACGCTGTATGGATCCAGCTCGGAGGGCGGCACCCTGCGTTACCTCGAGAAACAAGCCGATCCGACGCAGTTTTCGGCCGATACCGCTGCCGATGGCTCCTATACGCAGCACGGCAGCGGTAATTACGACTTCAGAGGAGTCGTGAACCAGCCGATCATCGACGATGTGCTGGCCGTGCGCTTCGGCGTGCAATATGCCGATCAGAGTGGCTGGATCGATCGCTACGCCCACCCACCCGGTTATACCAATCTCGATGCGTCCACCGGCCAGTTGATCGGCTCGGGGGTTAACCAGGAGCATGACCTGGCGCTCAAGCTCGCGGCGACCTACAAGCCGAGCGAGGGCTTCAGTATCACGCCGCTGTTGTACTTTCAGCGCACCAAGCAGGACGACCAGCCCTCGTTCTTTCTCGGTCAGAGCCTGTATACGCAGCAGAACAATGTCGCCCAACCGGTGCGCGACAGCTTCTTCATATCCAGCGTGAAGATTGAAAAGGACTTCGGCTTTGCCAATCTGACCTCGAACTCGAGCTGGTACTGGAAGGACATCAATCGGCAGGCCGACGGCACCTACTACGACCCCGCCTATGTGGTGCCGTACATCCTTGATCCGGCGCTGCCGCAGTTTGCCGCCAAGGCCGACCCTGCATTGAGCTCACTGCCGACCACCGCCTACGATGATCAGACGGTGACCAATCTGGTCCAGGAATTCAGACTCGCCTCCCGGCCACCGACGGGCGATGAGCTGCCGCTGCGCTGGGTCGGGGGCCTCTACCTGTCGTATGAGTCCTATCGCCTGCTGCACAAGGAAGTCGCACCGGGTTGGAATCAGATTTTCCAGTCGGTCTATGGCTTCAGTCCGGACAACCCCACGCTATCTCCAGTCGCGTATCCGCCCGATCCGAACCTTTGGGCCGGCGATCAATTCCAGCACAACCGGACCGAGCGCAAGGAACTGGAATACGCCGCGTTTGGGCAAGTCGATTACGACTTTACGTCACGACTGCACGGCGCGGTCGGCGCACGCTACGACTGGGCCCGTCTGCCGTACGACCGCTTTGCGGGCGGCTTCTTCAATGTCGGCCTGCCGGACGCATTCACCGCCGTGACCCATGACCATGCGCTGACGCCCAAGGTCTCGGTGAAATTCGACACCTCCAGCACTTCGAATGTCTACGCCTCGGCGGCGGAAGGATTTCGCGTCGGCGGTATCAACAATCCCGTGCCTTATGCCATCTGCGAGCAGGATTACATCAATCTCGGCATTTCGGCCGAGCCTGCCTCCTACGCGCACGACAGCCTTTGGACCTATGAGCTCGGTTCCAAGGCGGCGCTGCTCAATCAGACCATCTCGCTGACCGGCGCGGTGTACGACACGCAGTGGAAGAACATTCAGCAGCAAATTGAGTTGCCGCTGTGCGGCTACGCGTACGTCAGCAACGTGGGCAATGCCGAGATTCGCGGTGGCGAATTGGAACTGCGCTACAAGATCCCGGAGCTGGACGGCTTTACGGTCGGTCTGAACGGCGATGTGCAGAATGCCAAGATCACGGCGGCGCCGGCCGGTAGTCCGGCGTCGATCGGGCAGCATGTGCTGTACACGCCGGAGTGGAACGCAGCAGCGAGCGCCGACTACAGCTGGCCGGTCAAGGATGGCATGAGCGCCTTCGTCCATGCCGATGCCGAGTGGACCGGGCCATCCAATGGCAGCTTTCAGATCGGCAGCCCGAACTACCAGGATGCCTCCTACGCGGTCATGAATGCCAATGCGGGGTTCGACGTGCATTCGTATGAACTGACGCTGTACGCCACCAATCTGCTCGACGACACGACGATCATCAAGCACCCGCAGGTCAATCTGGTCGTTGAGGCGTACACGGTGCAGCCGAGGACTATCGGCCTGCGGGTATCGAAGCACTTTCAATGAGCGCGCCGGTGCGCGCTGCCCCGTCAGGCCAGCGCTGCGATAATCTGTTCGAGCAGCGAATTTAAGGGTGCTGCGATTTGCGCGTTGAATTGCGGCGCATCGGCTTCCGACATGTAGGCGCGCTGGGCGATCTCCAGCTGCATGGCGTGCACCTGCCGCGAGGGAGCGCCATAGTGGCGCGTGATGTAGCCGCCCTTGAAGCGGCCGTTCACGACATGGGAGAAGCGCTGCTGCGCGCCGATCAGCGCCACGACCCGGCCGACGAGCTCCGCGCCGGCGCTGCGTCCACTCCAGGTTCCGAGATTCAACTCGGGCAATTGTCCATCGAACAATCGCGGTGCCAGCGAGCGGATCGAGTGCGCGTCCCAGATCAGACAGCGCCCATGGATCGCGAGGATCTCATCGCGCAGTTCGCCCAGCGCCTGATGGTACGGCCGCCAGTAGCGTTCACATCGCTCCCGCGTCTCCGTCGCCAACAGCTCATGGCCGGCGCGGTAGATCGCGACGCCGGAAAACGTCTCAGTCGGGCAGACCGCCGACTCGATCTGACCCGGATAAAGCGCTGCTGCGTCCGCGGGCCGATTCAGATCCACCACGTAGCGCGAATGGGTCGCAATCAGCGAGCTGACACCGAGCCGCTCGAGGCAGCCGCTGTAGAGCTCGGGCACGAACCAATCCGTATCGGGCAGTTCGCGCCCCAAGGCCGTGAAGCGTTCGCGCAGCGCCTCGGGCACGTAGGTGCCGGAATGTGGAAAGCTGATCAGAATCGGCAGCGAACCGCGGCGCGTCTCAACCAGCGCCGGGCTCACGCCGCGGCTCTCGAGGGCAGAATTCGCGCGATCTCGGCGGCCAGACGACCGGATTGCACCCATTGCCGTGCGCGCTGGATGTCCGGCGAAAAGTAGCGATCGGCATCGTAGAACGGCACATCGCCGCGAATCGCCGCGTGCGCCTGTTCCAGCGAGGGAGAGGACCTGGCCGGCCTATGAAAATCGATGCCCTGGGCCGCGGCCAGCAGTTCGATGCCGACCACGACGGCGGCATTGTCGAGCATTCGCTCCAGTCGGCGCGCCGCGTGCGTAGCCATGCTGACATGGTCTTCCTGGTTGGCCGAAGTCGGGATCGAGTCGACGCTGCATGGCGTCGCCAACGCCTTGTTTTCGGATACCAGGGCTGCCGCGGTCACCTGCGCAATCATGAAGCCTGAATTCAGGCCGCTGTTTTCCACCAGAAAAGGCGGCAGGCCGCTCATCTTGGGATCGACCAGGACTGCGACCCGGCGCTCGCAGAGATTGCCGATCTCGGCAATCGCGAGCGCCAGCGTATCGGCCACGAACGCGATCGGCTCGGCGTGAAAATTGCCGCCGGAGAGCACCTCGCCCTGATCGACGAACAGCAACGGGTTGTCGGTGACGGCATTGGCTTCAATCTGCAGGGTTGCCGCGCAGTTGCGAATCAGGTCCAGGCAGGCCCCCATCACTTGCGGCTGACAGCGGAATGAATAAGGGTCCTGCACGCGCGAGCAGTCGAGGTGCGAGGCGCGAATTGCGCTGCCGGACAGTAATGCCCGATACGCTCGTGCGACCTCGATCTGCCCGGGCTGTCCGCGACTTTGCTGGATGCGCTCATCAAACGGCACATCGCTGCCCTTGAGGGCATCGACGGACATGGCGCCGGAGAGTACGGCCGCAGCCCATAGATCTTCGGCGCCGAACAAGCCGGCGAGGGCCAGTGAGGTGGAGACTTGCGTGCCGTTGATAAGCGCCAGTCCTTCCTTGGGGCGCAGCTTGATGGGGGCCAGACCCGCACGCCGCAAGCCCTCGGCGGCTGGGAGCATCTGGCCATTCAGGCGCACCTCACCGACACCGATCAGCGTTGCGCTCAAGTGCGCGAGCGGTGCCAGGTCGCCGGAGGCGCCCACGGAGCCTTGGCCTGGAATCACGGGATAGACCTCGTGCGCCAGCAGCGCCTGCAGCGCCTCGATGACGCCGAGACTGATGCCGGAGTATCCGCGCGCCAGCGAGTTGATCTTCAGCGCCAGAATGAGCCGCACGACAGCGTCCGGCAGCGCCTCACCGACTCCGGCGGCATGCGAGAGCACGAGATTGCGCTGCAACAGATCGAGCTGCTCGGTCGGAATGCGCGTCTGTGCGAGCAATCCAAAGCCCGTGTTGATGCCGTAGGCGGCCTGGCCGCGTTCGACGATGGCATCGACCAGCGCGACGGCGGCGATGACGCGTTCACGATCGTGTGCCGAAACCGTCATTGCGGTCGGCTGCGCGTAAATCTGCCGCAAGGCGGGCAGTGAAATCTGGCCGGCCCTGAATTCCATCGCGAGCCTCATGGGCTCACGGCGAGGGCACCATCGGCAGTCGCAGCCCGTTGGCCCGCGCACAGTCGATCGCGATGTCGTACCCGGCGTCGGCGTGGCGCATGACGCCCGTGGCAGGATCGTTCCAGAGCACGCGCGCAATGCGCCGCGCAGCAGCCTGCGTGCCGTCACAGACGATGACCACGCCTGCATGCTGCGAGAAACCCATGCCGACGCCGCCGCCATGATGAATGGACACCCAGGTCGCGCCGCTCGCGGTATTGAGCAGCGCGTTGAGCAATGGCCAATCCGATACCGCATCGGAGCCATCCCGCATGGCCTCGGTTTCGCGATTGGGACTCGCGACCGATCCGGAATCCAGGTGATCGCGTCCGATCACGATCGGCGCCGCCAGTTCACCGCTCGCGACCATCTCGTTGAAGGCCAGTCCCAGGCGATGGCGTTGGCCGAGCCCCACCCAACAGATACGCGCCGGCAGCCCTTGAAACTGAATGCGAGCCTGCGCCATGTCGAGCCAGTGGTGCAGATGCGGATCGTCGGGAATCAATTGCTTGACCTTGGCATCGGTCTTCGCAATGTCGTCCGGATCACCGGACAGGGCGGCCCAGCGGAATGGTCCGATGCCGCGGCAGAACAGCGGCCGGATGTACTCGGGCACGAATCCTGGAATATCGAACGCGCGCGCGACGCCGTGGTCGCGGGCTACCTGGCGAATGTTGTTGCCGTAGTCGAACACCGGGATACCCATGTCCTTGAAGCGCAGCAGGCATTCCACATGGTGCGCCATCGAGCGGCTGGCCGCGGCGGCCGTGCCGCTCGGATCGGCTGCGCGCCGGTGGTCCCATTGCTCCACGCTCCAGCCTTGCGGCAGGTAGCCGTTGACCGGGTCATGCGCGGAGGTTTGATCGGTTACGGCATCCGGTCGAATGCCACGGGCCTGCAACGTGTCGAGCACGTCGGTGATGTTGCCCAGCAGTGCGACCGACACCGGCCGCTGACTGGCTTGTGCGCGCCCGATGATCTCGAGCGCCTCGTCCAGGGATTGAGCCTGAACATCGACATAGGCGGTCTCGAGTCGCTTCGCAATGCTGCTCTGGCGGCACTCCACGGCGAGCATGCTGGCGCCGGCCATGGTCGCGGCAAGCGGCTGCGCCCCGCCCATGCCGCCAAGCCCGGCCGTCAGTATCCACTTGCTGCCGAGCTGTCCGCCAAAATGGCGTCGCCCCATCTCGTCGAAGGTCTCGTAGGTCCCCTGAACGATTCCCTGGCTGCCGATGTAAATCCACGAGCCAGCCGTCATCTGGCCGTACATGGCCAGACCGCGCTGATCGAGTTCATTGAAATGCTCCCACGTCGCCCAGTGCGGCACGAGGTTGGAGTTGGCGATCAGCACCCGCGGCGCGTCGGGGTGTGTAGTAAATACGCCGACCGGTTTGCCCGACTGAATCAGCAGGGTTTCATGCTGCTCCAGGCTCCTGAGGGTCTCGACGATGCGGTCGTAGCAGTCCCAATCGCGCGCCGCGCGGCCGATGCCGCCATAGACGACCAGTTCGTTGGGATTCTCCGCCACCTCGGGATCGAGGTTGTTCATGAGCATGCGCAGCGGCGCCTCGGTGGTCCAGTGGCGCGCAGTGAGCGTGCGGCCGCGGGCGGCGCGAATCAATCGTGGCGGCAGGGGGCTAAGCATGGGATGGATCTCAGGGGTGAACCCGGCCGGACATCTCATAGCGAGAGCCGGGATAGTGCAGGCGCGCTACCGAGGCAATGACCCCGGCGGTCCAGGTGCGGCGGATCATGAGCAGGCAGGGCTCTTGCCGCTTCATCGTCAGCAGCTTGCGCGTGCGCTCATCGGGCATCACGGCACGCAACAGATGCTCGGCTTCCTGCAGCGGTGCGACTTCCATCAGATAATCGTAAGGGGTCATCTTTTGGAAATCGACCTTCAGGTAATCCGGGCCGATCTTCGGCAGCACGTGGCGGTCTTCCAGCAGAATCGGCACGTCACTTTCGAAGTGCACGATGGCGGAGTAGAACAATTCGGTTTTCGGCGCCACGCCGAAGTCTTGGGCCAGCGTGCCCACGGCGCGCACCCGCTCCAAGGCGATGAGTTCGGCGCGATGGACGTGGCCGCGCGCACGGATTTCATCCGCGATGTTGTGAATCTCGAGCGGATGCGTGTGCGCCTGACGGTTGGCTACAAAGCTGCCGACGCCGGCGATTCGAACCAATACGCCTTCGTCCTGCAGCTCGCGCAGTGCCCGATTGGCCGTCATGCGCGATACGCCAAACTCCCTCACGATCTCGTTTTCGGACGGCACGCGTGCCGAAGGGGTCCATTTGCCCGAATCAATATTGGTCAAAATATGATTCTTGACCTGCAGGTACAGCGGCTGCATCGCTAGGTTTGGCTTCGGCATCATTTGATACTCAATAGATCGGATATTTTAGGCTGTATAGACATGTACAGTCAATACGCCCGGGGCGACCGGCGCCTCATCCAGCTCGCGAACCGGCGCGCCACCTCGTCCTCGTCACGATGATGCCGATCCTTCACGACCCAGCGGCCAGCGACCACGACATCACGGAGCGCCGCTTGGCCGCCGCCGAACACCAGACGATCGAGCACCGCGTCTTCGGACGCGCCGGCCAGTGCGGGATGAGCGGCATCCAGTACCAGCCAGTCGGCGCGACGACCGACCTCGATGGTGCCGATGTTCTGGCCCAGAGCCAGCGCGCCGCAACGGGCGGATTCGCGCCACAGGCGCGCGCCGACATGCGGTTCAGGATTAGTGGCCAGCACCGCCCGACGCCGGCGTCTGAGACGCTGTTGATATTCGAGCCAGCGCAGTTCCTCGGCCGGGCACACGGTCGCCTGGCTGTCCGAGCCGATGCACAGGCGTCCGCCCGCGGTGAACAGGCGCGCCGCATCAAAGAAGCCATCGCCGAGGTTGCCTTCGGTACTCGGACATACGCACACGCTGGCGTGGCTCGCCGCTACGGCGGCGATCTCGGCGGCGGTGGCATGCGTGGCGTGCACCAGGCACCAGTGCGGGTCGACCAGACCGGTATCGAGCAGCAACTCGATCGGTCGGCGCCCCGTCGCACCCTGACAGGCTTGCACCTCGCGTAATTGTTCGGCGATGTGAATATGGATCACGCCTGCGGGGTCGATGTCGCGCAGGCCGGCGACGGCCTCGCGCAGGCTATCGAGCGGCACCGCGCGCAGACTGTGCAACGCAGCGCCGGTGTGCACGCTGCCGCCGTCGTGAGCGCTCCGAGCGCTGCGACGCTGCGCAATGGCGCGCAGGAACTCATCGACACTGAGCCGAAAGCGTTGCTGCTCGCGGCGCAAGGGGCGGGCGCCGAAGTCGCTGCTAAGATAGAGCGTCGGCAGCAGTGTGAGCGCGATGCCCGCGGTGTGTGCCGCGGCGTCGATCGCCTGCCACAGAGCGTTCGGTCCCGGATAGGCGCTGCCGTCGGAGTGACGATGCAGGTAATGAAATTCAGCGACCGATGTGTATCCGGCCTTGAGCATCTCGACGAACAGCTGCGTCGCGATCAGCTCGAGATCCTCGGGCTCGACGCTGTTCGCGAGCGCGTACATCGCATCGCGCCAGGTCCAGAAACTGTCGCGCGCACCGGTGCGGAATTCGCTGTCGCCCGCCATCGCGCGCTGGAAGGCGTGGCTATGTGCGTTGGGCATTCCCGGCACGACGGTTCCGGTGATGTGCGTTGCGCCCGCCGCTTCCGCTCCTACGGCCAGTCCGGCGATCAGCCCTTGCTCCGAAACCGTGACTGCGACGTCACGAAGCCAGCCGCCGGAGGTCAACACCGAATCCATCTGGTACGTGGGCATATGGTTGACTATACCTGTATAGGGCGGATAGTTTCTCGTATCGATTGCCGGCGTGCAATGCAAGCCACGGCGGTGCAGAGTTGAACTCGGAGTCTGTCGATTGGGACCATGTCTTTGTCGGCGGCGATCTCGCCACGATGCGGTCCGGTGCCGGCCCGTATGGCTCCATGCGGGATGCGGCGCTTGCCATCAAGGGGGACCGCATCGCGTGGATCGGCCCGGCCCTGGAGGCGCGAAGCCGCATCGCAACGCAGGGTATACCGTCCTCTGATGCCACAGGACTGTGGATTACGCCGGGGCTCATCGATTGCCACACCCATCTGGTGTACGCCGGTAATCGGGCCGGTGAGTTTGAGCAGCGACTGCTCGGCGCATCCTATGAACAGATCGCGCGCTCGGGCGGCGGCATTCAATCCACGGTCGATGCGACGCGCACGGCCTCGCACGAAGCGCTGCTCTCGAGCGCGGAGTCGCGCGCTCTAGCCTTAAGCCTTGAGGGCGTCACGACCGTTGAAATCAAGTCGGGCTACGGACTGGATCTGGACACGGAAGCACGCATGCTCGGCATCGCCCGCGAAATCGCCGGCAGGGTGCCATTGTCGGTCCGCACTACGTATCTGGGCCTGCATGCGTTGCCGCGGGAGTTTGCACAGGACCGACCAGGGTTCATCGACAAGGTAAGCGGCCCGTGGCTCGAGGCGGTTGCCGCCGCGGGGCTCGCCGACGCGGTGGATGCATTCTGCGAGGCGATCGCATTCTCGGCGCAGGAGACCGAGCAGTATCTGCGCGCTGCTCAGGCTTTGGAGCTGCCGATTCACCTGCACGCGGGTCAGCTCAGCGACATGGGAGCCGCGCAGCTGGCCGCCCAGTTCGAGGCGCTGTCCGCGGACCACCTGGAATACGTCGATGAGGCGGGCATCAGCGCACTGGCGCGTTCGGGCACCGTCGCGGTGCTGCTGCCTGGAGCGTATTACACTTTGCGCCAGACGCATCCGCCGCCGGTGGCGCAGCTGCGCAATGCCGGTGTCCCGATGGCGGTCGCCACCGACAGCAATCCAGGTACCTCACCTTGCACGTCGATTCTGTTGATGTTGAATATGGCCTGCACCCTTTTCGGCTTGACCGCCGATGAAGCTCTGGCGGGAGCGACGCGGGTTGCGGCGCAAGCCTTAGGTGTGCTGGACGATCGTGGCACGCTCGAAGTCGGCAAGCGCGCCGATCTGGCGCTGTGGCGCATCGGGCAGCCCGCCGAGCTGTGTTACAGCTTAGGGCTGAACCCGTGCGTGGGCGCCGTGCACGCCGGCACTGTCCGCGCCTGGTGCGAAACCCAGCCATAGGGAGGTTATACCGCGTTGCTGCCGCGTTGCTATATTCGCGACCCTTTTGGCATGGTGTTCAACATCGGCCAGGCCCGCGCGGATTGAGGATTTGTCCATGTCACTGCCGAGCCAGATGAAATTGATCGAATGCGCGGGCGCCGGCGGACCGGAGGTGATGCAATGGGCGCAGGGGCCGGTGCCGCGACCGGCTCGCCTGGAAGTGCTGATCCGCGTGGAAGCGGCCGGCGTCAACCGTCCCGACGTATTGCAACGGTTGGGCCGCTACCCGATTCCGGCCGATGCCAGTCCAATCCTCGGTCTTGAGGTTGCCGGAGAGGTTGTGGCTCTCGGCCCGGAGGTCCACGGATTCGCGCTGGGCGATCGAGTCTGTGCCCTCACGAACGGCGGCGGCTACGCGCAATATTGCCGCGCGCCGGTGGGTCAAGTGCTGCCCTGGCCCCGTGGCTTTGATGCGGTACGCGCGGCGGCGTTGCCCGAGACGTTCTTTACGGTCTGGGCCAACCTGTTTCAAATGGGCGCGCTGCGCCAAGGCGAGACCGTGCTGATCCACGGCGGCAGCAGCGGCATCGGCACGACGGCTCTACAGCTGGGGCGGGAATTTGGCGCGCACGTATTCGTCACGGTCGGCGGCGAGGCGAAGGTGGAGGCCTGCATCGGGCTGGGCGCTGAACTGGCGATCAACTACCGCGAGCGGCAGTTCGAGACGGTCATTGCAGAACGAACCGAAGGGCGCGGCGTCAATGTGATCCTCGATATCATCGGCGCGAAGTATTTCGAGCGCAACATCGCCTCGCTGGCCAAGGACGGACGCCTCGTGATCGTCGGCACGCTGGGCGGCAACCTCGTGGAGCAATTCAATCTTGGCCGCATGATGGCTAAGCGAATTTCGATCATGGGCTCGACGATGCGCCCGCGCACCGCTGCGGAGAAAGCCGGAATCGGCAGGGAGCTGCGCTCCAGAGTCTGGCCGGTACTGGATGCCGGACGGTGCTCGCCGGTCATCCACCAAGTGTTGCCGCTGGAGCAGGCGGCACAGGCGCATCGGCTCATGGAGAGCAGCGATCACATCGGCAAGATTGTGCTGCGCGTGTCCTGAGCTGGGCGGCCTCAACGATCCAGTTCGGGATAATGACGGAAGATGCCGTCATTGTTGAAAGCCAAGCGGCGCCCGGAGTTCAGATAACGCTGGATCCTCGGCCGCATGAACACCGCCTCATGCAGCGCGCGCAGGCGCGCACAGTTGCGTAGTTTGGCGCGACTCGCCTTGGGAAAGGCGTAGTGCAGTCCGGCAATCAGCTGGGCCATGGAAAGATCCGCGTAGGTCAGGCTGCGGCCGACCATCCACGGACCGCGCGCGCCATTGCGCTCGATGACGCGCTCGAAATATTTTAGGAATTTTGGCAGGCGATGGGCGATAAACTCCTTCGATCGCCGGCGGGCGGCCGCCTTCTGTTGCGCATAGTACAAGCCGCTGCCCAGCGGATGATGAGTGTCGTGAACCTCAACGACGAAGTCCGCCATCGTCAGCTGCAGCTGATGTACCCAGAGCCTGCCCGCGGCATCGCGCGGCACGAGATGCAGGCGCGGACCGAGAAACAACAGGATATTGGCGGTCTGCCCGATCAACTGCCGCCCGGCCTTCAGAAACGGCGGCGCGAACGGCGGTCGCGCGATATCGGCACCCTCGAGAAATCGCTCGAGCGCGGGCACGCCGCCGCCGCGCTCGGGAGGCACCAAGGCAATGTCAACGTACCGGGCGCCGGCCTCCTCGAGCGCGAGGCGCACGTATTCGCCGCGTCCCTGGATGCCGGGCCAGTAGTAGAGGCGGTACAACACGGTTAATCTCCTTCAGTTGCCGCTCTGCTGGCGTTCACCGCCCCTGCAGTCGCTAACGAGGCGGCATTGCCGGCAGACCGCACGGTTGCTGCGCCCTGGCCGAACAGCACCTTTCTCTCCTCGTCGGACAGTGGGCTGCTGCGCGAGTAGGGACTGGGCACATCTTTATAGGCAGCGATCGTGGCCGGACGGGCTGCAATGCGCTCAAACCAGCGTTTGAGATCGGGAAACTGCCGCAGATCCTGGCCGTGCGCCGCATGCGGTACGATCCATGGGTAGCAGGCCATATCGGCGATCGAATAGCTGCCGGCAATGAATTCGCGTCCAGCGAGCCGCTGGTTCAGCACGCCGTAGAGCCGGTTAGTCTCCTTCTCATAACGCTCAATGGCGTAGGGCAGCTTTTCCGGCGCGTAGACGTTGAAATGTCCGTTCTGGCCCGCCATCGGCCCGAGACCGCCGACCTGCCAGAACAGCCACTGCAGGACCTCGGCCCGACCGCGCACGTCGGGCGGCATGAATCGTCCGACTTTTTCCGCCAGATACAGCAGCATGGCTCCCGACTCGAACACCGAAAGCGGACCGCGGCCATCGGCAGGATCATGATCCACGAGCGCCGGAATTCGGTTGTTGGGCGAGATCGCCAGGAACGATGGCTGGAACTGTTCTCCCTTGCCGATGTTCACAGGAATCGCGCGATAGGGCAGTGCGGTTTCTTCAAGAAAGAGCTTGAGCTTCAAGCCATTCGGCGTCGGCCAAAAGTACAGATCGATCATGGGTTCTCCCCGGTCCAACGACGATGGTATCGCGCCGGACGCCACACGAGTCGAGGCGCCATGCGATGTGCGTCATACCTTGATCATCAACGCACGCGATTTTCTAGGGCGTCGCGGCCTCTATGGCGATCGTCACGGTCACATCATCGCTGATCAGGGGCACGTACTTGGTCATTTGGAAATCGCTGCGCTTGATCGTGGCCGTGGCGTTGGCGCCGATGCCGTCCTTCTTCATCATGTTCAGGCCGTGCTTGAACAAGGTCACGTTCAGCGTGACCGGCTTGGTGATGCCCTTGAGCGTAAGCTCGCCCGCGATGCTGACCGGCTTATCGCCGTCAAATTTTACCGACGTGGATTTGAAGGTCGCGGTCGGAAACTGCGAAGTGTCCAGAAATTCAGCTTTCTGGATGTTACCGTTGAACAGCTCCGAGCCTGTGTCGACCGACTTGGTGTCGATCACGAGGTCTACCGAGCCGGTCTTGGCCGCTGGATCGAAAGTCACGGTGCCGGTGGTCTTGTTGAAGCGCGATTCCTGGGTGGAAAATCCCATGTGGTCATACGAAAAGCGCACAAAGGTGTGATCTGTGTTGGGAATGAAGGTGGTAGGCGCGGCCAGTACCGAGGCGCTGGCGACGGTCAAGGCTACAGCCGCTAACGCGCTTCTGAATGGGCTCATTAAGAATGCTCCGGATTTTGAGGGAGCCGGATCTTATGCCGCTCATTCGGGCCGCACAATTTTTTCTGGTTGCTCGTGCAATTGGCCAGTGAGGTCTGGGGCAACGCAAGCTCATAGCGCTGCCGGTTCCAGGCTCAGTAACCGCAGCTTGGTCGTGACTCCGCCGGGGGCCGAGAAGCCGCCGCTTTTGCCGCCGGCTCCGAGCACGCGGTGGCAGGGCACAATGATCGGGAAGGGATTGCGTCCGAGGGCCTGGCCGACCGCGCGTGCCGCGCGGCAATCGCCACAGAGCTTAGCGACTTCCCCATACGAGAGCGTGTGCCCCGGCTCGATCGTGCGCGTGACGCCATAGACGCGACGCTGGAAAGCGGACAGACCCTTCATATCGAGCACCGCATGCTGCAGATGACGCCGCTCGCCCTCGAGCAGAGCGACGATGTCGTCGATGACGCGCTGGAGCGGCGCCGGCGCGCTAGCAGGCCGAGCGTGTGCGCGCGAGCGCAGCAGGCGCGCTCTGGTCTGGGTCTCGTCGGCTTCCGGCAACTGCAGCGCGAGAATGCCGCGCTCGCCCCAGGCGATGCCGCAAGGGCCGATCGAGGTCGGAAAGATGCTGAAGTCGATTTGCGGTTGAATCTGCGACAATCCGCATATATACGCGCAGGCTGGTTGCGGCGCAATGTGCCTGCTACTGCGATGCGCGGTAAACTTAAGATCCCATGTCGCTCGAGTATTTTCATCCCGCCGTCGCGCGCTGGTTCGCCGCGCAGTTCCCGGAGCCTACAGCGGCGCAGGTCGCGGCTTGGCCGGCGATCGCGCTCGCTCGCGACACATTGATTGCCGCCCCGACCGGATCGGGCAAGACACTGGCTGCTTTCCTTTCGGCGATTGACCAACTCGTGCGACAGGCCGCCACCGGCGAGCTGCCGGAGGGAACCCAGGTCGTCTACGTCTCACCGCTCAAGGCGCTCTCGAACGACATTCAACGAAATCTCGAGCAGCCTCTCGCGGGCATCGCGGCCGAGCTCGAGGCGATGGGCCTGAACGCAGCGCCCATTCGCACCCAGGTGCGCACTGGTGATACCCCGCAGGCGGAACGGGTCGCCATGCGCAAGAGCGCGCCGCATATTCTGGTCACGACGCCGGAGTCGCTGTACCTGCTGCTGACGAGCGAGTCGGGCCGCCGGATGCTCTCCACTACGCGTAGCGTGATCGTCGATGAAATTCATGCCTTGGCCTCGAGCAAACGCGGGGCGCATCTGGCGCTCTCGCTCGAACGGCTCGAGCGCTTGTGCGGCCGGCGACTGCAACGCATCGGCCTGTCGGCGACGCAAAAGCCGATCCAGGAGGTGGCACGATTCCTGGTCGGTACGGCGCACAGCGATGACTGCGTGATTGTCGATCGCGGCCACGTGCGAGGGCGCGATCTGGCGCTGCTGCTGCCGGACTCGCCGCTCGAGGCGGTGATGTCCAATGAGGTCTGGGAAAACCTCTACGACCGTCTGGCGGAGCTAATCCAAACGCATCACACCACGTTGATCTTTGCCAACACGCGCCGCATGGTCGAGCGTGTGACTCGGCATTTAAGCGAGCGCATCGGCGAGGACTGTATTGCCGCCCATCATGGCAGTCTTGCGAAACAGCAACGCTTCGATGCCGAACGGCGGCTCAAGGGCGGAACGCTGCGCGCGCTGGTGGCTACCGCTTCGCTTGAACTCGGCATCGATATCGGTGATGTCGAGCTGGTGTGCCAACTCGGCACGCCGCGTTCGATCTCGACCTTCCTGCAGCGGGTCGGTCGCGCCAACCATGCAGTCGGCGGTGTGCCCAAGGGGCGACTACTGCCCTTGAGCCGCGACGATCTGGTCGAATGCACTGCGCTGCTCGATGCAGTGCGCGCCGGCGAACTCGACGCGCTGCACATTCCTGCCCAGCCGCTCGACGTGCTCGCGCAGCAGCTCGTGGCCGAAGTCAGCGCGCGCGAGTACGGTGAAGACGAGCTATATGAGCTGGTGCGGCGCGCGTGGCCCTACCACGCGCTCGAGCGCCGCGAATTCGATGAGCTGCTACGTATGCTCGCCGATGGCATTGCAACCCGGCGCGGGCGGCAGAGCGCTTATTTGCACCGCGATGCGGTGAATCGACGCCTACGCGCGCGCCGCGGCGCGCGCCTGACTGCCATCACCTGCGGCGGCGCGATACCCGACAACGCCGACTACCAGGTAGTGCTCGAGCCGACCGGAACCTTCATCGGCACATTGAATGAGGACTTCGCGGTCGAAAGCCTCGCCGGCGACGTATTTCAACTGGGGAACTGCTCCTATCGCATTCTGCGGGTCGAGGCCGGCCGCGTGCGCGTCGAGGACGCTAAGGGCCAGCCGCCGACGATGCCATTCTGGCTCGGTGAGGCCCCAGCGCGCAGCGCTGAACTGTCGGCATCGGTCTCGAGGCTGCGAGCGCAAATTGATGCCGCACTGCCAACGATCGATGCCGAACGCGTCGAGGCCTGCATCGCTGAGGTGGCTGCGCGCCACGAGTTGTCGGCAACCGCGGCGCGCCAGCTGGTCGAATATCTGGCCACTGCCAAGGCAGTGTTGGGGGTGTTGCCGACGCAGCAGCGGCTGGTGTTCGAGCGATTCTTCGACGAGGCGGGTGATATGCATTTGGTGATTCACTCGCCCTTTGGTGCGCGCATCAATCGCGCCTTCGGGCTGGTGCTGCGCAAGCGTTTCTGCCGCGCCTTCAATTTCGAGCTGCAGGCCGCTGCGACCGAAGATGCGATCGTGCTGTCGCTCGGCGAGACACACAGCTTCGCACTCGAGGACCTGCCGCGCTTTCTTAACAGCCGCACGGCGGAGCCGGTGCTCGTTCAAGCCCTGCTCGATGCGCCGCTGTTTGCGACCCGCTGGCGCTGGGTCGTCACCATCGCGCTGGCAGTGCGGCGTATGCGCGCGGGCAAGAAGACTCCGGCACCATTGCAGCGCATGGCGGCCGAAGACCTGATTTCCGTGGTGTTCCCGGACCAGCTCGCGTGCGGCGAGAACCTCGGCGGCGAGCGCGAGGTGCCCGATCATCCGTTGGTGCGCCAGGTGCTGCACGACTGCCTGCATGAGGCGATGGATATCGACGGCCTGGTGGCACTCCTGTGCGGCATGGAGCGCGGTGAGATCCAGATTGTCACGCGCGATCTGCCGCATCCTTCGCTGTTGGCGCAGGAAATCCTGAGCGCTCGGCCCTACGCCTATCTGGACGATGCACCGCTCGAAGAGCGGCGCACGCAAGCGGTTGCCTCGCGCCGCTGGCTCGATCCGCAGACCGCCGAGCAATTGGCTCGGCTGGACCCCGCCGCAATCGAGGCGGTGCGCACCGAGGCGTGGCCCAGTCCGGAAGGGACGGATGAACTGCACGACGCGTTGATGCTGCTCGGCGTGATGACGCAAGCCGAAGCGCTCGAGATCCGCCAGCCCGCTGCGTTCGAGGCCTTGGTGCAGCAGCGACGCGCGACCCAACTGCATGCGTTCGGCAGCGCTGCAGCGGGCACAGTATTCTGGGCAGCGGCCGAGCAGCTGCCGATGCTCGCCAGCATCTATCCGGACCACGCACTGCGACCTGTGATCGATGCGCCGTCGGAGTACAAAGAGCGAGTCTGGGATGCGCAGGAGGCGCAGCGAGAGCTGTTGCGCGGCCGCTTGCAGGCGATGGGCCCGACGAGCGCGGTGACGCTGGCGGCTCTATTGGCGTTGCCGCGCGCTCGTATCGAGATCGCTCTGGGCGCCCTCGAGGCCGAGGGGTTTGTGCTGCGCGGGCAGTTCACACCCGGTGTGGTCGAGCTTGAATGGTGCGAACGGCGCCTGCTCGCGCGCATACACCGCTACACGATCCGCTCGCTGCGTGCTGAGATCGAACCGGTCGCGAGCGCCGACTTCATGCGCTTTCTGCTCGACTGGCAGGGCCTCACGCGCACGCCGCGACCCGAGGGCGTGGCGAGTCTCAACAGCGTCATCGAGCAGCTCGAAGGCTATGAGGTGCCGGCGGTAGCCTGGGAGGGCGATGTGCTGCCCGCGCGACTGCAGGACTACGATGGCGCCTGGCTCGATAGTCTGTGCCTGTCGGGGCGCGCGCTGTGGGCTCGACTGGATCGGCCGGCGAGCGCTACGGCCGGACCGGTGCGCGCGACGCCGATTGCATTGCTGACGCGCAAGAACTGGCCGCTGTGGCAGAGCCTGCGACCGCTGGACGGGCAGCAGGCGCCGCTCTCGGCCAACGCGCAGGCGATGGCCGACTATCTGCAGCAGCACGGTGCCTCATTCTTTGACGAGCTCATGCACGGCACTGGCCTGTTGCGGGCGCAGACCGAGAGCACTTTGGCCGAACTGGTGGCGGCCGGTCGGCTCAGCGCCGACAGCTTCGGCGGCCTGCGCGCACTGTTAATGCCGCTGCAGCGCAAGCGCAAGCTGGCCGCGCGCGGCCGACGCGCGGCGCTGTTCGGACTGGAAGAGGCGGGACGCTGGAGTCTGGTCCATCGCGCCGGGGCTTCTACCGCCGCCGCCGCTGCCGGCTCGGCAGAGCAGGCCGAGCTCAGCGAGTCCGTGGCCTGGTTACTGCTGCGCCGATACGGTGTCGTGTTCCGGCGACTGCTGGCGCGCGAGGCGCCATGGTTACCGCCCTGGCACGTGCTATTGCGCGCGTATCGGCGCCTGGAGGCGCAAGGACACATCCGCGGCGGACGCTTTGTGGCCGGCGTCAGCGGCGAGCAATACGCACTACCGGACGCGGTCGGCGCGCTGCGCAGCGTACGCAAGCGCGAGCGTGACGGTGCGCTGGTATCGTTGAGTGCCGCCGACCCGCTGAACCTCGCTGGGATCGTAACGCCGGGCTCGCGCGTGGCGGCACTGGCGGGCAATCGCCTGTTGCTGGCCGACGGCGTGCCCATCGCCACCTATGTCGGCGGCGAGGTGCAGTTCCTAAGCCCCTTGGCGCCGCCGGAGCAATGGCAGGCCCGCAATGCCCTGCTGCGCCATACCCTGCGATCCGGGTTGGCACAGCTCGGGTGAGTCCACCGAC
>DAIMZW010000023.1:23478-29283 GCA_036733765.1 Steroidobacteraceae bacterium
GCACCGCCCGGGGTACCACGGCTTGGGAGTCGTCATACAGCGCTCCCCGGAACCCGGCCGACGGATCATCGGCGCGACCATCGAACATCCAGGTGGTCCAGGGCTCGCTGACACTGTGCAGCAGCGGATAGCGGCGCAGGTCATCGACGTTGCGGACCGGCCCGGATTGACGTTCACCGCGGACATCGTCGACGGCGCGCTCGATGTCAGTGAGCGCCTGTTGGACGCGTGGCAGCAGGCATGCGCCCCCTTCCGGGCGGCATCTGTCGGGTACCGGTGATGGTAGGCGCTCAGCGCCGGCCGATCCAGCAGCGGCCCGATTCAGGTCCAAGTCCGCATAGTGGACCGTGACCGAATGCGTCTGGCCTGCGGTCCCGGACAATGACGTGCTCAGGGCGGCCCCTTGCCAAGCCGTTAACGCCAATGCCGCTACCGCGCCCATCAAATTCCTTGCGATCGGTGACATGACAATCTCTCCTGTTTGCTTTCGAGTCTTGAGCCTTGAGCGACTGTGGGACAGGATGCGCGTCTGGACCGCACGCACAGCGCGAAGAGCTCAAGGTGCATTGAGGTTTGCTTAAGCTGCGATGAGCACTATTCCGACCACCCCAATCCGGCGCATCGCCCATCTCGACATGGACGCCTTCTATGCATCGGTGGAGTTATTGCGCTATCCGCAGCTGCGCGGTCTACCGGTGGTCATCGGCGGCAGCCGGCGCCGCAACGGTGGCTTGGAAGCGCCGTCCGAGCAGTTCCCGCGGCTGCGCGATTACGCCGGCCGCGGTGTGGTGACCACGGCGACCTACGCCGCGCGCGAATTCGGGGTGCATTCGGCGATGGGTCTGATGCAGGCCGCGCAGCTGTGTCCACAGGCGATTCTGCTGCCGGTGGATTTCGACGAGTACCGCAGGTACTCCGGTCTATTCAAGGAAGTGATCGCGAAGTTTGCGCCGATCATCGAAGATCGCGGAGTCGATGAGGTGTATATCGACTTCACGGCCGTCGACGGCGGCCAGCTCGAGGGCGGCCGCGCGCTGGCGCAGCAGATCCAGGGTGCCATCCAACAACACACCGGTCTGAGTTGTTCGCTCGGTGTGGCCCCGAACAAGTTGATCGCAAAGATGGCGAGCGAATTTCGCAAGCCCAGTGGCATCTCGATCGTCTACGAGTCGCAGCTTGTCCAGAAAATCTGGCCGTTGCCGTGCCGCAAGATCAGCGGCATCGGACCCAAGGCCAGCGCCCACCTCGAGCAGCTCGGCATTCGCACGATCGGCGAGCTTGCGGGCTGCGAGCGGCGCTGGCTCGTGCAGCACTTCGGGCCCAATCACGGTACCTGGATGCATGAGTCGGCCTGGGGCAGGGACGATCGGCCGGTCGTGACGCAGAGCGAGCCGGTATCCATGAGCCGCGAGACGACATTCGACCGCGATCTGCATGCCGTGCGCGATCGCGATGAGTTGCGCGCGCTATTCACAGATCTGTGCCAACGGCTGGCGCTGGATCTGCAGCGCCATGGTTACGTTGGCAAGACCATCGGCATCAAACTGCGCTACGACAATTTCCAGCGCGCAACGCGCGAGCAAACCATTGAGGTCTATACCAGCGATGCGGCCATGATTCGGCGCGCAGCCGGCCAATGCCTCAAGCGCGCGCCGCTGGAGCGGCGCCTGCGGCTGCTCGGCGTCAAAGTCGCGGGCCTGGTGCGGCGCGAGGAACTCGAGGCGCGCACGCTCGGTGCGGCGAGGCTTCCGGCCGCGATGCCTTTGTTCTGAGCCTATCTAGGGCCTGATCACGGGTTCGCAGCGCACCAGCGCGGTCACGGAATGGGCGATATAGCATTGCTCGTGCGCGGCATGGTGCATCGAGTCGATATCGGCGGGCGTGGGCTGGAGCGATCCGGAGAACTGGACCTCCGGCCGCAGCGTGACCACTGTCATGCACCATTGAGCGTTACTATTCTGGCCCAAGGTGCCGATCGCGAGGTCACGGTAGCGATCGACGCAATACTGGCGCTTGGCCGCGATTGACAGAAACCACAACATATGGCAGCTCGACAGCGAGGCGACGAACGCCTCTTCGGGGTCGAGGGCCGCCGGATCTGACCACGGCAACGGTACCGAGTGCGGCGAGGAGGAGCCCGGCACGTCGAGCCCGCCGTCAAAGCGCAGCCGATGCGCGCGACTGTAGCGATTGTCGATGAATCGCGCCTCACCGCGCTGCCAGATCACTTCGGCCGAGTACTCGCTCATCGACGTCATCCCTCTGCCTGTCGGTGATTGCTGTCATCGAAAAGGCTGCCGCGCCTATAGTCCACGGCGCCGCCAGCCGCATCATGACAGCATTGTTATAGCGCCTCGTCATTCGCATGTCGCTGTAGTGTAGACGGTACGCGGCCGGCGCTCGCGCCGTTGCGAGGCAAAGCTTTTCCCTTTCAACTTGATCTGCGGAGGGCCCATTCATGGCACTGCAACTCGGAGACATCGCACCGGATTTCGAAGCGGATACCACCGTTGGGAAAATCAACTTGCACTCGTGGCTCGGAAACTCCTGGGGCGTGCTGTTCTCGCATCCCAAGGACTATACCCCGGTCTGCACCACTGAGCTTGGCGCCACCGCGAAGCTCAAGGGCGAATTTGAAAAGCGCGGCGTCAAGGTGATCGGGTTGTCGGTCGACTCGGTCGATGACCACATTGCATGGAAGCACGACATCGAGCAGACGCAGGGCGCCAAGGTAGAGCTTCCGATGATCGCTGATCCGGATCTGAGTATCGCCAATCTCTACGGCATGATTCATCCCAATGCGAGCGATCGCTTCACCGTGCGCAGCGTATTCGTGATCGATCCGAAAAAGAAGGTGCGGCTGACGCTCAACTATCCGGCCAGCACCGGGCGAAATTTCGACGAGATCCTGCGCGTGGTGCCGCAGCCGCGAAACTGAGCGGATCGCGACACCCGACTCAGCGCGCTGCGGCGAATTCCTGCACCCAATAGATGCGGGGTTCGCCGCTGCGGCTGGCGGTATAGGCCACGCCCATTTCCGCGAAGCGCGCATCCATGATGTTCTGGCAGTGACCGGGACTGGACATCCAGCCGCGCACGGCCTCCTGCGGCGTTTCCGGACCCAACGCAATATTCTCACCGACAATGCGATAGCGATAACCGGTGGCGGCGATGCGCAGCGCAGGGCTGCTGCCGTCGTGACCGGCGTGTTCGAAGTAGCTATAGCGCAGCATGTCCTGCGCATGCGTCAGCGCGGCGCGGCTCAGCAGCGCATTGAGCCGTAGCGGTGCTGCGGCAGCCATGATGCTGCGACCACAATGTTGCGGCTCGGCGCGCGCGGCATTCACGAGCCGCAGCATATCGTTCGCGACCGTATCGCCGGCGTCGGCGCTCGGTGCCGCAAATGGCGCGGCCAGGATGATCCAGGTGTCGCTGCCGCGTTCGTAGGTGCCGGCATCGATCAACGTCTGGTCGGTCAGCGCTGCGCAAAGATGCTGCGCGAGCGCATCGCTGAGTGCCTGGGCAGTGCCGCTCAGATGCAGTCCGGCAGACTGATCTTCGCGGTATCCGGAGCGCTCGATCGCCGCCTTCAGTTTCCCGCCCCGCGACCATTGTGCCGCCGCGGCATTCAGCGCCGCGTTTGAGCGCAACGGGGCGCGAATCCCTGAGTGGCCATCACAACCGCGCAGGCGCAGCGTGCGCGTCGTGCTGAGCGCGCCCTGCGGCGTGGTAGTGGCAGTTGCAAAGGTCGCAGCGCCGGTGGCGCGCAGCCCGAGCAGCCCGAGCAGCGCCGCTGCCATGAGAGTGGCGCGGAATGCCGGGCCGCGGGTTGCCTCAGCGCCCGTAATACGCGGTCACGCTGCTCTTGGCGAGCTGATTGCCGTTCAGCATGTAGCCCACCATGGCCGCGGTGCTTGCGGCCGGCGCGTCTATCTTCTCCGTCTTGAGTGCGTACACCGTGAAGATGTATCGATGCGGTTTATCGCCGGCTGGCGGACATGCGCCACCGAAACCCGCGGTACCGAAATCCGTTCGGCCTTGCACAGCGCCGGCTGGCAACTGCTTGCCATCGGCGTCGCCGGCGTGTTGAGGCAACTCGGTGACCGTGGCGGGGATGTTGTACACCAGCCAATGCCACCAGCCGGAGCCCGTCGGCGCATCGGGATCGTACACGGTTACCGCGAAACTCTTGGTGCCATTGGGCGCACCGCTCCATTTCAAGGCCGGCGATATGTTCTTGCCGCTGCAACCAAAGCTGTTATAGACCTGCGCGTCGCCCAGCGTGCTGTTGGGCTTGATCGTCGGGATATCGATGCTGAACCCCGCGGCGGAGGCATTCGACAGCGCACACGCGCCCAACAGCGCGCTAGCGACTAGCCATCGCCCATGCGCCTTGCGTCCTGTCATGGCTGCTCCTGAACTTCGAATTCGTCCGTGGTATGGCGCATCATAGGCGCCATGGCTGCAAGGATTATACGATGCTGGCGCTGATCGTTGGACTCATCCTGTTCTTCGGACTTCATTCGGTAGCGATCGTGGCGCCGTATTGGCGCGAGCGCATGTTGCTGCTGGTCGGCGCTGTCTCGTGGAAGGGCGGCTTTGGTCTGCTCAGTGGCGTCGGCTTCATCCTGATGGTGCTGGGCTTCGCGCACGCGCGGCAGATGCCGGTGGTGCTGTATGTCCCGCCGGGCTGGCTGCGAGACATCTCCTTCCTGCTGATGCTGCCGGTGTTCCCGCTGCTGCTGGCCACCTACCTGCCCGGCGCCATCCAGGCGAAGACAAAACACCCGATGCTCGCGGCGGTTAAATTCTGGGCGACAGCGCACCTGCTTGCCCTCGGCACGCTGCCCGACGTGCTGCTGTTTGGCTCCTTTCTGCTTTGGGCGATCATCGGTCGCATCTCGCTCAAGCGCCGCGTCAAGGCGCCGCCGCCGCGCGCGCCGCCGTCACGCTATAACGATCTGATCGCGGTGGTGCTCGGGCTCGCGCTGTATGCACTGTTCCTGTTCAGGCTGCATGCCATGCTCATCGGCGTCTCACCGCTCGCGCCGCCGCCGGGCGCCTGAGCGCCAGGCCCGCAGGGCGCTAGAGCAGGTAGGGGAGCAGCGCTGCGGTGTGCGCGCGGTAGCGCTGATAGGTCTCGCCGAAGGTTTCGCTCATCCAGCGCTCCTCGAGACGCAGCTTGCGCCATAGCGCGGCAAATACGATCAGCAGCGCGAGCAAGCCGCGCCATTCTCCAAGCGCGAGCGCGGTACCGAGCAAGCCGAGCAACATCCCGGTGTAGATCGGATGGCGCACCAGCGCGTAGGGTCCGCTGCGGACCAGTTCGTGATCCTGTTTGACGCTGACCGTCGCGCTCCAATTGCGACCCAGGTGCACACGCGCCCAGACGCTGAAGGCCAGCCCGATGCCCGTCAGCAGCGCACCGATCCAGAAACTCGCGGCGCTGCGCGACAGAAAGCGATGGAATAACCAGCCGCCGTCCGGATCCGTGCGGATCCAAAGCAATACGGCCGCTATGAGCAACGGTAGCAAGTGTGCAGCGCGCGACCAAGGCGGCTCGACACGCTGCGCAGCCTTGACGTTAGCCGCGGAAATTCGCCAGTAGGCGAGCCATGCGAGCCATAGGGCAGGAATGAGGTATCGGTAAAAAATGCTCATGGCGTCGGCCGCCGCACCGATGACTAGCGCCGATCAGTAGGCGAAGTAGGGGCCTGTGGCGCTGCCGGCCGGCATGCCGTTGATCGCCGTGAACACCGTGCGGCCGTAAAAGAACGGCAAGCCGAAATCAAAGTAACTGGTGCC
>DAIMZW010000024.1:0-28836 GCA_036733765.1 Steroidobacteraceae bacterium
TGAAATGGGCTGCAACTATCCCTTTTCGACAATCGGAGCGAGACTGCTGCTGAATGACGGCTCAATTACTTAGCCGACCGAACGGTCTGACGCTCCTGCAGCGCAACATTTTGGGAAGTCTGGTTTATAGAGACGCGCCTGGTCGCGTAGGGGCAATTCGGCGCTATCGACTGGTTCGGCCAAAAGACTCCCTCAACGTCGAAACGCATGGGTATGGAGTTTCTCGAATAGGAAACCCTAATCTATTAAGCACCGGTACTACCGTCGCGACAGACATCGCGCTCCCATTCATCGCATTCCGCAACCGCATGCCTGACGGCCTCCTTCGAGGTCAGTTAGAGATAACATCACTGCCATTATTGCGCGCTCAGGCCTTTAACCGTTCCAACATCTGCTCGGCGAATGGACCGGGCTGCTTCGCGGGCGCTTTGAAGTATGCCATGCCCGCACTTAAGAAGTGGCATCGCCAATCGGCATTCGTCAGATGCGCATAACTGTCGAACACAGCTTCCGAAAATTTGTAGTCGTGAGGTTCATCCGCGTTGTAAACAAGATGATGTCGCACCTTTGCGATCAGTGCTTCGGCATCACCGCCCGTCTGCAGATAGCCCAAGGATTTGCGAGCAGCCTGCAGACGGCGACCAGCGGATACGTCGGCGAAAATGTCGTTGATTGCGTCGCCGGCCGTGCTATCAAACGGGAGCGGCTGCAGCGCTTCAAGGCTGAGATCAAGTTGAGTCGTACCCACCAACTTGCGGAACATCGCAATGAATGCCGCGCACTGTAGCAAGCTCATCTGCTGCGTCTGTTCGTCGGCGCAGACCCGGTAGGCGTAGTACAATGCGTTGGCGGTGGTCTGTGCATGCAGCGGCACAATACCCGGCTGGTGCATGAGCAATTCTGCGGCCGTATCGAATAAGACCTGCCAAATTGCCTCCGGCGAGATTCCCCGCCGCAGCAATTCGATGACAATTGTGCCCGATTCGTTCTCCGAGACCCGATATAGGGCTGCATGCAGTTCCGCCCGCGCACCGGGATCATTGTGCCCTTGCTTCCAGTTCTGCGGGATCTCACGCAACCGTTGCAGATTTTGCCGCCACGGCTGATCGGGCTGAAGATCGTGGCTGGCCGGATTAGGACCAGCATCGCTGTTCTGCAGCGCCGCCACTGTGGAGCGTAGTATCGGTCCGGCCTGAGCGCTACCGAGAAGCCCGATGAGACAGTGAGCGTTGCTGACAGTAATGGCCTTGTGACCGATCGCTCGAAGGTCGCGCGCGCCATATGGAAACAGCAGCGAGAAAATCTCTTCCGGGCGGGCGACCTGCGCGTAATTCACGATTGCTGCATCGGCGGCATCGCGATCCCAATTGTCCAGCGCGGCGATCAAGGCGTGCCGTGCCGCCTGTGCGCTGCCGACCGAAGCGGCGGTCCTCGTGGGCAGACGCCAGCCGTCCGTATCCCGCTCTTGTGCTTGCGTCTCCTTGAAATAATCCGTAGCCCAAGCGATGGGCAACCATTTGTCCGAAGACGATAGGTGTTGAGTGGTCAAATGGATGGACCGCAACACCATGACCGAATGATATTTGAATCCCACGTTAGGGTAGGGCTGGACATTACGCACGGCAGCCAGGGCTAAAGCCGAAAGCAGATCCTCGTAGCGAAGACCCCTGCGGATCAGTCGGACGAGCTCGCGCGGGATCAGCTCTCGTGGCGAGTCTTCCAGCAAATTGAGTAGCACCGCGACGGCTCGATCCGTCGCGCCACAGCCAAACTGGCTGGTCAGGCTTAAGCCAGTGGCGCCGGCCGTATGAATGAACGTTCGTCGGTTCATGGCGAGGACGATCGCACTTGCCGGCCCTCACTGTACGCCAAATCGATGCTGCCGGCCCAGGCGATTGAATCATTTGAATCAGGCCGTGGCGACATTAGTCCGTATCGGCAGTGCACAAAAGCATGTGCTGGTATCGTCTGAGCGTTGTGACAGCAATCGCTTCAAGCCGAAGGGTCGCGCATTCGACGCAGCCATCGGTTTAGCCTAAGCGTTGCCCATCCGACATGGATCGAATCACTGATATTCGGATGTTCATTTCAGTCATCAGCAGGTCGGTCCCTGCCGATTGCAGCGGTCCAGCGAATGCGTCCTATTGACCCGTTGCGGTCCTTCAGGATTTTCTAGACCTGTCATTCAAGCTGGCACAAGCGGACGTTCAGGGCTGCGGCATTGCGAGGATTTTTTGCGCAATGTGAGTTGTGATTGGCGGACACAGCGAGACTCGTTGGATAACCATAGTGCTTCAGTTCCAAGGGAGCCTTGTGTCCATGCGGTAATTGCCGGCGAATTTATTGACGGCCTATCCGGGCCGTGCTGTAGTGAATACAAGAAGTTGCGAAGGGGTAAATCGATTTATATCGCGCATACGCGGCAATTTACTACCACATTTCTGCGGTCAACTTTTAGTTGGGCGTCGATTCGATGCGGAACCAGCTAATCCGTCCTCGTGCGGGAGGTTAAGGTGGCGACGTACGTCCTGGTGCATGGCGCGTGGCATGGTGGCTGGTGCTGGAGCAGAGTCACGCGCGCGTTGGAGGCAAGGGGAGCCGACATCTACACGCCTACGCTGACCGGCCTGGGCGAGCGCTCACATCTCGCATCGCGAGACATTAGCCTCGAAACCCACATCCAAGACGTTCTCGGTGTGCTGGAATACGAAGGCCTGAGCGACGTGGTCCTCGTTGGGCACAGCTATGCTGGGGTCGTCGTTACAGCGGTGGCAGACCGGGTTCCGCGGAGACTTTCACGGTTGGTGTATCTGGACGCCGTCGTCCCGCGAAGTGGACAGTGTCTTTTCGACTGTGCTGGGCCAGAGTTCCGAAGGCAAATCGAAGAGCAAGTGAGAACGCAGGGGGAAGGCTGGCGAATCCCTGTTGCAAGCGCGGAAGAGCTTGGCCTGACCCGGGATGAAGACATCAATTGGGCCGTGCCTAAACTCGTACCGCATCCTTACCGAACGTTCCATGAGCCGGTCCACTTTCGGGTTCCCTCAGCTCCGATGGTCCCGCGAACCTATATCAATTGCATCGGTGACAAGCCACGGGCTGGCCCGCGAACCGCACAGGCGCGAGGCATTGACGACTACCATGAGCTCTCGAGCGGGCACGACGCGATGATCACAGTACCAGAGGAAGTTGCGGAACTGCTGCTCCATGCGCGCTCTAAACTTCGCAGTTAATAGTTGTGACCGGTCGGGGAGATAGGTGACGAAACAGTCCGCGAACATGGGCGACAGTCACCGATGTCCGGCGTTGAACGGCCGCTCTTGAGAATATTGAGATGTTGGCCCGTCCGTCCGGACTTGGCCGGGTGCGGTGGTACGTCAGCGGGTGGTCATGAGCGAATTCGTTGAGAAACTCGATGCCGGCGAGTCGCCTGCGGGCCCGGATCGAAGGGGAAGTTGGTATTTTTTAGCGGACCGGCGCGATCGCCGATGCTTTCGAGTCGATCTTGGCGCTGACCTTCGCTAAGCGGGAGCTGGTATCGCCTCCGTTAGCCTCGAAGGGAACGTCAGTGCCAATCGCCTGAGATTCTGCGCGATGGCGGTGAACAGGAACTCACCATTAAGTGGGGAAATGACATCAACAAGCATAATGCACAGACATTGAGCGGTCTGAAGCGCGCAATGTACGGTGAGCCGAAGCCCTATTGGCCCGCCACCGTCAATTGATTATCGATTTGCCTGCTACCGGCGTATTGTGCCGCCAGCGCCTCGATCCTGTTCAATTCTTTCGACCCCACGGCGCCCCGTAATATCACGGCGTCTTGGTTGGTGGCGATCTGCACGTGTTGGGCAAGCACTGAAAACGACTGGTCGGCTAGCAGCGCCTGCCGGATCTGCGCCGTGACACGACGATCGTCGCTATCGCTCGCGGCAACTGTTGGAGTACTTGAATCCGCGGGCTTTAGATTCGCCGCTGAGTTGTCGGTGCCCACTGGCTCAGCGGCGGCGCCGGGCAGTGCAATAGCCCCCTGAAGGAACACCGCGGCGACCACAAGCCTGAGTCCCACAGCCTTTCTAAACATAAATTACATTATGCTCCCCATTTCCTCGAATGCGCTGCCGATTGCAAGAAAAAGCCTGGGGCGGAACGATCGATGACAAACCCCCGCTCGCCCGCGAGAGAAAACTTTAGCCTGCGGCAACAGCGGGACAATAAGTAATGTCCACCACTCACGGCGCGAACAGTCCACTAGGCCATTTCTGCGCCCCGACTGCCACTTTGGGCTGCCGCGCCGACGGGAGGTGCGGTTCGTTGAGGAAGCGGGCGAACGAGGTCCGCAGGCGTCCAGCGTGAAGCTCATGTCGCACGGCGCACATCGATCCTGAGAGCGGTGTCACCTGGCCACGCGTTGTTGGTACCGTTGATTTTTTTGCTGCCGCCGCTACTTCAGGTGCTTCGCGAGGAACTCCATCGTGCGCAGCCACGCGAGCTGCGCGGCTGCCGCATCGTGCTTCAGGAACGGCAGGTTCTTCGAGTCCGCGGTCTCGTTCGCGAATGCGTGCTTTGCGTGGTACCGGTGGAACTCGAACGAGACCTTCGCATCGAGCAGCTTCTTCTCCAGCTCGTCGACCTTGCCGATCGGAAACGCCGCGTCCTCGGTCGCCCAGTGGCCCATCAGCGGCGCGCGGATCCGGGTCGCGTCGACATACTCGAGCGGCGGGTAGCCGTACCAAACGACCGCAGCGTCCGCCTCCGGCACATTGACCGCTGCAAGCAACGTGAGCGCGCCGCCCATGCAGAACCCGATGACGCCGACCTTGGTGCTGCCCGAGGCCTTCAGGTGCTGCACGGCGCCGCGCACGTCCTGGCCGGCGGTCACCGCGAAGTCCAGCCCTTGCATCAGATGCTGGGCTTCGTTCGCCTCGAGCGCGATTTTGCCGCGATAAAGATCCGGCACCAGGGCCCGGTACCCGGCCGCCGCGAGCTTGTCGGCCACGCCCCGAATCTGGTCGTTGAGTCCCCACCACTCCTGGATCACGACGATGCCCGGCGCGGGTACGCCGTGCGCGCCCTCGGCGAGGTAGCCGTTCACGCTCCCGCCATCCGGGCGCTGGTAGCTGACTGTCTTGCCCATCCTGTCCTCCTCCATCTATCCGTCCCGCACGCAGTGGCGGGGTGGGCGCTTCCGTCGGCGAACGCAGCGATTGCGACGGCCGAGGCCCGGGCCTTCACAGCTGGGCCAGCGGGGGCGTCCCGGTCGGGTCCGAGCCGCGCGCGCCGGGCGCCACTCACCGGTCCATCAGGTTGCTCGAACCCCCGCCGATAGGCAACCCCGGGTCGGCTTGATTTCCGTGTCAGGAGTGCCGGTAGAAACGAGGCGCTTTTCCCGAGCGTCACGGGCTGTGCTCGGCAATTAATCAGCACGGCAACGCCGACAGGCCGGCCGAGGATCGGGTTCGCGGCCGCCATGACGCGCCGCATCATGGCGAAATTGTCCTCGCGCCACTGACGTACGCGGTGCGCGGTTCTGGCTAAACCTAACGCGATGATTGCTGCGGCGGATGGTGCACGGCGTCTCAACCCTGACTCCAAGACGGTGATTTATGTCCTATCTTGAGGCTGCGTTGAACCGTACATTGGGGCACTTGCAAATGCGAGGCGAGGACGCGAGGCCGCAAGGCTCAGCGGTGACTTCTGCACGGTACAGCTAGGATTAGGCGGCGTATGCTCGAGAGCGACGCAGCACGTATGACGGGCGTACTCGCGGACAATTCCGCGGCGCTGAGCCGTCTTGGCCTTCTGATCGAGACTGTGACCGCGAGCGTTGCCGGCATCAGCACGGCGCCGTCGGTGATCGAGGCGCTGCCGGACAGTCTGGCGACCCTCGCCCGGGTGGTGCGCATCGACCGGGTGGTCATGGTCGAAACCCTATCTCACAGCGGCGGACTGTCCTCGCATAGCCTGCTGTTCAACTGGACGGCGCCCGATGGCGCAGCCTCGCCGCTGCACGCCGAGGCACTGATTCCCCAGGCCGATGTCGCGGCGTTGCAAGATTGGACACGGCCGCTGACGCAAGGCCAGTCCGTGGTCACGATGCGGGGCAGCGCACACGAAGCGGTGCGGCGCTTCATGAGCGATCTCGGTGTGCTGACCTCTTTGATGGTGCCCATCATGGTCGAGGGACGCCATTGGGGACGAATCTGCTTTGACGATTGCGAGAGTGAGCACGACTGGGCCGACGAGGACATCAAGTTGCTGTCCATGCTGGCCCAGGTCATCGGCGCGGGCATTACCCGTGAGCGCTTTCGACGCCAGGCACAGCAGCGTGAACAATTGTTGCAGGCTGTCACTACCTGCGCCGCGCAGATTGGGACGGCCCCGGATCTGCGCCAGGCAATCACCAACTCGCTCAGCATCCTCGCACAGGCGGTGGACGTTGATCGGATGCTGCTCATGGAGGTGTGCAGCGGGAACCGCGACGCGGGCGTGCCGCGCACACTGCTGCGCAATTTCTGGCACGCGCCGGAAACACCGCTGCGCCTGGCCCATATCGCGCAGACCACCTCGCTCGCACCCGATCCGGACCTCGCGGCCTGGATGGCGCCGCTGCAGCGCGGAGTCGCGGTCGAAGGCCAGATAGCCAGCGCGCAAGGCGGCGTCAAAGATTTGTTCGCGCGGCTCCAAGTGCGTTCGGTGCTGCTCGTTCCGATCATGGTCGACGCTCGCTATTGGGGTCACATCGGGCTCGACGTGTGTCGCCACGAGCGCGTTTGGAGCGGCGCCGAGGTTGATGTACTGCGCATCCTGGCCGATCTCATCGGTACGGCCATTACGCGCGAACGCTACCTGGCCGAACTCGCCCGGGCCGACACCATCATCCAGAGCAGTCCGACGATTCTCTATCGCCTGCGCGGAGAGCCGTCGTTGCCGATGATCTATGTGTCAAAAAACATTGCCCGCCTCGGTCACGAGCCGAGGCAGTTGCTCAGCGCGCCGACGCTGTATCGCGAATTGATCCATCCGGAGGACCGCAACGTCGTGCGCGCCGCCATGGAGCAGTTGCTGCAGCGGAGTGCGCCCGCCTCGAGCGTGGAATTCCGAATGCTGACCAGCGACGGCGCCGTGCGATGGTTTGAAAACTGCTACACCCCCGTGCGGGACGAGACAGAGCGGCTGATCGAGATTGAGGGCGTCCTGATTGACATCAGCGAGCGCAAGGCAGCGGAGGCAAAGATTGCGCAGCTGGCGCGTACCGACGTACTCACGGGGCTCGCCAACCGCATGACATTCAGCGATCAACTGCGCCAGGCATTCGCCAGTGCCCAGCGGGGGGCGCGCGCCTTTGCCGTGCTGTACCTGGATCTGGACCGCTTCAAGGAAGTCAACGATACGCTGGGCCATCACGCCGGAGATCGGCTGCTGCAGGAAGTGTCGCGCCGGCTGCGCGATGTGACGCGCGAGGTCGATATTGTCGCACGCCTCGGCGGTGATGAATTTGCAATTGTGCAGAGCGGAATCGACGACTCCGCCGCGGCCGGCACCTTGGCCGAAAAGTTGATCGAAATCGTGTCGGCGCCGTACGTCATTGACGGCAACGATCTACGTATCGGTGTGAGCATCGGGATATCGCTGTATGAAATCAATGTCAGCACCCCAGATGCGTTGCTGATGCAAGCCGACCAGGCGCTGTACCGCGCCAAGCACGCCGGCCGGGGGCAATATCGCTTCCATTCGGACGAGATCGACCTCGAGGTCCGCGAACACATGATGCTGGCAGACGATCTGCGCAGCGCCCTGGCGCGGCACGAGCTCGAGATGCGCTACCAGCCGCAGGTCGAACTGGCATCGGGCAAGATCGTCGGCATGGAAGCGCTGCTGCGTTGGAATCACCCCACACGCGGATTGTTGTTGCCGGAGGACTTTCTGCCCATCGCCGAGAAGTACGGCATCATGCAGCAGCTTGGCCGATGGGCCATGGATACGGCCTGCCGTCAGATGTCGCTATGGCGCGGCGCAGGCATGCAGGTGCCGGTCGTGGCCATCAATGTCGCACTGGCGCAGATCAAGATGGGGCGCGAGTTCGTACGCGACGTCATCGATAGCATCGCGCGCTGGGGTCTGAAAGCCGCCGATATCGAGCTTGACGTGACCGAGCTGGTGCTGGCGCGCTCGACCCTGGCGCAAAGCAATGTGCTCGACCAGCTGCGCCGAATGGGCGTCGGTATCGCGATCGATGATTTCGGCTCGCAATACTCCTCGCTCGATTATCTGCGCAGCTATCGGGTCAATCGCCTCAAGATTGCACGCGGCATGATCGCGGCGGCCGATGCGGAGCCCGGCGGTGTGGCAATGGTTCGTGCAATCCTCAGTCTGGCGGGCGAGCTCGGCATAGAAGTCGTCGCCGAAGGGGTCGAGACCGACAGCCAGCGCAAATTGCTGGTGCAAGCGAGTTCGCACGCCCAGGGGCAGGGCTTCTTCTATAGCCGCGCCGTGCCTGCCGGCGAAACCATGCCCATGCTGCGGGCCGGCGTGGTCCGGCCTGAGGGTCGCGCCATCGATAGTGCGCTGCGCGACACCGATGCCGATGCCGATGCCGACAGCGATAACGATAACGATAACCACGGCGATACCGAGGATGTGGGCGCAGAACGCGCAGCGGCGAACTGAGCGTCCGAGCCCGCCCCGGGCTGCTATCCCAGCGCCATTCGCGGCATAATAGACCGACCCACTGCCGGAGCGCGTGCGGCTGCAGAGCTTGCGGCCGGATACTGGTATCGTTTTTTTCGGGTTCGAAGGGAATTCCTAGCGATGTGGATCGTCAGGCTGGCGCTGCGTCGACCTTACACGTTCATCGTGCTGGCGATGCTGATCGTACTGCTCGGCGTATTCAGCATCCTGCGTACGCCAACGGATATCTTCCCGAACATCGATATTCCCGTCATCAGCGCCATCTGGTCGTACACGGGTTTGCCGCCCGATGACATGGCCAACCGCATCGTCGCCAACGCGGAGCGCTACGCACAGACCACGGTCAATGACGTCGAGCACTCCGAGTCGCAGTCGCTGCCGGGAATCTCGGTCGTCAAGTATTTCTTTCAGCCGAATGTCAATGAGGAGCTGGCGTACGCGCAGATAACCGGCGTGTCGCAGACGCTGCTGCGACAGGCCCCACCCGGCACGACACCGCCGTTCATCCTTGCCTACAACGCCTCGACCGTACCAATACTGCAACTGGCGCTCGAGAGCCCGAGCCTGTCTGAAGCACAGATCTTCGACATGGCCAACACGGTGGTGCGTCCGAGTCTGGCGACCGTCGCGGGGGCCTCTCTGCCGTATCCCTACGGCGGCAAGCAGCGGCAGATACAGGTCGACATCGACCCTGAGGCGCTGCGCTCCAAGGGCCTCGCGGCCGCCGATGTCAGCAATGCCATCGGCGCACAGAACCTGATCATTCCGGCCGGCACCGAAAAGATCGGCGACATCGAATACAACGTCAAATTGAACTCGAGCCCGCTCAATGTCTCGGACCTCAACGACGTCCCGATTCGGGACGTCAACGGCACCGTGGTGTTCGTGCGCGATGTCGCCAACGTGCACGATGGCTCTAGCCCCCAGACCAATCTGGTGCGCCTGAATGGACGACACGCGGTGCTGATGTCGGTGCTCAAGACCGGCAGCGCCTCGACGCTGCAGGTCGTCGAGAGCATCAAGAGGCTGCTGCCGGGCATCCAGGCGCAGCTGCCGCAGGACCTCAAGGTCACGGCGACCGCGGATCAGTCGTTATTCGTACGCGCTGCAGTTAGCGCCGTGATTCGAGAGGGGGCGATCGCGGCCGCACTGACCGGCCTCATGATCCTGCTGTTCCTGGGTTCGTGGCGCAGCACCCTGATCATCACGATCTCGATTCCGCTGTCGGTGTTGACATCGATCATCTGTCTGTCGGCGATCGGTGAGACCATCAACATCATGACGCTCGGCGGTCTGGCGCTGGCGGTCGGCATCCTGGTCGATGATGCGACGGTGGCGATCGAGAACATCAACTGGCATCTCGAGCAGGGCAAGGCTGTCGAGCCCGCGATTCTCGACGGAGCGCAGCAGATTGCCCTGCCGGCGCTGGTCTCGACGCTGTGCATCTGCATCGTGTTCGTGCCCATGTTCCTGCTGACCGGCGTATCGCGATTCCTGTTCGTGCCGCTGGCCGAGGCCGTGGTATTTGCCATGCTCGCCTCCTACGTGCTGTCGCGAACGCTGGTGCCCACGCTCGCCAAATACTGGCTGCACAAGCATGTCGAACACGAGGCTGCGCCCGATGGTGTGTTCGCGCGCTTCCAGCACGGCTTCGAGCATCGCTTTGCGGCCATTCGCGATAGCTATCGCGACATGCTAGCAGCCGGTCTGCACCATGGACTGACCTTCATCGTTGCCTTCATGGTCATCGGCTCCACGACATTCGTGCTGCTGCCGTGGCTCGGACGGGACTTCTTTCCATCGGTGGACGCGGGGCAGGTGCGGTTGCACCTGCGCGCGCGCAGCGGCACGCGTCTGGAACAGACCGCCATCCTGGTCGATGAGGTGGAGGCGCAGATCCGCAAAATTATTCCATCGGACGAGCTCGACACTCTGGTCGACAATATCGGCGTGCCCTATAGCGGCATCAACCTGTCTTACAGCACTTCGGCGCCGATCGGTCCGGGCGACGCCGACGTCCAGATCGCGCTGCGCCTGGACCACCATCGGCCGACGGTCGAGTACGTGCGGGCGCTGCGTGCGCAGCTGCGCGATCAGTTTCCTTCCACGAGCTTCTCGTTTCTACCGTCCGACATCGTCAGCCAGATCCTGAATTTTGGACTGCCGGCGCCGTTCGACGTGCAGGTGGTCGGCATCAACCTCACCGACAATCGCAATTTCGCCAACGCGCTGCTGACCAAATTGCAGACTATTCCCGGGGCAGCGGATCTGCGCATCCAGCAGGCCTTCGACTACCCGCAGGTCAATGTGACGGTCGATCGCGTGAATGCCGCGCAGCTCGGATTCACGCAGCAGGACGTGGCCACCAACGTGCTGATCTCGCTCTCAGGCAGCCAACAGACCGCGCCTTCGTACTGGGTCGATCCCAAGACGGGAATTGAATACAACGTCGCCACGCAGGCGCCGCAGTACCGTCTCACCTCGATGCAGGACCTGGCGGTCACACCGGTGACCAAGGGAACCGGCGGTAGCCAGCAGCTGCTGGCCAATCTCGCCACGATCGACCGCGGCGTGGGGCAGGCCGTCGTGAGCCATTACGATGCACGCCCGGTCATCGATATCTACGGTTCAGTCGACGGCACGGATCTGGGCACCGTCAGCGATGCAGTGCACCGTCAGCTCGAAGCGGTACGTCATGAGCTGCCACGAGGCAGCAATCTGACCGTGCGCGGACAGATCGAGACCATGCGTACATCCTTCAACGGTCTCGCCTACGGTATGATCGGGGCGATTCTGCTGATCTATCTGCTGATCGTCGTCAACTTTCAAAGCTGGCTCGACCCGCTCATCATCATCAGCGCCCTGCCGGCGGCGCTGGCCGGCATGGTCTGGATGCTATTCGTGACTCATACGACGATCAGTGTGCCGGCGTTGATCGGCGCAATCATGTGCATGGGCGTTGCCACCGCGAACAGCATTCTGGTCGTGAGCTTCGCGCGCGAGCGCCTGGATCAAGGCGTTGAGGCGGCGGCCGCCGCGCTCGAAGCCGGCTTCGGGCGTTTCCGGCCGGTGCTCATGACGGCGCTGGCCATGGTGATCGGAATGCTGCCGATGTCGCTCGGACTCGGTGAGGGCGGTGAGCAGAACGCGCCGCTGGGACGGGCCGTGATCGGCGGGCTGCTGTTTGCCACCTTTGCGACGCTGCTGTTGGTGCCGGTGGTGTTTTCGGTCATTCACGGACGGTTCACGCGTGTCTCGCGCGGGGCGGCTGCGGAGCAGGCATGAACGAGGCGGAACAAACCCATCATCAGACGCAGCGGCTCAAGCGTCTCGCGCTGTATGTGCTGATCGCGGCGATAGTGGTGGCGGCTTGGGGCATTTTCTCGCGCCTGCACGCGCGCACCGCCCTCGAACACAGTACCCAGGCGGCGGCGGTAGCCAGCGTCATCGTGGTCACGCCCCACCACAGCGACAGCGCCAACGAGCTGGTGCTGCCGGGCGACGTGCAGCCCTATACCGATGCGCCGATCTATGCGCGCACCAGCGGCTACCTGAAGCGCTGGTATGCCGACATCGGCAAGCAGGTCAAGGCGGGCGAGCTGCTGGCGGACATCGAGACACCCGAGGTGGACGCACAATACCGCCAGGCCAAGGCGGATCTCGCCACGGCCGAAGCCAACAACCATCTGGCACAGACCACTGCGGCGCGCTATCAGGAGCTGCGCAAAACCGGGCTGGTGGCAGCGCAGGACGTCGACAATGCGCAGGGCGATGCCGACGCCAAGACCGCACAGCTTGAATCGGCGCACCAGAATCTGCAGCGTCTGGCGCAAATGCAAGCCTTCAACCGCATCACCGCACCGTTCGATGGGGTCGTGACCGCGCGCCGCATCGATGTCGGTGCGCTCGTGACCCAGGGCAGCACTGGTGGACAGGAACTGTTTCACATGACCGCGACGACCCGCCTGCGCGTCTACGTTCAAGTACCGCAGGCCTATGCAGGCCTGGTTCATCCGGGATTGAGCGCCGAACTTAACTTTCCCGAAGAACCCGATCGCCGCTTCCCGGCCAAAGTCGTCAGCACGGCGCGCTCGATTGACTCCACGACGCGCACTCTGCTGACCGAACTCGAAGCGGACAATTCCAAAGGCGAATTGCTGTCAGGCTCGTTTGCGCAGGTTCACTTGCCGTTGCCGGTAGGCCTCGCGAGCTGGCGGCTGCCGTCCAATACGCTGCTGTTTCGAGCCGACGGCCTGCACGTTGCGGCAGTCGATGCGAACAATCACGTTCAGCTCAAGGCGGTGCGTATTGGCCGCGATTTTGGCAGTGAGATCGAGATCCTGAGCGGGGTCGGGGCCGAGGATCGCGTCATTCTCAATCCGGCAGATTCGCTGCTGAGCGGCACGACGGTGCGGGTCAACGCCGCTGCACACTGAGGGGTCAACTACCGCTGGTGCCCTTGAACTCCGCGGCGAACACGCGCGCGAAAGCCTCGGTGAACAGATGCGGCAGCTTTCCGGCGGGCATCTCGGTAATGCTGTGGAAGCGTTCGCTCAGTGCCGCGGCATCGCCGTCGCCGGCCCCGCGCTGAGCGCCGTTCGGTGCCAATGCCTTGGGATCCAGGCGCGAGACGAATTCGGCGAGCGCGGCGCGCAGCGCGCGCGAGAAGGCCAGATCGTGGCGTCGCGTGCTGGCGAGGGTCTCGCGCAGCCACTGTACGGCGTCGAGTTTGTGCGCGTCGTGCCCCTGCAGCAGTCGAACCAGCAGATCCTCGACGGGCAGACCGGTCAGGCCGATCTGCTGCGGATCCTCGCGACCGACTTCAATCTGACTGTGATCGCGCATTTCACGCTGGGCCAAGGCCAGTCCTTTGAGCCCGACCAGCGCCTCGCGCATCATCAGTCCGGCCAGATGCAGGATGCGCGTGTGGGCCTCCTCCGCGAACGGTTTCGCATCGATGCCCGCGCCGCGACAGAATGCCTCGATGCCTGCGGCGCTCTCGGCGGCGCGCAGTTCGGGCCGCGCCGCGCTCGAAAGCTGTGGCCGCGCGGGCGTTGGCCGCTGCTCGCTCTGATCGAAGGCCAACAGACCGGGGTCTGCGGTCAGCACCGGTTGGCCAAAGCCGTCCAACGGCCCGATACGGCTGCTCGTTGCTGGGTCCGGACGCAGCAGATCGCCCATGTTGAAGTCGGCGCCGAGATCGTTGCGGTCCGCGGCGGGCTGACCCACCGGCGGCGCGGGATTGACCGGAAAAATCGAGCTCGCCTCGGGCGCTTCAGCCGCGTCGCCATCGATGCTGACGGCGACCTGATATTCCCCCAGATACAGTCGATCCCCGTCGCGCAGCGGATAGCTGGCGCGGCGGCCCAACGCCTCGCTGCGCTCGTTAATGAATACCCCGTTGGTGCTGGTGTCCAACAGGTAGAAGGCCCCGTTATGGAACTTCACCCGTGCGTGGTGCGCCGAGAGATAGCGCTCCGGATCGGGCAGAACCCAATCATTGTCATGGGCGCGGCCGATACTGCCGCCGCCGACGCCAAAGACGATGCTGCTGCGCGCCCCGAGGGGGGTGCGCTGCTCGCTGAGGATTGTGAGCTTCAGGGCCATCTTGAGAACCCACGCCTAGTCTACCCGGACATATAATACTTCGGCGGAGCATTTCTGCTCAGGCTGGGGGCACCACAGTCAACGATGGCATCGAACCATATCTTCAAGGTTATCTTTGTGAACCAGGGCAAGCTTTACGAGGTCTACGCCCGCAAGGTCAGCCATGGCACGCTATTCGGGTTTGTCGAAATCGAGGAGTTGGTGTTCGGCGGGCGCTCCTCGGTGGTGGTGGACCCGGCTGAAGAGCGGGTGAAAAGCGAATTTACCGGCGTCACGCGCAGCTACCTGCCCTTGCAGTCGATCGTCCGGATCGACGAAGTGCGCAAGCAGGGAGTCAGCAAAATCGTCGCGCTCGAGGGCGCCAATGTGGCGCAGTTCCCGATGCCGCTGCTGCCACCCTCGGCTAGTGACCCGGGGCCAAAGAAGAATTGATGCTCACGCTTCCTGGCTCCCAGGCTCTGTCCGAATTTCGACTCCTCCGACTGCTCGCGCGCCTGCAGGCGCGCGAGCCGGGTGTCACGGCCGTGAGCGCGCAGTTCCTGCATTTTGTGCAGTGCAGCCGCGAACTCGATGCGCTGGAAGGCGCGCGGCTCGCGCAACTTCTTGACGACGGCGGCCTGCCGCCGCTGCGCGGCGGCCCCTGGCAGGTGCTCGTGGTGCCCCGACCCGGAACGATCTCGCCCTGGTCCAGCAAGGCCACCGATATAGCGCAGGTTTGCGGGCTGGAGGCCGTGCGCCGCATCGAGCGCGGGATCCTCTACAGCCTCGCGCTGCCCGCCGGTATGGCGCAGGCGCGTCGTGCCGGACTGGCGGCGCTGCTGCACGACCGCATGATCGAGGCGGTGTTCGAGGAACTGGACGCCGCCGCGCAGTTGTTCGCGCAGGAGCCGGCGCGGCCGCTGCAGTTCATCTCGCTGGGCGCAGGATGCGCTGCGCTGATCGAGGCCAACCGTCGCTTAGGGTTGGCCCTCAGCGAGGGTGAGATCGACTACCTGTTCGACACCTTCATCAGGCTCGGGCGCGATCCAAGCGATGTGGAACTCATGATGTTCGCGCAGGCGAACTCCGAACACTGTCGCCACAAGATCTTCAATGCGCAGTTTGTGATCGACGGCGTGGCGCGCGAGAAGTCCCTGTTTGCGATGATCCGCAATACCCATGTGCGCGCACCTGCAGGCGTGCTCTCCGCCTACCGCGACAACGCTGCAGTGATTGTCGGCAGCGCCGCGACGCGCTGGTTTCCAGACCCCGAGAGCGGTATCTACCGCGGCAGCGACGAGTCGGTCGATATCCTCATGAAGGTCGAGACGCACAACCATCCGACGGCCATCTCACCGTTTCCGGGCGCGGCCACCGGGGCCGGTGGTGAGATTCGTGACGAAGCGGCCACCGGCCGAGGCGCCAAGCCGAAGGCTGGCCTGACGGGCTTTGCGGTCTCACACCTGTGCATTCCAGGCTTCCAGCAGCCCTGGGAACAGACTATCGGCAAGCCGGCACGCATCGCTTCGGCCCTGGAAATCATGCTTGAAGGGCCGATCGGAGCGGCAGCGTTCAATAATGAATTCGGGCGGCCGAATATCTGCGGCTATTTTCGAACGCTCGAGACCGCGCTGCCCGGGGATGTACCGGGGTGCGTGCGCGGCTACCACAAACCCATCATGCTGGCCGGCGGCCTTGGCAATGTGCGGCGAGCGCACGTCGAGAAAGCCGAGGTCTCGGTGGCGGCGCCGCTCGTGCTGCTCGGCGGCCCGGCGATGCTCATCGGTCTCGGGGGTGGCGCGGCCTCCTCGGTCGGCAGCGGCGCATCGAGCGAGCAGCTGGATTTCGCCTCAGTCCAGCGGGGCAATGCCGAGATGCAGCGGCGGGCACAGGAAGTCATCGATCGCTGCTGGGCCCTAGGCGAGCACAATCCGATCGAGCTGATTCACGATGTCGGTGCCGGTGGCCTCTCCAATGCGGTGCCCGAGGCAGTGGCTCATAGCCATCGCGGCGCCCGCATCGCGCTGCGGGCGATTCCCAACGCCGAACCCGGCATGTCGCCGCTTGAGATCTGGTGCAATGAGGCGCAGGAGCGCTACGTGCTCACCTTGGCGCCGCGCAGTCTGGAGCGCTTCAGCGCGATCGCGCAGCGCGAACGTTGCCCGTACGCCGTGATCGGCGAGATCACCGACGATGGTCAGTTGGTCGTGCGCGACCGGCAATTCGACAATGAGCCGGTGCACATGCCGATCGAGGCACTGCTCGGCAAGCCGCCGCAGATGCGGCGCGAAGTGCGCAGCCGGCCGCAATGGCGTGGCGATTCGGATTGCGAGAGGGTTGATCTGCGCGAGGCGGTGTATCGCGTGCTGCGTTTGCCGGCCGTGGCCGACAAGACGTTTCTGATCACGATCGGGGATCGTACCGTTGGCGGGCAGATCAGCCGCGATCAACTGGTCGGCCCCTGGCAGGTCCCGGTCAGCGACGTTGCGGTCACACTCGCTGACTATCACCACCTGCGCGGGGAGGCGATGGCGATCGGCGAGCGCACGCCGGCCGCCCTGCTGGACGCCGGGGCCGCGGCGCGCCTGGCGGTAGCGGAGGCCATAACCAATATTCTGGCCGCCGATATCGCAGCGCTCAGCGACGTGCGCCTGTCGGCCAACTGGATGGCCGCCTGCGGCGTGGAGGGCGAGGATGCCGCGCTCTACGAGGCCGTGCGCGCGCTGGGCGAGGAGTTCTGTCCGCAGCTGGGCTTGGCAATTCCGGTCGGAAAAGACTCGCTATCGATGCGCACTGCATGGCAGGAGGCGGGCGCGAGCAAGTGCGTCATCGCGCCGGTGTCGTTGATCGTATCGGCATTCGCCCCGGTGCAAAACGTACGCCGTACCTGGACGCCGGTGCTGCAAACGGATCGCGGCGAGACGGCGCTTTTGCTGGTCGATCTCGGGCGCGGCCGTAACCGTCTCGGCATGAGCGCTCTGGCGCAGGTCTTCAATGCCGTGGGCGGGGCGCCGGCCGATGCGGACGATGCGGGGCTGCTGCGCGGTTTTGCCGCGGCGCTGATTGAATTGCGTGCACGGGAGCTGGTGCTGGCCTACCACGATCGCTCCGACGGCGGTTTGTTCGTGACGCTGGTCGAGATGGCTTTCGCCGGTCATTGCGGTCTGGACATCGCGCTCGCGGCCAGCGGCAGCTCAGCCGTGGCGCAACTGTTCGCCGAGGAGCCGGGCGCGGTGCTGCAGATACGGCGCGAGAATCGCTCGGCGGTGCTCGACTGTCTGTCGGCGCATGACCTTGGCGACTGCGTACACATGATCGGTGTCCCCAAGCCAGCGCTGCGCGTGCGTATCCGCGTTGGCGAAGCTCTGTTCGATGAATCCTGGAGCGAGCTGCGACGCGCCTGGTCGGAGACCTCCTACCACATGCGGCGACTGCGCGATGACCCACAGTGCGCTGAGGAGGAACTCGCCGCGCTGCTCGATGAGGGCGACCCGGGGCTGTCACAGCAGTTGAGTTTTGACGCGAATCAGGACCTCGCGGCGCCGATGATTGCGCGCGCGGCGCGCCCATGCGTCGCGGTGCTGCGCGAGCAGGGCGTCAACAGCCATTTCGAGATGGCCGCCGCGCTCGATCGCGCGGGTTTCGAGGCGCACGATGTGCACATGTCGGACCTGCTCAGCGGTGCGCGCAGCCTGTCGGCTTTTTCCGGACTGATCGCCTGCGGTGGCTTCTCCTATGGCGACGTGCTCGGCGCCGGCCGTGGTTGGGCGCGTTCGATCCTGTTCCACGAGCGCACCCGGCGCGAGTTCGAGCATTTTTTCGAGCGCAGCGATACCTTTTCGCTCGGCGTCTGCAATGGCTGTCAAATGTTTGCTGTGCTCAAGGAACTGATACCGGGCGCGCAACCCTGGCCGCGGTTCCTGCGTAATCGCTGCGAGCAGTTCGAGGCGCGCCTGAGCCTGATCGAGATCCTTGACTCGCCCTCAGTGCTGCTGGCGGGAATGCACGGTTCGCGCTTGCCGGTAGCGGTCGCCCACGGCGAAGGTCGGCCGCAGTTCGACGGTGAAGAGGATATGCGGCGCTGTCTGGACGAGCGTCTGGTCGCGTTTCGCTACGTCACGAACCGCGGCGAGCCGGCACGATGCTATCCCGCCAACCCTAACGGCGCCGTGCAGGCAATAGCCGCGCTCACCACACCGGACGGCCGCGTTACCGTGACCATGCCGCATCCCGAGCGCGTTTATCGCACGGCGCAGAACTCTTGGCACCCGCGCGAGGCCGGCGAGGACAGCGGCTGGATGCGGCTGTTCCGCAACGCTCGTGTGTGGCTCGGCTAGCCGCGGCAGCGCACCGCCAGGCGATCAACCGCTGGCTTTACCGCCCATCGAATGAGCGCCATTGGGCTCGGATTGATCGGCGAAGACGCGGCGCACCACGATCGCCTGTTGCAGGCGAGCTTTGCGCACGTAGCACTGATACAGCAGGTCCTTGATGACCTCGAGCAGCAAGCCGGCTTGATCGTCATCGATCAGCGGCAGGCTCGGGTCGGCGTCGGTCCCGAACAGCACACGTTTGATCGGTGTGAAAGCGCTCACATCAATCTCCGCCATGTCGCGCACCTGATTGAGCTCATCAAACAGGCGTAATTTTCCGGGCTCGCCGAGGTTGGCGAACACCGCCTGCATGGTGCGACGACACATGGTCGCGAAGGCGTTGAACGTGCCATGCGAATAGCACAGCAGCGTTTCGCTAAACAACGTCTCGATCTCTTGCGGCAGATACGCGAAGTTGAATTTTTCCTTTGGCCGCTCGACCTCGCTGAACTGCGATGACAATTCGATGCGCTCGCTGCTGTAGCTGCGCACGTTGGAGCGCAGAAAGATCGGTGAGTTGCACGCATCGCATCGATAGACGAGGCCGATCTGCTTTGGCCGGCTGGCGCTCAGCTCGGCGAAGCCGGGCACCGCGAGCGGCGTCATGTGGGCCAGTATCAAACAATGTGGGCAGGTCAGGGCGAGGCTCGCGGCCTGTTCATTGTGCAGCCGATCGTTGGTATCGATGTAAACCGACATGGATCTGAGTGTAGCCGAATGGCGACATTGCAGCATGAACTTGCGCGGCGTAGATGCTGTGTTCGCCGATAACGCGGCGCGCGTTTACATAATCATCGCCTGGTAGCGCGACTGATGCTTGCGCCCCGCCCCGCCCCGCCGCGCGTTAGCGCGTGAGCTTCCGGTACTTGAGCCGATGCGGCTGCGTGGCGTCCTCGCCGCGGCGGCGGCGCACGTCTCCGACGTAGTCCTGGTAATTGCCCTCGAACCAGACCACTTCGGAATTGCCCTCGAACGCCAGGATATGCGTGGCGATACGGTCGAGGAACCAGCGGTCGTGCGAGATCACGACGGCGCAGCCGGGAAAATTCAGCAGCGCGTCTTCGAGCGCGCGCAGGGTCTCGATGTCCAGATCGTTGGTGGGCTCATCGAGCAGCAGTACGTTGGCGCCGGCGCGCAGTACCTTGGCCAGATGCACGCGATTGCGCTCGCCGCCGGAGAGCTCGCCGATCAACTGCTGCTGTTGCGCGCCCTTGAAATTGAAGCGACCGACATAGCCGCGCGAAGGGGTCTCGTAGTTGTCGACACGGATGATGTCCTGGCCACCGGAGATTTCCTCCCAGACTGTCTTTTTGTCATTCAGTGTCTGGCGCGACTGATCGACATAGGCGAGTTTCACCGTCGGACCGATGCGAATGTCCCCGGCATCGGGCTTCTCGACGCCGGTCAGCATGCGAAACAGCGTGGTCTTACCGGCGCCGTTCGGGCCGATAATGCCGACGATGCTTCCGGGCGGCATGTTGAAATTCAGATTGTCCATCAGCAGCCGATCACCGAATCCCTTGGACAGGCCCTTGACCTCGATGACGAGTTCGCCGAGCCGCGGCCCAGGCGGAATATAGATCTCGTTGGTTTCGTTGCGCTCCTGAAATTCCTTCGACGCCAATTCGTCGTAGCGCGCAAGGCGCGCTTTGCTCTTCGCCTGTCGTGCCTTGGGATTGGTGCGCACCCACTCGAGCTCGCGTGCCAGGGTCTTACGCAGTGCGTCGCGCTCGCGTTCTTCGAGTGCTAGGCGCTTTTCCTTCTGCTCCAGCCACGAGGAATAGTTGCCCTGCCAGGGAATGCCGTGGCCGCGATCGAGCTCGAGAATCCATTTTGCGACGTTGTCGAGGAAATAGCGGTCGTGCGTCACGGCCACGACCGTGCTTGGATATTCCTCGAGATAACGTTCGAGCCAAGCAACCGATTCGGCATCCAGATGATTGGTGGGCTCATCGAGCAACAGCATGTCCGGTTGCGACAGCAGCAGCCGGCACAATGCCACGCGGCGCTTCTCGCCACCCGAGAGCAGCGCGATCTTGGCTTCCCACGCAGGCAGCCGCAGTGCGTCGGCGGCGATCTCGAGCTTGCGCTCGAGCTCCCAGCCACTGGCCGCATCGATCGCGTCCTGCAGCTTGGACTGCTCCTCGAGCAGCTTGTTCATCTGCTGATCGTCCATTGGCTCGGCGAATTGCTCACTGATGCGGTTGAAGCGCTCGAGCAGCGCAAAGGTGCCGCCGACGCCCTCCATGACCACGCTGCGAACATCCTTCTCGGGGTCGAGTTCGGGCTCCTGCGGCAGGAATCCGACGCGGATACCCGGCTGTGGCCGCGCTTCGCCGTCGATGTTCTTATCCATGCCCGCCATGATTCGCAGCAGCGAGGATTTGCCCGACCCGTTCAGTCCAAGCACGCCGATTTTCGCTCCGGGGAAGAACGACAGACTGATGTCGCGCAGGATGACGCGCTTGGGCGGCACCACTTTGGACACGTGGTTCATGGTGTAGATGTATTGCGCCATGGAAAGCCGACCGGGCTGCTGACAAGGGGGCGCGCATTATCAATGAACGCGCCGGTGCGGTGCTACTGCCATATGCTATCTTTGGCTTCGTGCAGTGTCCCGGGCTCAAGCTCAAAGAGAAGCGTTGAACGTCACACGCTCTGAGGTTGCTGTCGTGCTCGGTGAGCGGCTCGCCCGTTACGGCTTTGGCGATGGCCACCCATTCGGCCCCGACCGCCAGGGTGCGTTCGTGCGCGAGTTCCAGCAGCGCGGCTTGGACACGCAAGTGCAATTACTCGAGCCGCGTGATGCGCTGATCGCCGAGTTGCAGCTGTTTCATACGCCCGAGCACGTTCGCTTCGTCATGGAGCGCTCGCAGGCGGGCAGCGGGTGGCTGGACGGCGGCGATACTCCGGCCTTTCGCGGCGTGTTCGAGGCGGCGGCCTGCGTAGTGGGAGCCAGCCTTACGGCGACCGATTGGATCCTGGCCGGCTCGCGCCGCCGAGCATTCGTACCCATTGGGGGACTGCACCACGCTTCGCGTCAACGCGCCGCGGGATTTTGCGTCTTCAACGACTGCGGGGTCGTCATCGAGCATCTGCGGCGTAACCGCGGCATGGCCCGCGTCGCCTATATCGATATCGATGCGCACCATGGCGATGGCGTGTATTACGCCTTCGAGGACGACCCGGGGCTGATCTTCGCGGATCTGCACGAGAGCGGACAGAGCCTGTATCCGGGCACCGGCGCCGATACCGAGATCGGCAGCGGCGCCGCCGCCGGCACCAAGCTCAACGTACCATTGCCGGCCGGGGCCGGCGATGCCGAATTCGACGCGGTTTGGCCGAAAATGCTCGCGCATGTCGCGGGATTCGAGCCGGAGTTCTGCATCCTGCAATGCGGCGCCGACAGCATCGCCGGCGATCCGATCACGCATTTGCAACTCTCCAGTGCCTGCCATGCGCGCGCGGCGGCCGATCTGTGCGCGCTGGCCGACCGCCTGGGTCATGGCCGCGTGCTGGCGTTGGGCGGCGGCGGCTACGACCGCGGCAATCTCGCGCGGACCTGGAGTGATGTCGTACAGGCGTTGCTGGCCGCCTGATCGGCTGACGCGAACCGGCACATTCAGCCGCAGGCGGCCGGGGGCGCCTGAACCGGCGCGATCGGGTACAATTCCGCGCGTTTTCATTCATTGACCCCGACGTAAAGGCGGCCGCTGCATGTTTTCGAGCCGAATGCGCATCAAGGATTTCGACCCCGAATTGCAACGCGCACTCGATGGCGAGCGCACGCGCCAGGAAGATCACATCGAGTTGATCGCCTCAGAGAATTACGCCAGCCCGCGGGTACTGGAGGCCCAGGGCTCGGTGCTCACCAATAAGTACGCGGAAGGGTATCCCGGCAAGCGCTATTATGGCGGCTGCGAATTCGTCGATATCGCCGAGCAGCTCGCGATCGATCGTGCCAAGCAGCTGTTCGGTGCCGACTACGCCAACGTGCAGCCGCACTCGGGTTCGCAGGCCAACGCGGCGGTGTATCTGGCGCTGCTGTCGCCAGGCGATGTCATCCTTGGCATGAGCCTGGATCACGGCGGGCATTTGACGCATGGCGCCAAGGTCAATTTCTCCGGCAAGCTGTTCCAGGCGCACCAATATGGCGTGCATCCGCACAACGGCCTGATCAACTACGAGCAGATCGAGACGCTCGCGCGCGAGCATCGTCCGAAGATGATCGTGGCCGGCTTTTCGGCCTATTCACGGGTGCTGGACTGGGCACGGTTTCGCGCCATCGCCGATAGCGTCGGCGCACTGCTGTTCGTCGACATGGCGCACGTGGCCGGGCTCGTGGCCACGGGTCACTATCCAAGCCCGATGCCGTACGCCGATGTGGTGACGACCACGACGCACAAGACGCTGCGCGGACCGCGCGGCGGGCTGATTCTGGCGCGCACCAACGACACCATTACCAAGAAACTCAACTCGATGGTATTCCCCGGCACGCAGGGTGGGCCGTTGATGCATGTCATTGCCGCCAAGGCGGTGGCGCTGCTCGAGGCGCTGCAGCCGGAGTTCAAGCAGTATCAGGGACAGGTGGTGGCCAATGCGCGGGCCATGTGCGCTGCGCTTGCGGCGCGCGGCTACAACATCGTCTCGGGCGGCACCGACAATCATTTGTTCCTGGTCAGCCTGGTCGGGCGGGACATCACGGGCAAGGACGCCGATGCGGCTCTGGGGCGTGCGCATATCACGGTAAACAAGAATGCCGTGCCGAACGATCCGCGACCGCCGATGGTCACGAGCGGCCTGCGCCTCGGCACGCCGGCATCGACCACGCGCGGCTTTCGCGAGACGGAGGTGCGCCAGGTGGCGGACTGGATCGCCGAGGTACTGGATGCGGGCGGCGCGGACAGCGTCGTGGCACGCGTGCGTGAGCAGGTCACCGCCTTATGCCGCCGTTTCCCGGTGTACGGCGACTGAACGCGCATCGGGGCAGTCGGTGCATTGTCCCTTCTGCGGCCACATCGAGACCAAGGTGACCGACTCGCGGCTGGCGGCCGATGGCCGTCAGATCCGTCGACGGCGCGAATGCCTGAGCTGCGCTGAGCGGTTTACGACCTTTGAAACCGCCGAGTTACTGATGCCGCGCGTCGTCAAGAGCGACGGCAGCCGCGAGCCCTTCGATGAGCACAAACTCTCGAGCGGAATGACCAAGGCACTGGAAAAAAGGCCGGTCAGCTCGGAGGCGATTGACGCGGCAGTGGGCCGCGTGTGCCACAAGCTGCGCGTGCTCGGCGAGCGCGAAGTGCCGGCGCGCCTGGTCGGTGAACTGGTCATGGAGGAGCTGCGTCACATGGACGAGGTCGCCTATGTGCGGTTTGCATCCGTGTATCGAAGCTTCCAGGATGTCGAGGCGTTTCGCGAGGAAATCGAGCGGCTGCGCCATCATCGTCGCCGACGGGAGAACAAGCCCGAGCAGGATCAGCTGCCGCTGCTGCCGGGGTTCGATGCGGCCGCGCGTAAACCGAAATGACGCGTAAACCGAAATGAAATCATGAGCCGGCGATCCCACAGTAGACCCATACCGAGGAGCCAGCCGTGCCTGTGATACGCGGGGTGCTGGATCGGATCGTGCTGTTATTCGCCGTGGTGCTCGCGGGCTGCGTGCCGAGTTTCATTGCGCAGTACCGGCAGCGCGCCAGCGGCCGCCTCGAGCAGGTAGTCGCGGATCTAGCGCCGTTTCAAAAGATCGCCGATAGCGAACACGGCGGCAGTCTGGCGGCCCTGGTTCAATACCATCTGCAGAGTGCGGACCCGACATTCCACGGCGAGGGTGCCGCCCTGCAGGGAATGCTCAATGCGGCTGAGCGGCTGCGCGCGTTGCTCAGCGGGCTGGACACGGACCTGTATCATCAGTGCGTCTATCTGCTCGCTCACGGTGATCTCGATCTGGCACGCTCCACTTGGAGCTTGTATCAGCCCGGATTTGCTCTGACGCTGCAGAGTGTCATGTTCGCGCTGGCCATCGGTGTGTTGCTATGGCTGCTATTTCTGGCCGTCTGGTACGGCGTTGCGTGGCTGCTGCGCCGCCGGCCGGGCGGCACGGGGCCGCGGCTCGCCAGCGGCGGTTCAGTGACGGCGAGCCGCTCTTAGCCGTGCCGAGGCTACTGTATGAGAGCTGAGAGTCATGGCACGCCACGGGTTTGAGCGCCACTACGTCAACCGCGCGGGCTGGCTGCGCGCCGCCGTGCTGGGGGCCAATGATGGCATCATCTCGCTTGCGAGCCTGTTGACGGGCGTGGCGGCGACACATCCCTCGAGCCGGCAGATGCTGCAGGTCGCGGTCGCCGGTCTCGTGGCCGGCGCCATGTCGATGGCCGCCGGCGAGTACGTCTCGGTGAGCTCCCAGGCCGACAGTGAACGCTCCGATCTCGAGCGCGAGCGGCGCGAGCTGGAAGCGGATGAGGCGGCCGAACGTGCTGAATTGGCCGGCATTTACGTGCAACGCGGACTCAAACCGGCCCTGGCGCGCGAGGTGGCAGAGCAATTGATGGTGCACGATGCGCTCGGTGCGCACGCGCGCGATGAGCTGGGGCTCTCGAGCACGCAGCGTGCACAGCCCATCCTGGCGGCGCTGACGTCCGCCGCGAGCTTTGCCACAGGTGCCGCCTGGCCGCTGGTGCTGCTGCTGCTCGCGCCATCCGGCATCACCGTGCCGGTGATCTTCATCGGCTCACTGCTGTCGCTGGCGATACTGGGCGCTCTGGCCGCGCGCGCCGGGGGTGCCGGCATGCTCAAGGGCGCGTTGCGGGTGAGCTTGTGGAGTGCGCTGGCGATGGCGTTGACGATCGCCATCGGCTCGGCCTTCGGCGCGCTAGCCTGAGCGGCATCGCACCGACACCGGCTCCGATATACTGCGCAGCCGCATGAGTAGCGCAGTAGATCATGGCGAATGGCCGGCAGCCGGCGAGTTGCGATTCGCCGTGTCGCGGCTGCGGCGGTTGAATTGAGCGGCCGCGCAGAGCGCGGCTCCGGAGCGCGCACGGTCGCGCGCAAGCTCGCGCTGCAGGCACTCTACCGCTGGCAGCTCAATGTTTGCCCGTGGCAGGATCTGGTGCAGGAATTCGCCGACGACCCCGACATGCCGCGGGCCGATAGCGAGTATTTTCGCACGCTGATCCAGGGCATCTGCGATGAGCGCGATGCGCTCGACGGCGCTCTCGCGCCGCTGCTCGACCGCAAACCCGCCGAGCTCGATCCGGTCGAGCACGCGCTGCTGCTCATCGGCAGCTACGAGCTTCAACACCGGCCCGACGTGCCCTACCGCGTCGTGATCAATGAGGCGGTCGGCCTGGCGCGCCGCTTCGGCGCCACCGATGGGCACAAGTTCGTCAACGGTGTGCTCGATCGTGCCGCGCGCCTGTGGCGCGCCCAAGAGCACTGAGCTCGACTGCGCGGGCCGCAGCAATCGTGGTCGTCTCGGAATCGGAGCTCATCGATCGCTATTTTCGCGAGCTCGGCGCCGCACGCGCCGATGTGGTGCTCGGCATCGGCGATGATGCCGCACTGCTGCGCGTACCTGCCGACGCGGACCTGGTGCTCACGACCGATGCGCTGGTCGAGGGCGTGCATTTTCTGCCCGGGGCGCCTGCGCGCTCACTCGGTCATCGGGCGCTCGCCGTGAACTTGAGCGACATTGCTGCGATGGGGGCGAGTCCCAGTTGGGCGTTGCTGGCGCTGAACCTGCCGGAAGCCGACGAGCGTTGGCTGCAACCGTTCGCCGCTGGCTTTGGCGATCTGGCGCGAGCCCATGGTGTCGCGCTGGTCGGCGGCAACGTAAGCCGTGGCCCGCTGTCGATCACCGTGCAGCTGGCCGGTCTGTCGCCGCGTGGCGAGGCGCTGCGCCGCGACGGCGCGCGTCGCGGCGAGGCGCTTTATGTCAGCGGTAGCGTCGGCGATGCGGCGGCGGGCCTCAAGCGATTGCGAGGACAGCTGCGCGCCACGCCCGAAGCCGGCGCGTATCTGCAGCAGCGCTTCGAGTATCCCGTGCCGCGGCTACAGCTCGGCGCGGGCCTGCGCGGGCTGGCCAGCGCATGCATTGATGTCTCGGACGGTTTGTACGTGGACGCGCAGCGTCTGCTGCTCGCCTCGGGCTGCGGCGCCAGCATCGAGCTCGAGCGCCTGCCCGTGTCATGGGCGCTGCGCGAGACGTTCGGCGAGTCGGCCTGGCAGCAAGCGCTCGCCGGTGGTGAGGACTATGAGTTGTGCTTCAGCGCGCCGGAGGCCAACGCTGCCGCAATCACCGCGCTCGCAGAGCGCACGGGGATCGCAGTCAGCCGCATCGGCAGAATCGAGGGCGGCACCGGCGTCGAGCTCAGATTAAATAATACGGTGATGCAGTTCTCGCCTTTGGGCTTCGATCACTTCCGTCTCTAAAGCTTCCGCGCTACCGTGCAGCGGCTACGACCGATCCGCGAGGCGGATCACAGATCGGGCGCATCGGCCACGCTTATTCTGCACGCCAGCCTCCGGAGTCATCGAGTCGATGGCAGCTTCCGTACCGAACACCGCAAACGCTCGCAATATTCCGGAACGCATCGGCAAGTACTTCATTATCAATGAAGTCGGCCGCGGCAGCACCGGTACGGTGTATTTGTCGCACGATCCGTATTACGGCCGCGACGTCGCCATCAAGGTCTACAACATAGACGCCGGCGGCGATGACGAGCACGCGCGGATCGCACGCAAGATGTTCCTGTCCGAAGCGCACATGGTCGGGATGCTGCAGCATCCGAACATCCTGCCGATCTTCGATGCCGGCGAGGAAGCCGGCCGCTGCTACATCGTTACCGAACACGTTCACGGCGCGCGCACGCTCGCGGCCTACTGCCGCCCGGACAACCTGCTGCGGCTGGACGATGTCGTCGAAATCATGTTCAAGTGCGCCAAGGCGCTGCATTACGCGCATACGCGCGGCGTGATCCACCGCGATATCAAACCGTCGAACATCATGCTCACGACCGACAGCGACGTGCGCATCATCGATTTCGGCATCGCGCTCGTGGCCGGTTCCGAGATCTCCCGCATCGAGGGCATCGCCGGCTCGCCGAGCTACATGTCGCCCGAGCAGGTGCAGAGCTTCGATCTGACCAATCGCTCGGATCTGTATTCGCTCGGCGCCGTCATGTATGAGCTGCTGACCGGCGTGAGGCCGTTTCGCGCCGGCAATCTCGCCAAGCTGCTGCATCAGATCGTCTATGCGACGCCGGTGCCGATCCACACGTTACGCGCCGACGTGCCGGAAGAGATCGAGAACGTGGTCGCCGTCGCGCTGCAGAAGGAGCCGGAAAGGCGCTATAGCACGGGACTGGATTTCGCCGCCGAGCTAACGCGCGTGCACCAGAAGCTGCGCCAGAAATACTCGCGCATGGAGCAGCAGGAGCAGTTCGGGCTGCTGCGACGATTGAAGTTCTTTCACGATTTTTCGCACGCCGAGATCTGGGAGGTCATGCGCGCGAGCCATTGGCAGGATTACGCCAGCGGCGATGAGATCGTGAAGGAAGGCGAGATGGACGATCGCTTCTACATTCTGGTGTCGGGTAACTGCGCGGTCGAGCGCCATGGCCAGTCGATCGGCATTCTCTCGACCGGCGAGTGCTTCGGCGAGACCAGCTACGTACAGGGCGCCAAACGTACCGCGACGATTCGGGCGGCCGACTCAGTCACCGTGCTGAAGGTCAGTTCGACCCTGCTCGAGCAGGTTTCGGCCTCCTGTCAGCTGCGCTTCAACCGCGTGTTCCTGCGCGCTCTGATCGGTCGTCTACAAGGCCCGGACGCGCGGCGCGCCTAGCGCCGCCGAGCGCCTGGCGCTGCCGCGCCGAGCTTCAGTGCTCATGCTCCGGGTGGCCACGCTCCGGGTTGCCATGCTCCGCCGGCGGATGCTCAGGAGCGGCTTTATGCTCCATGTGCGGCGGTGGCGGTGGCGTGTGGCCTGAACCGGTAGAGCCGGGAGCCCCACCCTGCGCAGGGGGCTTGAACTGGTGCACGGCGGGCTGCGCCGCGCCGGGTTGTGACGGACCAGGGTGCGCTAGCTCCGTGTGCGCCGGGCCGGGTTGTGAGGGACCAGGGTGCGCCAACTCAGTGTGCGCCGCGCCGGGTTGTGACGGACCAGGGTGCGCTAGCTCCGTGTGCGCCGGGC
>DAIMZW010000025.1:0-4955 GCA_036733765.1 Steroidobacteraceae bacterium
CTCGGGCGCGTTTCACATGTCCAAGCCCTCCGATCTGATTCCGGAATTGCAGGGCCGCTTCCCGATCCGGGTCGAGCTCGATTCGCTCACCGTCGAGGACTTCGTGCGCATTCTGACCGAGCCGGATGCATCGCTCACGGCGCAATATCGCGCACTGCTCGCCACCGAGCATGTGGCGCTCGAGTTCACGAGCGATGGCGTGCGGCGCATCGCCGAGATCGCGCACCAGGTCAATGAACGCACCGAGAACATCGGCGCCCGCCGCCTGCACACCGTGATGGAGCGGCTATTGGAATCGGTATCGTTCGAGGCCAGCGAGCGCGGCGATTCGGCACTGCGCGTGGACGCGCAGTACGTCGATGAGCATGTGGGGACTCTGGCGAAGGACGAGGATCTGAGCCGCTATATTCTCTAGCAGGCCCTGGAACTCATTTCTTGGTCGCGGCTGGCTTGGCGACCGTGCGCTTCTTGTCCTTGTCTGGATCCTTCGGCCGGCTCTTGCCGAACGAGCCGCGGTAGATCTTGCCACGCCGGGTCTTGCGATCACCTTTACCCACTTGCTCAACTCCTGCCAAATCCGCGCTAGCGAGCGCGGGCGCAGTCTAGTCAAAACTCACTCTCCGGTCGAGGCCGGCCGCTGTCGCTCCCGCGGCACCGCCAGCGGCTGCGCGCCCAATTCAGCGAGCTCCAGATCGTGCGCTTGCGACTCGTAGAGATCGACGCCGGGCAGGAAATACAGCGAGTGTCCTTCGGCCCGGTAGTGCTGGTAGTCGCCTAGGTCCTCCACCAAATAAATGAACTGGTGCGGACCCTCGCGATCGCTGCCCAGCGCCAGCATGATGCGCGGCAACACCCAGCCGGAGACCACGATGGCCCGTCCGGGCAGTTCGGCCACCGCATCGATGACCGCGCGGGTGGCTTGTTGCTGCGATTCGCGCACGGCGTGGTCTTCCACCACCGGGCCGTTGAGGCCAACACCGGCGCGATCGATCGTGACAAACCCGGCTAACAACAGCGCCACGGCCAGCGCGCTGGACACGCGCTTTGGGGCTGCCAGGGCAATGGCCAGCAACACAAACGGTATCGCCGGCGCGAGGTAACCGCTCTCGTCGGGCAGGCGCAGAAAAGCCAGCGCATACAGCGCAATGGCGAGCCCCGCGAACATCAGCGCGTGCCGGGTGCGTGCATCGCGCCAGCGCACACGCAACTCGCGCGCGTAGAACGGCGCCATCAGCAGCAGCAGCGCGAGCGCAAGTACACCTAGGGATCCCCAGACATTAGGCAGTGCGCGCGCAACTACGACATCCCAGGGCGGATACCAGGCATTGTCGTAAAACGAAAAGAAGTCTTTGCCGTAGTGCCGATACGCCGGCACGAAGCACAGGCCTGCCACCGCCAACGAACTTGAACCCAGGAGCAGACACTGGCGCAAAGCGAGCTTGGGCGGCAGCTCAAGCCACAGCCACAGGCACATCGCTATCCCGAGTAAGCCCGAGGTGATGCGACAGCCGGTCGCCAGTCCAAGACACAGCCCCGCTACAGCCCAGTGATTGCGCAATAGCGCGTAGGTCGCGGCCAGCATCAGCGCCAGCGCGGGCACGTAGTCCATGGTGCAGCAGCTGTTGAGGTAGATCACCGGCGTCATGGCGAAGCCCGCGGCGAGCAGAATCGCGGCGCGCACCTTGAAATAGCGCAGAATCAGCGCGAACAGCACGAAGGCCGCGGCACTGAACAGGGCCGTGACGGCGTTGCTGACCCAAGGGGCGCTGTGCGCGGTCAGTACGCTTAAGGTTTCGTAGACCGGGTAACCCGGCAGCCGCGAGGCGTGATAGTCGCCGGTTTGTGCGATGGCGCGGGCCGCTGCGACCACGCGATAGCCGTCGGGATCCGAGCCATAACCGGCGCCGATCCACGGCAGCCGGGTGGCCAGAATCGCGAGCGTCGCGAGCGCGAGCAGTCGCTGCTCGCGCCTCGGCTCAACGCTTGGCGCCGCCACCAAACAGCAACAGCGCTGCTCCGGCGACCACGGCGCCGACAGCGGCCCATTCGGGCACGTCCACGGTCTGCTTTTTCGAGACCGACAGCTCGAGCGAACCGACTTTCGCCTCGTGCGTGTCCTGCGTATAGCTGAAGTGGTGATACACCAGTCCCAGCACTCCGCCGGCAATCAGCACCACCGCCAGTATTCTCAATGCGCTCATGCCGCATACCCTCCGGCAAAAAACCTGCTGCAGTGTAGCAGCCGGCCGTCACCTACAGGGGGTCGGCGCTCAGATGAAGGCGCCGCTCAACGCGGCTGCGATGAACCACGCCGCGCACACTGGCGTGCTGCGCCGTCTTGCTCTCGAGCACCACGAGGTGATCGACCCTCGCGCCCTCGAAGATCTCCATCAGGTCGCGGATGGTCGAGTCCTGCAGAGTCTGCCAGTCGATGGCCGGCATGTCGGCGGCGGCGGTCATGACCTCGACGATGCGCGTGGCGGCGCTGCGGCGCGCCTGCCGGATGGCCTCGGCGGTGATCAGACCCACAACCGTCAGATCGCGCACGACGAGAAATGCCCTGACTCCCAGGCGAAACATGTCGTCGAGCGCCGTATCGAGAGCGCAATCCTCGGCTGCGGTCAGCGGCGGCTCGCGCAGAAAATCGGTCATGGCCCGCACGGCCGGATCGCTGGCGCGCAGGCGTCGCAGATCCGATCGATAACGTGCCATCGGGGCCCGGTGAGGGTCGCCGCTGAGTACCAGCAGATTCGAACGGTGCACGGGGTCCTCCTTATCTTTGCGCTGCCCTCAAACTGACGGCACGCAGGGAACGAAGTTCCACCTGTCATCGTTTATTCATATATTGTTAATGTGCAATCTCGAATAGCGATCTCAGGGCCGATCCAGAAACGCGCTGATTATCGGATTAAGCCATTCCGGCCGGCCCGAGAAGGTGCCGTGGTCGGTGCCCGGCAGAATGCACAACTCCGCCTGCGGCAATGCATGGTAGATCGTCAGCGTGTGCTCCAACGTGATCGCATCGCGATCCCCCGAAATCACCAGCACCGGCTTGTGAATCGTGGCCAGCAGCGCGAGATTCAACTCATCGGGGGTCGGCGAATTAAGCCACAATTGCGTCAGTTTCTGATCGACGGTCCTTGGCCGCGGCCTCAGCACCGCACGCAGCCCTGCGCGCTGTTCATCCGTCAAGCCTTCAGGTGCGATGTTCACGCCGCTGATGACCAGGCGTCGCACGAGTTCGGGATGCCGCACTGCGAGCATCAGCGCCAGGATGCCGCCGTCGCTGAAGCCCATCAGGTCGACATTGCGCAGCTTGAGCAGCTGCAGCAGGGCTACGGTGTCCTGCATCATGCCGCTGTAGCTCAGGGGCCCCGGCACGTCGGGGGTGTGCCCCTGTCCCACCTGGTCGGGGGCGACGATGCGGTAATGCAGCGAGAACATGGCGATCTGCCTTTCGAAGGAATGTTCGCCGGAATCGCCGCCTCCATGCAGCAATACCAGCGTCGGGCCGCTGCCCCGAACGGCGTAATAGATCCTGTGGCCATGAATCCCGGCCCAGTGCCAGCGATCCGGTTGCACGACCGCTGGCGAACTCACGAAGGCCATTGGCAACACCGCCAATGTCAGGCACGCGCACAGTCGGGACCAGCGAGCGCGTCCTACCGTTCTACTAAGGGCCGGCGGCGGCGATGATGGCATCGGCGAGCTCGCCGTAGTTGTGATCAAAGTGGTGCCCACCTGGTTTTTGTACGATTAGATGCCCGAGCGCCGCGGCGCTCGTGCACAGGCTATCGGCGGCCTCATCTTCACCATAAACGCACTGCAGCCGTTGGGTCGACAGCTGTTTCAATTCCGGTTCAATCGGAATCGTGGCGTCGGCCTGCTGGTGGAACCAGCCGGACGGCTCGACCTCAAAGGCCGCGACGCGTTCGGGCGAGAGCAGCGTGATGAGCCTGACGTCCGCGCGAGCATCGGCTGGCAGTCGATTGATCAAAAACGGCAACACGTCGGCACCGAAGGAAAAACCGATCAGCACCACCTGCGCTCGTCCCCAGCGCTGCTGATAGTGATGAATGATGCGCGCGAGATCGCGCGCGGCCGCTTCCGGCGATTTGCGCCGCCAGTAGTAGCGCAGCACATCGACGCCCACGACGCTCATGCCCTTCGCAGCCAGCACATCCGCGAGGCTGCGGTCCAGGTCGCGCCAGCCGCCGTCACCCGAATACAGGATCGCAAACGCATCCAGGCTGGGCTCGCGCGCAAGCACCTCGACCAATGGCAGATCGGCCACGCCGCCGCGCTGCGTTTCAGCCTGGATATCCCGCAGCGCCGCCGCGTACAGCGCGGGCAGCGAGTGCACCCGAGGCGCCAGCACATTCGACTGGCCCGGTATCCCCGCGACAAACGCCCTCGAGGCGGCGCTCGCACTGGCATCGAGCCATACACGAGCCGGCACGTTGCCGCCCAGCGCCTGCGGCTTGAGGGGGTGTTCGCACGGCGGGACTTTCAGCGCCAGCTGCGGCTCCGGGTCGAGCATCACGGCGCCGCCGAAAGCCAGCGGCGGCGCCGCGATCTGTGCCATGTACGCCAGGGTCGCGCCGGCACCTCGTCCCAGCACGATCGGCTCATAAAAGTGCGCCGTTCCCGCCGCGACCTGCTGGATACGGCTGTAGTCCTCGAGCAGCCCGGGCATCCACACGCAACCCTGCGCGTTCTGGTTTATATGCGCCAGTAGCCGCGGCGTATCGATGGCGGTGACGTAATTGCCCTGTGCCGCGTAGGCCAGCGCGGTGTGTTCATCAGCGTCCGTCCAACCTTCGGCACCCGAAAGCACGTAGACGAAACCGCGCTGGTGCAGCCAGGCCGGAAAAACCCGCACCTGTCCGAACTGGTCGGTATTGCGCCAGTGCGGCCAGCTGTGCTGGACAGCGTAGGCCAAAGCCGCGGCCAAT
>DAIMZW010000025.1:5055-9915 GCA_036733765.1 Steroidobacteraceae bacterium
GCCGCGGCCAATAGGGTGAGCAGGAGCTTTTTTCTGTGCACGCGTAGTGTTGCATCCGCAGCGCTCAACGATAGCGCGAGAGAATATTTTCCAGCGCCGCACTGCCGGGCCGCAGCCGCTCATAGGGCAGCTGATTCAACGGCGTATCCGGCGTCGCATTCTGCGCGTGGAACTCCGGCTGGCCGCTGGCGATATAGAGCAGGCCGGTCAGATGCTCATTGTGCCGCATGCGCTGTTGGATCAATTCGAGCGCCACGCCGCGATCGGTCGGCTCATAGGCCGCATCGCACTTGCGCAGCAGGATCTGACTGCCATCGTGCATGGTCACGGGCTGCGATTCGCCTTCGCCGTAGCTCACGGTGATCGATGCAGCCGGCGGCACGAAGTCCGCATGCACGACTTCTTCATAGTGCTCGCGCGTGTAGGCGTAGCTGCGCGTGGAGCCCTCGTGATCGTTGAAGGTCACACAGGGCGAGAGTACGTCGATCAGCGCGAAACCCTCGTGGTGCATCGCGGCCTGTATCAGCGGCACCAGCTGGCCTTTGTCGCCCGAGAAGCTGCGCGCGACGAAAGTGGCTCCGAGCGTGATCGCGAGCTGTACCGGATCGATCGGGGGCTGAGTGTTGGCTTCGCCCTTCTTGGCCTTGGTGCCCAGATCCGCCGAAGCCGAGAACTGGCCCTTGGTCAGGCCGTACACGCCGTTGTTCTCGATGATGTACACCATCTTGAGGTTGCGGCGAATCGCGTGGCAGAACTGTCCGAGCCCGATCGAGAGCGTATCGCCGTCACCGGACACGCCGATGTACTGCAACCTGCGATTGGCGGCATTGGCGCCCGTGGCGATCGAGGGCATGCGGCCGTGTACCGAATTGAAGCCGTGCGCGCCGCTGACGAAGTAAGCCGTGGTCTTCGAAGAGCAGCCGATACCGGACAGCTTGACCAGATTCTTCGGCTCGATTGCGTCGGCCCAGCAGGCCTCGACAATCGCCGCGGTGACCGAATCGTGGCCGCAGCCGGCGCATAGCGTGGAGTTCGCACCCTCGTAATCGCGGCGCGTGAGGCCCAGCGCGTTTCTCGGCAGATCCGGATGCGCGACCTTAGGCTTACTCATGAACGTCATGCGTTACTCCTTCAGACCACGCGCTGCGCGATCGGCCGTTGCGGCACCACTACCGACATCACGCCATCAAACACATAGCTCGCCGGGATCGGCATGCCGTTGTAATGCAGGACCGATCGCAGCCGCGTCTTCTCCACGCCGGTCTCCATGATCAGCAGCGAGCGCAACTGCGCGTCACGATTCTGCTCGACCACGAAGTTGATCCGATGCGACTGCAGGAACTGTTCGACTTCATCGCCGAACGGAAACGCGCGCACGCGCATGTAGTCGGCATGAATGCCGTTGGCCCGCAGCCGCAGCTGCGCTTCATGCACCGCGCCATCGCCGCTGCCGAGCGAGACGATCGCGATCTCGGTGCTCTGCTGCGCGCGCTGGATGATGGGTTTGGGCATCAAGCGCGCGGCCGTCATCCATTTCTTGCGCAGCCGATCGACGACGAACTGATACTCCTTGGAGTCTTCCGTGTACGTACCGTATTGATTGTGGCCCGAACCGCGCGTGAAGTAAGCGCCTTTGGGATCGATACCAGGCAGGGTGCGCAGCGGAATGCCGTCGTGATCAATATCGTAGTAGCGCCAGAAGCGATCGAGCTTGGCGATCTGCGCGGCATCGAGCAGCTTGCCGCGGTCGGGCCGATAGTTCTCGTCCCATTTGAACTCCGGGCACATCCAGTCGTTCATGCCGATATCCAGATCCGACAGCACCAGCACCGGAGTCTGCAACCGGTCGGCCAGATCGAAGGCGGTCGCGGCAAATTCGAAGCACTCCTCCGGATTCGCCGGATACAGGCACACCTGCCGCGTATCGCCGTGCGAAGCATAGGCGGCCGACTGGATGTCGCTCTGCTGCGTGCGCGTGGGCATGCCGGTCGAGGGGCCGACGCGCTGAATGTCGAACACGACTGTCGGCACCTCGGCGTAGTAGGCTAACCCTAAGAATTCCTGCATCAGCGAGAGGCCGGGACCGGAGGTAGCCGTGAAGGCGCGCGCACCGTTCCAGTTGGCCCCAATCACCATGCCGATCGAGGCCAGCTCGTCCTCGGCCTGGATCATGAGGTAGTTCTTGCGCCCCGTGGCCTCATCGATGCGCAGCTGGTCGCAGAAGCCCTTGAACGCATCCATCAGCGACGTCGAAGGCGTGATTGGATACCAGGCGCCGATCGTGGCGCCGGCGTACACGCAGCCCAGGGCCGCCGCGGTATTGCCGTCGATGATGATGTGCCCGCGCGTCGCATCCATCTTCTCGACCCGCAATGGCAACGGACAGGAGAAGTTCGCGCGCGCGTAGTCGTAGCCGAGCTGGATGGCCTTCATGTTGGACTCGACCAGCTGCGGTTTTTTGGCGTAGGTCTCCCCGAGCAGCGCACGAATGATGTCCAGATCCAGCTCGCACAGCGCCGCGAGCACCCCGACGTAGCAGATGTTCTTCATCAGAATGCGCGTGCGCACGCCCGGGAAGTTGTCGTTGCACAGGCGCGCCAATGGCACGCCGATGACCGTAACGTCATCGCGTTTGAGCAGCGCCGGCCGCGGCCAGGTCGAGTCGTACAGAAAGTAGCCGCCCGAGACGACCTCCTGCAGGTCGCGCGCGTAGGTCTCGGAGTTCAACGCCAGCATCAGGTCGACGCGGCCTTCGCGGGCGCGATGGCCATCGCGCGTGACGCGGATCTCGTACCAGGTCGGCAGCCCCTGGATGTTGGATGGAAAGTAATTTTTGCCGACCACCGGCACGCCGCTGCGAAAGATGGCTTTCATCAGCAAGCCGTTGGCACTGGCCGAACCGGTGCCATTCACGGTCGCGATCTTGACGACGAAATCGTTTATGCGGTCTTGAGCTTTGCGCTCGGGCATACAGGACCCCCATCGGCGGCTTGCGGCCAGTGAATCGTCGACTTCTGCATGTCCCAGGCGGCGGTGGGACATCGCTCGGCGCACAGACCGCAATGCACGCAGAGGTTCTCGTCCTTGACCATGACGCGGCCGGTCTGCTTGAGCGCCGCGGAGTGGAACAGCGGCTGCGTCGGCTCGATCGCCGGAGCGCGCAGCCGCGTACGCAGCTCGGCCTCGGTGCCGGCCTGCGTGATGGTCAGGCAGTCGACCGGGCAGATGTCGATGCAGGCGTCGCATTCTATGCACAACTTGGCCTCGAACACGGTCTGCACATCGCAGTTCAGGCAGCGCGCCGCCTCCTGTGCCGCCTGCTCGGCGGTGAAGCCGAGCTCGACCTCGATATTGAGCTTCTTGAAGCGCTCCTTGAGCGACACGTGCGGCATCAAGCGACGCTCGAGCGGCGCGTAGTCGTTCTTATAGGACCACTCGTGCATGCCCATCTTGCGGCTGGAAAGCTTCACGCCGCTTGCGGGGCGCTCGTTGAGCGACTCGCCGTGGCAATACTGATGTATCGACAACGCCGCCTGATGAGCCTGCTCGACCGCCCAGATGATGTTCTTGGGCCCCTGAGCGGCATCGCCGGCGAAGAACACGTTAGGCAATGTGGATTGAAAGGTCCGGGCATCGACCAGCGGGCGTTGGTCACGATCGAAGCTCACGCCGAGATCGCGCTCGATCCACGGGAATGCATTTTCCTGGCCAATCGCGAGAATCACATCATCGCAGGCAATGACCAGCTCTGCGAGCACTCGCTCGCTCTGGATCGCGCCGCCCTGGAGCTCGTATTCCATCTTGTCGAAGCGCATACCGACCAGGCGCCCGGCTTCGATCACGAACGCCTTGGGCGCATGATTGACGATAATCTCGACGCTCTCCTCCTCGGCGTCGTCGAGCTCCCAGGCCGAGGCCTTGAAGAAGCCGCGCGGCTTGCGCGCCATGACCTTGACGCTCTTGGCGCCCAGGCGCAGCGACGTGCGGCAGCAATCCATTGCGGTGTTGCCGACGCCGATGATCAGCACCCGCTCGCCTATCGAGCCGATATGGCCGAAGGCGACCGATTCGAGCCAGGCGATACCGATATGGATGCGATCCGACTCGCGCCGGCCCGGCAGTTCCAGCTCCTTGCCTCTTGGCGCGCCGGAACCGACGAACACGGCGTCCGCTCCGCGATCCAGCAGGGTGCGCAGGCTCGCGACCGGGGAGTTGAGCTCGAGCGCCACGCCCATGTCCAAAATCATGCCAATCTCTTCATCGAGTATCGATTGGGGCAGGCGGAACGAGGGGATGTTGCTGCGCATCAGGCCGCCGGGAGCGCTGTTCTGCTCGAAGATCGTGACCTCGTAGCCCAAAGGTGCCAGATCGTTTGCCACGGTCAGCGAGGCAGGTCCGGCGCCGATGCAGACGATGCGCTTGCCGTTGGTCTGCGCGGGCGCCCGGGGCAGTCGGCCCGTGAGGTCGCCCTTCAGATCCGCGGCGACGCGCTTGAGCCGGCAGATCGCGACCGGTTTGTCCTCGACACGGCTGCGGCGGCACGCGGGCTCGCACGGACGGTCGCAGACACGCCCGAGAATGCCCGGGAACACGTTCGAGTCGCGATTGAGCACATAGGCGTCGGTGTAGCGGCCCTGTGCGATGAGCCGGATGTATTCCGGCACATCGGTATGCGCCGGACAGGCCCACTGACAATCGACGACGCGGTGATAATAATCCGGCTGTGAGGTATCGGTCGCTTTAGCTGGCTCGCCGGTCATCTGAGCGCCTTGTATAGCAAATCAACCGCCGGGATGCGAGCACTGCCCATGACTGAAAACCCCCAGATCCCTCGCGCGTCGCTCGCGCGCGGCGCAGGCG
>DAIMZW010000025.1:10015-27803 GCA_036733765.1 Steroidobacteraceae bacterium
GCGCGCCTGCATCGGGATTTTTGTCATCCACAAAGTCACCCACAAAAAAGAAAGGCCGGGTGATTTCACCCGGCCAAATCTTCACAAGACCCCCACTCGGTTGCGCCTTTTGAGCCACAACCGCGGCGGGATTCTGTGCGCAATATTGGCGAATTACCAGCATTTTCGATTGGATAGTGATGAAAAAAAATGTAGGCAGCGCCGCAACAGCCTCGACCTATAGAGGACGGATTCAGTCCTTTCCGGGCGCAATTATCGCGACTGCGTACAATCTGCTCACTGTCATTGCACGGGCGCTAGGCAAGGCCATGCCGCGCGACATAATAGAATGGCCGCCTGGCCTAGAGGGACTCCTTATGACCCGGAACACCCGCGATACCGCCGATTTCGGCTTTGAGGACGTCCCCCGCCACGACAAAGCACGTCGTGTGAAGGGCGTATTCGACTCCGTGGCCGACCGCTACGACCTCATGAACGATCTGATGTCGGGCGGCGCACACCGCCTCTGGAAGCGATTCGCCTTGTCACTGACCGGGATCAAGGCTGGCGGTCAGGCCCTGGACATCGCCGGGGGCACCGGTGATCTGGCGGCGGGGCTTGCGCGCCAGGTTGGCCGCTCCGGACTCGTGGTACTGGCCGATATCAACGGGCGGATGCTGCAGCACGGCCGCGACCGGCTCATCGACCGGGCGCTGACCGCCGGTCTGGAATACGTACAAGCCAACGCCGAATGCCTGCCGTTCGCCGACAGCAGCTTCGATTGCGTAACGATCGCCTTTGGTTTGCGCAACGTCACCGACAAGGCGGCCGCACTGGCATCGATGCGGCGCGTGCTCAAGCCAGGTGGACAGCTGCTGGTGCTCGAATTCTCCACACCGGTGATTCCCGCGGTGAGCCGGCTCTACGACGCCTATTCCTTCAACGTGCTGCCGTGGCTCGGCCGCGTGGTGGCCGGCGATGCCGACAGTTACCGCTATCTGGCCGAATCGATTCGGCGGCATCCGGATCAGCAGACGCTGCTCGAGATGATGCAGACCGCCGGGCTCGAGGCCTGCCGCTACCACAATCTGATGGGCGGGGTCGTGGCCCTGCATCGTGGCTACCGGTGTTGATCGAGCGGGCGCTGCGCTCAGCCGTCGCGCGCGCGATGATCGACTCGCCGCGCGCGCGTGAGCTCATTGCCGCGCTCGCCGGCCGTTGCATCACACTCGAAATACGCGGCACACCCTGGACGGCGACGCTGGAATCAACCGGCACGGGGCTTCGTGTTCATCGCCTGGAGGCCGGCGCGGCAGCCGATGCCCGGATCAGCGGCGCGCCCCTGTCGCTGCTGGCATTGACGGGCGATGAGCCCGAAGCCGTGATCCAGCGCCGCGATGTGCGCATCGAGGGGGATGCCGAGATCGCGCAGCAATTTCGCGAGCTCGCGGCGCTGCTCAAGCCCGATCTGGAGACCGGCATGTCCGGCGTGTTTGGCCGCAGCGGCGCGCACCTGCTGATGCGGGGCCTGCGCGGTGCGGCGGCCTGGACGCGCGCGACGGCGTGGACCGGGGTGCAGAACCTCGCGGAGTATCTCGCACACGAGCGCGGCGATCTGGTGTCGCGGGCCGAGGCGGAGCATTTTCTGCGTGGCGTCGATGAGCTGCGCGAGCAGCTCGATCGCATCGAGGCGCGCACGGCACACCTGGAGCAAAAGACCCGACAGTTCGCCGGCGGTCAGGAGCCGGCTTGATGCAGCTGCGAGTTCTGCGACGGTTGATCGGAATCCAGCGCGTGCTGGTCCGGCACGGCCTGGATGACCTGGTCGCTGCGACGCACCTGTATCGGCCGCTGCGGTTCGTCTATTTCGTCTCGCCCTGGACCTGGTTTCAACGCCGCTCCCGGCTCACGCGGGCGGAGCGCCTGCGGCTCGCACTCGAAGAGCTCGGACCGATCTTCGTCAAATTCGGGCAAGCCCTGTCCACGCGGCGCGATCTGCTGCCCGGCGATATTGCCGATGAGCTGGCACGGCTGCAGGACAAGGTGCCGCCGTTTCCGGGTGCCCTCGCGCGCGCGAGCATCGAACGCGCCTACGGCGCGCCGCTCGACAGCCGCTTGCGCGGCTTCGAGCAGATCCCGCTCGCGGCAGCCTCAATCGCGCAGGTGCATGCGGCACAGTTGCCCGATGGCCGTGAGGTCATCGTCAAGGTGCTGCGCCCGGGCATGAAGGCGATGATCGCGCTCGATATCGAGGTGCTGTACACCATCGCCGGCATGGCCGAGCGCTGGTGGGCCGAGAGCCGCCGACTCAAGCCGCGCGAAATCATACGCGAGTACGAGAAGACCATCCTCGATGAGCTGGATCTCATGCGCGAAGCCGCGAACGCCTCGCAGCTCAAGCGTAACTTTGCCGGCTCGCCGCTGCTGTACGTGCCCGAAGTCTACTGGGACTTTTGCCGCGCCGAGGTCATGGTCATGGAGCGCATCCGCGGCACTCCGATCGGCGATGTCGCCCGCCTGCGCGAACTCGGGACCGACTTCAAGCGCCTGGCGGAGAGCGGCGTGGAGATCTTCTTCACCCAGGTGTTCCGCCACAATTTCTTTCATGCCGACATGCATCCCGGGAACATTTTCGTGCTGCTGGATAATCCCGCGCAGCCGCGCTATGCAGCGGTCGATTTCGGCATCGTCGGTACGCTGGATCTGCGCGACCAGAGTTATCTGGCCGAGAACTTCCTGGCCGTGTTCAACCGCGATTACCGCCGCGTCGCGACGCTGCACGTGCAGTCCGGCTGGGTGCCTCCCGATACCCGAATCGACGAGATGGAGTCGGCGGTGCGCACGATCTGCGAGCCGATCTTCGATCGCCCGCTCAAGGAGATCTCCTTTGGCACCGTGCTGCTGCGCCTGTTCGAGGCGCTGCGACGTTTCAACGGCCAGATCCAGCCGCAGCTGCTGCTGTTGCAGAAGACCCTGCTCAACGTCGAGGGCCTCGGGCGCCAGCTCTACCCCGAGCTCGACGTCTGGCACACCGCGAGCCCGGTATTGCGGCGCTGGATGCGAGATCGCGTGAGCCCGCGCAACGTGCTGCGCGAATTTCGCCGCGGCTGGCCCGATGCGCTCGAGATCATGAAAGCACTGCCACCGCTGGCCAAGCGCCTGGTTGAGCAGGTGCAGGATGGCCAGCTGCGCGCGCCGGTGGACGCGCGCGCGCTCGATCAGTGGCGTCGCGCGTCCACGGCACAAGTCCGGCGCAGCGACCGCATCGTGATCGGCGCGGCGCTCATGCTCGGCGGCATACTCTGGCTCGGAATGCGGCTCGAGCCGCGCCTGCTCGGCGTGCTGCTAGGCGGCGTAGGCGTGAGCGTCTGGCTCGCGGTGTGGCTCGCGCGCTCGCGCTAAGCCGGGTCGCGTCAGGCGGCGATGCGGGCGCCATTGCGCCGGCGCAAGGCATCGATCGAGGCCAATAGATCCAGCGGCGAGATGCTCGAGCGCCCGGCGCTGTACTTCAGCACGCCGCGACGGCGCAGCTGCGCATCCACGATCAGTGCGAATCGCGATGGCATGCCCAATATGTCCTCGCGCAATGTCCGCGATGGCACATCGACGGACTCGAGCCGCAGCAGACTGCGATCGCCGGTCAGATCACTCGCCCAGCCCGTATCGAGCTCGGCCACGGCCCGCTTGCAGGCCAGCGGGCGCACCCCGCGCGCGCCGAACTCCTCGCGAAGAATCGACAGCCAGCGATCGTTTTCCAATCCCTGGTATTGGAAATCGATCGGGTGCGAAAACAATATCGCCCAATCGCCCTGCAACCAATCGCGCAGCAGCGCTCCGGTCTCGCCATCCACCCATAAAGTCGCCATGACGTGTCTCCCTTGAGCCGAGCAGCATTCGGTCAGAGCGCAGTCTAGGGGCGCGGCCATGACAAATCAGTCGCAGCGCAGTGACATCCAGGTCACCGATCGGCCTTGAGCTCGATCCACAGCGCGCGGGCGCGGGCACACAGCTCACCGTCTTCGTCGAACAGCGCCGTGCCGACTTCAAACTTGCGTCCGCTGGCGCGAATCTTCCAGCCGATGACCACACAGGGCTCATCGATGTGCACGCAGCGATCGATGTGAGCCGTGAATTCCCCGAGCAGCATGTGCGCAATATCGTCGCGCGCCGCGAAGGCGCCCGGGCAGTCGAGCGCCGCACTGATGAATTCCGGCCGCACTTTGCCGTCCCCGTCCGACAGCGCGGTGTCGGCCACCCAGGGTGCCGCGACCAGATCGCCAGCGCCGTACCGTCCGGCAAAGATGCGTAAACCGTCGCCGCGCGCTCGCTCGGTGCCGCAGACGAAACAGGCCGGAAAGAGGTGGCGCGTAAAGCCGACGAAATGGCGCGAGGCCTCGAGCGCCTCGAGGTAGCTCGGGGCAGCGGGCACCTCGAGCTCGAAGTCCACGGGCTGTGCTCGCGCGAGCACGGCCCCGAAGTGCGCCAGCTCAAGGCCGCCGCCTTCGACCGGGTTAAGCTCGAGCGGGACTTGCAATGGAATCGGACGTTCGAGGCGGATTCGCACTCGAGCCGCCGAATGCTGCGCGATGAGCCCCGCCACATAGCCGCCATTGGCGCAGCCCGGAGGCCCGCAAAAGCGTCGATCGACCGTCAGACTGGACATGACACCCTCAGGTTGAGCCGCCGGTCATCGGCGCGGCGGCCGCAGCGCGGCGAGGAACTCCTGCGGCGATTCGCCCCGCTCCAGTACCTCCACGAGCGCCGAGCCGACTATGACTCCATCGACCAGGCCGCGGAGGCGCTCCACCTGTTCGCGGTTGCGAATGCCAAAGCCGGCGCAGACCGGAACCGTTGCGGCGTCGCGCACCCGCTCGAGGTAGGCGGCAATCTCCTCGGGGGCGGCGACGTTCTTACCGGTGGTGCCGGTCATGGTCACGGCGTACACGAACCCCTGGCTGGCCGCCGCGAGCCTGGCCAGGCGCTCCCCGCCCGTGACCGGTGTGACCATCTGCACCAGTGCCAGGTTGTGGGGCGCGAGCACCGAGCGCAGTTCCTCGCTTTCATCAAAAGGCAGATCCGGCACGATGAAACCGCACACGCCGGCCCCGGCCGCGCGGCGCGCAAGCCGCTCGAGGCCGAAGGCGAGCAGCGGATTCATATAGCTCATCAGCAGCAGCGGCGCTTTCACGGCCGGCATCAGCTGCAATTCCTCGAGAATCCAGGTCAGGGTCACTCCGGCGCGCAATGCCCCTTCGCTCGAGCGCTGGATCGTGATGCCGTCGGCCATCGGATCCGTGAACGGCACGCCGATTTCGACCACGTCGGCCTCGAGCGCCACGGCGCTCAGGTGCTCGCGGAATTTCGCCCGACTCGGATAGCCAGCTGTCAGAAAGGCCACCAGCGCCGGCTGGCCTTGTTTGGCCGCTCCGCGCAGCGCCGCGACGATGCGCTCGGCGGGCGTGTTCGCGACCCCCGCGGTCATGGCGCCTTCTCGGGCACCGGTGCGATCAGCGTGCGCGACAAGGTCGGCATATCTTTATCGCCGCGCCCCGACAGGCCGATCAACACCCGGCCGCCCGGATGCTGGGCGGCCCAGCGGCGAGCACCGGCGAGCGCGTGCGCACTCTCGAGCGCCGGCAGTATCCCCTCGCATTCGCAGCATTCGCGCACCGCCTCCAGCGCCTCGTGATCGTCGGCCGTCTCATAGCGCACGCGACCGAGCGCGAACAGCAGCGCATGCTCAGGTCCCACGCCCGGGTAGTCCAGACCCGCCGAAATCGAATGCGTCTCCTGGATCTGCCCATCTGCATTCTGCAGCAGGAAAGAATAAGTGCCATGCAGCACGCCGGGGCGCCCGAAACTGAGCGGGGCCGCATTCTCCCCGAGCGCCGCACCGCGACCCCCAGCCTCGATGCCGAGGATCTCAACGCCGGCATCGCCGAGGAAGGCGTGAAACAGGCCGATGGCGTTCGACCCGCCGCCGACACAGGCCACGATGGCATCGGGCAGTGCGCCGGCGCGCTCGAGCATCTGTGCGCGCGCTTCGCGCCCGATCACCGCCTGCAGCTCGCGCACAAGATAAGGATAGGGATGGCCTCCGACCGCCGAGCCCAACAGATAATAGGTACCGTTCGGGTCGCTGACCCAATCACGCAGCGCCTCATCGATGGCCGCGCGCAGCGTGCGATCGCCACTGGTGACCGGGATGACTTTGGCGCCGAGCAGCTTCATGCGCCCGACATTGGGTGCCTGACGCTCCATATCGAGCTCGCCCATGTATACCGTGCAGGGCAAGCCGACGCGCGCGCAGGCGGCCGCGCTGGCCACGCCGTGCTGGCCCGCACCGGTTTCGGCCACGATGCGCCGTGCCCCGAGGCGGCGCGCCAGCAAGGCCTGACCGATCGCGTTATTGATCTTGTGCGCGCCGGTATGCGCGAGGTCCTCGCGCTTGAGCCAGACCTTGGCGCCCCAGCGCTTGGACAGATGCGGCGCAGGGCTCAGAGCCGTAGGGCGGCCGACCCAGTCGCGCAGCTCGCGCTCGAGCTCGGCGCGGAATTCGGCGTCACTGAGCCAGCGGCGCACGCCGCGCTCGAGCCGCTCGTGCGCAGGAATAAGGGTTTCCGGCACGTAGCGCCCGCCAAAAGGACCGTAACGCCCGCGCTCGTCCGGAAAGCGTCCGGCCAGCAGATCCGCGAGCGCGTCAGCGCGCTCAGCTTCGGTTTCTATTGGACTCATGCTCCATCCCTAAATGCCGCGCGCGCGGCCTGAACGAACTCCACGATTTTCTGCGGGCTCTTCTGTCCCGGCGCGGCCTCGACGCCGCTGGACACATCCACGCCAAACGGCCGGACGGTGCCGATCGCCGAGCCGATGTTGTGCACGCTGAGGCCGCCCGCCAGTATCAGCTCGGTGGCACCGGCCAGCCGCGCAGCCTGCTCCCAGTCGGAAGCCGTGCCGCTGCCGCTGCGCGCACCCTCGAACAGCAGGCGGGGCGGCATCGCGCCCCGCAGCGTTGCCGCGCCGCGCACCACGGGCAGGAGCCTTAAGCTTGAGGGCAGGCGCAAGCGCTCGAGATCCTCGATATCGGTCTGCAGCGCGTCGGGATCCAAGACACGCAGGATCTGATCGATCAGCGCTTGCGTTGGATGCAGCGTGACCGCAATGCAGCTCGTGCGGCCGCGCGCCGGGGCAGCGAGCTGCGCCGCCCGCTGTGGCTGGAGCTGACGCACCGAAGGCGCGAATACGAAGCCGATGGCGTCCACGCGCTGACTCAGGGCCGTGGCGACCGCCTCCTCGCTCGTCATGCCGCAGATCTTTATCCACATCGACGTCCCTGCCGCCCCGCCGCCAGTAACGAGCGGGCGAGCTCGACGCGATCGGCGGCGCGCATCAAGGCGCTGCCGACCAGCGCCACATCGTAGCCCGCCGCGGCCAGTCGCGCGGCATCGGCACTGCTCTCCACGCCGCTCTCGGCCACGCATGGAACGCCCTGCGGCAGGCTCGCGGCGAGCTCTTCGAGCCGGCCCGGTACCACCTGCAACGTGGTCAGATCGCGACAGTTCACGCCTACGAGCAGCGTCGCGCGCTCGCTATAGGCGCGCACCAGGGCGCCGGCGAGTTTCAAATCGAACTCGTCGAAGGCCTCGAGCAGCACGAATAAGCGCAGCTCAACGGCAGCGTCGAGCAATGCCGTAATCTGCGTGCGCTCGAGCATGCGCAGGATGACCAGGACGCCACCGGCCCCTGCGGCACGCGCTTCATAAACCTGGTAGGGATCGACCAGGAAGTCCTTGCGCATCGCCGGGATGCTCGAGCGCAGAGCGCGTGCGGCCTGCTCGAGATGCGATAGCTCGCCGTCGAAGCGCGTGGGCTCGGTCAGCACGGAGATCGCCGCGGCGCCGGCCAACGCATAGTCCTTGGCCCGCGCACCGATGTCCTGCGTGCCTTGCTCGAGCTGCCCGATGGCCGGCGAGCGCAGCTTGACCTCCGCGATCAGATCGAAGCCCAGACTCGAGAGCTTCAGCGGCGGCGCGCTGGGCGCCGCACGCGCCAACGCCTGCAGCGCCAGATCCCCGCACTGCGCACGAGCGCGAGTCACCCGCTCGCGGCTCGCTTGCGCCATGTCCTTCAGGAAATCGCCGCTCATGTCGTCAGCACCCGTTGCGCTTCATCTGCACCGAACCGCTCGAGGCGGGCAAGCAGCTCGCGCGCCGCACCGCTGTCGATGGCCTGGGCGGCGCGCGCCAGCGCCGCGCGCGGCGCACTCTCGCGACCGCTGACCTCGAGCGCGAGTGCTGCCCCGAGCAGCAGCGCATCGCGATGCGCATCGCTTCGTCCCTCGCGCCGCCCGCCGGCGAACACGCGCCGCAGCTGCAGCGCATTGTGGGCCGCATCGGCCCCGGCCAATGCGCCCGGCTCGCAGCGCGGCAGACCATAGTCGGCCGGTGCGCGCTGTTCGCGCCGCACGCCTGCGGGACCGACATCGAACAGCGTGAAGGCGCCGACCGGCGTCGGCTCATCCCAGCCCTCGGCGCCGTGAATGACGAATGCGCGCTTGACCTCCGTGCCGCACAGCGCCTGCGCCATGAGTTCAGCGGTCACCAAGTCGAAGGCTCCGACCACGAGGAACGGGGGCGCGGCCGGATTGCTCAAGGGCCCGAGGATATTGAATACCGTGCGCACGCCGAGCGCGGCGCGCACCTGGGCAATACTCTTGGTCGCGGCGTGATAGTAAGGCGCGAACAGGAATGTGAATCCCAGCGCGGCAAAGCAGCGGCCGGCGGCCGCTTCGTCCAGCGGCAATGGCAACCCCAGCGCCTGCAGCACATCAGCGCTGCCGGCACGGCTGGAGATCGAGCGATTGCCGTGCTTGAACACCGGCAGACCGCAGGCGGCGGCGAGCAGCGCGGCTCCGGTCGAAAGATTAAGGCTGCCCGAGCGGTCCCCGCCCGTGCCGACAATGTCGACCGCGTCGGGCAGCGGCGGCAACTCGGGCCGGCGCGCAAGTGCGCGCATACGGCGCGCGAAACCGCGCAGCTCCGCGGCGGTGACGCCCTTGGCGCGCAACGCCGCCAGCACAGCGCCGGCCATGGCCGGGGCCAGATCCGCATCGGTCAGCGCCGACAGCAGTTGCCCGGCCTCCGTCTCGCTCAAATCTTCGCCATCGAGCAGTCGGTCCAGCACGGCACGCACCGCTATGGGCTCATTCATGACTGCGCATACCGCCATGCCAGCGCAGGAAGTTCCGCATCATCAACGGACCAACCGGCGTCAGTACGCTTTCGGGATGAAACTGCACTCCCTCGACCATGTACTCCCGGTGCCGCACACCCATGATCTCCCCCTCGGCGGTGCGGGCGGTCACGGACAGCTGCGCCGGGATCGAGCCCGGCTCGGCGATCAGCGAGTGGTAGCGGCCGACCTCGCACGCCTGCGGCACCTCATCGAACAGGCCGAGGCGGTCGTGCTCGATCTGCGAGGTCTTGCCGTGCATGAGCCGGGGCGCGCGCACCACCTGACCGCCGAAGGCCTCGACGATCGACTGATGGCCGAGACATACACCAAACACCGGGATGCGCCCGGCGAAACAACGGATCATCGGCATCGACACGCCCGCCTGTGCCGGCGTGCCCGGCCCTGGCGAAATGCACAAGTGCGTGGGTTCGAGCGCGCGCGCCTCATCGATCGTGATGGCGTCGTTACGATACACCTGCACCTCCGCGCCCAGCACCAGGAAGGCCTGGACCAGGTTGTAGGTGAAGGAATCGTAGTTATCGATCAACAGCAGCCGCGCGCTCACAGACCTGCCTCCGCCAGCTTGAGCGCGCGCAGCAGCGCCGCACTCTTGGCCAGCACCTCATCATGCTCCGCCGCCGGTTGGCTGTCGGCCACGATACCGGCGCCGGCCTGATAGCTGTACTCCTCGCCGTGAAATACCAGCGTGCGAATCGTGATGGCCTGATCCATCGCGCCATGGGCGCCAAAATAGCCGACCGTGCCGCCGTACAGCCCGCGCCGCACCGGCTCGAGCTCCTCGATGATTTCCATCGCCCGTACCTTGGGGGCACCGACCAGCGTGCCGGCGGGAAACGTCGCCGCGAATAGATCGAACGCATCGTGCTGCGCCGCGAGCTCACCGCTCACACCGCTGACGATGTGCATCACATGGCTGTAGCGCTCGATCGAACGATAGGGGTTGACGCGCACGCTGCCGGCGCGCGCGACCCGCCCGAGGTCGTTGCGCGCCAGATCCACCAGCATCACGTGTTCGGCATTCTCCTTGGCATCGGCGCGCAGCTCCGCTTCGAGTTGCGCATCCAGTGCGGGGTCCCCATGGCGCGGCCGCGTGCCGGCGATCGGCCGCAGCTGCGCCTCGCGTCCGTTGAGCTTGACCAGCGCCTCCGGCGACGAGCCGACCACGGTCATGTTCCCGAGCCGGCAAAAATACATGTATGGCGATGGATTGATCAGTCGCAGCGCCCGATAGACCTGGAACGGGTCGAGATTGTGCCTACCTATGAAGCGCGAGGCGAGCACGAGCTGATAGACATCGCCCGCGGCGATATACTCCTGTGCGCGCCGCACGCCGGCCATATAAGCCTCGCGGCTCAGCGCGGGTTGCGGCGCGGAAAACCTGCCGCCGGTCGCGATCCGCGGCACCGCACCGCGCAGCGCCGCGATGACTTCGCGGCGCAGAGACTCGCGTTCGGCATCGCTACCGGCATGCAGCAGCGCTATGCCGCGGCTGACGTGATCGAACACCAGCAGCGAGCGCGGCGCCACATAGTGCAGCAATGGCACACCGGCCAGCGGGGCTAAGCGCGAGGGCAGACGTTCGAAGAAACGCACCACGTCATAGGCCGTGAACCCGACCAATCCGCCGGCCAGGGGTACCTGGCCGAGAGCCGGCAATGGTAACGGCACGAGCTTCAACGCGGCGCGTAGACCGTCGAGCAGCGCCTCGCGGCTGTCCGGCACATTGCGCCGCTCGTTGCCAATCCGGAACCCGGAATCATCGAGCCGCACTTCCAAGACATCGCCGAAGCCGATGAAGGAGTAGCGGCCGAGGCGCTCACCGCCCTCGACGCTCTCGAGTAGAAAGTACGGCTCGAATGGCGTGAGCTTGGCGAACGCCGACACCGGCGTATCCAGGTCCCCCGCAATATCGAATGGCAGTTTCATAACGAAAACCAAACAAAAAACCCATCCCGGAGTGCTCCGGAGATGGGTTCTGGTGTGATCCTAACCTTTAGGTTGTGATTACAGCGTACAACGCCCAGCGCCCACCCCTTCTGAGGAGCGACGCCACCACCAGCGGGCGATCCGGCGGGTGGGTGATGCAGCGTTGGTAGCCATAGCCGGAGAGTATGGCGAGCGCGGCCGCGCGGCGTCAAGATCGGGGGTAACGCCAAAGGATACAACCGGATTTTCCTCAGCGATCCGTTCGCAAATCGTCTCGAACTCATGGAGTAAGAAGTGAAGCAGCGCAAGTTGGGACGGCAGGGGCTCGAGGTATCCGCCCTTGGGCTCGGATGCATGGGTATGAGCCATGCTTACGGCACCCCGGACGACGCGGAATCGATCGCGACCATCCATCGGGCGATCGATCTTGGCGTGACATTTTTCGACACCGCGGAGGTGTACGGCCCGTTCATCAATGAAGAGCTGGTCGGGCGTGCGCTCAAGGGCCGTCGCGAGCGGATTGTGATTGCCAGCAAATTCGGCTTTCGCATCGAAGGCGGCAAGGTGGCCGGCGTCGACAGCCGCCCCGAGCACGTGCGTGAAGCGGCCGAGGCTTCGCTGAAACGCCTCGGCACCGATTACATCGACCTGTTGTATCAACACCGCGTCGACCGGCAAGTGCCGATCGAGGATGTCGTCGGCGCCATGGTCGAACTGGTCAAAGAGGGTAAGGTTCGCCATCTCGGCCTTTCGGAGGCTGGCGAAGACACCATACGACGCGCGCATGCCGTGCATCCAATTTCGGCACTGCAGAGCGAATATTCACTGTGGGAACGCAATCTCGAGCCGCGCATCATTCCGCTGCTGCGTGAGCTCGGCATCGGCTTGGTGCCGTTCAGTCCGTTGGGCCGGGGCTTTCTGACCGGGAGCGTCCGGCGCGCCGAGGACTATCCGCAGAACGACTTTCGCCGCAACGATCCACGCCTGCAGGGTGCGCATTTCGACGCCAATATGCGCACGGTCGCCGCGGTTCGCGAGCTCGCCACAAATAAGGGGGCCACGCCCGGTCAGGTCGCGCTCGCCTGGCTGCTCCACCAGGGCGAGGATGTCGTGCCCATCCCCGGCACCAAGCGTCGCCGCTATCTAGAGGAGAACGTTGCGGCCGCCGAGCTGTCATTGTCGGTTGAAGACCTGCTGCGGCTCGACGAGGCCTTGCCGCGCGGCAGCGTCTCGGGTGCGCGCTATGGCGAGGAGATGATGGCGATGGTCGATCGCTGAGCCGACACATCCTCTGCCGATGAAAGCGCCACGCCGACCGGCGTATCTGCCGCGCCTCATAACGCCATTTTGGCAGTATCCGCTTAATTATGGCCGCGGTATGTACAGTGAGCCGCCTAAGGCAACGAATCTCAACCGATAGCACGCCTCGGGGGGGCAAGAAATTCCAGGATGAATATTTTTTTGAGGTTATTACTTTTGTAATAACGCTCGATTTCGGATTTCTTGGAGCTATCGCTGCAGCGCGCTACACAGCGTCTCGGTCGCATCCACCATGCTCGGACCCAACCGCGAGAGCCGCTGATCCGTCCAGGCAATCAGCCGGCCATTGCGCACCGCCTTGAGCGTCGGGTACGTGCGCCAGTGCTGGACCCAGTCGTCGGCGGCTTTCTGGTCCGACCCGACCGCGAGGATGAGGTCCGGATCCCGCTGCAGTACCGACTCGAGCGAAACCGCAGGTCCCGGGTCCGGCAGATCTTGGTACACATTGCGGTAACCGCAGATGCGTAAAACATCCGACATGAGCTGCGAGCGGCCCACCGTGTAGATCGGATGGTCCCAGACCTGGATCAGTACCGTGCCGCCGCGCGCAGTGGCATAGCGCTGCTGCAGCGCTGCAATCCTCGCAGCCAGACTCGCGGCCGCCGCTTGCGCTGGCGACTGCGTCCCAGCCAGAACACCGAGGCGCCGCAAACTTTCGGGAATGTCGGCCAGGCGTTCGATGCGGTGGCGATATACCTTCAGTCCCACTCGCTCGAGCTGGTCGATCTGCGCGGCGGAGGTGCCGCCGCTCCAGACGACCACGACGTCCGGATGCAAGGCCAGAATACGCTCGAGATCGAAACTCTGGCTATCGCCCACGCGTTCGAGGCGCTGCGCCGCCGGCGGCTCGTTGGAGTAATCACTGGTGCCCAGGATCTGCTGGCCCGCGCCGGCAGCAAACAACATGGCCGTGGCGCCGGGCGCCAGGCTCACGATGCGCGGCGTGCGCACGCCAATCTGCAACGTGTACTGATCATCATCGATGATGCTCGCTGCCCAGAGCGGCCCGTTCGCCGCGAGCAGGCAGAGCAAGGCGAGCAGGCAGAGCAAGGCGAGCCGGCGCGCGATGGCGCGCCGGCTCAATGCATTTGCAGCAGCTCCACCTCGGATGTCGAACCTCTTGACGTGTACCTCAGGCCGCCGCGGCATCCGGCACCGCGCCGGACCGGCCCGAACTGTACTCGAGCACACCGGCCACCGCATGCACGACCGAGGCGATGCGCACGGCACTTTGGATCATCTCGCGCGTGATGCCGTGCGCGCGCAGCTTCTTTTCGTGCGAAGTGATGCACAGGCCGCAGCCGTTGATCGCCGAGACTGCGAGCGAGAGCAGCTCGAAGTCGAGCTTGTCGATGCCCGGATTGCCCAGGATGTTCATGCGCAACCGTGCCGGCAGCCCAGAGTACTCGGCGTCCTCGACCAGATGCAGGAAGCGGTAGTAGATGTTGTTCATGCCCATGATTGCCGCCGCCGCGCGCGCCGCCTGCAGGTGGGCGGCGTCGAGCTGCTCGCTCGCCGCCTGCTCGATTGCGCGCGTGAAGGCATTGTTGCGCGAGGCGATGGCCGAGGCCAACGCCACCGCCCAGATCTGCCGCTCGTTCAACCCCGGCGCGCCCGTGGGGCTGAGCACGCTGCCGAGATTGAGCTTGAGGTCGCGGGCATAGTCCGGGATCGTCTCCCGGATCAGATCAAGTGTTGTACTTTCCATTTCAGGCTGCCTTGAGGGTGTCCTGACCCTTCTGCCAGTTGCACGGGCACAGCTCGTCGGTCTGCAGCGCATCGAGCACGCGCAGCACTTCCTGCGGGTTGCGGCCGACCGAGAGGTCGGTGACGTAGACGAAGCGGATCACGCCCTCGGGGTCGACCACGAAGGTCGCGCGCTGCGCGACACCGGCTTCCGTGTCGAGAATTCCCAGCGCGCTGCTGAGCTCGCGCTTGATGTCCGAGAGCATCGGAAACGGCAGACTGCGCAGCTCTTCCTTCTCCTTGCGCCAGGCGAGGTGCACGTACTCGTTGTCGGTGCTGACGCCGAATACCTGCGCACCACGGTCGCTGAATTCCCGATTAAGCTTGCCGAAAGCCGCAATCTCGGTCGGGCAAACAAAGGTGAAGTCCTTGGGCCAGAAGAACACGACCTGCCATTTGCCGGCCTGATCGCTGCTCTTGAACTGCTGAAATGCGTTGTTGGGATCGTTCGATACCACACCGGTCAGCGCATACGTGGGAAACTTCTGTCCGATACCTAACATGTGCAATCTCCTGTCAACGAGTGGGTGAAATGGCTTGATTTGTCCAGTGCGAGTACTGCCTTCAAGCCTCGAGCGGGCATGCTGGGCGCGGCGAGCCTGGTAGTCCAATCAATTGATCTTATAATAACGATAGACACCATATATCGGTTCGAAATGACGGATTTAAAGCTCAAGGATCTGCGTTATCTCGTGGCGGTGGCCGATGCCCGCCATTTCGGCCGCGCCGCGGCCAAATGTTTCGTGAGCCAGCCGACGCTGTCGGCGCAGTTGCGCAAACTCGAGCAATATCTGGGCGTGCAGCTGATCGAGCGCCGCCCGCGCCGCGTGACGCTGACCGAGGCCGGCGAGGAGGTCGCGCTGCGCGCGCGCACCATGCTCGAAACCGCCGACAGCATCGTCACGCTGGCACAGACACGGCGCGATCCGCTCGCCGGGCAGCTGCGCCTGGCATTGCTGCCGACCATCGGGCCGTATCTGCTGCCGCAGGTGGCGCTCAAGATCCGCAAGGCGCTGCCCCGCCTGGAGCTCATGCTCTACGAGTACCAGACCGAATCGATGCTCGAGCGGCTGCACAACGGCGAGATCGATGTCGGCGTGCTGGCGCTGCCGGTGCACGACGAGAGCCTCATGTCCCGCGAGCTGTACCAAGAGCCGTTCGTGCTGGCGCTGCCCGAATCGCATCGGCTGGCAGCGCGCACGCAGGTCCGTATCGAGGATCTCAATGGCGAGACCCTGCTGCTGCTCGAGGACGGGCATTGCCTGCGCGACCAGGCACTCGCGGTCTGCGCCCGCAGCAACGTGCACGAGAAGCAGGATTTCCGCGCCACGAGCATCGAGACGCTGCGGCAAATGGTGGCCGCGGGCGTCGGTGTCACGCTGCTGCCCACGCTCGCGAGCCGCGGTGCTTACGGCAGCGCGCGCGGCATGACCACCCGTCCGTTCGCGCGGCCGGTGCCGAGCCGGCGCATCGGCGCCGTCTGGCGCAAGAGCAGTGCGCGCGCCGCGGCGATTGCCGCCGTGTGTGATCAGATCGTGCGCCACAGCGGCCTGTCGTGACGCGCCGCAGTTCAGGCACGCCGGAGATCTCCGTCCACGACCGCATGTGCTGGCCCGCGGGCGAGCTCGAACGGGCGCTGCGCAGCGGCACACATCGGCGCGAGCTGGTGGCCTATCTGGGCGAGAGCGAATACGCGCTGCTGCGCTCGCTCGAGCGCGCCGGCGCGCGGGCACGGCGCCGGGCCTCCTTTCCCACGGTCTATCTGCTGCCCGGCATCATGGGCTCGCAACTCGGGCACTGGCGCGATCACGGCCAAGCCGCGGATCTGCTCTGGCTCGACCCGAGCGACATCGTGCGCGGTCGGCTCGCCGAGCTGCGCTGGGGTGCCGACAAGGCGCTCGAGACGCTCGGGGGAATCGTCTACAGCTATCTGGCACTGAAGCTGCGCCTGCAAGCGGCAGGCTTTGAAGTGGTGCTGCACGACTACGACTGGCGTCAGGATCTGCGGATACTCGGCGCACAGCTGGCGGCCCGGCTGCGCGCCGACACCAGCGGGGAGCTGGCGCTCGTCGGCCACAGCATGGGCGGTCTGCTGGCCCGAGCCGCACTGGCTCATTGGGAAGGCGATCCGGACGGCGCGCGCATTACGCGCGTGATCGGACTCGGCACGCCGCATGGCGGCTCGATTGCGGCCGTGCAGACGCTGCGTGCCACCTACCCGGTCGTGTGCCGGCTGGCAGCCATCGATCGCAAGCACAATGCGGAAGAGCTGAGCCGCAAAGTGTTTGGCACCTTCAAGAGCGTCTATCAGCTGCTACCGGCCGACAGCGGCACGCTGGATCTGTTCGATCCGCGCTCGTGGCCGCAGCGCGGAGTTCGGCCGGATGCGGCGCTGCTCGCGGCCGCGCGCGCACTTGGCGCACAGCTGGCCCCCGCCGATGCGCGCTTTGCCTCCATCATTGGCACCGGACAGCGCACGGTCACGGGTATCGAGCGGCGAGGCGGCCAGTTTCATTACGAGATCAGCGCCGCGGGCGACGGTACCGTGGCGGCGGTGCGCGCCACTCTGCCTGGCGCGCGCAATTACTACTTACGCTGCGAGCACGGCGAGCTGCCACGCAGCGAACTGGTATCCCGTGCACTGGTGGATCTGCTGCGTGCGGGTCGCACGCGGCGCCTGGCGCAGCAGCTGATCCTCAGCAGGGGCCGCTATGCCTACGTCAGCGATGCCGGGCTGCGACGCAGCTTCGCGCGCAAGATCGACTGGCATAGTCTTCGTACCGCCGAGCGACGCCGCTATTTCGCGCGTCTGAACGCGCCGCCCCCGCTCTACTGGCCCTCGCCGCGCTGACTGGCTCGACGCCAACAATCAATTGGGCGAATCCGCGCTGCGCCTTGCAGAATTTGTAAGGCGGCTGTGCAACACTTCTGCGACTGATGAATCGAACGGAATCATTTGGCTTCGTACGCGACCTGGCCTCGCGCTGGGATGCGATCGCCATCGTGGTGGTGATCGGCATCCTGACTTTTTTTGCCGAGGCCAGCCGCGGCCTGCTCGCGCCGATCTCCGGACTGGCGGCGGCGCCGCTGTCGCTCGACCCCTCGCACCTGCCGTTCTACGCCGCCCGCACCACCTTGCGTATGTTCACGGCCCTGGCGCTATCGCTGGTTTTCACTTTCACCTACGCCACCTGGGCAGCCAAGAGCGCACGCGCCGAGAAACTGCTGGTGCCGATGCTCGACATCCTGCAGTCGGTGCCCATCCTCGGGTTCCTGTCAGTGACCGTGGTGTTCTTCATGTCACTGGTGCCGGGGCGCGTGCTGGGCGCCGAATTCGCGGCGGTTTTCGCGATCTTCACCAGCCAGGCCTGGAACATGGCCTTCAGCTTCTACCAGTCGCTGCGCACGGTCCCCGACGAGCTGTGCGAGTGCTGCGGATCCTTCCGGCTCTCACCGTGGATGCGCTTCTGGCGGCTCGAAGTGCCGTTCGCCATGCCGGCGCTGCTGTGGAACATGATGATGTCGATGTCGGGCAGCTGGTTCTTCGTGGTCGCTTCCGAAG
>DAIMZW010000026.1:0-27646 GCA_036733765.1 Steroidobacteraceae bacterium
CGCCGTCGAGGCGGCACGCGCCGGCGAGCAGGGCCGCGGCTTCGCGGTGGTGGCAACGGAAGTGCGCAATCTCGCCGGGCGCAGTGCAACCGCCGCCAAGGAGATCAAGGCGCTGATTCGCGACAGCGGGACCCGGGTCGATGAGGGCAGCAAGCTCGTCGATGAATCGGGCAGAGCGCTCGAGGAAATCCAGTCCGCGGTCAAGAAGGTGACCGATATTGTGGCCGAGATCGCCGCGGCCAGTCGTGAGCAGTCCACCGGCATCGAGCAGGTCAATAAGGCCGTCATGCAGATGGATCAGTCGACGCAGCAGAATGCGGCGCTGGTCGAGCAGGCGGCCGCGGCCAGCCAGGCGATCGTGGAGCAGGCGCAGGCGCTGAACCAGATGATCTCAGGCTACTGGGTCGGAGCAGAGGCGAGCGCTGCCGGCGCCGGGCATGTCGAGCGCCGCGCCGGCGACCGCCCGTGGACGGCGAGCGCGAGTGAGCGAAATTCCGAGAGCAAACGGAGCGCATCCCGATGACAGCCCATCTTGGAGCAGTGCCATGGCGCGCTTGATCATGACGGTAGATGACTCGGCGTCCATGCGGGAGATGGTCCGGGCGACTTTGCAGTCCGCGGGCTATGAAGTAGTCGAGGCGGTCGATGGGCAGGAGGCACTGGACTATGCCCGCGAAAATGCCTGTGATCTGGTGATCACCGACGTGAACATGCCGCGCATGGACGGCATCACGCTGGTCAGTGAGCTGCGCGCTCTGCCGCACTATCGGTTGACCCCGCTGCTGCTGCTGACCACCGAAGCCAGTCAGGAGAAAAAGCTCGAAGGCAAACGCGCCGGGGCCACGGGGTGGATCGTCAAGCCCTTCAATCCGGAACAGTTGCTGGCGACCATGGCGCGCGTGCTGTGACGCGCGGAATGCACGATGACGTCCCATAAGCGGCATGTTGCTGCCGACAAGGTGAAACATTGCACCGCTGCCGACAGTCCGCCGCCGACGCTGCCGCATTTCGCGCACATCAACCGCTATTGGGATCGCGAACATCACAGCTTCGCGGCCAAGCTGCTGCCCGGTGAATACTATGTCACGACGGTCGGGGAGCAGATCGCCACGGTGCTGGGCTCCTGCGTATCGGCCTGCGTGCGCGATCGGCGCTTGGGGATCGGTGGCATGAATCATTTCATGCTGCCACTGGATACCTCGAAGGGCGCCAGCGCCTGGGGCGCGGCAGTCAGCGCCGCAACACGCTATGGCAACGTTGCCATGGAGCAACTGATCAATGACATATTAAAATTAGGTGGCCGCCGGGACAGCCTGGAGGTGAAGCTGGTTGGCGGTGGCAGGGTGCTCGACGGCATGGCCATCGATATCGGTGCGCGCAATATCGAGTTTGTGCGCAAGTACGTGGCCGATGAGGGTTTCGGCGTAGCGGGCGAGGATCTGGGAGACATCTATCCGCGCAAGGTTCATTACGCGCCTAAGAGCGGCAAGCTGCGCGTCAAGAAGCTCACTGCGGTCCGCAACGACACCTTGTTCGAGCGCGAGCGGCACTATCTCGAGGTCCTCGATGGCGAGCCCGTGGGCAACGATATCGAGCTGTTTTGACCCCATGAATACCGTTCAAGTTCGGGCGCAAATGGCCGATACGGGCGTAGTGGCCGCGGCGCGTTACGCGACGGCCGATTGAGGCATATAGGACATGGCCTTGCAAGAACAACAGCAAAATTCGGAACCGAAGACCCCAGTGCAGCGCGATGCCAGCACCGCGGCATTCGAATTCGTGCGGGAACTGTCTGCTGAGCTGTCGGCGAGCACGATCGAGCTGCCGAGCTTTCCGGAAGTGGCCGCGCGGGTGCAGAAAGTCCTGTCGGACGAGAACTGCAACAGCGAGCGCGTGGTGCGTGTCATCGGCGCCGAGCCGATGCTCGCGACCCGGGTGCTGTCGATGGCGAATTCGGCGGCGCTCAATCCAGGTGGCAAGCCGGTGGCCGAGCTGCGCACCGCCGTCACGCGCTTGGGCTTCGATGCCCTGCGCGCGGCCACCGTCAGTTTTGCCATGGCGCAGTTGCGCTCCGCGGCCGGCTTCAAAGGCGTGGAGCGTTACCTCGATGCGCTCTGGCAGCAGAGCGTGCTGGTCGCGTCCCTGTGCTTTGTGGTGGCGCGCCGTACCGGCAGGTTGAACGCCGATACCGCCATGCTCACGGGCCTGGTCCACGGCGTCGGCAAGCTGTACATCCTGACACGCTCGACGCGCCATCCAGCGCTGTTCGCCGATCAGGACATGTATCAGCACATCGTGAATGACTGGCACGGCTCCATCGCCAAGGTGTTGCTCGAGAACTGGCGCATGGCCGAGGAAATCATCACGGCTGTGGATAGTTATGATGACGACTCGCGCCAGACCCGTGGCGCCAGCGCTCTGCTGGCAGACGTGCTGGAAGTGGCCGTCACGCTGGCGATGTGCAAGCAGTTGCCGGAACTGCTGGGCGAGCGCATCGGCGCTCTGAAGTCGGGCGTGCGCCTGGAACTGAATGCCGAGATCTGCCAGGCGCTGATACTCGAGTCGGCCGAGGAACTCGCCGCGCTGCGCAGTGCGCTGGGACACTGAACGGCGCGAGCGCGTGCAGCGAGGCGCGTTCAGCGAAAATCCCGCGATTCCCGAGCCAGTCCCGCCAGCCATCGCGAAGCATCGTGCAGCCGCCGCGCCACGACGTGGGCGACGTGATCACGTCTTTGCAGCGCACCGTCGACCACGAGCAGACTCGATTCGAGCGCGCAGCGTCGCTGGGCGGCGAACAATTTGGGCCAGAGAATCACGTTGACGATGCCGGTTTCGTCCTCGAGCGAGGCGAAGACCACGCCCGAGGCCGTCGCCGGCTGCTGCATATGCGTGATCAATCCTGCGACGCGCACGCTGATCCCATCAGGCAGCAGCGAGAGGTCGCTGCTGCTGCGAAATCCTCTGCGCGAGAGCCTTGGGCGCAGCAGCGCCAGCGGATGGCGTCCGATCGTGAGTCCTAGATGCCGATAATCGGCGAGGATATTCTGGCTTTCGGTCGGCTCCGGCAATGTCGCCGGCGCTTCTCGGGCCGATAATCCTTCGACCAGCCCGGGCAGTCGTTCCACGCCGAGTGCGCGCCAGTGGGCTTCGTGCCGGTGCACACTCAAGGCACTGAGCGCGCCGGCTGCGGCCAGCGCCTGGACCGCGCGCCGGGACAGTTGCGCGCGAGCGCTCAGTTCATCGATGTCGCTGACAGGCTGTTCGGCCCGTGCGGCGACGATGCGTTCGGCATCGGCCTCGGGCAGCGTGCGCACCAGGCACAGGCCTAGACGCAGCGCCGGCCCCTGGGTCCCGCGCTCGAGCGTGCAATGCCAGAGACTCACGGTCACATCCACCGGCAGCACCGTCACGCCGCCGCGGCGCAACTCCTGGGTGATCTGGGCCGGCGCGTAAAAACCCATCGGCTGACTGTTGATCAGCGCCGCGGCGAAGGCCGCGGGCTCGTGGCATTTGAGCCAGCAGGAGATGTAGGTCAACAGTGCGAAGGAAGCCGCGTGCGATTCGGGGAAGCCGTATTCGCCAAAGCCGAGGATCTGTTTATAGATCTGTTCGGCGAATTCGCTCGGATAGCCGTTGTGCGCCATGCCGCTGAGCAGCCGCTCGCGATAGGGCGTGAGTCCGCCGCGGCGTTTCCAGGCCGCCATGGCGCGGCGCAGCCCATCGGCCTCGCCGGGGGTAAAACCCGCGGCGACGATCGCGATCTGCATGACCTGTTCCTGGAAGATCGGCACACCGAGCGTCCGCTGCAGTACGCTCTTGAGCGCCTCGCTCGGGTAAGTGACAGTGTGGGGGTTCTCGCGTCGCTGCAGATAGGGATGCACCATGTCGCCCTGGATCGGACCGGGCCGCACGATCGCGACTTCGATCACGAGGTCGTAGAAGCAGCGCGGCCGCAGGCGCGGCAGCATGCTCATCTGGGCGCGCGACTCGATCTGGAATACGCCCACGGTCTCGGCGCGACAGATCATGTCGAAAGTGGCCGTGTCCTTGGCGGGAATGTCCTGCATCGAGAGCTTGGTGCCGCGATAGCTGTCGATGAGGTCGAAACAGCGGCGCAACGCCGTGAGCATGCCGAGCGCCAGCACATCGACTTTCAACAGACCGAGCGACTCCAGATCGTCTTTGTCCCATTGGATCACGGTGCGCTCCGCCATCGCGGCATTCTCGATCGGCACCAGCGTGCTCAGCGGTTCGCCGGAGATCACGAAGCCGCCGACGTGCTGCGACAGATGGCGCGGGAAGCCGATCAGCTCGCGCACCAGCTGCGTGAGCAGGCCCAGCCGCGCCGGTTCGATGCCTTCCGCTGCCGCCTGCTGAATCTCGCCCGGCTGCTCCCACCACATCTGCAATCGCGTCAGGCGATGGATGTCGTCGTTGCCGATGCCGAGCGCGCGCGCTACATCGCGGATCGCGCTGCGCGTGCGATAGCAGATCACGGTCGCGGCGAGCGCGGCGCGTTCGCGGCCGTACTTGCGGTAGATGTACTGTATGACCTGCTCGCGCCGCTCGTGCTCGAAGTCGACATCGATGTCCGGCGGCTCGTTGCGCTCGCGGCTGATGAAACGCTCGAACAGCAACTGGGTGCGCGCCGGATCGATTTCGGTGATGCCGAGCGCATAGCAGACCGCGGAGTTGGCGGCCGAGCCTCGACCCTGGCAGAGGATGTGCTCCTTGCGCGCATACGCGACCAGATCGTGCACCGTCAGGAAGAAATGCTCGTAGCGCAGCTCGGCGATCAAAGCCAGCTCCTTCCCGACCAACTCGCGCACCGGCGCCGGCACCCCCTGCGGCCAGCGGCGTCGCAGACCCGTCTCGGTCAAGGCACGCAGATGCTCGCTGGCCGTGAGGCCGGCAGGCACGAGTTCCGACGGATACTCATAATGCAATTGCGCGAGCGAGAAGGTGCAGCGTTCGGCGATCGCCAGGCTCTGATCGAGCAGCGCTCGCGGGTAGAGGGCGCGCAACTGCGCCAATGAGCGCAGATGCCGCTCGGCGTTCGGATGCAGCCGCCAGCCGGCCTCATCGATGGTGCAGCCGTGGCGCACGGCGGTGAGCACATCCTGCAGGGCGCGGCGCGAGCGCACGTGCATATGCACATCGCCGGCGGCGACCGCGGGCACACCGCAGCGTTGCGACAATGCGCACAATTGCGCCAGATGCGCGCTGTCATCGTCGCCGCGATGCAGTTCCACGGCCAACCAGCTACGGTCGCTGAAAAAATCCCGCAACCACCGCGCCTGTGCTTCACTCGCCTGCCTTGGGGGCACCCACAGCGCCAGACAGTCGGTCAGACCGGTCTCGAAATCCGCCCGGTTCAATCGATACTCGCCTTTCTTCGAGCGCCGCCGGCCGAGCGTGATGAGCTGGCAGATTTGCCCGTAGGCTCGCTGCGAAGGTGCGAGCAACACCAGCTTCAGGCCGCAGACGGTGCGGAATTCGGCGCCGACGATGAGCTTGAAGTCCGCGCCCGCGGCTGCCTCCGACAGCGCACCTCTGGCCTCGTGCGCGCGCACCACACCGGCGAGCGAGCACTCATCGGTCAGCGCGAGTGCGCTATACCTAAGCGCATGCGCGCGAGCGATCAGCTCGGCCGGATGCGAAGCGCCGCGCAGAAAGCTGAAGTTGCTCAAGGCGTGCAACTCGGCGTAGCCGCTCATGCCCACAGGCCCTGCAGATACCACTCGCCGCCGCGCCGGTCGCGAAACACCCAAACCTGCGTGCCCTCGCCGGTGCGCGCGCGGTAGTAGTCGCGCCTCACATCGCCCTCATCCCACCACCCGCTCTCGATGCGCTCGGGTCCGCGCAGCAGTTCAGAGGGGGCGTCGATGCGTATCGGCTCAGGAAGCAGCCAACAGGGCCGCGCCGGCGCGGCCGTCTCCAGCAGGGCGCTGTTTGAGCTCGAAGCCGTCGAGGTCTCCGGGGCGACGAAGCGCCAGCCGCGCTCCGGGCGGTAATCGGCATGCAGCTGCAAGGCATGGATGCTGCTCTCGCCGAGCCGTGCGCGCAGGCGATCGAGCAGCCGCTGCAGCTGCTGCAAGGGCTGCGCGTCGCTGCCGAACAGATCCCCCTGCACGATGGCCGGCGAGGTGAACTCGAGCGCTTGCAGCCGCAATGCGTTCACGGGCGCGGGCAGCAGCAGCGAGTGCAGGCGCTCGCGCACCAGCGTCAGAAACTGTGCCGCATCGCGCCCCGGGGCGGACAAACCGATGGTCACGCGGCTGACCGGACGGCGGTAATGCTCGAACTCGAGCGTAAAGCGCTGCACCGAGCAATCGCGGGCCCGCAGATAGCCCTGAAATTCCAGCAGCAGCCGTTGCAGCGGGAACAGCAGCGCGGTCGTCGTGCGCACATCGCTGCCGAATTCACAGCGCGTGCTATAGGTCTCGGGCGGGCGCCAGGCCGGCCGCGGATCGCTCGCCTGTGCGCACAGCCGCTGCAGATAGAGCTGGGTTTCGGGCCCAAAGCGCCGCGTGATCGCGGCGGCGGCCAATTCGAGGACTTGTCCTATGCGGCGCAGACCCGAGGCGTGCAGCGCAGCCAGTGTCGATGCCGGCAGAGCCAGCAACTGTAATGGCAGGGAATCGAGTCGTTCTCGCAGCTGCGCCTTTGTCAGCACATAGCGCTGGCCGGTTGCATGCGTCAGTAGCGCCGCAGCGGTGGGCGAAGGCGCGAGAGCGCAGATATGGCTGTAGCCCAACTGCACGAGTTCGGCCTGGATCCTCGCGAGCAGCGCCTCGTGACCAGCGAACAGCGTGCAGCTCGCACCGAGCTCGAGCCAGAGCAGCGGCTCGCACGGCGCATAACTGATCAGGCTGCTCCACTGATAGGCCCAGGCGGCCAGGCGTTCGAGCGCTTCGCGTTGGACCAGCAGGTCCCTTTCGCTGCTCGCGGATACCGCACCGCCTGCGATCGCTTCACGTGCGAGTTGCGGCAAACGAACGCACAGCCAGAGCATCGATAGGACTCGTGTGGGGGATGGCCGTCAGTGGCAGCTGCAAGCGCAAGCCCGCGCGGCCGCCGCGGCATTTGTGGATTTCCACGGCGAGCCCATCGGCCGTGGGGAGCAGCCGCAGCCGCAAGGCCGCCGGTGAGTGTTCGCGTGCGGCCTCGGCCGGGCGATAGAGAATGCCGAGACTGCCGCCGGCTTCGGCCGCGAGTTGCAGGCGGCGCACATTTTTATCGGCGATTTCGGCTGGCCAGCTCAGCACGGCACCGAACGCCGGGCAACGCAGTGTCTGTTCCGCGGCCCACAGCGATTCCTGCAAGCCGCGGGTTTGAATGATCAATATGCGCTTGAGCGGCAGGCCCCGTTGCGCGAGCGCTGGCGCATAGGGCAGGTAGGGCGGCGCAATCCACGCGATGTACCGCCCCGCGCAGGCCAGCCTGGACAAGGCCGGCATTAATAAACTCAGCTCCCCAATACCCATCGCCTCGGGCATCAGCTCGGCGATGGCTCCGACCGGCCAGCCGCCGCCGGGCAGGCTCGCATCGAGCTCTGCAAAGCCCGAGGGTGCGGCCTGATGGGGGGAGCGGCGCCACTCGCCGTTGTGGCACAGACGGGCGAGCTGATCGAGCGTCAACGCGCCCATGCTCAGCTCCGTCGCAGCAGATCGGTACGCACAATACCGACCACGACGCCTTCGATCTGCCAGGGCTGCGTGCGCAGATCGATTTCAATCGGCGCGAAATCGGGGTTGGCAGGTTCGAGCCGCAGCAATGCGCCGTCGCGGCGATAGAATTTTACTGTCGCTTCATCGCCTAAACGTGCCACCACGATCTGACCATTCACGGCCTCGGGCGTGCGGTGCACGGCCAGGATGTCGCGGGGGGTAATGCCTGCATCGCGCATGCTCTGGCCATGGACGCGCAGCAGAAAATCGGCACGAGGGCGAAACAGTGCCCGATCGAGTGCGATCTCCTCTTCGATATTGCTCTGTGCCAGGGTGGGTATCCCGGCGGCGACTCGCCCATAGAGCGGCAGCAGGGCGCTGCGTTGCGATGCCGGGCTTGCCTGCGCCATCGGTTCGCTGTGCAACACGCGTAAGCCGCGCGCGATCCCGGGTTCGAGCTGCAGGTAACCCTTGCGTTCGAGCGCACGCAGATGCTGATCGATACCCTGGCGATTGCGCAGGCCCAGCGCTCGTGCCAGATCGGCGCGGGTCGGTGGCCGCCCCTGCTGCGCGATGAACTCAGTGATCCGCTGCAGGATCTGCTGCTGGCGGGGGCTTAAGGGGAGGGGGAATTCGGATACCATACATTCGTATGGTATCTGTTCGCAGGGTGAATATCAGCTTGAAGATGGCCGCACCAAACCAGTCTGAACATTCACCGTCACATGCTAGTCTAACTGTCTGGATTGACAGGATAAGGCCAAGAATGCTGCGTTATGTTCAATCGGGCGGCACTGCCGCGTTGCTGACCCTGCTGGGGCTCAGCGCAGCTGTGCCCTCGCGGGCCACGGTCTATCCGCTCACGAATCCCGCGGATATGGTAGTCGGCGCGGATCAGACGGTCATGACCGTTTACGAGGACACGCTCTACGATCTGGCGCGCACCTACAGCCTCGGCTCGGAAGAGCTCATTCGCGTCAATCCCAGCGTCGACCCATGGCTGCCTGGCGCCGGTAAAGAGCTCACCATTCCCGGCCGCCATATCCTGCCCACCGGTCCGCACGAGGGCATCGTGGTCAACCTGCCCGAGCATCGACTCTATTACTACCCCAAGCCGGTACGCGGTAAGCCCCAAGAGGTCATTACCTATCCGGTCAGCATCGGCAAGATGGACTGGCGTACGCCGCTTGGCCTCACCCACGTGATCGCCAAGCAGAAGGATCCGATCTGGTTTCCGCCCGAATCGGTGCGTAAGGAGCACGCTGCCGCCGGCGATCCGCTGCCCGCGAGCGTGCCGCCCGGGCCCGATAATCCGCTGGGCGCCTATGCCATGCGGCTGGCCGCCGGCGGTGGTACCTACTTGATCCATGGCACCAACAATCCCATTGCCGTGGGACTTGCGGTCACGCATGGCTGCATCCGCATGTATCCCAACGACGTGGCGGCACTGTTTCCAATGATTCCAGTCGGCACTGCGGTGCGCCTCGTCAACGAGCCGGTCAAGGTGGCGTGGGTCGACGGCGAGCTATTGCTCGAAGCGCATCCGCCGGTGGACGCGGAGGGCCAGAGTTTCGAGCCCGATGTGGATCAGTTCGCCGAGCTGCTGCGCACGGCGGTCGGCGACAGCACGGTCGCCATCCATTGGGACTACGCCCGGGAAGTATTGCAGAAAGCCGACGGCGTGCTGGCCACGGTCGGTCTTGAAGCCGATCTGTCGGCACTCAATGCCGATGGCGGCCCCGATGCCGCCACGGTCAAATAGCAGTTCCGCGCTGGATAGTTGAACCGCGGCGCAAATCAGCTATAGTTCGCTGCCTGAAGCGGGCCTCGGTCCGTATAACCTACTGATTAGACGACATTTCTTCAGCGAAAATACGATGTCTGAACGCGATAACGAGAGCTTCGACCTGGACGAGGAATTCATCGCTGAGACCGAGGACAGCACCGATTACGACGGTTTGCTGGCCCGCGTCGACAAACGGGTGCGCGCGCAAGGCAAGCGTGGCAAGGCGGCATGGAGCCGGCTCGAGGAAGTGCTGGCCGACAAAAAACTGGAAAAAGACCTGCGCGACGTCTTCGACGACGACGAGCTCTGAGCCGCTGGCCAGGGGTTGCAGTATCGACTGCAAGTCGCTCCCGGCTCGCTCCCTCACACACGGATAGGCTATGGCTCCACGCGACCAGTCTTCCTGGGTCGTGCTCAAGTTCGGCGGCACGAGCGTTTCGAATTTGGCCAACTGGCGCAACATCGCCGCCGTGGTGCGCTCGCGGCTGGCCGCGGGCACGCGGGTACTGGTCGTGCATTCGGCGGTCAGCGGCATCACCGATCGGCTCGAGACGCTGCTGGCGGCCGCGCTCGCCGGCACGCACGAAGCGACGCTGACGGACATCGAACAGCGCCATAGCGCGCTGGCCGGCGAACTCGGCATTGGCGTGAGCGCCGAGCTCGAGCACTACTTCTCGGAACTACGGCATATGGCTGCGGGCATCGCGCTGATGGGTGAGGTCAGTGATCGCACGCGCGCTCGCGTATTGTCGAGCGGTGAGCTCATGGCCACCGAGCTCGGAGCGCGCTATCTCGCCGCCTCTGGGCTAGAAGCGCAATGGTGGGATGCGCGGCGCGGGCTCAACGCCGAACAGCGGGTCGGGGCGTCGGTGCGCGCCAATTTTCTCTCGGCGAGCTGCGACTACTCCCCGGATTCGGCACTCAGGGCGCAGCTCGATGCGCTCTCGGGTGTGATCGTGACCCAGGGCTTCATCGCCAGCGACGCTGCCGGCGATACCGTGTTGCTGGGGCGCGGCGGTTCGGACACCTCCGCGGCCTATTTCGCGGCCAAGCTGGTGGCGGAACGACTGGAGATCTGGACCGACGTGCCGGGCCTGTTCAGCGCCAATCCGCGGGCAACACCGCATGCGCGATTGCTGCGCTCGCTGCACTACGACGAGGCACAGGAGATCGCCTCCAGTGGCGCCAAGGTATTGCACCCGCGCTGCATCCTGCCCGCCAAATCGCAGCGTATTCCGATCGCGATCTACGCCACGCACAGCCCGACGTTCGAAGGCACGCACATCAGTGCCGATGGCGGCGACGGTGTGGCGCAGGTCAAGGCGGTCTGTATCAAGAAGGGCATCACGCTGGTCACGCTCGAGAGCCCCGGCATGTGGCATGAAGTTGGCTTTCTGGCCGACGCGTTTCAGATCTTCAAGCGTCACGGCCTGTCGGTCGATCTGATCTCCACCTCCGAGACCAATGTCACCGTGTCGCTCGACCCGGCCGCCAACGCGCTCGATCAGAGGCTCATCGAGGCGATGATCGGCGATCTCTCGCAGCTCTGCCGGGTACAGGTGCTCGGCCCGTGCGCGTCGGTGAGCCTGGTGGGCCGCAACATCCGCGGCATCCTTCATCAGCTCGGCGCAGCATTCGAACTGTTCGCCGAGCAGCGCGTGTATCTGCTGAGCCAGGCCGCCAATGACCTGAACTTCAGCTTCGTGGTCGATGAGAGCCAGGGCGACCGGCTGGTCAATGCACTGCACGAGCGGTTGATCCGGCCGGTACGCACGGGCGCGATCCTCGGACCGACCTGGGAGCAGCTGTTCGCCCGGCCGGAACAGCAACCCGCGCCGCGCGAGAGCTGGTGGCGCGCGCGGCGCGCAGAGCTGCTCGCACTCGCGGCACAGCATGATTGCGCCTATGTGTACGACCCGGCGGTGATCGTTGCCGCGGCGCAGGCACTCAAAGGACTGCAATCAGTCGAGCACGTGCTGTACGCCATGAAGGCCAATCCGAACGCCCAGATCCTGCGGCTGTTGGCGGCCGAGGGCTTAGGCTTCGAATGTGTCTCGCGCGGCGAGATCGAACATCTGCTGGCGAGCGTGCCGGGGCTCGATCGCAGTCGCATCTTGTTCACGCCCAATTTTGCCGGCCGTGAGGAATATCGCTGGGCGCTCGAGGCGGGCATTACCCTCACGCTCGACAACCTCTACGTGCTGCGCAATTGGGGCGAGTTGTTTCGCGCTCGCAGCGTCTTCATTCGCATCGATACCGGCACCGGACGCGGGCACCACCACCACGTGCGCACGGCCGGGGCGCATGCGAAATTCGGTGTGCCGCTCGCCGAGCTCCAGGAATTGGGGCGGCTGGTCGAGCGCCATGGCGCCATCGTGGTCGGGCTGCATGCGCACTCGGGCAGCGGCATCTTCAATGCCGAAAACTGGTCCGACGTGGCCACCTGCCTGCTTGATCTGGTTCCGCACTTTCCCCACGTGCGCGTGGTGGATGTCGGCGGCGGCCTCGGTGTGCCCGACGGCCACGATCAGCCGGAGCTGGATCTGCGCCAGCTCGATACCGCGTTGCTCGCCGCAAAGCAGAACCGCCCGGGCATCGCGCTGTGGATCGAGCCGGGGCGTTACCTGGTGGCGGAGTCCGGGGCGCTGATCGCGCGCGTCACGCAGACCAAGTCCAAGGACGAGATTCGTTACGTCGGTATCGCCACGGGCATGAACTCGCTGATCCGTCCGGCTCTATACGGTGCCTGGCACGAGATCGTCAATCTCACGCGCATCGATGAGCCCGCGAGCGAGATCGCCAACGTGGTCGGGCCGATCTGCGAGAGCGCCGATTTCCTCGGACACGATCGGCTGCTGCCGCCGACGCGCGAGGGCGATGTCATGCTGATCGCCAATGTCGGCGCCTACGGTCGGGCCATGAGTTCGCGCTACAACTTGCGCGAGCCGGCCATCGACATCGTGCTCGCGTGACGCGCCCGCAATACCTCGATGACCTGAGCGAGCGAAAGCGCGCGCGCGCGCAGCAGCACCAGCAGGTGATAGAGCAGATCGGCGCATTCGCCCAAGAGCGCGCCATCGTCCTCGCCGCAGCCGGCGAGGGCGACTTCCAGGCCTTCCTCGCCGACCTTCTGTGCCACGCGCCGCACGCCGCTCTGGACCAGGCGCGCGGTGTAGCTGCCTTCGGGATTTTCGGCAACGCGCTGCGCGATGATCTGCTCGAGCTGCGCCAGGAAGCTCAAGCGCGCTGCGGCCGCCAGCGGCTCATCGCCAAAGCAGGTGGCGGTGCCGGTATGGCACACAGGCCCCGCGGGCTCTGCGGTCAACAGCAGGGTATCGGCATCGCAGTCCAGGCGCAGCGCGCGCAGCTCGAGAGAGTGTCCGGAAGTTTCCCCTTTCTGCCACAGGCGCTGCTTTGAGCGGCTGAAGAACACCACGCGCCCACTCTTGAGTGTGGCTTGCAGCGCCTCGCGATTCATATAGCCGAGCATCAGCACGCTGCCGCTGTGCGCATCCTGCACGATCGCGGGTACCAGGCCGGCACCTTTGTCCCAGTCGATGCGCTCGATATCTTCGAGGGTGAGGTTCACAACCGCACCTCGAGGCCGCCGCGGCGCAGCTCGCGCTTGAGATCGCCGATAGCGATCGCGCCGCTGTGAAACACGCTCGCGGCCAGCGCCGCATCGACCCGTGCTTCCTGAAACGCGCGCTGGAAGTGCGCTGGCGTGCCGGCGCCGCCCGAGGCGACCAGCGGCACGTCGCACAGTGCGCGCACGCAGCGCAGCTGTTCGATGTCGTAGCCGGCGCGCGTGCCGTCGGCGGCCATGCAATTGAGCACGATCTCGCCAGCGCCTCGCTGCTGCACTTCGCGCACCCAGGCTAATGTGTCGCGCCGGGAGTCGACGGTGCGCGAGGGATCGCCGGTGAATTGATAAACACGATAGCCCTCGGCGGTGCTCTGGCTGTCGATGCCGACCACGACGCACTGGGCACCGAAGCGCGCACTCAAGCGGTCGATGAGCTGCGGATCCGACAGGGCCGGGGAGTTCACCGAGATTTTTTCCGCACCGGCATTGAGCACCTGTTCGGCGTCTGCGACCGAGCGGATGCCGCCGGCGACGCAGAACGGGATGTCCAGTACGCGGGCTACACGCGTGACCCAGGCGCGGTCGACCGAGCGGCCCTCGGGACTGGCGGTGATGTCGTAGAACACCAGTTCGTCGGCGCCCTCGTCGCGATAGCGCGTCGCCAGCTCGAGTATGTCACCGACCACGCGGTGATCGCGAAATCGTACGCCTTTGACCACCTGGCCTTGCCTTACATCAAGACAGGGGATTATGCGTTTGGCAAGAATAACCGCAGCTCCTCGAATGAAATGCGCTCTTCGAGCAGTGCCTTGCCGCTGATTGCGGCCGGCACGCCGAGCGCGGCGAGCGCGTTCAAGTCGCTGCCGCTGGCGATGCCGCCCGAGGCTTGCCACTGGATTTGCGGGAAGCGCTGCAGCGCCTCGATATAGAGCGCGAGGTTCGGTCCTGCTAGCGCACCGTCGCGTTCGATGTCGGTGCACAGCACGTGCCTGAGGCCGTCATCGGTGAATTCGGCCACCGCGTCCCACAGCGACAGCGCGGTCTTTTGCTTCCAGCCGCGGGTATGCAGGCGCGGTACGGCGAGCGCGTCGAGCCGTACGTCGAAGGCCAGGCAGATACGCTCGGGTCCGTAGCTGCGCAGCCAGCGGCCGACATCCTCAGGTCGCTCCACCGCGGCGCTGCCGATGACGACGCGCGCGACGCCGTGCGTCAGCAGGTCGTCGATGACCTCAGCGCCGCGCACGCCGCCGCCCACCTGCAGACGCAACGCACGCTGCGAGGCCAGCGCATGGATCAGGGCCAGATTGCCGAGCGTGCCGTCGCGGGCGCCGTCAAGATCCACCACATGCAGCCAGCTTGCGCCGAGCGTGCGATATCGCGCCAGCAGTTCGTGCGCGCCGAGCTGGTAGCGCGTTTCCGCGGCGAAATCGCCCTTGAACAGGCGCACGCACGCACCGGCGCGCAGATCGATGGAGGGGATCAGCAACATGGGAGCGCGAGAAAGTTGCGCAGGATGCGTGCGCCGGCCGCCGAGGAGCGCTCGGGATGAAACTGCACGCCGCGGAAATTATCGCGGCGCACGCTAGCGCACAGCTCGCCGCCGTAGTGCACCGAGGCGAGCGTGCCCTCGCACACGGGCGCGGCGTAACTGTGCACAAAATACAGACGATCGGCCGCGCTGATGCCGGCGAGCAGCGGATCCTCGCACTGGATCTCCAGGGTGTTCCATCCCATGTGCGGCACGGGCAATCCCGGTGCGGCCCGCAGGCGCTCGATCTGTCCGTCGATCACGCCCAGGCAAGCCGTGTCACCCTCGGCCGAGTGTTCGAACAGCAATTGCATCCCCAGACAAATACCGAGCACTGGCGCGCGCAATTGCGGAATGAGCCGATCCAGGCCGCTCGAGCGCAGGCGCGCCATCGCGTCGGCGGCCGCGCCGACGCCGGGCAACAGCACGCGCGGCGCGGCGGCGATCAGCGCGGCATCGGCACTCACGACCGAACTCGCCCCCAGGCGATCGAGTGCATAGCGCAGCGAGGCGAGGTTGGCGCCGCCGCTGTCGATGATGGCCACGTCGGCCGGCGGGCTCACAGTATGCCTTTGGTGCTCGGCAGATCGTGGCCGTCTCGGCGCAGCGCCGGCCGCAGTGCGCGACCGACGCCCTTGAAACAGGCCTCGATCATGTGATGGGTGTTCTCGCCGCGCACCGTGAGGTGCAGGGCCGCGCCCAGCGCTTGGCTAAGCGAGCGGAAGAAATGCGGCACCAGCTCGCTCGGCAGCGCGCCCACCTGCTCGCGGCCGAAGCGCCCCTCGAACACGAAATACGCGCGTCCCGAGAGGTCGAGCGCCACCTGCGCTTCGCTTTCATCCATCGCCAGCAGGAAGCCGTAGCGCCCAATGCCACTCTTGTCGCCGAGCGCGCGCCGCAACGCTTCGCCGATCGCCAGGCCACAGTCCTCGACCGTGTGGTGCTCATCGATGTGCAGATCGCCGCGACAGCGCAACTGCAGCTCGAAGCCGCCGTGCTTGGCCAGCTGCTCGAGCATGTGATCGAAAAAGCCGATGCCGGTGTCTATGCGTCCGAAAGCGGTGCTGTCGAGTTCGATCTGCACTTCGACGGCGGTCTCGCGTGTGGTTCGCTTGACGCTGGCGCGGCGTGCGAGCAGTGCGTGTACCAGCGCCGGCCAGCGCTCTTCTGGCGTCCCGTCTGTGCGAACCCGCAAGCCACGAATACCGAGCTGGCGCGCGAATTCCAGATCGGTGTCGCGATCACCGATCATCGCGCTGCGTTCGCGGTCCATGCTGTGCGTTTGCAGATATGGGTTCACGAGTCCGGTGCGCGGCTTGCGGCATTCGCACTGCTCATGGAGGAAATGTGGGCAGATGAACACGGCATCGAATTCGATGCCCTGTGAGCTGAACAGTTGCAACACGAACTGATGCACCTGCTCGAAATGCTCGCGCGGCAGGTGCTCGGTGCCCAGGCCGTCCTGGTTGCTCACCATCACCAGCCGGTAGCCGGCACGCTGCAGCGTCTGCAATGCCGCGAACACGCCGGGCAGCAAGCGGACCTGGTCGAGGCGATCCACCTGTTCATCGCTCGGCTCCTCGATCAAGGTGCCGTCGCGATCGACAAAGAGAATCGGTACGTCGTTCATGCCAGGCTCGCGAGCAGGCGATCGTTGTGTTCCGGACTGCCGATGCTGATGCGCAAGGCCTGCGTCAGTCCTGGGGCCGCGTGCAGATCACGCACCAGTACTCCGGCATCATGCGCGCGGCGCAGCGCGCTGAGCGCGTCGTCGAATTCCACCAGCAGGAAATTGGCCTCGCTCGGCCACACCTGGCGCACACTGTCGCGCTCGCGCAGCGCCGCGGCTACGCGCGCACGCTCTGCCCTGATGGTCGCACACCGCGCGCGCGCTTCATCAAGGGCCTCGGGCTCGAGCATGTTGAATACCGCCTCGATCGTCAGCTGTGTGACCGCGTAGGGCTGTATGACCTTACGCAGCAGCGCGACCACATCGGGGTGTGCGATCAGCGCGCCGCAGCGCGCACCCGCAAGAGCGTAGGCCTTGGACAGTGTGCGCAGCACGATGAGCCCCGGTTGGGCCGCGAGCTGTGCGATCAGCGACGGGCCGTCGGCGAATTCGACATAGGCCTCATCGACCACGACCAAGGCGCGGCCCTGCAGCGTGCGCGCGAGAGCGACAATCGCCCCGGGTTCGAAGCGATTGCCGGTGGGATTGTTGGGCGAGCACAGGAACACCAGTTTCACGCCGCCCGTGCACTGCGCGCGCACCGCCTCGAAATCGCAGTCATAGCCGGCTTCACGCCGCAACGGCACCTCGATCACCGTTGCCCCCTGAACGCGGGCGGCGACGGCGTACATGCCGAAAGTCGGCGGGCACACGATCACGGCATCGGCGCCGGCCCGGCAGTAGCTGCGGATCAGCAGATCGATCGCCTCATCGCTGCCTCGACAGGCCAGCAGCATCGGCGCCTCGACGCCGTAGAAGCGGGCCAGCGCCGCGGTCAGGGCGTGCGGGTGTGGCTCGGGATAGCGGTTGAGTCCGGCCTGCGAGGTATCGCCATGGGCTCGCCATGGAAGTTCGTTAGCGTGCAGACGCACCAGTCCCGGCTCCCAGAGGGCGTGCTCATACGCTCGCAGCGTGCGGATCTCGGGGCGCGCAATCTCGGTGAGCCAGCTCATGCGGCGCAGTCCCGCCGCAGTGCCTCGAGCCGCAACTCGACCGCGGCCGCGTGCGCATCCAGGCCCTCGAGCCGCGCGAGCGTGCTGGCGGTGGGCCCCAGGTCGCGCAAGCCCTGCGCGCTGAGCTCCTGGACCGTCATGCGCCGTGTGAAGTCCATGACCGACAGCCCGCTGTAGGCACGCGCGTAGCCGTACGTCGGCAACACGTGGTTGGTGCCGGAGCAGTAATCGCCCATGGGCTCGGGCGACCAGCTGCCGAGAAACACCGAACCGGCATTGTGTACCCCATCGAGCAACGCGCGCGGCGCGCGCGTCTGGATGATCAGATGCTCGGGCGCGTAGGCTTCGCTGACCGCCAGCGCGGTTTGCAGATCCGGCACCATCAGGATGCGCGAGGCGGCGATCGATTGCTGCAATATGGTCAGCCGCGACAGCGCCGGCATCTGCGTTGCCACGGCTGCGGCAACCTGCATGGCCAGGGTTCTGGAAGTCGTCACGAGCAGGGCCTGCGCACACGGGTCGTGCTCGGCCTGCGCCAGCAGGTCGGCGGCGACGAAATCCGCACGCGCACTGTCATCGGCGATCACGAGCACTTCCGAGGGGCCCGCCGGCATATCGAGCGCGGCGCCGTCCGGATCGGCCGCCACCAATTGCTTGGCCGCGGTGACCCAGGCGTTGCCGGGCCCGAAGATCTTGGCGACTTTCGGCACGCTCTGGCTGCCGTAGGCGAGGGCGGCAATCGCCTGCGCACCGCCGATCTTGAACACCTGCTCGATGCCGCACAGCTCCGCGGCCACGAGCACCGCGGCACTGGCCAGGCCGTTGCGCTGCGGCGGTGTGCACAGCACGCGCCGCGGGCAGCCGGCGATACGCGCCGGCACCGCCAGCATGATGACCGTGGAGGGCAGAGGGGCTGAGCCCGCAGGCACATACAGGCCCACCGCCGTGATCGCACGTATCAGCCGCTCACAGCGCACGCCGGGCTGCACCTCGAGCGCGACCGGGGCCGGCAGTGCGGCGCGATGGAAGGTCTCGACATTGGCGATCGCGCGCTCCAGCGCCGCGAACTGCGCCGGCTGCAATTGCGTGCGCGCCGCGGCGAATTCCGCGCGCGTGATCTCAAATTGCGCGAGCTCGACGCCGTCGAGCTCACGCGCGTAGCGGGCGATGGCTGCATCGCCGTGCGCGCGCACCGCATCGATGATGGCCTGCGCCTGTGCGAGGGTTTGGGACGCAAGCTCTGCAGCCGGGCGCGCCAGCGCGGCGCGGCGCTGCGTTGGATCCAAGGCTTGCCAGTCGAGAATCTCCACGGCGATATTCCCTAGGCCAACATCTTCTCGACCGGCAGCACCAGCAGCGCGCTCGCCCCGGCTTTCTTCAAGCTCTCGAGGGTTTCCCAGAACACGTTCTCGCGGCAAACCGCGTGCACGGCGACGCGGTCCGGTGAGCCTTCGAGCGGGATGATCGTCGGCGACTCGCTGCCGGGCAGCAGCAGCCGGATGGCCGGCAGCGCCGAGCGCGGCGCATGCAGCATGATGTATTTGCTCTCCTTGACCTGCTCGACGCCCTCGATGCGCAGCAGTAGCCGCTCGACCCACTCATTCTTTTCGGGCGCCAGCGCGATCGGGGTGCGAATCAGTACCGCGTGGCTCTCGAGCACCGTCTCCACTTCGCGCAGGTGATTGGCCTGCAGCGTCGAGCCGGTCGCGACCAGATCGCAGATCAGGTCCGCACGTCCGAGTCGCGGTGCAATCTCCACGGAGCCGGAGAGCCTGACGATCTCGGCCGCGATGCCATGTTGCTCGAGGAAACGGCCCAGCAGGTACGGGTAGGTGGTGGCGATACGCTTGCCCTGCAGCGATGGCAGGCCGCCATAGTCGTGGTCGAGAGGCACTGCGAGGCAGAGCCGGCAGCGTCCGAAATCGAGCGTGCGCAGGGCCTGAAAGCGCGCCGGCGTGCCGCGCGCGGCCAGCGCCAGGCGCTTTTCCTCCAGTACGTTGCGGCCCACCAGACCCAGATCGCAGACGTCTTCCTGCACCAGGTCCGGGATGTCGTCGTCGCGCACGAACAGCACATCGAGCGGCATGTTCTCGCCGAAACCCATGAGCTGGTCCTTGCCGCGCGAGAGCTTCAGACCGCAGCGCGCGAGCAGATCGAGCGATGGATCGGTCAGGCGGCCGGACTTCTGCACCGCGAGCTTGATGCGAGCGGGCTTATCCATGCTGCGCTCCATCGACGCGCTGCGCCGCCAGGGAATAACCGCCGTTGCCGGAAGCCAGATAGCGCGCTACGCGCCCGATCGTGGTCACACTGACACCGGTCTGACGTTGGATTTCGCGATAGGGCATGCCACGGCGCAGGCACTCGACGACCGCCCAGCGGTCGGCCATGGCCTGCAGCTCCGCGGGCGTGCACAGGTCGCGCAGAAACGCGCGGCACTCCTCGACGCTGCGCAGCGTCTGGATGGCCGCGACCAGGTTGCGCTCGGCCAGGGCCTCCTGCCGCGCGGACAATAGCCGGTGGGACTTCATGGATTTGGGCTCGAATATCGGTCGGGTGTATTAATGCGCTATTACACTAGCGTATTGTGACAGACGTTGCAAGTGCCCGCGCGCCACGGCGGCGCTTGACCGGTCCGGGCACTGCCCTCTAGACTTCGCCCACTCATCGAGACCGGCTGAGGGAAAGGCCCTTCGACGCCGGGGCAACCGTCGGAAATCCGACATGGTGCCAACTCCTGCGGTGCCGTAGCCATGGGCTACGGGCCGATAGATGAGGGCCGACCGATGCGCCGCTGCCTTGCGATTTTGCCGGGGCGCGGCTCGTCCAGACGCCGATCCGCAGGAGTGCCGGGATGACGCACGACAGGCACTGCGGAGCGTGATGAATTTTGCCCCAAAAGTTACCGATCCCGCGGGAGTTCCGACGGAGCAAGGGATATGGCATTGGCCCGGGCGCTTTCCGCTGCACCATGGCGGTAGTCTCGAGCAGGCGAAGCTCGGCTGGCGCCTGGACGGTGCGCCTCAGGCCCCGGTGGTGCTCGCCATCGGGGGAATCTCGGCACACCGGCGCGTGTTCGATGTCCAATCCCCCGGCGAGGGCTGGTGGTCCGAGCTCGCCGGCCCAGGGCGCGCGCTCGACAGCGGGCGGCTGCGCGTGCTCGGCATCGATTACCTGGGCGCCAGCGGTCAGTCGACGGGACCGGTGGCTGGCGGCGAGTTCCCGAGTCTTTCGAGCTACGATCAGGCCGAGGCGCTGCGCGGCCTGATCGATCACCTGCAGATCGAGCGTCTGCGCGCCATTGTCGGGGCCTCCTATGGCGGCATGGTGGCTCTGGCGTTTGCCGAGCGCTACCCCGAGCGGGTCGAGCGACTGCTGGTGCTCAGCGCCGCGGATCGAACCCACCCGATGGCGACCGCCTGGCGCAGCGTGCAGCGGCGCATCGTGCGCTTTGCGCTCTCGGTGGGACGGCCCGCGGAAGGACTGGAGTTGGCGCGCGCGCTGGCCATGGCGACCTACCGCAGTCCACAGGAGTTTGCCGCGCGCTTCGCGTTCGGGCCCAGCGCCGGCGAGAGTCGCTTCGTATTCCCCGTCGAGCAGTACCTGATGGCGCGCGGGCGCGACTACGCGGCGCGGTATCTGCCGGAGTCCTTCCTGTGTCTGTCCGAGTCCATCGATCTGCACGCAGTCGATGCGCGGCGCATCACCGTGCCCACCACGCTGGTGGCCGTACGCGAGGACCAGTTGGTGCCCATCGGGGATATGCAAGCGCTGGCGGCCCGACTGCCGCGCGCACGGCTGCATGAGCTGTCCTCAGCGCACGGTCATGACGGCTTCCTCAAGGAGGCAACGCAGTTGCAGCCGATATTCCAGTGTCTATACGGAGAGCCTGAGTGAGCGAGCCCGCTGATCCCATCACGCGCGCGGTGCGCGCCGGCCTGGAGAGCGACGATGTGACCGGCGCGGTCGTGCCGCCGATTCATCTGAGCGCGACCTACGCCTTTCGCGGCTACGGTGACAAGCGCGCCTATGACTACTCGCGCTCCGGCAATCCGACCCGCGATCTGCTCAGCGCCGCGCTGGCCGACCTCGAGGGCGGCGCCGGGGCCGTGGTCACCGCCTCGGGCATGGGTGCGATCACGCTGTGCCTGCAAATCCTGCCCGCGCATCCGCGCGTGCTCGCGCCGCACGATTGCTACGGCGGCACCTACCGGCTGTTTGACGCGCTGCACCGGCGCGGTGACCTGCAGGTCGACTTCGTGGACTTTGCCGACGAAGCGGCCCTGCGCGCTGCCTTGTCGCAGCCGGCAGCGATGCTGTGGATCGAGACGCCGAGCAATCCGCTGCTGCGCCTGACCGACATCGCCGCCGTGGCCACGCTCGGCAAGGCTGCCGGGGCGTTGATCGTGGTGGACAACACCTTTCTGTCGCCGGCCTGGCAGCAGCCGCTGCGTTTGGGCGCGGATCTGGTCGTGCACTCGACCACCAAGTACATCAACGGCCACAGCGATGTGGTCGGGGGCGCGGTGATCGCAGCGCGCCCGGAGTTGCATGAGCGCTTGGGGTGGTGGGCGAACTGTCTCGGGCTGACCGGCTCGGCGTTCGATAGTTTCCTGACGCTGCGGGGTCTGCGGACGTTGCACGCGCGGCTCGCGGTGCATGGACGTAATGCGCAGGAGTTGGCGAATTGGTTAGTAACGCAGCCCCAGGTGGCGCGGGTATTTTATCCCGGTCTGCCGACGCATCCGGGTCACGAGATTGCGCTGCGCCAGCAATCCGGCTTCGGCGCGATCGTGACTTTTGAACTCGCAGGCGGTATTCCGGCGGTCAAGGCCTTTGTCGCCGGCCTGAACTATTTTTCGCTCGCTGAATCCCTCGGTGGGGTCGAGAGCCTGGTGGCGCATCCGGCCTCGATGACCCACGCTGCCATGCGCGAATCGGCGCGCCAGGCGGCCAGACTCACCGATGGATTGCTGCGCCTGTCGGTCGGGATCGAGGCGATCGAGGATCTGCGGGCGGACCTGGCCGCAGCGCTGGCGCGCGTCGCTTCATAGGCGCGTCAACGCGCCCATCGCACAGCCGTTACCCGGATGATCCAGGCGCTGCCCCGCAGGCCTGCGATAGGAGTTGCGCTATGCCTCACCGATCACCGCTCGCGCACGTGCTGTCCAAGGGACTGCTGCTCGCCGCCGCGATGCTGGCTGGAATATCGCTCGCGCATGCCGAGGACCAGCCTCGCGCCGAAGGCGAGCCTGGAACCTGGCAGAACCATGAGACCGAGCTGGATTACGTGGGCTTCACGACGACCTATTCCTGCGACGGACTGCAGACGAAGCTGGAGCTGTTGCTGCGCCAGCTCGGGGCGCGGCAGGACGCCAAGGTCAATGCCTTCGGCTGCGATCGCGGATTTGGCGCCCCGAGCCGATTCGCGCGCGCAACGCTGAAATTCGCCACGCTGCAGCCTGACACCGCGACCGCGACCGCGACCGCCACCGCCGTAGCGGGCGTGAGCCCGGCCGTGCCCGGCAGCTGGCGCCAGGTCGAGTTGGCGCCTCATCGCCCTTTCGGACTGGAGGATGGGGATTGCGAGCTCATGGAGCAGTTCCGCGACAAGGTGCTGCCATTGTTCGCCACCCGCGCGCTGCAAAACCGTACGCAATGCGTGCCGCACCAGGACACCGGCGGCCCCTTCAGTCTGCAATTGCAGGTGTTTGCGCCGGTGCGCGCAGCGAAGTCAAAGTAGCTGCTCCCAGAGCCGCCAGAATCGCTCGCGCAGGCGCTCCGAAAGCGGTCGCTGATTCCAGCTGTGTGCGTCGATACGCTGCGCGTGCCGCAGGTCCTGCTCAAAGAATCGCTGCATCTGAGCGCCGGTCTGGCTGCCGATCACCACGGCATCGATCTCGTCGTTGAACAGCACGCTGCGATGGTCGAAATTCGAAGAGCCCACGATCGACCAGACTCCATCCATGACCACGGTTTTTGAATGCAGGATGCCGTCCTGGCGTTCGTAGATTTTCACGCCGCCCTTGAGCAATGCTCGGTAGTGGGAGCGCTGCACCGCAAGCGCTGGGAATGAGTCGCTATGCGCGGGCAGCAGCAGGCGCACGTCCACGCCACGGCGCGCGGCCCGGATCAGAGCATGCTGCTCCTGACGAGTCGGGACAAAATAGGCGGCGGTGATGTCGATGCGCGCTTCGGCGCTGCGAATGGCCGACAACAGCGTCGCGTAGTAGCGCGGCGACAGCGCGCCACCGGCCTGGCTGCCGAGGATGCGGACCACCTGATTGCCCGGCGCGCCCGATTCGTCGCCGTCGGCGGCCAGCGCGGAACTGGCTCCGCCCTGCTGCTGCCAATGCTGATCGAACAGTTGCTTGAACTCACGCACCGCCGGTCCCGCGATCTCAAGGTCGGTGTCGTGCCAGGGCTCGTACGCGCCTTGCTTCGGCTCAGAGGCCGAAGCGAACGCGCCGCTTTGGTAGGCGGTACTGAGATTGACGCCGCCGATGATTGCGATCCGGCCGTCGGCCAGCAGCAACTTGCGATGGTCGCGGTTATTGAGCGAGAAGTGCGCGGTCAGCGGATTGATCGGATTGAATCGTTGTATGTGTATGCCGGCGGCAATCAGGCGGTCGAAGAACTCCCCTGGCGTCGATATCGAGCCGACGCTGTCGTAAATCACATCGATCTGCACGCCGCCGCGTTGCCGCGCGATCAGCAGATCGCTGAGTTGCTCGCCATCGTGCTGGACCTCCTCGAGGGTGTAGTACTCCAGGTACAAATAGCGCTGTGCCGCGTGAATGGCGGCGAAGGTCGCCGCAAACGCATTCTCTCCATCCCGCAGGATCGTGACCTGGTTGCCGGTAAAGAGCGGCGCGCCGGCCACAGCCTGCTCGATGGCCAGATGGCGTTCCAGGGCACCGGCGTCCGGGGCCTGGGCGGCGAGGCGCTTGAGTAGCGCGTTGGTCTCGCGCTGCGACAGGGGCCCGCTCGGACCGGTCACCCTGACCTGCGCGGTAACCTGGGTCGATGGCGGTTCGCGGATGGTCGGGATCTGCGAGCAGCCGCTTAAGCACGTGGCGCTGAGCACGGCGCTGAGGGCTCGAGTCGCCAGCCAGCGGTGCGGTGCTGCAAATGACTGATGCATAGGCCTTATGTTCAGAGGTTCCCGATCGATTCCGGTACCCGCGTCGTCGCCGGGTTGCCGCCCCGGGGAGCGTTTACAGCGCGCGCGCTCCGGGCCATTATCGGTGCAATCAGGGTCGGGCGGAGGACAGGCGGGGGGGGCGAAAACATGGCTGAACCAATGGGTGCTACCGCGCTGCAAGCGCAGGGGGAATTGCTGCGTCTGGTCATCGGGGAGAACAATGCGGATCTGGCCCTGACGTTGACGCTGCTGCTCAATGCGGAGCCGGACATTCGTTGCGTCGCGACCGTCAGTTCCACTACCGCCGTGCTGGGGGCGCTCGAGGCCCATTCGCCCAACGCTTTCGTGCTCGATCTGTCGCTCGATGATGGCTCGAGCCTGCCGCTGATCGCGACGCTGCGTGCACGGGCACCGCGGGCAGTGATTGTGGTGTACACCGGGCACAAGAATCAGATGCTCGACGAGCACTGCCTGCGCTGCGGTGCCGATGCCGTGGTGCTGAAGAGCGGTGATATCGACACGTTGACGGCAGCGCTGCACCAAGCGGCGCTGCACCAAGCGGCGCTGCACCCTCGCCGAGCCTAGCGTTCGGGGCGCCGCGAGGCTCGGCGGCAGCCCCAAACGGAGGATTCTCACCGGCGGTTGAATTCCATTGAGCGCAGGTACTAGAATCGCGCCCGCCGGTGGACGGCGCAGGCTTTGGGTCTGCTTGCCGTAAAGCTGCAGGAATTGCGGCCAAGTGCTTGATTTAGAAGCCCCACATGGGGCTTTTATTTTTTGTGTGGCGAATCCGGACTATCAGGCACTTACGATGGCGGCGCTGTTACGCGAGAAGCTGATGGCGCTGAGTGAGCCTTTGCTCGCTCAGCTGGGCTACGAGCTCGTCGACCTGGAGTACGCACCAGGCCGCGTGCATGCGGTCTTGCGTGTGTTTATCGATAGGGCGGAAGGCGTCGGACTCGATGATTGCGAGCGCGTGAGTCACGAACTGGCCGCGCTCCTGGACGTCGAGGATCCAGTGCCGAGCGCGTACACATTGGAAGTCTCCTCGCCGGGGCTGGACCGCGTGCTGCGCACGCCGGCGCATTTTCAGCGCTTTGTCGGGGAACGCATCTGGCTGGAGTTGCGGATCGCCCGCGACGGACGGCGACGCTACACTGGGCGGCTCGAAGCCTTGAGCCCCGAGGGCATTGAATTGAATGTGGATGGCGCCATGGTATCGGTGAAGTTTGCGGAAATCGGCCGTGCGCGGCTGGCGCCGCAGTGGTCCTGAGGGGAAGGAGCTGGTGACATGAACAAAGAAATCCTGATGGTCGTCGATGCCGTTTCGAACGAGAAAGGCGTCGACAAAGAGATCATCTTCGAGGCGCTCGAGGCAGCGCTCGCCGCGGCTACCCGCAAGAAACACGGCGAAGACTGGGACGCGCGCGTCGCCATCAACCGCAAGACCGGCGATTACGAGACCTTCCGCCGGTGGAAAGTGTTCAGCGACGACTCCAAGGAGTTGGAGAATCCTTCGGCGGAGCTGCGGCTCGACGATGCGCACGACCTGAGCGCCGATGCCGAGCCCGGTGGCTACGTCGAGGAACCCATGGAATCGGTGGCTTTCGGGCGTATTGCCGCGCAGCAGGCCAAGCAGGTGATCGTGCAAAAAGTGCGCGAGGCTGAGCGCGCGCAAGTGGTCGATGCCTACAAAGATCGCGTCAACACCCTGGTCAATGGCGTAGTCAAACGCATCGACCGCAACGGCATTTACGTCGACCTCGGCAGCAACGCCGAAGGGTTCGTGCCGCGCACCGACATGATTCCGCGCGAGCAGCTCAAGCCGCAGGATCGCGTCAAGGCGTATTTGCGCGAGGTGCGCGCTGAGTTGCGCGGCCCGCAGCTGTTCCTGACGCGCACGGCCCCGGAGTTCCTGATCGAACTGTTCAAGCTCGAGGTGCCCGAGGTCGGCCAGGGATTGATTCAGATCCTGGGGGCAGCGCGCGACTCCGGGGTGCGCGCGAAGATCGCGGTGCGCAGCCAGGATCCGCGCATCGATCCTGTCGGCGCCTGCGTCGGCATGCGCGGCTCGCGCGTGCAGGCGGTATCGAATGAAATCGCAGGCGAACGCGTCGACATCATTCCCTATGACGACAATCCGGCGCAATTCGTGATCAATGCGATGTCCCCGGCGGAGGTGCAGTCGATCGTGGTCGATGAGGACTCGCACAGCATGGACATCGCCGTGGCGGAGGAGAAGCTCTCACAGGCGATCGGGCGTGGCGGCCAGAACATCCGTCTGGCCAGTCAGCTCACCGGTTGGGAGCTGAACGTGATGACCGAGTCGGATGCCGAAGCCAAGAGCGATTCCGAGGCGCGCGCACTGGTCGAGACATTCATGAAGCAGCTCGACGTCGACGAGAACGTGGCGAGCATCCTGGTGCAGGAGGGCTTCTCGACCGTTGAGGAGGTGGCCTACGTACCGGCAGCCGAGCTGGCGGGGATCGAGGAGTTCGACCAGGACATCGTCAAGGAACTGCGAAATCGTGCCCGTGACGTGCTGTTGACCCAGGCGATCGTGAGCGAGGAGTCGCTCGATCAGTCAATGCCCGCGGATGACCTGCTGACGCTCGATGGCATGCGGCCCGATCTGGCCCTGGCGCTCGCGCGCCGCGGTGTGCGCACGCGCGATGAGCTCGCCGAGCAGGCCGTGGACGAAATTTCGGATATCGACGGGTTGTCGATCGAGGAGGCTGGTGCCCTGATTATGAAGGCGCGCGCACACTGGTTCGAGACGCAGCATTGACACGCGCGCGGCGCAAGGTAAGCACATATGGCTGATGTAACGATTGCACAATTCGCTGACGTACTGAAGGTCTCGGTCGACCGGCTGATCGCACAGCTTGACCAGGCTGGCATCACCGTGGCGAGTCCCGAGGACATGATCAGCGAGGAGGCCAAGCTGGAGCTGCTGACGCATCTGCGCCGCAGCCACGGCCACGGCAGCGAAGGCTCGGCGCCGAGCCGCATCACGCTCAGGCGCAAGACCCAGAGTGAGCTCAAGTTGGCGAGCAACCAGGGCCGTGCCCGAACCGTCAATGTCGAGGTGCGTCAGAAACGCACCTACATCAAGCGCGACGTGCTCGAGGGTCAGGCTCGTGCGCAACAGGAGCAGCTCGATGCGCAGAAGCGCGAGGCCGAGGAAGCCCAGCGCGCGCTGAGCGAGAAGGCGGAAGCCGAGCGGCGCGAGCGCGAGCGGCTCGAGACG
>DAIMZW010000027.1:0-27423 GCA_036733765.1 Steroidobacteraceae bacterium
GTGGCGCCCGCCTCGGGCGGTTCTGCGATGCCGTTCTGTTCGGTGCCGAACCAACGCTTTACACGACCCCAGAACCCGCCGCTTTGGGCGTCTTGAGGGCCCACGGCGGGTGCGGCCATTGCCACAGGGGGCGCCGTGATGGGCGCCGCGGTCTTGGGCAGCAGTGCCGCCACCGCAGGTTGCTCTGCCGGGCGTCGTTCGCGTTCGGCGATCGGATCGATGGTCGCTGGGGTCGCCGGAATCTGATAGCTGATCTGGGAGTTCTCGGGCAACAGCGTCTCATCGTCACGCACGCGCCTAATGGAATACTCCGGTGTCTGAATGTGCGGATTGGGCACCAGCACCAACTGCGCGTGGCCTTTGTCCTCGAGCGCGCGCAGGGCCTCGCGCTTCTCGTTGATCAGATAGGTGGCGACGTCCACCGGCAGCTGCACGATGATGCGCGCGGTGCGATCTTTGCGCGCATCCTCGCTGATCAGCCGCAGGATCGACAGCGCCATGGACTCGACGCTGCGAATGCTGCCGATACCGTTGCAACGCGGGCAGACCAAGTGGCTGGACTCCCCGAGGCTCGGCCGCAGGCGCTGGCGCGACATTTCGAGCAGCCCGAAGCGGGACAGCCGCCCGATCTGTATGCGCGCCCGGTCCATCTTCATCGCATCGCGCAGCCGATCCTCGACATCACGCTGGTTCTTGGTGGACTCCATGTCGATGAAGTCGATGACGATCAGGCCGCCGATATCACGGATGCGCAGTTGGCGCGCGATCTCCTCGGCAGCCTCCAGATTGGTGTTGCACGCCGTGGTCTCGATATCGCTGCCGCGCGTGGCGCGCGCGGAGTTGATGTCGATCGATACCAGCGCTTCGGTGTAGTCGATCACGAGGCTGCCGCCCGAGGGCAGCTGCACCTTGTGCGCATACGCCGATTCGATCTGGCTTTCTATCTGGTAGCGCGTGAATAGCGCAATGTCGTCGGCATAGAGCTTGAGCTTGCGATGCGCATCATTGGGCATGAAGCGCTGCATGTACTCCTGCGCCTTCTGGAATGCGCTGTCATCGTCGACCAGGATTTCGCCGATGTCGTCGGTCAGGTAGTCGCGCAGGGCGCGCGTGACCGCGTCGCTCTCCTGATACACGAGAAACGGTGCGCCGCGGCTTTGGGCCGCCTCGGCAATCGCTTCCCACTGGGTCTTGAGATTGTCCAGATCCCACTGCAGCTCGGGGCCCGTCCGTCCGACGCCCGCGGTACGCACAATGGCGCCCATGCTTTCGGGCACGACCAGCTGGTTCATGATCTCGCGCATCTGATCGCGCTCTTCGCCTTCGATGCGACGCGACACGCCGCCGGCTCGTGGGTTATTGGGCATGAGCACCAGGAAGCGCCCGGCCAGACTGATAAACGTGGTCAGCGCTGCGCCCTTGTTGCCGCGCTCTTCCTTCTCGACCTGAACCAGCAATTCCTGGCCTTCGGTGACCAGCTCACGGATATTGAGCCGGGCGCCCTGCGGCTGCGCCCGAAAATACTCGCGGGAGATTTCCTTGAGCGGCAGAAAACCGTGCCGTTGCGCCCCGTAATCGACGAAAGCCGCCTCGAGCGAGGGCTCGACGCGGGAGATGCGCGCTTTGTAGATGTTGGCTTTTTTCTGTTCCCGTGACGGTATTTCAATGCTCAGGTCATAGAGTTTCTGTCCATCGACCATTGCGACCCGCAGTTCTTCCTGCTGGGTCGCGTTGACTAACATTCTTTTCATTTGCCTCTGCCAGAATTGAATGAGAGGCCGGGGTCATCGGAACATGCACTTGTGGGGGCAGGCTCGCGAAACCGCGTTGGACAGTGGAGAGCTCGAAGATTGATTGGCGCGTGGTTTTTGTCATCGACTCTGTATCATTGACTCGTGGCCGCCATGGTCGGCGGCGCGCCGGAAAACTCTTGAGGTCCACTGACCAGCGGCGCGCTCGTGGGCTCGAACTTGCGGAGGAGCTAATACAGGCGAGCGCGGACCGGATCGGCCGACTCATGCGCGATGGCCTCGATATCGAGGACCAACTACCATGCGGCGCCGAGGCCGCAGTCTTGTTGCTGTGGCGCCGGACCCAGTTCCTTGAAGTTGGGGTGGCCGGTTTTAAAGCAACGGCCGATTATAGACACAGACGGTACTGGAAACAAACACTTAAGCTTTGCGGTGTGACTGGAGAGCGTTTTGTCCGAGATTGAGCAGACCGTGGCAAACGCACCGAAGAGCGCAGTTCGCCACGTGCAGATCGACGCCGAAAACCAGGGTCAACGGCTCGATAAAGTGCTCGGGCAGCTGCTGCTCGGGGTGCCCCGCAGCCGCATATTCCGGCTGATCCGGCGCGGCGAAGTGCGCGTGAACGGACGGCGCGCCGGGCCGCAACAACGGCTCGCGGCCGGCGATTCGGTGCGCCTGCCGCCGGTGCGTGAGATCGCTGCGGATGCGCCGCGGCGCGTGCCGGCCGCGCTGATCCAGGCCGTTGAACGCGCGATCATCCATGAGGATGAACGCCTGCTGGTGCTCGACAAGCCGGCAGGTCTCGCCGTGCACGGGGGCAGCGGCCTCTCATTCGGTGTGATCGAGGCGTTGCGTGCTTCACGGCCGACGGAAACACTCGAGCTCGCGCACCGGCTCGATCGCGATACCAGCGGCTGCTTGATCGTCACGCGGCGCGGCTCGGCACTGCGCACGCTGCACGCGCTGTTGCGCGAGGGAGATGTGCAAAAGAGCTACCTGACGCTGCTCGCCGGCCGCTGGAAGCTCGGCCATAAGAGCATCGACGCGCCACTGCGCACGGATCTGCGTGTAGGCGGGGAGCGCACGGTCAAGGTCGATGCACAAGGTAAGGACGCGCTGACTGAATTCAAACTGATCGAGCACTATGGCGCGAGAGCCACGTTGGTCGAGGCAATCCTCCATACCGGGCGCACACATCAGATTCGCGTGCATGCGGCCTATTGCGGTCACCCGGTGCTGGGCGATGCGAAGTACGGCCTCGAGGCGATCAATAGCGAGCTGGCGGGGCTGGGTCTCAAGCGCATGTTCCTGCACGCCCACAGCCTCTCGTTTTCCTGGCCCGACGGCGCCGAGCAGAGCTTCAGTGCGCCACTGCCCAACGAGCTGCGGGCCGTGCTGGATCAGTTGTCGAGCAGCCGAGCGCGGCCCGGCCTAGCGCGGCCCGGCCGAACCCCGCGTCCCCGAGAGCGCAGCTAGGGTAGTTCGTAACCCAATTGGCGCAAGGCTCGCCCGACCGCGATCAACGGCAGTCCGATCAGTGCGGTCGGATCTTCGCTCACGACGCGCGCGAACAAACTGATTCCCAACGCCTCACCGCGGAATCCGCCCGCGCAGTCGAAAGGCTGCTCGGCGGCGACGTAGCGCTCGATTTCCGAAGTGCTCAGCGCGCGAAAATACACCGTCGTCGTGTCGACAAACTGGATGCTCGCGCCGCTCGCGGCGTGCAGTACGGCCACCGCGGTATAGAACGTCGCGGCCGAGGCGGATAGCCACTGCAGTTGCGCCTGGCAGCGCTCCGGCCCGCCCGGCTTCTCCAGCAGCTCACCCTTGCAGACCGCGACCTGGTCGCTGCCGATGACGGTCGCATCGGTCCGTCGCAGGCTCACGGCCGTGGCTTTGGCCAGGGCCAGGCGCTGCGCGCGCTCAAGCGGTGTTTCCAGTGTCAGGGCCGACTCATCGACGTGCGGTGAGATGACTTCAAAGGCCACGCGCAGCCGAGTGAGCAGCCGCCTTCTGTATGGAGAGGTTGACGCAAGGATCAGGATCGGTCGCGGCATACTCGGTCGAAAAAAGGAACCGGACTCAAAGGCTTGAAAGTCTTGGTACTTTTGACTTGCCGTGGCACTGAACCTATTATACGCGCCCCATGCCGGGCGGCGCCTTGAAGCTACGCGACGTCAGAAAGCTGGCAGAGACGCGAGCGGCGTTCGAGTTTGAAATGCCGTTGGCGGAGCTGCCAGGCCTACCGCTTGAGCTCTTAGCAGGTGACGGACGCGTGCAGGTAAAGCTGCGCTTCGGCCGTGAGCAGGGATTTGCGATCGCCGACGTTCAGCTGCAAGCGCGGCTGCAGGTGATCTGCCAGCGCTGCATGGGACCGATGCTGCTCGCGGTGGACACGAGCTCGCCGGTGCTGGTAGTGGAATCCGAGCGTGAAGCGGAGGACGCCCCGGCTGGGTGGGAGACGTTTCTGGCGCCGGAAGGACGGTTGAGTCTGGCGGCGCTCGCGGCTGAGGAGCTGCTGCTGGCGGTGCCGCTCGTGCCGTTGCATGGCGCGGACTCGCGGTGCGCGCCGGCAGAGACTGGACCTAATCCCGCGGCCGCGCCGCAGGCTGGGCCGGTGGAGCAGACCGCGACCGCGAGGCCGTTCGCCGACCTGCGAGCGCTGCTGGAACGCGGCGGGAAATCGACGAAATAGTCAGGATTTGTTCGAGGAGTTGGGATCATGGCAGTACAAAAAAGCCGCAAGACGCCGTCCAAACGCGGCATGCACCGTTCCCATGATGGGCTGACGACCCCGGCGCTGTCGGTCGACGCGCAGTCGGGCGAGCAGCATCTGCGTCATTGCATCACGCCGGACGGTTTCTATCGCGGACGGCGCGTCATCGAAAAGCAGGCCGAGCCGGACAACCGGGAATAACGCGGCGCTGCGCGTAAGCAGACCGGGCGTGTACTCCAGGATCGTCGGCACCGGCAGTTATCTGCCGGCGAAGGTTGTCACCAACTTCGATCTCGCGCAGCGCATGGATACCAGCGACGCCTGGATCCGCGAGCGCACGGGGATCGAGCGTCGCCATATCATCGCCGAGGCTGAATCCAACGTCGACATGGCCGAGCACGCGGCGCGTGCGGCGATCGCAGCGGCCGGTCTGCAGCCGAGCGACATCGATCTGATCTCGTACGGCACGACGACCCCGGACCTCGTGTTTCCCAATTGCGGCTGCTTGCTGCAGGCGCGTCTGGGCTGTCGCGGCGCTCCGGCCTTCAGTCTGGAAGCCGCCTGCAGTGGCTTCATATATGCCCTGGCGATGGCCGATAAGTTTGTGCGCGCTGGGGAGTCTCAGCGTGCTCTGGTGGTCGGTTCCGAAGTGCTGTCACGCATCACCGACCACAGCGATCGCAACACCGCGATTCTGTTCGGCGACGGCGCCGGTGCGGTAGTGCTCACGCCCTCGGAGCAACCCGGCATCATCTCGACCCACCTGCATGCCGACGGCAGCTATCAGCATCTGTTGTATTGCACGGGTGGACCCGCGCGCGGTCCCGCACCCGGAAATATGGCGAGCGGGGACTATGTCCGCATGGCCGGCAGCGAGGTGTTCAAGCTGGCCGTGACGCTGCTCGGCCGCATTGTCGATGAGACGCTCGCGTTGAATCATCTGGATCGATCAGCGATCGACTGGCTGGTGCCGCATCAGGCCAACCTGCGCATCATCCAGGCGGTGGCGAAGAAGCTGGGGCTGCCGATGGAGCGGGTGATCGTGACCGTGCAGGAGCACGGCAATACCTCGACCGCCTCGGTGCCATTGGCACTCGATGTCGGGGTGCGCGATGGGCGCATCAAGCGCGGCGATCTGTTGCTGCTCGAGGCGCTGGGCGGCGGCGTGACCTGGGGCTCGGCGCTGCTGCGCTATTAGCGAGCGCCGAGGCACGATTGCCATGGCCGCGTTGGAGCCTCTCGCCAATCCTCGAAATACCGTTGCGGCGGACTATGCACCGCGCTGGAAGTGGTTACCGGCCGTCAACAGCTGGAAGTACCACCTGTTGCTGGGCGCGATCGGCATCCTGGTCTTGGGGCCGCTCGGTGGTGTGACCGCGTCCTACATGAACTTTTCCCTGGGCTTCTTCGTGGGCGGCCAGGTTCTGGCAGGGATTCTCGGCTCGACCATCACTTATGGATACGGGGCCGAGGGCAAGCACGGCGCGAACTACATTCAAACGACGGCCGCCTCAGTGGCAGGAATGAGCGCCATGGCGGTCGTGATCCAGGCCATGGTGTGGATGGGGATGCCCCAGCCGCCGACGCTGTACCTCGTGCTCTACATGCTGTGCATCGGCATGTATGGGGCGGGGGTGGGCATGTTGTATACGCCGATCCTGGTGGATCGCCTTAACCTCGTCTATCCGAGCGGTCTTGCGGTCGCGAACATCCTGCGCGCGCTGACCGATCCTGAGCTTCTCAAGCGTTCGGTCGCGACGCTGGGCGGAGGCCTGTTCACGGGCCTGGCCGGTGGCTTGGGCACCGCCAAGATTGCGTGGCTCGGCGCCACGGGTCTCTCGATGTCGACCATTGGGGCCGGGATGGTCGTGGGCGCGCGTGTTGGCGTGCCGGCGCTGGTCGGCGGCCTCATCGCCAAGGCCCTGGTGCCATATTTCGTGAGCATCGGCTGGTTGCAACCGGGGGATCCATTTCGAAAGATCACCTTCCTGATAGCGCTGGGCATGATTTTGGGTGCCTCAATCATCGATATGACTCTGATTTTTTGGGGAGTGGTCCAGCGTGCCCGCAACGCGCTCAAAGAGGACACCCTGCAGGGCGTCGAGCCGTGGAAGAAGACGCAGGTGTCGCGTCTGGTGATCTGGGTCATTTGCTGGGGCGCCGGCATAGTTTGGGTTGGCACGCATCTGCTGGGTCAACCGCCGGGGTACATACTCTTCGCGCTGATCCTCGTGTTGGTGTTTGCGCTGGTCAATGGCATATCTCAGGGCCTCACCGATTGGAACCCGATTTCTTCGGCGTTTGTCGTTACCGTGCTGTTGATGGCGACGCTGGGATTGAAGGACGCCACGATCGGCTTGATGGCTGGGACCGCGCTCTTGGTCGCCATCAGTGTGGGTTGCGACATGCAGCAGGATCGCTCGACCGGCCGGCGCCTGGGGACCAACCGCACCTACCAGTTCCGCTACCAGGTTGCCGGCATCGTGATGGGCGCGATCAGCGCCGTGGCCTTTGCCAAGCTCTTCATGGCGGCCTACCCGGTGCTGCTTCAGGACCAGACCGTGATGAGCGCGTCTGAGCAACCGACCCAGTGGACCTCGGCGATGACCTACAAGTTCGTGGGCGCACTACGCAGCCTGACCGACGCCAAGCCCTACCAGCACACCGCCATCCTGGTCGGGATCGCGTTGGGCTTTGCGACCGAGTTCCTGCGCAAACTCATTGCCGCAACTCGACGTTACCGCGATGACGTGAGGCGGGGCGGGCTCGCACGCGCGGTGGACTTCACGATCTTTGCCGTGATTTTGCCCTCGCCCTACGCATCATCCTTCGGCGGCTTCGTCAACTTGCCGACAGCGTGCTGGTTTGCGGCCGGTTCGGTCATCGCTGAGGCGGTCGAATGGATCATGAAGCGGCGCGGTACAGCACACACCGGGGCGCTGCCCAGCGATATGAGCGTAACTTCGCTCGTGGGCGGGGGCTTCATCGCCGGGGATGCGATCGCCGCACTGGGGATCGGCATGTATGGCTTGGTAAGCGCGCTAATCGCGGCTTAATTCAATCGGCTAAAGCGCTCGGGCGCGCATCGCCGGCCGGCGGCCGAAATCGCAGGCTCCTGGCCACTCCAGGGGGCTTAAGTCTCTGACCAATACAGAATCAGTCAGATGCGTCTCAACCCCCACATAAAGAAAACGCCGCGCCCAACGCGGCGTTTCTGGCCCCAGGGGCCGGTAGGACTACTTCGATACCGACTTCTTGAACATGCGATCGATCTTCTCGTTCGTCGCATCGACCGAGGACTGAGCAGCCTGCGCCGCAGACAGCGCCTGGTTGGCGGTGCTCTGCGCGCCGCTCGCAGCCTGGGCAGCCTGGTTCGCGGCGCTCTGGGCCGCGCTGGCCGCGCGCGCAGCGGAGTCAGCCGACGCCTTCGATGCGTCTACTTCCGTCTGCAGCTTGCTGACCTGCTGCTTCAAGCCGTCGATATCAGCTTGCATCGGCTTGAGGTCAGTGCAGCCGGCGAGCGCAACGACCGCAAAGGCCGCGGCCAGCTTCACTACGATACTCTTGTTCATTTTCAGCCCCTTTTAACTTGCACAGGATTAAAACCGCATCGCACCGAACGTTTCCGCTGCGGGACGAATTTGCGGCTGCCAACTTGACCAAATATAACCCATGAATGCAATAGCCTGTTCGCTATCGGCATGTCGCCGGATACCGACACGCCATTCGGACGTTTGCGCCCCGCGCCAGCGCCCGCGGAGCCTACAGCTGGAGTGTTGCGTGGGAATTGCGGCGCGCACTGAACTACTGTATATAATTACAGTATGTCCGATCTGACGCCACGCCAAACACGAGTATTGCGCTTCATCCAGCGCAGCCTCTCCGAAACCGGAATGCCGCCGACACGCGCGGAGATTGCCGCCGAGTTGGGGTTCCGCTCGCCGAACGCTGCCGAGGAGCATTTGCGCACCTTGGCGCGCAAGGGAGTGATTCAGCTCCTGCCGGGTGCATCGCGCGGAATTCAGCTCCACGACACGCTGCGCGAGCAGCTTGGTCTGCCCTTGATCGGCGCTGTGGCGGCTGGTCGCCCGATGCTCGCGCAAGAAAACATCGTTGAGCACCTGCACATCGATCCCGGCGTTTTCCAACCGCGGCCGCATTATCTGCTCAAGGTGGTGGGCATGAGCATGAAGGATGCCGGCATTCTGGATGGTGATCTGGTGGCCGTGCACCGCACCAGCGAGGTGCGTCATCGTCAGATCGTCGTCGCGCGGCTCGAGAACGAAGTAACGGTCAAACGCTATCGACAGGAGGGCAGCGTGGTCTGGTTGATGCCCGAAAATGCCGACTTTGAGCCCATCCGTGTCGATCTCAAGCACGAAGCACTGCTGATCGAGGGCGTCGTGGTCGGCGTGCTGCGGCGCGGCGCGGGCCCCGCGGCAAGCAAACCCCCGGTTAGCAGAGCGGTGCCTGGAAGAGGGCCGGTTAAGGCGGGGCCGGTAAGGCTGTGAGCTAGTTTCGACGCGCCTTGTCGCTGCCGGGATCGCCTGTAGGCGGCTCCTCGCTCTGCTCGATATCGTAATCCTCCAAATCGCTGATTAGCTCGGCGGTGCGCTTCTGTTCCAGCCGCTGTTCGAGCCGACGCCACGCCGGTTCGCCGACCTTGATGGCGCGGCGCTTGGCGATCTCCATGTCCTTGATTGCGCGGTCGAGATCGAGATCATCGTCGCCGACGACCTCGTCCGCGTCATCCTCTTCGTATTCGTCCGAATCCGGATTTGCACCCATGGCAATGGTCTTACGTGGTTAGCCTTTTGGTACGGCCTTAAGCTCGAGTCGGGCCGAAAATAATGCGAATCAAATGCCGATGCAACGCCGTAGTTAGCGAATCAGCTGATTCATTTCAAAAATGGGTAATAGCATCGCAAATACGATGCCCATGACGAACAGCCCCATGCCGACGATCAGCAGCGGCTCGAGCAGTCCGACCATCGTCGCGAGCAGACCCTCGAGCTCACGATCCTGATTGACGGCGGCGCGCTCGAGCATGGCCTGCAGTTGGCCGCTCGACTCGCCGCTCGAGACCAGATGGATCGTCATCGGCGGGAAAAGGCGGCTGACGGCGAGCGAACGGCCGATGGGTGCGCCTTCGCGCACGCGGGCTGCGGCTTCGCCGATGGCGTCGCGCATGGGCAGATTCGTGACGACCTCGCTGGCGATGCGCAGCGCATCGAGCACCGGAACTGCGCTGGCGGTCAGGATGCTCAGCGTGCGCGTAAAGCGCGCGGTGTTGGAGCCACGCACAATACGTCCGAAAACCGGCAGCTTGAGCAGGGCGCGGTGATAGCGAAAGCGGGTTGCACGCGTCTTGAGTGCGCGCCACGCCAGAAAGGCGAGCACGGCAATCGCGATCAGCAGCCACAGGCCGTAGTTGCGCAGGAAGCCGCTGACGGCCACCAGCACCTGCGTCGCCAGCGGCAGCTTGGCGCGATTGGCCTCGAACACCTCCACCACCTTGGGCACGACGTAGGTCAGCAGGATCGATATGATCGTAAAGCACATGACCGTGAGCACGGTCGGGTAGAGCATGGCGCCCATGAGCTTTTGCCGCATCTGCTCGCGCGACTCGGTGTAATCAGCCAACCGCTCCAGGATGGCGTCGAGGTGACCCGACTGCTCGCCGGCCGATACCGTGGCGCGGTAGATCTCGGGAAATACGCTGGGGAAGTCGCTCAGGCCGGCTGCGAGCGTATGGCCCTCGAGCACCTTGGCGCGCACCCCGAGCACGATACTCTGGATCCTGGGCTTTTCTGTCTGCTCCGAGACCGCCAGCAGCGACTCCTCGAGCGGCAGGCCCGCCCGCACCAAGGTCGACAGTTGTCGTGTCATCAGCGACAGATCCGCCGCCGAGACGCCACGCCGCCAGGCAAAGCCGCCGCGGCGCTGGTGGCGCGACTCCTGCGCCGCGACTTCCTCAATCGTGACCGGCAGCAATCGGCGTTCGCGCAGCAGCGCGCGCACGTGGCGCGGGGTGTCGCCTTCGATGAGGCCCTTGCGCGAGCGGCCGGCGGGGTCGAGCGCGGTATACTCAAATGCTGCCATCGAAGCAGTTTAACCCCGCTCGGGTGTCAATCCTCGCGCGTCACGCGCAGGACCTCTTCGATGGTGGTCTCGCCCTTGAGCACGCGCGCGAGCCCATCGTCGCGGATCGAGGGGGTAAACTTGCGGGCATAGAGTTCGATATTCTGCTCGCCGACGCCGTCGTGGATCATGGTGCGCAGGGAATCGTCGATCAGGATCAGCTCGTAGATGCCGGTCCGGCCCCGGTAGCCGCCGCCGGCGTCGCGCCCGGGACGATACAACGTCGGCGAGGGCGCGTCGGGCTTGAGGTCGAGCAGCCGCCGCTCGAGCTCGCCGGCGGTGAAGGCTTGGCGTGTTTCGGGATTGAGCACGCGCACGAGGCGCTGCGCCAGCACGCCGACCAGGCTCGAGGACAATAGGAACGGCTCAACGCCCATATCGCACAGGCGCGTGAGGGCGCCGGCCGCGGTATTGGTGTGCAGGGTCGAGAGCACCAGATGTCCTGTCAGACTCGCCTGCACCGCGATCTGCGCGGTCTCCACATCGCGGATCTCGCCGACCAGCACCACGTCGGGATCCTGGCGCAGGATGGCGCGCAGCCCGCGCGCAAAGGTCATCTCGATCTTGGTGTTGACCTGAGTCTGGCCGATCCCGTCGATGTCGTACTCGATCGGATCCTCGATCGTCATGATGTTGCGCGTATTGTCGTTGAGCTGTTCGAGCGCGGCATACAACGTGGTGGTCTTGCCCGAGCCGGTCGGACCGGTCACCAGCAGAATGCCGTACGGCTTGTGGATCAGCTCATCGATGAGCTTCTGCGTAGTGGCCGCCATGCCGAGGGAATCGAGATCGAGCCGCCCGGCCTGCTTGTCGAGCAGACGCAATACCACGCGTTCGCCATGGCCGGACGGGATGGTCGAGACGCGCACGTCGACGGCGCGGCCCGCAATGCGCAGGCTGATACGACCGTCCTGCGGCAGGCGCTTCTCGGCGATGTCGAGCTTCGCCATGACCTTGATGCGCGAGACCACCAGCGGCGCGACCCCGCGCTGCTTGGACTGCAGCACCTCGCGCAGGATGCCATCGACCCGGAAGCGCACCACCAGCCGGTTCTCGAACGGCTCGACATGGATGTCGGAGGCGTTCTCGCGAATCGCCTGGGTCAGCACCGCATTGATGAGACGGATGATCGGTGCATCATCATCGCTCTCGAGCAGATCCGCCTGCTCGGGCAGCACCTGCGCCAGGTGCGCGAGATCCGTCGTCTCGTCAAGCTCGATCTGCATCGAATCGCCGCCGCCGCCTTCGTAGGTCTTGCGCAGCAAATCGTCGAACGCATCGCTTTCCACGGCCGTGAGCTTCAGCGGCAGCTGTAGGTAGCGCCGGGTCTCGGCCAGCGCCATCGGCGAGGCCGGCACGCGATAGACACAATCGGCGACACCACCCTCGATGCTGCGTACCAGCACGCCGTGACGGCGGGCGAAGGTAAATGGCAGTCGGGTAGCGCTTTGGACCCTCTCGGCGACCTCGCTCACGGCTGCGCTCCGTTTGGGGGCGTGACGAGCGTCGGATCGGCTGGTCCCGCCGGCGGGGTCAGCTCCGTGCTGCCGCCCGGCGATGACGTTGACGAAGGCGTCGCATCGGGAGGCGCCGGGCTCGCCGGAGCGGGGCTCGGCGCCAACGGCAGGCCGGACGCCGAAGGCACGTCCGTCGCTGCGCCTTTATCTTTGTGCTTGGGCGTAGCGCCCTCGCCGATGTCATTCGCGCCGAGCACGCCACTCTCGGTCGCGCCGTTGTTGATCGGCGGCATCACGTCGACCGGCTGGAACGGCAGCAGCGGCAGCTTCGCGTCCTGATCCTTGTTGAGTCGACGCTGCTCGTCGCGCAGGTAGTTGTACTTCGCGTCGGTCTCGATCGCGGCCTGCCGGTCATCGCGCAGGATGTGCGGCTGCAGAAAGATCAGAAAGTCGGTCTTGGTCTTCGAGGTATTGCGGGCGCGAAACAGCTCGCCGATGATCGGAATATGCCCGAGCCATGGCACGGAGGTGTCGCTGTTGTTGACGTTGTCCTGGATCAGGCCGCCGAGCACGAGCGTGTTGCCGTCCTTGATCAGCACGCTGGTGGTGATCACATTCTTGTTGGTGATCAGGTCGACCGCGCCCGCGCTGGCGCCGGCGAGGCTCGAGCTCTCGATCTGCAGCTTCAGCAGCACGGCGTCGCCTTCATTGATGGTCGGCGTCACGGTCAGGATGGTGCCGACCTCCTCGCGCTCGATCGTCTGAAATGCGCTGCCGGTGCCATTGGTAGTCGAGTACTGCCCGGTCAGGAACGGGACTTCCTGCGCCACTTCCATCTTCGCTTCCTGGTTGTCGCGCGTCACGACCTGCGGCGTGGCGATGATATTGGTGCGCGTATCGCTCTGCAGTGCGCGCAGAATCGTCGCGAAGTTCACACCGCTGGCCGTGAGTTTGCCGATGCCGATGGTGGTGCCGGTCGGGGGGTTGGTGGCGAGATTGGCCGGGGTCTTCACGTCGTTCAACAGATCGATGATCGACGTGCCGCCGATGGGTGCGATGAATCCGCCCACTGCGGCGCCGGTGGCCGAGGCGTCGACGGCCCAGTTCACGCCGAGGTCCGCGGTCTTGTCGACCGACACCGAGACGATGATGGCCTGCACCAGGACCTGCGCACGCCGGATGTCTAGCTTGTCGATGACTGCGTTGACGGCCCGCAAGGTACGCTGCCCGGCAGTGATGACCAGCGAGTTGGTGGCTTTGTCAGCCCAGATGGTCGCTGTGCCGCCAGCGAGGGAGAGCGTGGCGCTGCCGCCGGCGTTGGCGTTCGTCGCGCTCTCCGTGCCCGGCCTTGGAGTCGTGCCCTGGGCGTTGGGGACGGGCTGCGAACCCTGGCGTTCGAGCAGCTTGTTCATGGTCGAGGCCGAGCCCGAGGCGCCAGTGCCGGACAGTTGCTCCTTGAGCCGACCTGCAAGGTCCTCGGCGTCGGAGAAACGCAGATAGCGCACCTGAGTGGTGGTGCCGGTGTCGATCGGGGTATCCAGATGCGTCACCAAGGTCTTGATGCGCAAGCGCAGCGTCGCGTCCCCGCTCACCAATATGCTGTTGGAGCGATCATCGGCGACGATCTTGACGCCGTTGGCGGCTTCGCCGGTCTGCGCCAACAGTGTGGTCAGCACGCGTGCGGTATCGGCGGCGGTCGCGCTCTGCAACGGGATCACATCGATGTCGGAACTACCGACCTGATCGATGCGTGCAATGATCCGCATCATGCGATTCACGTTGCTGGCACGATCCGAGAGGATCAGGATGTTGGCGCCGGTGACGGCCGAGAGCTGTGCATTCTGCGGCATCAGCGGCCGCAGCACCGGCACGAGCTGCGAGGCGCTGATGTTCCGCACGGCCAGAACCTGCGTGACCATTTCATCGGAGGTGGAGCTGACGTGGTCGGGCAGGTCATCGGCCGCGTACTGGCGCATGTTCGCGTCCGGGACGATCTTGACGACGTTACCGTCGGGGATTGCGACGAAGCCATGCACCTGCAGGATGGCCAGAAACGCCTGATAGAATTGATCCGGCGTCATCGGTGTCGATGACAGCATCGTGACCTGGGCGCGCACGCGCGGATCGATGATGAAGTTCTTACCGGTCGCCATGCTGACCGCTTCAATGATCTGCGTGATGTCCGCGTCCTTGAAGTTCGGGGTAATGCGCTGCGTGGTCGGCTGCTGCGCCAGCGCCAGCGCGCTTAAAGCAAGCGTGGCCAGCGCGACTGTCCAGCGGCGCGGCGTCCGCGGCGCTGAGCCGATCGGTGTGCTGTGGGACATTACTACTCGCTTCCTGGTGTCGTTTTCGGGCCCCGAAGGGCGAGCGTTAGCGCTCGCTGCCGGCGCTGCCGGCGCCATTGGCCGCTGGCGGCGCATCGCCGGGCGCCGTGGTTGCATTCGCCGCCGGGCTGCCAGGCGCGGCAGTCGGCGCGGCAGTCGGCGCGGCCGGTGTGTTCGCACCGCCGTTGCGGCCGCGCATTTGCGCCCCGGCGGACGGGCCACCGGGTGCCGGCTCGCCGCCGCCCGTGCCCGCTGCATTGTCGGCGGCCGGAGTGTCTGTGTCAGTGCTCAGGGTCGCAAGATTCAGGTTAACCTCCTGCGCCTGGCCGTTGCGCGAGACGGTCACCGTGGCACTGGCTGAAGACGACAAGGTTTGCAGCACCTCCATGGCCCGCCCGGCATCGTCCAGTGATGTACCGTTGACCGCGAGAATCAGATCCCCGGCCCGCAATCCGAGCTGGTTGAAGGCGCTGGTGCCATGGCCGCCGCCGGGGAAGATGCGATAGCCGCTCAGTTTGCCCTGATTGAAGACCGGTTGCACGCGCACCAGGCCGGCCAGCACGGTCGCATTGTCCTGCAGCGTGTTCGTCTTCGTGCTCGAGGGCGGCGTGAGCGGGCTGGGAGCGCTCTTGGTCGCGGCGTGCGGCAACATCAGGGTCTCGAGCCGGCCGTTGCGCTCGAGCAGCACGCGGTCACCATAAACGGAACTCAGGCGCGCGCCGCCGCTGATCGTGGCGCCGACCGCGACGAGCTTGGCCGCCGCGGCCGTGTCGCCAATGATGGCCTGCCCCTTGGCCGGATCCTTGTCCGCGATCACCCCAGCCAGGATCAGGGGCATCGTGGTCTGTGGCGCGGCGCCGCCTGGCTGCACCCCGGAGAGGCCAAACAGGTGCGCATTGACGATGGTCGCGAGCTCAAGCGTCTGATTCATGGGCAGATTGAGCGGCGCTGCCCTGAGCGAGCCGGGGCTCGGCGGCGGCGGGGACATCTGGCTCAGGGCCCGCGTCAGGATCAGCGCACTGTCCATCGCGAGGACGATGAGCAACGCTATGACCACCAGCTGTGCGCCGCGCCGCCCGAGCAGCCGCGTCCACCCCGGTCCGGACTTTAGTTCTTCGTACCAAGCTGCTGCGCTCACCGCAATACCGGCTCCCAGGGAGCTATTGGATAGCACATGATAAGGCGTGGTTCGTTGTCGCTCTCAAGTATTTGTTTCGGCTAAATTCTTTTAGTTCCATGCGTCGCCCATTGCCGACAGGTCGGCAGCTGCGGGAGGACATATACCGACGCCACACAGTGGATTAGACTTCCATGAGAGAAGTGCTGCAGCGGCACTGCGATTTTGTGACGGGGCAGCTTTGGCGTGACGCAGCACAGAGAATCTAATCGCCCCGACAGCGGCATCACCGTCGAAGCGGCACCGCCGCAGACCGCGAAGCCGCCGCTTTTTCAGGTCGTGCTGCTGAATGACGACTACACCCCGATGGAATTCGTGGTCGAGGTGCTGGAGCGCTTCTTCGCCATGGACCGGCAAACGGCGACTCGGGTGATGCTGGAAGTGCATACCCGGGGCAAAGGAGTCTGCGGGGTCTTTACATACGAAATCGCGGAGACCAAAGTGTCACAGGTAACCAGTTACTCGCGCGAGCATCAGCACCCGCTGCTGTGCACGCTCGAGGAGGCCTGAAACGTCCGCTGGAGAGATGGAGCAGTGTTGTCGAGCGAGCTGGAGTTTTGTCTTAATCAGGCCTTTCATCAGGCGCGCAGCGCGCGTCATGAATTCCTTACGGTCGAGCATTTGCTGCTCGCGATCCTCGATGCCCCCAAGGTGCGCGAGGTTCTCGAAGGCTGCGGTGCCGATCTGGAGCGCCTGGGCGCGGATCTGAAAACGCACGTCGAGACCAATACGCCGCGCCTTGCCCTCAGCGAGGAGCGCGAGGTCCAGCCGACGCTGGGCTTCCAGCGCGTGCTGCAGCGCGCGGTGTTTCACGTGCAGTCGAGCGGCAAGAAAGAAGTCGGCGTGGTCAACGTGCTGGTCGCGATTTTCAGCGAAAAGCAGAGCCACGCAGTGTTCCTGCTCGCGCGCGCCCAGGTCACACGGCTCGATGTCGTGAACTTCATATCGCATGGGCTCTCGCGCACCGGCGAGCCGAAGGCTGAAAAGGAGCGCGACGATGCCGGAATCGAGGGCGAGCGCGACAGCGAGTCGGGCAGCGCGCTCGAGAAGTTCGCCGTCAACCTCAATGCCCAGGCCCAGGAAGGACGCATCGATCCGCTGATCGGGCGCAAGCTCGAGGTCGAGCGCACCATCGAGATCCTGTGCCGCCGGCGCAAGAACAACCCGCTGTACGTCGGGGAGGCCGGAGTCGGCAAGACCGCGATCGCCGAGGGCCTGGCGCGCCTGATCGTCGAGGGCCGGGTGCCCGAGGTGCTGGCCGACAGCACCATCTACGCGTTGGACATGGGCGCGCTGATCGCCGGTACCAAGTACCGCGGAGATTTCGAAAAGCGCCTGAAGTCGGTGGTCACGGAGCTCAAGAAGCAGCCCGGCGCGATCCTGTTCATTGACGAGATTCACACCGTGATCGGCGCGGGGGCCGCCTCGGGCGGCGTCATGGATGCTTCGAACCTGATCAAGCCCGTGCTCGCGAACGGCGAGATTCGCTGCATCGGCTCGACAACCTACCAGGAGTATCGGGGCATCTTCGAGAAGGACCACGCGCTGGCGCGGCGCTTCCAGAAGATCGATGTCGCCGAGCCCTCGGTGTCGGAGACGGTGGAGATCCTGCTGGGGCTGAAGCCGAAGTTCGAAGAGCACCATGGTGTCGAGTATTCCAACGACGCGATGCAAGCCGCGGCCGAACTCGCCGATCGGCACATCAACGACCGGCATCTGCCCGACAAGGCCATCGACGTGGTCGATGAGGCGGGCGCGCGCCTGCGGTTGCGGCCGGCCGGAGAGCGCGAGGCACGGGTCGAGGTCTCGCACATCGAGGATGTCGTGGCGCGCATGGCGCGAATCCCGGCCAAGAACGTCTCGGCCTCGGACCGCGATTTGCTCAAGAACCTCGAGCGCAACCTCAAGTTGGTCATATTCGGCCAGAATCAGGCCATCGAAACCCTCGCCTCGGCGATCAAGATGGCGCGCTCGGGACTGGGCGATCAGCGCAAACCGGTCGGAAGTCTTTTGTTTGCTGGTCCGACCGGCGTCGGCAAGACCGAGGTCACACGCCAGCTCGCTCTGGCGATGGGAATCGAATTCATCCGCTTCGATATGTCCGAATACATGGAGCGCCACACGGTTTCGCGCCTGATCGGGGCGCCGCCGGGCTACGTGGGCTTCGATCAGGGCGGCCTGCTGACCGAGGCGATCGCCAAGCACCCGCATTGCGTGCTGCTGCTCGATGAAATCGAGAAGGCGCACCCGGACGTGTTCAACCTGCTGCTGCAAGTCATGGATCACGGCACTTTGACCGATAACAACGGCCGCAAAGCCGATTTCCGCCACGTGATCATCGTCATGACCACCAACGCCGGGGCGCAGGAAATGAACCGTCCGTCGATCGGTTTTATGACGGCGGACAACGCCACCGACGGCATGGAAGCGGTACGGCGGCTGTTTTCGCCCGAGTTCCGCAACCGGCTGGATGCGACCATCCAGTTCGCACCGCTCGATGCCGTGACCATCGAGCGTGTGGTCGACAAGCTGCTGATCGAGGTTGAGGCGCAGCTCGAGCCCAAGGGCGTCGTACTGAGCATCGATGAGGCGGCGCGGCATTGGATTGCGCAGAAGGGCTATGACCCGAAGATGGGCGCGCGGCCGATGGCGCGCGTGATCCAGGAGCACATCAAGCGGCCGCTGGCCGAGGAACTGCTGTTCGGCAAGCTCGTCGGCGGCGGTCAGGTCAGGGTGTCGGTGGCGGCCGATCAGAGTGCGTTGGCGCTCGAGTGCATTCCCACGACTCAGCCGGAAGTGACGGCCTGAAGGCGCCGCGGCCTGCGCTGCACGCCGCGCTTTAGCGGCCGCGGTAGACGATACGGCCCTTGGACAGGTCGTACGGGGTCATCTCGACAGTTACCTGATCGCCCGTGAGAATGCGGATGTAGTTCTTGCGCATCTTGCCCGAAATGTGCGCTGTCACGACGTGGCCGTTCTTCAACTGTACTCGGAAGGTCGTATTGGGCAGGGTTTCGATGACCTCACCTTCCATTTGTATGGCGTCTTCTTTGGGCATGCTGCGCTGCGCGGCCGTTGGGGCGCGAATTTACGCATAAAGGGGACGTGCAATGCAACGCGCGCGTACCTTGCCGCAGCTTACGTTGCGCTGCCGAGTGCGCCGGCCGCTAGAACGGCGAGAAACTCACTGCGCGGGATCGGCCGGCTGCCGAGGCTGCGCAGGTGTGCCGAAGGCAGCTGGCAGTCGATGAGCTCGATACCGAGCGCTTCGCTGCGCGCCACCAGGCCGGCCAGCGCGGCCTTGGAAGCGTCCGCTTCGCGGCTGAACATCGATTCACCGAAGAACACCGGGCCCAGCCGGACTCCATAGAGACCGCCGATGAGCGTACCCTCGCGCCAGATTTCATAGCTGTGGGCCCAGCCGCGCGCATGCAGCAGGCAATAGGCGGCCCTCATCTCGGGGGTGATCCAGGTGCCGGGGCTGCGGCTGCGCGGCGCGGCGCAGGCGCTGACCACGGCGCCGAAATCGCGGTCTTCGTGCAGACTGAAGCCGCGACGGCGCAAGGCGCGCGTGAGGCTGCGCGAGCGATGAAATTCGCGCGGCCAGAGCACTTCGCGCGGGTCAGGGGACCACCAGAGCACCGGCTGACCCGGTGAGTACCACGGAAAGATGCCGCGCGCATAGGCGGCCATGAGGCGCTCAGGTCTAAGATCCCCGCCAGCCGCGAGCAGGCCCGAGGGGTCGCGCAGCGCCGCTTCATGCGGCGGAAAGCGATCCGGCGGATCATCCGGGGCCAACCAGGTGATCATCGGGGCCCGTTGCGAAACGCTACCCGGTACGGCGCGTGCGCATCCGCATCGCTGGCGTAGGCGTCGATCGCGCCGCCCTCGCGCTCCAGGTAGGCACCAATCGCGCGCCGCAACGGCGCATTAGCAATCCAGTGCGCCGACCAGGTCAGCGCCGGCTCAAAGCCGCGCGCGATCTTGTGCTCTCCCTGGGTTCCCGGCTCGAAGCGCTTGAGACCGTGCTCGATGCAATAGTCGATACCCTGGTAGTAGCAGGTCTCGAAGTGCAGGCTGTGATACTCGGCCTCCGCGCCCCAATAGCGGCCGTAGAGCGTGTCGGCGGAACGAAAGAACACCGCCGCGGCCACCGGCGCGCCCGCGTACAGCGCGAGTTTGACGATAAAGGAAGCGCCCAGAGCGCGCGCCACCTGCGTGAAGAAGGCGCGGTTTAAGTAGGGGGTGTGTCCGTGGCGGATGAAAGTCAGGGCGTGAAAAGCGTACACGCACTCGAGCAGGCGCTCATCGAGCTGCGTGCCATCGAGCGTACGGAATTCGATACCCTGCTCGAGCACGCGCCGGCGTTCGCGGCGCGCCTTCTTGCGCTTCTCGGCGGAGAAAGCGTCCAGGAAGTGCTCGAAATCGCGATAGCCACGGTTGTGCCATTGGAAATGGCAGTCGCGGCGCAGCAGCCACCCGCTGGCGGCGCAGGCGCTGCGCCCGGCCTCATCGAGAAACAGCGCATGCACCGAAGAGAGCCGCTCGGCCTGCACCCGCTCGCTCATGCCCGCAAGCAACGCCGCGCGCAGCGATTCGGCCGGCAGGCCCGGGCGGCATAGCAGCCGTGGTCCCGTGGCCGGCGTGAACGGTATCGCGCAGACGAGCTTGGGAAAATAGTCCAGCCCGTACTGCTCGAAAGCGCGCGCCCAGGCGAAGTCGAACACAAATTCGCCCCAGGAATGGGTTTTGCGATACAGCGGGGCGGCGGCGGCCAGACCGTGCTCGTCAAACAGCGCCAGGTGCGTTGCCGTCCAGCCACTGCCTGCGCTGGCGCAGCCGCTGTCCTCGAGTGCGGCCAGAAATTCATGACGCAGGAACGGATTATCGCCCGCCAACGCGTTCCACTGATCGGCGGCTACCTCGCTGATGCGCGTGAGGGTCTGGGGCTGCACTAGGCTGCGTCGTGCTTGAGCTGCTCGAGGTATCGATCCGCGTCCAGTGCCGCCATGCAGCCTGAGCCGGCGGAGGTGATCGCCTGGCGGTAGATGTGATCGGTCACATCTCCGGCCGCAAATACGCCGGGCAGGCTGGTTGCCGTGGCATAGCCCTCACTGCCGCTGCGCACCCGGATATAACCGCCGTGCATGTCCAGCTGACCGTTGAACAGACCGGTATTGGGCGTGTGGCCGATCGCGATGAACACGCCGGTGACCTCGATCTCGCGCGCCGCGCCGGTCACGGCCGAGCGCAGGCGCAGGCTGCTGACACCGGCGTCGTCGCCGACGATCTCCTCGACGCTATGGTGCCAGATGAAGCTCACCTTGCCCTCGCGCTCGCGCTGCACGAGCCTGTCTTGAAGTATTTTTTCCGCACGCAGCCGCTCGCGACGATGAATCAGCGTGACGTGCGCGGCCATGTTGGACAGGTAGAGCGCCTCTTCGACCGCGGTGTTGCCGCCGCCGACCACAGCCACGCGATGAGCGCGAAAAAAGAAGCCGTCGCACGTGGCGCAGGCCGAGACGCCGCGGCCGCGGAACTTCTCTTCCGAGGGTAGCCCGAGGTAGCGCGCCGAGGCCCCGGTGGCGATGATCAACGCCTCGCAGCTGTAGTGAGCCCGATCGCCGCGCAGCTCAAAGGGCCGCGCTGACAGATCCGCTTGATGAATATGGTCGCTGACAATATCGGTGGCAAAACGCTCGGCGTGCCGGCGCATGCGCTCCATGAGCCCAGGGCCTTGCAGTCCTTCGACATCGCCGGGCCAGTTGTCGACCTCGGTGGTGGTCATGAGCTGACCGCCCTGTTCCAGCCCCGTGATCAGCATCGGGTTGAGGTTGGCGCGCGCCGCATAGACTGCGGCCGTGTAGCCAGCCGGCCCGGAGCCGACGATGATCAGACGGCGGTGTGTCGGCGCACTCATGTAAACTCCATCGCGCGTTAAGCGCGCATGGTATGTAAGCCCGACGTGCAGGCCAAGTCATATCCTTAAGCGAGGAGCGGTATCATGCGCAACATGACCGAATCCACCGCTCAAAACCGAATATCCCTGCGTGTCTCCGCTGCCGTGGCGCGAGGACTGCGCGAGAGCAGTGCGATTGCGCTCGCCGGGCTCGCGTTGGTGGTGTGTGTCGCGCTGCTGAGCTTCGATCCGCACGATCCGGGATTTTCCTTTACCGGCGAGGGCGCGCCGGTGCACAACCGCATTGGACCGGTCGGCGCCTGGTTCGCCGATGCGCTGTATTTTCTGTTTGGGCGCCCCGCGTACCTGCTGCCCATGATCCTCGGCGTGGCCTCCTGGCACGTGATGCGCACACAGGCCGATCCGGCGCGCAATTCGCACCTGAATCTCGCGGTGCGCATCGCCGGTTTCCTGGCTCTGTTGGTCGCGAGCTGCGCCCTGGCCGCGCTGCACTGGAATCCGGGCACACTGCCGCAGGGCGCCGGCGGCGTCGTCGGCAGCGCCGCCGGCGGTGCGCTCGCCTTGGGCTTGAAGTTGCTCGGCGCAACGCTGCTGTTGCTGGCGGCCTGGCTGGCCGGCGCCGCGGTGGCCTTCGGCGTCTCATGGTTCGCCGTGATGGATCGTATCGGTGCCTGGACTTGGGCTTCGCTGCATTGGGCGCGCGAGCGCGCCTTCACCGCGCGCGAGATGAACACTGGGCGCTCGGCCAAGCTCGAGCGTAAGGAGGCCCTGCAGGCAGAGCAGAAGAGAGCCTCCCCGCGCATCGCCCCGCGCATTGAGGCGCCAGCGCCGGCGGCGCCCAAGAGCGAGCGCGCCGAGAAGGAGCGGCAGGTGCCATTGTTCGATCCCCCGCAAGCCCGCGAGCTGCCGCCGCTCGATCTGCTGGACGATCCCGGAACGCAGGAACCGTCGTATTCCGCCGAGGCGCTCGAGGCGATGTCGCGTCTGGTCGAGCTCAAGCTCAAGGACTTCGGTGTCGAGGTCGATGTGGTTGCGGTACATCCGGGCCCCGTGGTCACGCGCTTCGAAATGCGCCCGGCCCCGGGGGTCAAAGCGAGCCAGATCACCGCGCTGTCGAAGGATCTGGCGCGTGCGCTGTCCACGATCAGCGTGCGCGTGGTCGAGGTGATTCCCGGCAAATCGGTCATGGGACTCGAGATTCCGAACGAGAAGCGCGAGATCGTGACCCTGGGCGAGATCATCAGATCCAAGGCGTACGAGGACGTCGCCTCGCCGCTCGCGTTGGCGCTCGGCAAGGACATCAGCGGCTTGCCGATGGTCGCGGATCTGGCGCGCATGCCGCACCTGCTGATTGCGGGTACGACCGGCTCGGGCAAATCGGTGGCGATCAACGCCATGGTTCTGAGCCTGTTGTACAAGTCCACCGCCGAGCACGTGCGGCTGATCATGATCGATCCGAAGATGCTCGAGCTGTCGGTATACGAGGGCATTCCGCACCTGCTCTCCCCGGTGGTTACCGATATGAAGCAGGCTGCCAATGCCTTGCGCTGGTGCGTGGCGGAGATGGAACGGCGCTTTCAGCTCATGGCAGCGCTCGGCGTGCGCAACATCGCCGGTTACAACCGTCGCGTGAAGGATGCGATCGCCGAGAACAAGCCGATCCGCGATCCGGTGATGCTGCAGCGGGCGGCCAACGATCCCACCATCGATCAGAGCACGATTCAGAATCTCGAACCGTTGCCATTTGTGGTCGTGATCATCGATGAGCTGGCCGACATGATGATGATCGTCGGCAAAAAGGTCGAGGAGCTGATCGCGCGACTGGCGCAGAAGGCGCGCGCCTCGGGTATACACCTGGTGCTCGCGACACAGCGGCCCTCGGTGGATGTGATCACCGGTCTGATCAAGGCCAACATTCCGACCCGTATCGCGTTCCAGGTCTCCGCCAAGGTCGATTCACGTACCATCCTCGATCAGATGGGCGCTGAATCGCTGTTGGGCCACGGTGACATGCTGTATTTACCGCCGGGCACCTCGATGCCCACCCGCATTCACGGCGCCTTCGTTTCCGATCAGGAAGTGCATCGCGTGGTCAATGCGCTGAAAAAGGCGGCGGCGCCGAATTACATCGAGGACGTGTTGCGAGGTCCCTCGACGCCGATCGCGGGTGTCACCGGTGAAGAGGAAGAATTTGGTGCGGTCAGCGCCGGCGATGCGGAACAGGATCCGCTGTACGACGAGGCGGTCCGGATTGTCACGCACGAGCGCAAACCCTCCATCTCCTACGTCCAGCGACGCTTGAAGATCGGTTACAACCGTGCGGCACGCATGCTCGAGGCGATGGAGCAGGCGAGCATCGTCGGTCCGCTGCAATCCAATGGCGGGCGCGAAGTGCTGGCCCCGCCGCCGCCGGGGGAATGATGACGCAAGCGCGCCGCATCCGTCTCGGTGCGGCCGTCGCATGCCTTGCCGCAAGCCTCGCGGCACACGCCGCGACGGCCACGCCGGGCACCGCCCTGGATCGCTATCTGACCGGCCTCAACAGCCTCAGCGCCGCCTTTACCCAGACGGTGACCGATAAGAATGGCGCGCAGCTCGAGGCCGGATCGGGCCGGCTGCTCGTGCAGCGGCCGGGGAAGTTCCGCTGGGACTACCAACCCAAGGATGCGGGCGCTGGCGCGAGCGGCGCGGATCAGCGCGGCCAGGTGCTGGTGGCCGATGGCAGGAACCTATGGTTCTATGACCGCGAGCTCGCGCAGGTCACCGTCAAGCCGGTCGAGGCCGCGTTATCCTCGACGCCGATCGTGCTGTTATCCGGCTCGGCCGCGCAGCTGCACGACAGCTTTGAGATCAGCGCCAATGGCGCGCGCGACGGGCTGGATTGGGTCGAAGTCAAGCCGCGCAGCGCCGAGGCCGACTTCAGTCGCGCCGCGCTGGGGTTTGCCGGCGACCGGCTCGCGCGCATGGTCGTGAACGACCGCCTGGGACAGACGGTGGAGTTCGATTTCTCACACAGCCAGCGCAATGCGCGCATCGATGCCGATGCGCTCAAGTTCCAGCCCCCGCCAGGGGCCGATGTCATTGGAACGCCGCAGGGCTGATGGCCCGCCGCAACATAACGCAACAGTCGCTGGTGCTCGATGAGCGTGCCAGACAGTGGCGGCCGCTCTCGGATCGCATGCGACCGCGGTGCCTGGAGGAATTCGTCGGTCAGTCGCATCTGCTGGCGCCGGGCAAGCCTTTGTATGAGGCGATTGCGGCCGGCCAGCTGCATTCGATGATTCTGTGGGGACCGCCCGGCACGGGTAAGACAACGCTCGCGCGTCTGATCGCACAGCGCTCGCACGCACGTTTGATCGCGCTGTCAGCCGTGCAGGCGGGCATCAAGGACATTCGTGAGGCGGTTGAGCAGGCGCGCCAGGCGGCCGCCGAGGGCGCTGCGACGGTGCTGTTTCTCGACGAAGTACACCGTTTCAACAAGGTGCAGCAGGATGCATTTCTGCCGCACGTCGAGGACGGCACGCTGACCTTCATCGGCGCCACCACCGAGAACCCATCGTTCGAGATCGTCGGCGCGCTGCTCTCGCGCGCTCGCGTATACGTATTGAAGTCGTTGAGTGCGCAGGAGCTGCGGGAATTACTCGAGGCCGCGCTCAAGGATAGCGAGCGCGGTCTGGGTGCACAGCAGCTCACGATCGAGGAGCCGGCGCTGGAGCTCATCGCACGTGCCGGTGATGGCGATGCGCGCCGCGCCCTCAATATGCTCGAGCTGGCCGCGGGCCTGGCCGTGGCGACCGGCGCCGGCGTCATCACGCAAAGCGCAGCGCAGGAAATCGCGAGCGGCGGCCGCCGCCGTTTTGACAAGGGCGGTGAGCAGTTCTACGACCAGATTTCAGCGCTGCACAAGGCGGTTCGAGGCACGGATCCGGACGCGGCGCTGTATTGGCTGGCGCGCATGCTCGACGGCGGCTGCGATCCGCACTATCTGGCTCGCCGCATCACACGCATGGCCAGTGAGGACATCGGGCTTGCCGATCCACGCGCGCTGCAGCTCGCGCTGGATGCCTGGCAGACCTACGAGCGTATGGGCAGTCCCGAGGGCGAGCTCGCATTGGCCGAGGCGGTCGTGTACCTGGCGGTGGCCGCCAAGAGCAATGCGGTCTACAGCGCATGGGGTGAAGCGCGCAAGGATGTCGAGGCCTACGGATCACTCGAGGTGCCATTGCGATTGCGCAATGCGCCGACGCGCTTGATGAAGGAGCTCGGCTATGGCAGCGGCTATCGTTACGCGCACGACGAACCGGAAGCCTATGCCGCCGGCGAGCGCTACTTCCCCGATGACATGCCCGATCGCCGCTATTATCATCCGGCGCCGCGCGGCCTGGAGCAGCGCATCGGCGAAGCGCTCGAGCGACTGCGCACGCGCGAAGAGAAATCATGATCGATCCGAAATTGCTGCGCTCGGCACCCGAAGAGGTCGCGCGCAATCTGGCGCGTCGCGGTCACCACCTCGATGTGCAGGCACTAACGCAGCTCGAGGAAAAGCGCCGCCACTGGCAGCTCGAGAGCGACCAGCTGCGCGCGGCGCGCAATAGCCATGCCAAGGCAGTGGGGCAGGCGCGGGGCCGCGGCGAGGACATTGCGCCGCTGATGCGCGCGGGCGAAGAGCTGGCACAGCAGCTGATCCTGGCCGATGGCGAGCTCACTGCCGTGCAGGCCGCGCTCGAGAGTTGGCAGCTCGAGCTGCCGAACCTGCTGCACGAGTCGGTGCCCTCGGGCAGCGATGAGACGGCGAATGTCGAAGTCAGCCGCCAGGGCGAGCCGCGCCATTTCGCATTCGAGCCGCGCGACCACGTGGCGATCGGCGAAGCACTCGGACAGCTGGACTTCGAGGCCGCCGGACGCATCGCCGGTGCACGCTTTGCGGTGATCCGAGGGCCCCTGGCGCGTCTGCAGCGCGCACTCGCGCAGTTCATGCTCGACCTGCATACGCAGGAGCACGGCTATACCGAGATCTATCCGCCCTATCTGGTCGCCGCCCATGCCCTGATCGGCACCGGTCAGTTGCCGAAATTCGAGCAGGACCTGTTCGCTGTGCGCGGCGAGCAGGGCCTTTATCTGATCCCAACCGCCGAGGTGCCCCTGACCAACCTGGTGCGGGAACAGATCATCGAGGCGAGTTCGCTGCCGTTGAAGTTCGTGGCGCACACGCCATGTTTCCGCTCCGAGGCGGGCGCCGCGGGTCGCGATACGCGCGGCATGATCCGCCAGCATCAGTTCGAGAAAGTCGAGCTGGTGCAGATCGTCCAGCCCGCGGATTCCTATGCCGCGCTGGAAAGCTTACGCGGCCACGCCGAGCAGGTGTTGCAGCGGCTGGAGTTGCCGTATCGGACCTTGGTCTTATGCGGCGGCGATAGCGGCTTTGCCAGCGCCAAGACCTACGATCTGGAAGTCTGGCTGCCCTCACAAGGCAAATACCGCGAGATCTCCTCGTGCAGCAACTGCGAGGCCTTTCAGGCGCGACGAATGCAGGCGCGATGGCGCAATCCGCAGACTGGCAAGCCTGAACCGCTGCATACGCTCAACGGTTCGGGCGTCGCGGTCGGGCGGGCGTTGGTCGCAGTGCTCGAGAATTACCAGAATGAAGACGGCAGCGTGAGTGTGCCCGCGGTGCTGCTGCCCTATATGGGCGGCATCACGCGCATTGGGGCGCGCTGAGCGCGCCTGCCTCGTCAGCAGCATTCCGACCACTGCAGCGCTCATGCAGGTGGCTGCCGTGCCCGAGAACAGCGAGCGCACACCCAAGCTCGCCACTTCAGACCGGCGCTCGGGAATCATGGCGCCCATGCCACCAATTATGATGCCGGCGCTGCCTAGATTGGCGAAGCCGCACAGCGCGGTGATCAACATGAGCTGCGAGCGGGGACTCAAGCTCCC